>JBBANL010000034.1:0-1028 GCA_040401975.1 Ilumatobacteraceae bacterium | reverse complement strand
CTCTGCGGGCAAGCCCACGGACGAACGCCGAATCGCGCAACAGACCAACGCACGAATCACGCATGGACGCACGGCCGTGCACAACCTCGCCCGGCAGGGCGCACCAGTCGTAGCCGTGGTGCGCCGCCCGGCTTTGCGGGCAAGCCCACGGCCGGGGGCCGATTCGCGCCACAGACCAACGCACGAATCACGCATGGACGCACGGCCGTGCACAGCCACGCCCGTCAGGGCGCACCAGTCGTAGCCGTGGTGCGCCGCCCGGCTCTGCGGGCAAGCCCACGGACAGGGGCCGATTCGTGCGGCATGCACGGCGATCAATGCTCGTCTCGCCCAGCACGACGAAGGAACCTCTGCCACTCTTCGTCGAAGGTCAACGTCGCATGATGGACCTTCTGGTCACGAACATATCGAGCGACGTTGTCGACGGCCGTCTTGCTCACCGAGAAGCCGCCATACCCGTCCTGCCAGTGAAACTCGGAACATCCCCGAATCGACTGATGCACCCATTTGGAACTCCGCGACTTCACATGACGCACCAGATCAACAAGCGCGAGATCGGCGGGGAACCTCAACAGGAGGTGTACGTGCTCCGACATCCCGTTGACTTCCAATGGCGTCGCCTTGAGATCTCGAGCGACCCCAGCGATGAATGAATGAAGCCGTCCTTCCCATTCGGCAGCGATCGTCGCATGACGATGTTTGGTGCTGAAGACGATGTGGAAGTAGACTTCCGTCCACGAGTTGCTCATGGTCGATTGAAGGTACCCGAACACGTTTGTTGCAAGTGGAGTGTTGCCCGCATGGAACGTTGCGGTGCCGGGTCGGGTGGGTAGCCGCCGCGCATGTCGCGCGAATCGGCGCGTGTCCGTGGGCTTGCCCGCAGAGCCGGGCCGCGCACCACGGCTACGACTGGTGCGCCCTGGCGGGCGAGGGCTCGGCGGGGTCGTGGGGACATCCGCGATTCGGGCGTTGGGCATGTCGCGCGAATCGGCGCGTGTCCGTGGGCTTGCCCGCAGAGCCGGGCCGCG
>JBBANL010000033.1:0-1066 GCA_040401975.1 Ilumatobacteraceae bacterium | reverse complement strand
CGGCGAACCGCCGTGCGACAGCATCCACTTTTGCAGGCGGTCTTGGAAATGGCCGCGGGGCATGCCGTCGCATACGAGCTCGTCGGCGACAACCCATTGACCGTCTGGTCGCACCTGCGCCATGACCGCAACGTGGTGGTCTTGGCCGCCCCAGTCTACGCCGTACACGCGCGGCAGCGTCATATGCTCGCGCCAGCTCCACTCGACAAGATGCCGCGACTCGAGCGAAAGCACCGTATGCAGCGGCCGCAGCACCTTGCCTTCGACTTCCTGTTGGTACCGTCGGCGAGACATTGCCGACAAACTGTCGAAGAAATGTTGCGGCAGGTAGGGGTTGTCAAACGAGGTCGCCGAGGTGATGCGGTATGCGTCCCACGGTGCCGTTGTCGTGCCGCGGCCTTTTGCTTCTAGATAGCTGCGCTGCGCCTCGACAAACTTGCGGGTTATGCCGCGCATGCCGTTGGGTGAGGTGGCGACAAGGAACCCAGGACACGGGCCATGCCCGCGCAGACGTCCCGTAATCACCGTCCAAATCTCTTCGGGGTCTGCTTCGCTCCACTCCACCTCGTCGGCCGCCGCCCATGTAAGCGTCAAACCGCGCAGTTTGGAGATACGGTTATACGGGCGAAACCAGATCACCGAGTCGTTCAACAACCGCAGGCAAGCGTTGCCCTTGTCATAGTCTTTGATCCAGTTGACCTTTGACTGGTCCTGCATTTCCTGCAAACGGTCAAACAGGTTTGGCAAGAGCACGGTGCGCAAGTCGATCTCGGTACGGCCGAGCAAGGCGCCGACCGACCCGGGATTGCGCAACGCTCGGACGATAGCCGCACATGTCAACGCGTGACTTTTGCCCGAACCGACACCGCCCAGAAACAGCTGGAACAGACTATCGCCGAAAATGAAATCGGCTTGTTTGTCGTACGGCTTCCATGCCTGCGACAGGTCAAGTGCTACTTGCACGGCAACCCCGTGGTGTTATTCGGTGTCGATAATGTCGCCGATCTTGGCGTCGGTCTTGCGGGCGCCGCGTCCTGCGGGCGGTGGCGGTGGCGCGAACCCGCCC
>JBBANL010000032.1:0-1249 GCA_040401975.1 Ilumatobacteraceae bacterium | reverse complement strand
CACCGATAGGTTTTCGACGTGACCCGTGTGGCAATGCTCTCGTTCCACACCTCGCCCTTGGCTCAGCCAGGAGCAGGTGATTCGGGTGGCATGAATGTCTACGTGCGCGAACTCGTGACGGGTCTCGCCCATGCCGGTGTCGAGGTGACGACGTACACGCGAGCCTGGCGCCAAGGCCTGCCGCGCGAGATCCTCGTCGAACCGAATCATCGTGTGGTCCATGTCCCTGCAGGTCGTCACGACTTGGCCAAAGAGGACCTCGAGGGCGTCGTTCCCGATTTCACCGATTTCGTCCTCGACGACATGCGACAGGGCCGGCCCGCCGACGTCGTCCATGCGAACTACTGGTTGTCGGGCATCGCCGGGCACAGCATCAAACATGAGCGCAACATTCCGCTCGTGACCACTTTCCACACGTTGGCTCGCGTCAAGGCTGAGGGTGGAGATCCCGAGCCCGAGCGACGTGAACGTGCCGAAGCCCAGATCATCGGGTGTGCTGATGCAATCTGCGTGAGCTGTGACGAAGAAGAAGAACAGTTCCGCCGCCTGTACGGAAATCCGCCGGGGCAGATCGAAATCGTGGCACCCGGTGTTCAACACGCGTTCTTCACCCCCGGTGACAAGTCCGGAGCCCGTCATGCGCTCGGCATGACGACTGGTAGGTCTGTCGATGCACCGGTTCTGTTGTTCGTCGGTCGCATTCAACCGCTCAAGGGAGTCGATGTCGCGGTGCAGGCGCTCGCAGCACTGCATCGTTCCGACGCTGTGCTCTACATCGTCGGCGGTGCGAGCGGTTCTGATGGAGACACCGAGGTCGTGCGCATTCGTCGGATGATCGAATCCCTCGGTCTCGAAGAACAGGTCGTGTTCGTCGAACCGCAGCCGCACCACATCCTGTCGAGTTACTACCGAGCTGCCGATGCGGTCTGGGTGCCGAGCCGTTCGGAGAGTTTCGGACTCGTGGCCCTCGAGGCTGCGGCGTGCGGCACGCCTGTCGTTGCGAGCGGAGTCGGCGGACTGCTTTCACTCGTCGAACACGGTCGCACCGGCTACCTCGTCGCCGATCGAGACCCGGACACGTTCGCCCGTCTCACGGCGGGAATCCTCGACGACACGACTTTGGCGAGTTCGATGAGTTCGGCGGCGGCCGAGCGCGGGCGCCGCTACACCTGGAGTTTCGCCGCGGCTCGGTTGCGCCGTCTGTACTCCGACATCACGTCGCGATCCCTCGTTCACTGCTCGTGAGCGA
>JBBANL010000031.1:0-1422 GCA_040401975.1 Ilumatobacteraceae bacterium | reverse complement strand
CGAGCGCACCGCCCTGATTCGCTTCGGCCACGATGCAATCCGCCGAGTGCTCCTCGGCGAGAGCGACCGCTCGACGCGACCAGTCCGCGGGCGAGAGGTTGCCCGAGCCGTCACGCAGCACCCACGCACGGCCCTCGTAGTCCACGCCAGCCACCACGATGCCGCACTCATCGCCGCCACCGTCCGCAGCCACGCTCGGGTCGAGCGCCACCACCACGCGACGCAGCTCGGGAGAATTTCGCGCTTGTCCAGAGTCGATCATCGCGCGCGTCCACAGCGCACCCGGGGTGTCATCGAGGATCTCGCCCTCAAGCTCCTGCCGCCCGAGGCGAGTACCCGCGTAGCGCGCGGAGAGGGCCTCCACGACGCCGGGAGCAAGATTGCGCGCGTTGTCGGCGGTCCTCCCTCGCGTCACCACCGTCGACGGCGAAGCGACGAGCGATCGCACGAGCGCGGTGGGCCGAGGGGTTGTCGTCGCGACCACGCGCGGATCGTCCCCGAGGCGCAGACCGAGTTGCAGTTGATCCCACGCGTCCGGGTATCTCCACGCGCAGATCTCATCGACCCACGCGCAGTTGTGAACCAGCACACCGTTCGCATAGAACTCGTGCGTTCCCTCAACCGTCAGGTTGAAGACGCGGCCAACGCCCGCCGAGGTTGACGCAGCGCTGACCGCAGTAGTTGCCCCGCCGACTATTGAACTCAGCGCCGCAGTGAACGCACTTTCGCGGAATGGCGGAGCGCTTCGCGTCGGCCGCACGTTGCTGACACTTCGTGCATCGAGCGGGTCTGCCGGAGAACACTGACCGTACACACTCGACGCCGCACTTGTCGCAGCGGGCAACACTCCGGGCGACGGGATGCTTTGCCCTGTGGTCGAGAGGGGAGACAATCGCGAGGTTTTCGATCCTGTCGTCTCCCTTGATCCCGTTGATGTGGTGAACGTGCCACCCGTCCGGAATGTTTCCGCGCTGTTCCTGCCAGAGCACGCGGTGTCGGTAGAGCTTCTTTCCGCGCTCGTAGCAGTAGAAGTACCCTTGCCCGTTGACTCTCCATCGTCTGCCCATAGACACACTATATGTCCTACGTTCAGACTCGCAAGGCCGACCCACCCGTGCTGTGTGAGAATTGGATGGTCAGCGGTTCCTGTGAGGTGCGCGCCGTTCTCGAACCGAACCGTCACAACCTCCGCGTCGCGCGACCTCGCGGCCACAACTCGGCGCGGCCCATCGCGCGTCATTACTTCGTCGCCGACGTTCAGCGTCTCGATGGGAACCGAAGACCCATCCGATGTGACGACCATCGTCCCCGCGACGAAGCAATCGTGCTGGGGGCCGCGCAACTGGTCGGGCTCGTCCGCGCTGTACGTCGTGGCTATCGCCCCGTTCGGCCAAGTGAGGCGTCGACGGCTCGGCTCCCACA
>JBBANL010000030.1:0-1641 GCA_040401975.1 Ilumatobacteraceae bacterium | reverse complement strand
AATGCGACTCACGAGTGGGGTTCCTTGGGTACGTCGGATGCGGGGGCATCCGAGACCTCTCAGGCTACCGACGCCCGGTGCAGCGTTCGTGCGCTAGTTCACGAAGACGATCTGTCGGCGGTCGTCGTCAGCTGATCGCTTGCGAGGAGCCCACCAACAAGTACGCGCATCCCACCGATGAATCTTTGAACGTCACCACGAGGTTCGAGCCGCTGGTAGTGAACGTCGCGCTCGCAGTTTCGTCGCGGCCCCGACAGAGGTTCTTTACTTTGATGTCACTCTGCTTGGCTCCCGAGACCGTCCAAGTGACCTGGTCGACTTTTTCGTCGCGACTTGCAGAGTACGTGCCGGCAACTTTTTTGCTTACCGCCAAAAGCCCGCCGACTCGATGGTCGAAGTTACCGAACGCCAGCAATGAGGTGCCGTTCGCGAGATCAAGACGTTCGGGATCGTTCGGCATCCATGACAGTGTCGATGCCGCGCTCCACGATGCTCCGTCGTTCGATGACGTTCGAATCTCGACCGTCTTCACCGAACCCTTGTCGGTCGGAAACCAAAGCTCCAGCTGACCCGCGGCATTGCGATACATCTCCGGGTTCGTCTGGATGTCGTGGTCGAAGGCGAACGTGCCGCTCGCGTCAATGCTCCAATTCACGCCGTCAGCAGAAGTGAGTTTGCATGCCTGCCGCTTGAACGGTGCCGATTTACCAGAGGCAAGGTCGTGGGCGTATGCGACAAAACCACTCGCGACGCTGACTACTTGCGGGTCGCCAAGGAAGCCTGCGGCCGAGCCGTCTGCGTTCTTGCACGACGACGTGGGCACGAGTGAGCCCTGCCCCTCGGTGAAGTCAGAGCCGGATGCCGAAGTGAAGCGAGTCAGACGATCAACACCGCCACTTCCGGGCCTCCATCCCCATGCCTCGTATCCGCCGCTCGCAGCATTTCGGACTGTCACCGGCGAGCCGACGTCGATTCGAATGCCGCTCTCGAGCGTCCACGTCGCCCCGTTGTCGGAGGAAACGTACGAGTGAATCTTGTTGTCAAAACCGCTGAGCGGGATTTGCGGCTCGTTGCCGTTCTTGAAGAACAGCCGCACCTTGCCGTCGGACAACTGCAGCAACGCTGGGTCGCTCACGTTGCCGAGCCCGCTCTGGTTAGATCCCACCGACCACATGAGACCCCACGTCAGCGGCGTCAGCGTGGAGGAGCCCGACGCACCGCCGCTCGTGCCGCCGCGCGGCGGTTTGGCCGCTGCGACGCACACCGCGAGCTGCTTCTTTTGCGTCGCGTTCAGCGTCTTGGCTTTTCCAATCGCGAGAGCAACTTTTGCGCCGTACTTCATGTTGAGGCAGGTACGAGTCGCAGAATCGAGCGGAAATGCTCCGGCACGATGTGCAGTAGCAGCTACTGCTAGGCCAACCGCGATAAGTGTGCTGAGAACTTTTCGACGCATTTTTTCCTCCGAGACTCGAAAAGGTCGCGACCGATATTGCTGTTCAGACGATCATAACTCAGCTCGTCAAAGCACGTCCAGTGCCGGCCCTGCCTGTTGCTCGCCAGGAAAGCAGTAGGTGATCTCGGTGAACTTGTCCTTTGCGAAAACATACATCAAACGCAAGGGTTCTTCACCAACGTTGTACG
>JBBANL010000029.1:0-3730 GCA_040401975.1 Ilumatobacteraceae bacterium | reverse complement strand
GTGAGGGTGGCCGCACTGTTGGTGCTGGTCGCGTCACCAAGATCATCAAGTAACGAGAGTCTGTAAGGGAAGGGGCCGACCATGGCCAAGAGTGACAAGCGTGTGAAGATCACGCTCGAATGCACCGAGTGCAAAGAGCGCAACTACATCACCATGAAGTCCAAGATCAACGACCGCGAGCGTCTGGAAATGAAGAAGTACTGCGCGCGCGATCGTCGTCACACCACTCACAAGGAGACCCGCTAGTCGGGAACCCCTGACGGCCTCGCGCCGCCGGGTGGGTTTTAGGGCAGTAGCTCAGTTGGTAGAGCATCGGTCTCCAAAACCGACGGTCGGGGGTTCGAGTCCCTCCTGCCCTGCAGAGAACGAACACAAGAGAGAACACAGGAAATGTCGAGTCAAGATCTGAACCGCGAGCAGAAGCGCGCGCTGAAGCGCATGGGGGCCCTGAACGATCAGGGAAATCCCGTGCGCACCCAGCCGCAGCCTCGCCAGAAGGGTCATGATGAGCCGCGCATCGGGCCGGCCCAGTACCTGCGGGAAGTCAACGACGAGATGAAGAAGGTTGCCTGGCCGAAGTGGCCCGAGGTTCGCCGGTATTCGCTCATCGTTCTGGTCACCGTCGTGGCTTTCACGGCCTATGTCGGTGCCCTCGATGCGGTTTTTGGCTTTTTTTCTGGTTGGCTCTACAAGGATTGATCAATGAGCGACGACACTTTCACCCCTTCTGACGCACCTGTCCAGGACGACGTCGAGACCATCGAGCCCGATGTGGTGCTCGATCTCACCGACGACGCCTCCGAAGACGACGACGACGTTCCCGCCGAGACACCTGCATGGGCCAAGCCCGGCAAGTGGTACGTGGTGCACACGCAGTCGGGATACGAAAAGAAGGTCGAGATCAACCTCAAGAACCGCATCGACTCCATGGAGATGGGCGACAGCATCTACGAGATCATCGTTCCCATGGAAGACGTCGTCGAGTTCAAGGGCGGGCGCAAGCAGACCGTGCAGAAGAAGGTCTTCCCCGGATACCTGCTCGTCCGTTGCGAGATGGACGACGACACCTGGTTCTGCATCCGCAACACCCCCGGCGTCACCGGATTCGTGGGCCAGAGCCACAAGGGTCAGAAGCCGACGCCGCTGTCGCGACGCGAGGTCGACACGTTCCTCACCGCCAAGGGCGACGGTGCCGATGCACCGAAGCGCCGCGCACCGAAGTTGGAATACTCCGAGGGCGAGAGCGTGCGCGTGAAGGAAGGCCCGTTCGCCGACTTCAACGGAACCGTCGCCGAAATCAACACCGATCACATGAAGCTGAAAGTGCTCGTCAACATCTTCGGTCGCGAGACCCTGGTCGAGATGGACTTCAGCCAGGTCGCAAAGCTCTAAGAAGGAAGAAACACCATGGCAAAGAAGAAGCTTGCAGCAATCGTCAAGATCCAGATTCCGGCCGGAAAGGCCACGCCTGCACCGCCGGTCGGTACCGCACTCGGACCCCACGGCGTGCAGATCATGGACTTCGTGAAGCAGTACAACGCCGCCACCGAATCGCAGGCCGGCACGATCATTCCCGTCGAGATCAGCATCTTCGAAGACCGCAGTTTCACGTTCATCCTGAAGACACCGCCCGCACCGGTTCTCCTTCGCCAGAAGGCCGGACTCGAGAAGGCATCGCAGACACCCGGCAAGACGGTTGCCGGAACGGTCACCGAAGCCGACATCGAGGCAGTGGCACTCATCAAGATGCCCGACCTCAACGCCTACGACATCGAGGCGGCAAAGCAGCAGATCCGCGGCACTGCCCGCAGCATGGGGCTGAAGATCGTCTGACCCCGGTCAGTCACAACCCGGACCCAACGGAACACCTCACCAGGGTCGGGATTCATCACAACAGAAAGTGAGAGGGAGCCGTCATGGCGATTTCAAAGAAATACAAAGCAGCGGTCGCATTGTTCGATCGCGATGCCCAGTACACACCGACCGAGGCGATCGACCTCGTGAAGAAGACCGCGAGCGCGAAGTTCGACGAGTCCGTCGACGTTGCCATCCGTCTCGGTGTCGACCCGCGCAAGGCCGACCAGAACGTCCGCGGCACCGTTGCGCTGCCGTCGGGATCAGGCAAGACCCTCCGCATCGCGGTGGTCGCTGCGGGAGATGCCGCCAACGAAGCGCGCGCTGCAGGAGCCGATTTCGTCGGTGCAGACGATCTCGCCGCGGAGATCGAGAAGGGCATGATGGACTTCGACCTCATGATCGCGACTCCCGACATGATGCCGCTGGTCGGTCGTCTGGGTCGCGTGCTCGGACCCCGTGGTCTCATGCCGAACCCGAAGACCGGAACCGTCACCACCGATGTGGGACGTGCGGTCGGAGAATTCAAGGGCGGCAAGGTCGAGTACCGCACCGACCGTTACGGAAACGTGCACGTGCGCATCGGCAAGGCGTCGTTCAGCGCCGCCGACCTCGAGGCAAACTTCCGCGCGGTCCTCGACGAAGTGCAGCGCGCCAAGCCGGCAGCCGCAAAGGGCAAGTACCTGCGCAAGATCAGTCTCAGCACCACGATGGGCCCCGGCGTGAAGGTTGACCTCAACCGTTTGCGCCCCGTCGAGGCGTAAACCCGGAATGTGCCGGGGTGGGGTTTCACCCGATCACCCTTAGGCTTTTCCATCACAACTGAAATCTCTCGGTCCTCGCCGGAGACATCTGGTCCGGAGCAATCCGGATAATGGGAAATCCCACCAGACGAGGCGGACTCTTCACCTCTGGATCCTCGGATCCGCTCGGTGCGGCGTTCGTGTTCATGCGAGCGCCCCGAGCGAAGCATCCAGGACAACCAGAGGAGGTGAAATGTCAACTGTCCGTTCCGAAAAGGAATCCGTCGTAGCCGAAATTCGTTCGAAGTTCGATGCAGCGTCCGCCGTTCTCGTCACCGAGTACCGCGGTCTCACTGTGCCGGACCTCGCAACCCTTCGTCTGTCGTTGCGTGATCACGGAGCCGAGTACCGC
This sequence comes from Ilumatobacteraceae bacterium, assembly GCA_040401975.1. Classification (GTDB taxonomy): domain Bacteria; phylum Actinomycetota; class Acidimicrobiia; order Acidimicrobiales; family Ilumatobacteraceae; genus UBA2093. The sequence goes on along the minus strand of JBBANL010000029.1, from coordinate 721 downwards.
GTGTACAAGAACACGCTTGCTCGCTTCGCAGCACGCGACGCCGGTCTCGAAGGTCTCGATGCGCTTCTCACCGGTCCCACCGCCCTCACGTTTGTCGATGGCGACGTGGCCGCCGTTGCGAAGTCGCTGAAGGAGTATTCAAAGACGAATCCGCTTCTCGTTCTTCGTGGTGGTGCCGTAGCCGGCAAGCTCGTCACCGCAAAAGAAGTCGAGGTTCTCGCGGATCTCCCGCCACGCGAGGTCATGCTGTCGCAACTTGCAGGTCTCTTGCAGAGCCCGCTCGTCAAGACTGCAGGACTGCTGCAGGCGCTCCCGCGCAACATGGCGTACGGCTTGAAGGCCCTGATCGACCAGAAGGAAGCCGCGTAAGGCATCCCTCAACGTTTTATCCATCATCAGACATTCGTAAACCGTTCACTTCACAGTGGAGTGAACATCTCACACAAGGAGAGAGCAATGGCTCTTACAAAGGAAGAGATCCTCGACGGGATCGCAGCATTGACAGTCATCGAACTGAAGGACCTCCTCGACGCGTTCGAAGAGAAGTTCGGTGTCACCGCGGCAGCACCGGTTGCCGTTGCAGCAGTTGGCGCACCTGCCGGTGGCGGTGCCGGAGCGGCAGCAGCCGAAGAAAAGGATGAGTTCGACGTCATCCTCGCCGACGGCGGAGCACAGAAGATCCAGGTCATCAAGGTCGTGCGCGAGCTCACCAGCCTCGGTC
>JBBANL010000028.1:0-4022 GCA_040401975.1 Ilumatobacteraceae bacterium | reverse complement strand
CCGCGTGTGATGGGAACAAGGAGGTAATCCGTGTCCGTCCATAACGGCACCCACCAAGAGGCATCGACCTTCGTCGACCTTGCACTGTCCGGTCTTTACACCGCATCAGCGGTGAAAGGCATCGCATACGACTGGCAGCAGTTCGTTCTTCCGAGTGACGTCGACTTCGACGCCGAGCTCGTGGCGCTTCTGGCGCTGGAGGCCACGAAGTGACCCGCCCCCGGCGGGTGCTGTTCCTCGGCTGCGGCTCCGTCACCCAGGCGGCGCTTCCGCTGTTGATTCGTGACGTGAAGGTTGCCCCATCGGCGATCACCGTCATCGACTTCGTCGACAATCGCCACCGCATCGCCGATTCATTGGCCGCAGGCGTGACCTACAAGACGATGCACATCACGCCCGACAACTTGGCGCAGGTTCTGGGCGAGCATGTCTCGGCGGGCGACATGTTGCTCGACCTTGCATGGAACATCGACGCACCGACGATCATCGGCTGGTGCCATGACAACGGTGTTCGCTATCTCAACACGTCGGTTGAACTGTGGGACCCCTACGAAGACCTCGCATCGACACCCCCACTCGACCGCACTCTCTACGTTCGCCACCAATCGCTGGCTGCGATGGTGCGAGGTTGGGGCGGCAACTCCGGCCCGACGGCCGTTGTCGAACACGGCGCGAACCCCGGCTTGGTGTCGCACTTCGTGAAGCAGGCGCTGGTCGAGATCTCGACGAAGCTCTTGAGCGAAGGCCGTGCCGGTGCTGTGAAGCCGAAGCTCGAGCTTGCGCTCGCAGAGTCGAAGTTCAACCACCTGGCGATGCTCACCGGTACGAAGGTGATCCACATCGCCGAACGCGACACGCAGACCAGCCTCGTTCCGAAGGCACCGAACGAATTCGTGAACACCTGGAGTGTCGAGGGTTTCTACGAAGAAGGAATCGCGCCGGCCGAATTGGGTTGGGGCACGCACGAAAAGAAGCTGCCGCGCAACGCACACCAACACACGAAGAACGGCCCCCGCAACCAAATCTGCATCGCCAAGCCCGGCATGGAGGTTCTGGTGCGCAGCCGTGTGCCGTCGTCGGAGATTCACGGCATGGTGATTCGCCACGGTGAGGCCTACACGATGTGCGAGCACCTGTCGGTGTACGACGACAAGTGCGAGGCGGTCTACAGACCCACGGTGCACTACGCCTACTGCCCCACCGATGCCGCGATCATGAGCGTGCAGGAACTGCGCTGGCGCAATTGGGAGATGCAACCCAAGCAGCGCATCTTGAACGACGAAATCGACCACGGCAAGGACGAACTCGGTGTCCTGCTGATGGGCCATCCGTACAAGTCGTGGTGGTTCGGGTCATGCCTGTCGATCGAAGAGGCGCGGGCGATCCTGCCCCACCAGAGTGCGACGACGCTGCAGGTGGCGTGCTCGGTGGTCGCTGCGGTGCAGTGGATGTTCGACGAACCCGAGCGCGGCCTCTGCGTTCCCGACGACCTGCCCTACGACCGCATTCTGAAGATGGCGACGCCGTATCTGGGAACCATGTTCTCCGGCGCCATCGACTGGGATCCGCTGTCGACCCGCAAGCCGCTGTTCCCGCACGTCAGCGACGAGGGCGCAGAGCTCGACCACAGCGACCCGTGGCAGTTCTGCAACTTCCTCGTCTAGCGAGGAAAACTTTTCTCGGCTCGACGAGCCGCTGGCGCATAACCTCGGTCGCGAGTGAACTACCGCAGGGCGACTTTTCGACGTGTGACAACGACCGTGTTGGCGGGCCTCGTTGGCGTCGTCGGACTTGCCGCGTGCGGCGGTGCCGGTGGCGACGAACGGCTGATCCGGGTGCCCACTGATGCGCCGACCATCGCCGAGGCGTTGAAACGCGCGAAACCGGGGGCGACGATCGAGATCGCAGCCGGCACCTACAACGAGGCACTGGACGTGACCGTCGATCGCATCACCATCCGGGGCGAGGATCGCAATGCCGTGATTCTCGACGGCGAACACAAACTCTCGAACGGTGTGTCGGTGGCTGCAGACGATGTGGCGGTCGAGAACCTCACCGTCAGGAACTACCTGCAGAACGGCGTCGTCTTCAACGGTGTGTCGGCGGCAACCGACGACGGACGCAGCGGCGACTCCGTCGTATACGGAACGGGCGATGCGGTTCTCACGGGCTATCGCGTCAGCTACGTCACCACCTACAACAACGGGTTGTACGGCATCTATGCCTTCGCGTCACGCGATGGATTGATCGAACATTCCTGGGCGTCGGGACACCCCGACTCGGGTCTGTACGTCGGGCAATGCCAACCGTGCAACGTCGTCATCATCGACTCCATCGCCGAGCAGAATGCAATCGGCTATTTCGGCACGAATGCATCGGGTGGCGTGGTGGTCGCGCGATCGGAGTTCCGACGCAATCGACTCGGCATCGCACCGAACTCGCAGGACATGGAACGCCTTGCTCCGCAGGCTGAAGCGGTTTTCGTGGGCAATGTCGTGGCCGACAACGACGACCCGTCCGCTCCTGCGATTCCCGAGGGCTATTTCGGCAGCGGAATCGCCGTCGGCGGCGGCACGAAGAATCGCATCCTGCGCAATCTCGTCACGGGGCACTCTCGTGCCGGCATCGAATTGTTGACCATGGATGGCTACATCCCGCGCGGCAACCGCTTCGAGGGCAACGTTCTTTCCGGCAACGCGACAGACGTCTTGTTCGCCGCGACTGACCTCACCGACGCGGGCGAGAATTGCTTCGTCGGCAACCAACTGGCCACGTCGTTGCCTGCCGACATCGAAACACTGATGCCGTGCGACGCGGCGGCAAAGGGTTTCACGATGCCCCGGTCACCCCAAACCGCGCCGCCGCCGAAGGTCGACTACCGCAAGATCCCCGCCCCGGCAGACCAGCCAACGATGCCCGAGACCGCCCGGCGCGCAACAGCCGGCGCCGGCGAGATTCCCACCGTCGACATCGACTCGATTGGCGTGCCGACGCAATGAGGCGTTTCGGAGCGCTCGTCTCGGTTTTCATTGCCGTGGTCGGTCTTGTCGCATGCGGTGACGATGACGCACCGAAGGGTCCCCAGCCGCTGTCGCGGGTGCAATCCGAACGACTCGCCCAAGCGGGATACATGAATCTGCAGGCGCGCGGTGCGCGGTTCGAAGCGAACTCGGCGTTCCTCGGTGTGGGCGACGGTGAATCACTGACACTGGTGGGCGAGATCGACTGGGCCAACCACGCCGGGCGAGCGGTGGTGCGCGGCGAAGGTGCCGAGGCGGGGGTTGCCGAGGTGTACTGGCAGGACACGATCGTGCTCGAGCGACGTCCCGCGATGGATTCGCTCATCGCGAGTCGAGGAGGCCCGGCAGCGGCATGGATCGCCCGCACACCCGACAAGTCGCAGCGGCAACTCGATCGGCTGCTTGCGATCATTCTCGGCTTGGCGATGGAGCAGCCGGACAATGCGGTTCTCATTCAGCAAGGCGAGGACAATGCCTTCATTCGAACCGACGAGCTGCGCGGCACGGCCGTCGAGGTGCTGCGATACGGCAACCGAAATCTCTACTGGCTCGACGCCAACGACGGCACGATGCTGCGCTTCGAGGGAAACTCGGTCGCGGGCAACGCACCGACGATCGTCGACTTCATCTCGCACCAGGAAGTGACGATTCCGCGACCGACCGAGGCCGACGTTGTTCCGTTCGATTCCGTTGCCGAGATCTACGGGGCCTTCGTCGGCGGATGACGAGTCGCACGAGACAACTTCTCGTAGTCCTGGCACTGATCACCCTCGGAGCGTGCGGTCACGGCGGCCATGGCGGGGATGCGCCGAACGACGTCGACCGTCGATTCGTCGCCTCGATGGTTCCGCACCATGAGATCGGTGTGCAGATGATCGCTGATGCGGAGCCTCGTGCCGACGACGTGCGCTTGCGGCGTCTCGTTTTCAAGATGTCGGCGTATCACGAGAGCGAACTGCATGCCATGGCGCACCACCTCGACGAGTGGAATCTCACCCCGGC
>JBBANL010000027.1:0-4356 GCA_040401975.1 Ilumatobacteraceae bacterium | reverse complement strand
GGAGCACAGAAGATCCAGGTCATCAAGGTCGTGCGCGAGCTCACCAGCCTCGGTCTGAAGGAAGCCAAGGACCTCGTCGACGGTGCACCCAAGCCGATCCTCGAGAAGGTCAGCAAGGACGACGCCGAAAAGGCAAAGGCCAAGCTGGTCGAGGCCGGCGCAACCGTCGAACTCAAGTAATCCCGGGCGGCTCACGCCGTCCCGTCCGATTCGCTCTCAGCCCCGCTGCCCCTTGGGCGGCGGGGCTGAATGCCGTCATGGCCCCGAATATCGGCCCTACCCGGCGGGGCTGAGGGGGCGGGGTGCTTGACTCGGGGCGGAATCGGGCGTACCTTGCCCGCAGTTCGGTCAGACCCCCGGGGGCGGAGGGTCTGTTTTCCCGTTGTCTCAAGGGCCAAAACGGCGATAGCGTACTCGTTTGCCGTGTCTCACCTCGCCTGCTTTCGCATTGCCCAAAATCAGTTCGTCAGTACTCGTGGTCGCGACATTGCACTCCCTTGTCCCGCCTGTCAGGAGTAATCGTGGCCCCTCGTTCGTCGTCCCATGAACGCTATTCGTTCGCAAACCTCACGGAGCACCTCGAGTTGCCGGATCTCATCGCGGTGCAGCGTGAGTCGTTCGAGACCTTCATGAAAGAAGGTCTGCGCGAGACCTTCGAAGACATCTCTCCGATCACCGACTACTCGGGCAACCTGCGCCTCGAGCTCGAGTTCGATCCGAACGACGAAGACCTGTGCCCCGGGCCCAAGTTCACCGAAGAAGAGTGCCGCCAGAAGGAAATGACTTTTGCGACACCGGTGTTCGTGCGTGCCGTGTTCTCAAACCGCACCACAGGTGAAATCAAGGAACAGGTCGTGTTCATGGGCGACTTCCCGAAGATGACCGACAAGGGAACCTTCATCATCAACGGAACAGAGCGCGTCGTCGTGTCGCAGCTCGTGCGCAGCCCCGGCGTCATTTTCGAACCGGGCGAGCGTTACCGCCTGCGTAACCTCGCGAAGCACCAGTTGGTGAAGGGAACCGTGCACCCGTACCGCGGTGAGTGGCTCGAGTTCGACGTCGAGCACAAGCCGGGCAAGGACGTCACCGCCGGAACCCGCGTGGCACGCAAGCGCCGCATGAGCATCTTCACGCTGTTGCGCGCACTCGGCTACGACGAGGCAGGCGCGCCCGGTTTCCTCGACCGATTCGTGAACCATTTCGATTTCCTCGAGGGTCAGTGGGAGAAGGAACGCGCCTCGAACCAGTCGCGCGAAGAAGCGTTGATGGAGATCTACAAGCGTGCACGCCCCGGTGAAGTTGCCAACGCCGAAGCAGCACGCGTGTATTTCGAGGGCGCGTTCTTCGAGAACCGCCGTTACGACCTCAGCCGCGTCGGTCGCTACAAGCTGAACCGCAAGCTCGGCGACGAACTGGCGAAGATCCCATCGTTGTTCGGGCTGTCGAAGGACCAGCTCGACCTGCCGACCGACGACCAGGACGTTCTGTCGAAGTGTGAAGTGCTCGCTGCGATTTCGTACATGTTGCACCTCGTCAAGCAAGAGCCCGGATACCGTCTCGACGACCAGGACCACTTCGCGAACCGTCGCGTGCGTTCGGTGGGAGAGTTGATCCAGAACCAGGTGCGCATCGGTCTGTCGCGCATGGAGCGCGTCGTGCGCGAGCGCATGACCACCCAGGACGTCGAAGCGATCACCCCGCAGACCCTCATCAACATCCGGCCCGTCGTCGCTGCCATCAAGGAGTTCTTCGGAACCTCGCAGTTGTCGCAGTTCATGGACCAGACCAACCCGTTGTCGGGTCTCACGCACCGTCGTCGTCTGTCGGCACTCGGACCCGGTGGTCTCAGCCGCGAGCGCGCCGGATTCGAAGTGCGCGACGTTCACTTCTCGCACTACGGCCGCATGTGCCCCATCGAGACCCCGGAAGGTCCGAACATCGGACTCATCGGTGCACTCTCGTCGTATGCACGTGTGAACCAGTTCGGTTTCATCGAGACTCCGTACCTTCGCGTGAAGAACGGCAAGGTCACGAAGGAAATCGTGTACATGGCCGCCGACGAAGAAGAGAAGTACGTCGTTGCCCAGGCGAACACCCCGGTCGAGAAAGACGGCTCGCTCAAGGGCCCGCGGGTTCTCGTGCGTCGTTCGCCGCAGGCTGCGAGCCTCGACGACCTGCGTCGCATGCTCGAAGCGGAGAGCTTCTTCGGTGCGACCACCGACATCGCGTCGGTGACCCCGGAAGAGGTCGACTTCATCGACGTGTCGCCGAAGCAGATCGTGTCGGTTGCGACCGCGCTGATTCCGTTCCTCGAGCACGACGATGCAAACCGTGCGCTGATGGGCGCCAACATGCAGCGCCAGGCAGTTCCCCTGGTGCGAGCAGAGGCGCCGTACGTCGGCACCGGCATCGAGAAGCGCGCGGCACACGACGGCGCAGACGTCGTTCTCGCCGATGACGACGGCGAGATCGTCGAGATCACGGGCGACTCCATTTTCGTGAAGTACGCGGGCAAGTCGAAGAAGACCGAGCACAAGCTCATGAAGTTCCACCGCTCGAACCAGGACACCTGCATCAACCACATCATCCGCGTGAGCGAGGGCCAGAAAGTCAAGAAGGGCGACCTTCTCGCCGACGGCCCCTCGACCGATGACGGTGAATTGGCTCTCGGAAAGAACCTGCTCGTGGCGTTCATGCCGTGGGAGGGCTACAACTTCGAGGACGCGATCATCCTCTCCGAGCGTGTGGTGAAAGACGACGTGCTCACGTCGATCCACATCCACAACTACGAAGTCGACGCACGCGACACCAAGTTGGGCGAGGAAGAAATCTCACGCGACATCCCGAACCTGTCGGAAGACATCATTCGTGATCTCGACGAAGACGGAATCATCCGCATCGGTGCCGAAGTCGGCCCCGGTGACGTTCTCGTTGCGAAGGGAACACCGAAGGGCGAAACCGAGCTCACACCGGAAGAGCGCCTGTTGCGCGCGATCTTCGGCGAGAAGGCACGCGAAGTGCGCGACACCTCGCTGAAGGTTCCCCACGGAGCCGGCGGCAAGGTCATCGACGTGAAGGTGTTCTCTCGCGATGCCGGCGACGAACTGCCCCCGGGCGTCAACAAGTTGGTCAAGGTGTTCGTGGCGCAGAAGCGCAAGATCTCCGTGGGCGACAAGCTCGCGGGTCGTCACGGCAACAAGGGAGTCATCTCGAAGATTCTCCCCGTCGAGGACATGCCGTACATGGAAGACGGAACACCCGTCGACATCATCCTGAACCCGCTCGGAGTTCCAAGCCGAATGAACGTCGGCCAGGTGCTCGAGTCGCACCTCGGATACGCAGCCCGTTGGGGTTGGCAGGACCCGAAGTCGGGCAAGGTCGTCGGCGCAGAGCCCGGCCGCGGCACCGAGTCGAAGACCCGTGCTGCGACCGACCCCGCAACGTTCATTGCAACGCCGATTTTCGACGGTGCCCACTGGGACGAGGTGGAAGCGGCCGGTGAACACCCGACCATCAAGACCATCCTCGAGAATCTCAATCCGGAAAGTGCCGACGGCAAGCGCCTCGTCATGAACACCGGAAAGGCATGGCTGCGCAACGGACGCACCGGCGAGAAGTACGACAACCCGATCACCGTCGGCTACAAGTACATCCTCAAGCTGCACCACCTTGTCGACGACAAGATCCACGCGCGCTCGACCGGGCCGTACAGCATGATCACCCAGCAGCCGCTCGGTGGCAAGGCCCAGTTCGGTGGCCAGCGCTTCGGTGAGATGGAAGTGTGGGCCCTCGAGGCCTACGGAGCCGCCTACTGCCTGCAGGAGTTGCTCACCATCAAGTCAGACGACGTGCTCGGACGCGTGAAGGTGTACGAAGCCATCGTGAAGGGCGACAACATCCCCGAACCGGGCATCCCCGAATCGTTCAAGGTTCTCATGAAGGAAATGCAGTCTCTCTGTCTCAACGTCGAGGTTCTCGACGATGCAGGCAAGGAGATCGAGATGCACGAATTCGACGACGAGATCTACCGCACGGCCGAGGAACTCGGCATCGACATCAGTCGTCCGGAGCGTGGCTCCGATGACGACGACCGTGACCGCCGCCCCGCCCGCGCCTACTGATCCGCCCGACTCTCAAGGAAGACACTCCCATGCTCGACGTCAACATGTTCGACCAACTCCGCATCGGCCTTGCAACCGCCGACCAGATTCGCCTCTGGTCGAAGGGCGAGGTGAAGAAGCCCGAGACCATCAACTACCGCACCCTGCGCCCGGAGAAGGACGGTCTTTTCTGCGAAAAGATCTTCGGACCCACCCGCGACTGGGAGTGCTACTGCGGCAAGTACAAGCGGGTGCG
>JBBANL010000026.1:0-7232 GCA_040401975.1 Ilumatobacteraceae bacterium | reverse complement strand
TCTTCGGACCCACCCGCGACTGGGAGTGCTACTGCGGCAAGTACAAGCGGGTGCGTTTCAAGGGAATCATCTGTGAGCGATGCGGCGTCGAAGTCACGCGTTCGAAGGTGCGACGCGAGCGCATGGGCCACATCGAACTGGCTGCGCCGGTCGTGCACATTTGGTATCTGCGCGGAACGCGCTCGTGGTTGGCATACCTGCTCGGCGGTCTCGAGCCGAAGGAAGAACTGAAGGCAAAGCAGCTCGAGAAGGTCATCTACTTCGCTGCCTATCTCGTTGCGACGGTCGACGAGGACATGCGCCACGAGAAGATGTCCGAACTCGAGGAAGACTTCATCGAGGAGTGTGAGGCGATCGAAAAGGATCGCGACAAGACCATGAAGGCCAAGCTCAAGGAGCAAGAGGCCGAGCTCAAGCAGATGGAAAAAGACGGTGCCAAGGATGCAGAGATCAAGGCCCGCCAGAAGGCGATGGACAAGGACGAGGAAGCAACGCGCAAGCGTTTCGACGAAGAACTCGTTGCAGTGAAGCGTGCATGGGACGAATTCCGTGACCTTCACCCCCGCAAGATCATCGAAGACGAGGCACTGTGGCGCGAGATTTTCGACCGCTACCAGGACTACTTCACCGGCGGAACCGGAGCCGATGCCATCAAGATGCTCATTGACTCGATCGATTTCGACGAAGAAGAGATCAAACTGCGCGACGCCATCGAGAACGGTCTCAAGGGCAAGCCGTTGTCGGCGCAGCGCAAGCAGAAGGCCATCAAGCGCCTGAAGATTGTTGCGTCGTTCAACCAGCGCGACGAGGCCGGCCGCCGCATGAACAGCCCGAAGGCGATGATCCTCGACGCTGTGCCGGTGATTCCTCCCGACCTGCGCCCGATGGTGCAGTTGGAAGGCGGACGTTTCGCCACGTCCGACCTCAACGATCTGTACCGCCGCGTGATCAACCGCAACAACCGCCTGCGTCGTTTGCTCGACCTCGGCGCGCCCGAGATCATCGTGAACAACGAAAAGCGCATGCTGCAGGAGGCCGTCGACGCGTTGTTCGACAACGGCCGTCGCGGTCGCCCCGTCACCGGACCCGGCAACCGCCCGCTGAAATCGCTCTCCGACATGTTGAAGGGCAAGCAGGGTCGCTTCCGTCAGAACCTTCTCGGAAAGCGCGTCGACTACTCGGGTCGTTCGGTCATCGTGGCCGGTCCGACTCTGCGTCTGCACCAGTGCGGTCTGCCGAAGTTGATGGCACTCGAGCTGTTCAAGCCGTTCGTGATGAAGCGTCTCGTCGACCTCGAACTCGCACAGAACATCAAGAGCGCCAAGCGCATGGTCGAGCGTCGTCGCCCGCAGGTGTGGGACGTTCTCGAGGACGTCATCAAGGAACACCCGGTGATGCTGAACCGTGCACCAACGCTGCACCGTCTGGGAATCCAGGCGTTCGAGCCGGTGTTGGTCGAGGGCAAGGCACTCCAGATTCACCCGCTCGTCTGCACGGCGTTCAACGCCGACTTCGACGGTGACCAGATGGCAATCCACCTTCCGTTGTCGACAGAGGCCCAGGCCGAAGCACGCGTGTTGATGCTGTCGGCAAACAACATTCTCTCGCCGGCATCGGGCCGCCCGATCGTGACCCCGTCGCAGGACCTCATCATCGGTGCGTTCTGGTTGACCGAATCCGTGGAGGGTGCACCCGGTCACGGCCGTTCGTTCGCCCAGCGCTGGGAAGTGTTCCGCGCACTCGACGAGGGTGCGATCACTCTTCACACGATGATCCGCATGTTCGACCGCGACGCCAGCGGCCAGCGTGTCGCGTTCGAGACGACTGCAGGTCGTCTGCTGTTCGAGGAGACCCTCCCGGCCGACTACGCAGAACGGTTCGGTCACATCACCGAGCCGGTGAAGAAGTCCGAGATGGGTGTCATCGTCGAGCGTCTGTCCGATCACTACGACAAGAGCATCATCGCGAGCACTCTCGACAGCCTGAAGGCCGTCTGCTACCGCTATGCATCGCAGTCGGGTCTCACGGTGTCGATCGAAGACGTGAAGACGCCGAAGAAGAAGCGTGAGATTCTCGACAACTACGAGAAGCAGGCCGACAAGGTCGAGACCCAGTTCCGCCGCGGAATCATCACCGACGGCGAGCGCCGTCAGCAGGAAGTCACCATCTGGACCGACGCAACCGCAGAGGTCCAGGCGGCGATGGTCGAAGAGTTCAAGGCCGATCGTTTCAACCCGATCGACATGATGGTCGGCTCGGGTGCACGCGGAAACATGACGCAGATGCGCCAGATCGCGGGCATGCGCGGACTCGTGTCGAACCCCCGTGGTGACATGATTCCCCGTCCGATCAAGAGCAACTTCCGCGAGGGTCTCGAGACTCTCGAGTACTTCATTGCAACTCCGGGTGCCCGTAAGGGACTCGTCGACACCGCACTTCGTACCGCCGACTCCGGTTACCTCACCCGTCGTCTCGTCGACGTGGCGCAGGAACTCATCGTGCGCGAGGAAGACTGCGGCACCCGTCTCGGTCTCTGGATCGAGAACGTGAAGGCCGACACCGGCGGAGTGCGTGCGAACCTCGAGACAAAGTTGTTCGGTCGTGCATTGTTGAACGACGTCGAGTTGTCGGACGGCACGGTGCTCGCAAAGAACACCCTCGTCGGAGACATCGAGATGGTCGCACTGCGCAACGACCCCAAGATCGAGCGCGTCCAGGTGCGTTCGGTCGTGTCGTGCGATGCCGTCCTCGGTGTGTGTGCGATGTGCTACGGACGTTCGCTCGCCACAGGCAAAGCAATCGAGCTCGGCGAGGCAGTCGGTGTCATCGCGGCACAGTCGATCGGTGAACCGGGAACGCAGCTCACCATGCGTACGTTCCACACCGGTGGTGTCGCGGGCAAGGACATCGCCGGCGGTCTGCCGCGCGTCGTCGAACTCTTCGAGGCACGAACCCCGAAGGGATCTGCCCGTCTCGCAAAGGCAACCGGCAAGGTGCGCATCGGCGACGACGAAGGCAAGGGAATCCCCGTGACCGTCGTCGACGACAAGGGCGAAGAGCACCTGATTCTTCTTCCGTCGGGCAGCCGTCCGACGGTCGTCGACGGTCAGGACATCGACGCAGGCGCGCCGGTCACCTCCGGTCCGTGGGACCCGAAGGAGATCATGGAGATCCTCGGTATCCGCCAGACCCAGCAGTACCTCATCGAGGAAGTGCAGAAGGTGTACCGCGACCAGGGCGTGTCGATCCACGACAAGCACATCGAGTTGATCGTTCGTCAGATGACGCGCCGCGTCGGTGTGCAGGAAACCGGTGACACCGGATTCCTCCCCGGCGAACGTGTGGACGCGAAGATCTTCCGTGACACCAACCGTTCGATGGTCGAGGAAGGGAAGCGCCCGGCTGAGGGTCGCCCCGAGATCATGGGCATCACCAAGGCATCGCTTGCAACCGATTCGTGGTTGTCGGCGGCGTCGTTCCAGGAGACAACCCGTGTCCTCACCGAGGCGGCAATCGACGGTCGCGCCGACAGCCTCATCGGTCTGAAGGAGAACATCATCATCGGCAAGCTGATCCCGGCCGGCACCGGCATGGAGAAGTACCGCTACTTCGATGTCGATGCGCCCGATTACGTGCCGATGGAGTACTTCTCGAGCGACGAGGCCGACCCGGCCGCGTACCTTGCGGGTCTCCAGGGCACCTTCAAGGCAAACGACGAGGAGATCTTCGACGACCTCGCCAGCGAGGATGCCATTCTCGAATCGATGACCACGACTGCTGATGCCGTCGAGGTGTTCGAACCCACGGACGACGGGGCAGATGCCGCCGAGGCCGTGGCCGAACTGGCCGAGGAGCCGGCGGGCGATGTGCCTGCCGACCAGGTCGTCAGCGAAGAGGAACCACCGGAATCATCGGCAGTCTGAACCGGTGGCGGGTTGCCACCGGGGAAGAGTCGCCCCTAGCCTTACAGGGTCTTGAAGGCCCATCGCCGGAGCGGGTTTCCCGCCCCGGGGCCGTCAGTCAGATTTTCTAGCAAGAGGTAATTGCGTGCCCACAATTCAGCAGTTGATCCGTCAGGGTCGAAGCACCAAGACAACGAAGACCAAGACGCCGGCGCTCAAGGGTTCGCCGCAGCGTCGTGGCGTGTGCACGCGCGTGTTCACCACCACACCGAAGAAGCCGAACTCGGCACTTCGCAAGGTTGCGCGAGTCCGTCTCACCTCCGGCGTCGAAGTCACTGCCTACATTCCCGGCGAGGGACACAACCTGCAGGAGCACAGCATCGTTCTCGTGCGTGGCGGTCGTGTTCGCGACCTTCCCGGCGTTCGTTACAAGATCATCCGTGGTGCCCTCGACGCAGCCGGAGTCAAGAACCGCAAGCAGGCGCGCAGCCGTTACGGCGCAAAGCGCGAGAAGTAAGAAGGACATCTCATGCCACGCAAGGGCCCAGCACAACGCCGCGAACTCAGCGCCGACCCGATCTACCGTTCACTTCTCGTCACGCAGCTCACCAACAAGGTCATGCTGCACGGAAAGAAGAGCATCGCCGAGAAGATCGTGTACGACGCGATGGCAATCATCGAGAAGAAGACCGGCACCGAGCCCCTCGCCACCGTGAAGCGGGCCATCGAAAACGTGAAGCCGCCCCTCGAGGTGCGTTCGCGTCGCGTCGGTGGTGCCACGTACCAGGTTCCCGTCGAGGTCAAGCCGCGTCGTGCGTCGACCCTCGCAATCCGCTGGATCGTCGATTATTCACGCGACCGTCGTGAGAAGTCGATGGCCGAGTGCCTCGCGAACGAACTCATGGATGCGGCCAACGGACTCGGCGCGTCGATGAAGAAGCGCGACGACATGCAGAAGATGGCCGAATCCAACAAGGCCTTCGCGCACTACCGCTGGTAGGGCACAGCAGAACAACCGATTTCTTTCGAGAGCGCACCGCAGTGAACCTGAGGTGCGCTCCCGTATGTAAGACACACAAACAGACCACAGACCGCAACAACAAGGTGAACCCCAATGGCCAAGCGTGAATACCCACTCGAGCGCACTCGCAACATCGGAATCATGGCGCACATCGACGCCGGCAAGACCACGACGACCGAGCGCATCCTCTACTACACCGGCAAGAGCTACAAGATCGGTGAAGTGCACGAAGGCGCAGCGACCATGGACCACATGGCCCAGGAGCAGGAGCGCGGCATCACCATCACCTCGGCTGCCACCACCTGCATCTGGAACAACCACCGCATCAACATCATCGACACCCCCGGCCACGTGGACTTCACCATCGAGGTCGAGCGTTCGTTGCGCGTCCTCGACGGTGCCGTCACCGTGTTCGACTCGGTGGCAGGTGTCGAGCCCCAGACCGAGACCGTGTGGCGCCAGGCCAACAAGTACAAGGTTCCGCGCATGTGCTTCATCAACAAGATGGACCGCATCGGCGCGAACTTCTACCGCACCGTCGACATGGTGAAGGAGCGTCTGCAGGCGGTGCCGGCAGTCATCCAGATTCCTGTCGGTGCCGGCGGACCCGAGAGCAACAAGCCCTTTGCCGGTCTCATCGACATCGTGAAGATGAAGGCACTCATCTGGCGCGACGAAGAACTCGGTGCCAAGTGGGACGAGGTCGACATCCCGGCCGACCAGGTCGACGAGGCGAACGACTACCGCACCCAGTTGCTCGAGACCATCGCAACCAGCGACGACGCTTTCATGGAGAAGTACCTCGGCGGCGAAGAGGTCACCGAGGAAGACATCAAGCGTGCAATCCGAAAGGGGACGCTTGCATTCGACTTCGTGCCGATTCTCTGTGGTTCTGCATTCAAGAACAAGGGTGTGCAGCCGATGCTCGACGCCGTTGTCGACTTCCTGCCGAGCCCGCTCGACATCCCTGCTGCACAGGGAACCAACGCCAAGGGCGACGAGGTCGTCGAGCGTTCCGCCGACGAGAACGGCCCGTTTGCCGCTCTCGCATTCAAGATCGTGTCCGACCCGTTCGGCAAGCTCACCTACTTCCGTGTGTATTCGGGAACCGTGAACAAGGGCGACGAGATCTACAACAGCACCAAGGAGCGCAAGGAGCGCCTCGGGCGAATCCTGTTGATGCACGCAAACCAGCGCGAGGACCTCGACGTCGCAATGGCCGGGGACATCGTCGCCGGTCTCGGTTTCAAGGAGACCACCACGGGTGACACCCTGTGCGACCGCAACAACCTCGTGATTCTCGAGCGCATGGAATTCCCCGAGCCGGTGATCCACGTTGCCATCGAGCCGAAGACCAAGGACGACCAGGACAAGTTGGGCAAGGCCCTCAAGTCGTTGTCAGACGAAGACCCGACCTTCCGCGTGCGCACCGACGAAGAGACCGGCCAGACGGTGATCTCGGGAATGGGCGAGCTCCATCTCGAGATCCTCGTCGATCGCATGCAGCGCGAATTCAACGTCGAAGCCACTGTCGGCAAGCCGCAGGTGGCATATCGCGAGACCATCACGAAGGCCGTCGAGTCGGTCGAGTACCGCCACATCAAGCAGTCGGGTGGTTCGGGTCAGTTCGCCGTCGTGAAGATCAACATGGAGCCGAACCCGGGCAAGGGCTACGAGTTCGTCGACAAGATCTCGGGCGGTCGTATCCCGCGCGAGTACATCAACCCGACCAACCAGGGTCTGCAGAGCGCGCTCGACAACGGTGTGCTCGCCGGTTACCCCACGGTCGACGTGAAGGTCACCTTGGTCGACGGTCAGTACCACGACGTCGACTCGTCGGAAATGGCGTTCAAGATCGCCGGCCAGATGGCGTTCCGCGAGGCCGCCCGCAAGGCCGCCCCGGTTCTTCTCGAGCCCATCATGGGCGTCGAGGTCGTGACCCCCGACGAGTACATGGGCGACGTGATGGGCGACCTCAGCAGCCGCCGCGGACGCATCGAGGGCATGGAAGCACGCGGAAACACCCAGGTGGTCCGCGCGCAGGTTCCGCTTTCCGAAATGTTCGGATACAGTACGGACCTTCGATCACGCACCCAGGGGCGTGCCACCTACACGATGCAGTTCCACTCGTACCAGCAGGTACCGGAAGTCATCGCGCAGGAAATCGTGAAGCGCGTTCGCGGCGAGTAGCCGCGGAAGCACCTCACACGGAACATTGACAACCCACTAGATCCCCGAAGAAACAGGAAAGAAGCATGAGCAAGGCAAAGTTTGAGCGCACGAAGCCTCACGTGAACATTGGAACGATG
>JBBANL010000025.1:0-13165 GCA_040401975.1 Ilumatobacteraceae bacterium | reverse complement strand
CCCTTCGGTCGAACTTGCGTCGGAGTAGCGTTTCAGCGACATGTCACACGGTGATTCTCCCGAACTGAGCCGACTCCGCGCCGCTCTCGCAGAAGGCGCAGACAAGGTGCGCGCCGCCGGATCGACCGACGACCTGCGGTCGGTGATGGCGACCCTCACGGGGAAGAAGGGGGCCATCGCGGGGGTGAAGTCGTCTCTCGGGAAGGTGTCCGATCCGGAGCAACGCAGAACCCTCGGTGCCGCCGTGAACGAGGCGTTGGCCGAACTCTCGGCAATCGCCGACGAGCGACTGCGGGAGTTGCGCCGTTCGGAATTCGCCTCGCGAATCGAAGCCGAGCGTGTCGACATGACCGAACTTGCGATGTCGGCCGGGGCGACAAGGCGTCGCGGTCGCATGCACCTCGTCACGCAGGCCACGGAAAGGCTCGAAGACGTGTTCATCGGTCTCGGTTTCCAGGTGGCCGAGGGGCCCGAGGTCGAAACCGACTTCTACAACTTCGAGGCTCTCAACATGCCGCCCAGTCATCCGGCGCGAAGCATGTGGGACACCCTTTTCGTCGAGAGCGACGTCGAGGGGAGTGTCGTTCTGCGCACGCACACCTCGCCCGTGCAGATCCGGGTGATGCAGGAATGGCCCCCGCCGATCTATGCGATCATGCCCGGTCGCGTGTTCCGCAAGGAGACACCCGACGCCACACACATGCCGGTCTTCCACCAGATCGAGGGTCTCGTCATCGATCGCGGCATCACCTTTGCCGATCTGGCCGGAACCATCGAAGCGTTCACGAAGGCATTCTTCGGCGCAGGGTTCACGAGTCGACTGCGCCCGTCGTATTTTCCCTTCACCGAACCGAGCGCAGAGTTCGACATCCGTCGCCCCGACGGATCGTGGATCGAACTCGGCGGGTGCGGAATGGTTCATCCCCACGTGCTGCGCGCCGGCGGTCTTGACCCCTCCGAGTGGAGCGGATTTGCGTTCGGGTTCGGCATCGATCGCATGGCAAAGGAACGTCACGGAGTGAACGACCTGCGCGACATGTACTCCGACGACGTGCGTTTCACGGAGCAGTTCTCGTGAAGGTGCTGCTGTCAATATTGCGCGAGATGGCCGACATCCCGGCAGATCCCGACATCGTTGCCGATGCGCTGAACTCGCTCGGTCTCGCAGTCGAGGAGATGACTGTCGTGGGTGCCCCGGTCGACGGGGTCGTCACGGCCCGCATCAACCGCACGGAAAAACACCCCGACGCCGCAAAGGTCACGAGGTGTTTCGTCGATGCGGGTGACGGGGTCGAGCGTCATGTCTGGTGCGGTGCGACCAACATGAAAGAGGGCGACGTGGTGCCCCTCGCGACGCTCGGCACGACGATGCCGAACGGAATGCAGATCGCGCGACGGGGAATTCTGGGAATCGACTCCGAGGGAATGCTGTGTTCCGAGGTCGAACTCGGGATCAGTGATGAATCGTCGGGTCTGCTCATCCTTCCGCCCGATTCGCCGCTCGGCGTGAGTCCGTTCGATGTGCTCGGCATCGAGCACGACGTCGTGTTCGAACTCGACCTCACCCGCAACCGGGCCGACTGCTGGGGCCACCTGGGTGTTGCGAGGGATCTCTCGGCTCATTTCGGGGTGCCGTTGCGCGGCCCCCGCATCGCCACGGGTGAACTCGGCGCCGCGAAGTCTCTTCCTGTGTCGATCCGGGCTGCAGAGAATTGTGCATCGTTTTCGCTCTCGTATCTCAGCAATGTGACCGTGGCTCCGTCGCCCCGTTGGGTGTCGGCACGATTGGCACACCTCGGCATGCGCTCGATCAACAATGTTGTCGACGCGTCGAACCTCGTGATGCTCGAGTTGAACCAACCGAACCACGCATACGACGCCGATGTCGTGTCGTCGTTCATCATCCGTTTCGCGCGGGAAGGGGAGGCTCTCACAACGCTCGACGGCCAGACCCGAACGATGACCACCGAAGATCTGTTGATCTGCAACGGTGACACCGATGCCGGAGTCGGTCTCGCCGGCATCATGGGCGACCTGCACTCCGAGATCACCGACACGACGGTGAATCTGGCTCTCGAGAGTGCGTGGTTCGCACCCGACCCGATTCGTTTCTCGGCCCAACGGCACGGCCTCAGATCGGAGGCGTCGATCAGGTTCGAGCGCGGAGTCAATCCGCACGGATGGATGCTCGGTGCCGAACGCTTCGTCACGATTCTGCGGGAAACGAGTCCCGGTGCGACCCTCCACTCGGGGGCAACGTGCGAGACCACTTCTTCGTGTCCGCAACCGACATCTGTGTCGATGTCGATCTCGCGCATGAACTCACTTCTCGGTGCATCGGTGCCCGAGGCCAAGGTGGTGTCGATTCTCGATGCGATCGGATTCTCCCCGTCTGTCTCGGGCGACTCGGTCGCCGTTCTGGTGCCCACGTGGCGACCCGACTGCGGAGAAGAAGTCGACATCATCGAGGAGGTCGCCCGTCATTTCGGGTACGACAACATCGGCAAGACGGTGCCCAAGTCGACCGTTCACGGACGTCTCTCGCACATCCAGCAACGGCGCCGGCTCGTGCGACGGGTGCTCGTCGGGATGGGGCTCGACGAAGCGATGCCGTCGCCGTTCCTTGCATCGGGAGACCTGCCGCGGGTGGGCATCCCCGAAGGGAATGCCCTGCGTCTCGCGAATCCGCTCGTGGCAGACGAGTCAATCCTGCGCACCTCGCTCCGTCCGGGTCTGTTGAAGTCGCTTCGCTACAACCAATCACACCGTGCGCCGTCGATCGGTCTGTGGGAGATCGGGCATGTGTACCCGTCGTCGGGTCAGCAACTGCCCGACGAGACAGAGCAGCTTGCGATTGTTGTGGCAGGAGGCGACGCCGAAACTGCTCTCACGCAATGGAATGTGCTGTGTGACGCCCTGTCGGTGGGTGCACAACTCGATCAGTCACGTGTTCCCGACGGTCTGCACCCGACACGTTCCGCGACACTGGCGCGCGGCAAGAAGGTCATCGGAGTCGTCGGCGAGGTCGACCCGCTGGTGCTCGACGAACTCGGAATCGACGGACGCGTAAGCATTCTCGAAGTCGATCTGACCGTTCTGCTCGCCGAGGACCCGAAGCCCGTGCAGGCACGCGACATCAATCGCTTCCCATCGAGTGACGTCGATTTCGCATTCGTGGTTCCCGACTCGGTGACCGCGTCGACCGTGCAGCGCGCTCTGCGCCAGGCGGCGGGGAAGCGGCTCGTGTCGATCGACCTGTTCGACGTCTACCGGGGCAAGGGGGTGCCCGATGGGGCACGCAGCCTTGCGTTCAGACTGCGACTGCAGGAAAGCGACGGCACGCTGACCGACACGGTCTTGGCGGATGTGCACGCTGCATGTGTCGCCGCGGCGGAGAAAGCCGGCGCACAGGTCCGTCGCTGACGCCGCAACGAACCGCGCGTCATTCTCAGTTGAGGGTCGGGTCGTCGGGGAATCCGGCGACGCGTCTGAGGTCGCCCCGTTGTCGGCGCAACACGCGTTCCCAGAGAGTCGACGGGTCGTTGTCGAATGCATCGCCCGTGAACGATTCGACAACGAACCAACCACCTTCGTTGATCTCGTCACGCAGTTGTCCCGGGGCCCATCCCGAATATCCGCGAAAGACGCGGTGCGAGCCGTCGCCGCTCGGCGTGTCACTCACGATGTCGAGCGACCGCACGCCGCTCGACGTGTCGGAATCGCTGCGCAAACAGAGAAACCCGAACGGTTCCACCGGGCCGCCGACGAACGTGGAATAGGGTGGAGCCGACGAGTGGATCCACCGCTGCACGGGTGAGTCGTTGTCGTGCATCGGCTCGGGGTCAGCACGGTTGATGACCACACCCATCGAGCCGTCTTCGTCGTCGTGGGCGATCAGAAGCACCACCGTCCTGGCAAAGTTCGGGTCGCCCATCAGGGGGTGGGCCACGAGGAGAGCCCCCGACTGGGGCTGGATGATTGTATTATCATTCACTGCCCCGTATGATAATGCATCTATGGTCAGAGTCGGAATCATCGGGGCATCGGGGTACACGGGGGCAGAACTGCTGCGCCTCTGTGCCCAGCATCCAGAGGTGGAGGTGGTCGCCGCCACCGGCGACTCCCAGGCGGGCACGTTGGCAAGCCTTCTTTATCCGTCGTTGGCTGCGGCGTACCCCAACCTCGTCTTCGATGAGTATGCCCTCGAGCGGTTCGCGGGTCTCGATGTGGTGTTTCTCGGTCTGCCCCACGAAGTGTCGCTCGACCTTGTTCCCCAGCTCGCGCCGCATGTCGGTTGCGTGATCGATCTTTCCGCCGCGTTTCGCCTGAAAGATTCTTCCCTGTACCCGAGGTGGTACGGCTTCGAACACACCCAGACCGAGTGGTTGTCGAAAGCGGTCTACGGGCTTCCCGAGCTGTACCGCAACGAACTCGCCGGTGCAAAACTCGTCGCGACGCCCGGCTGCTACGTGACGGCCGCATCTCTTGCGCTCACGCCGTTGGTTCGTTCCGGAATCGTGGAGTCGGGCGGAATCATCGTCGACGCCGCGTCGGGCGTCAGCGGGGCAGGGCGCGCGCTGAAGCACACGAGCATGTTCTCCACCGTCGACGAGGATTTCACCGCCTATGGCCTGCTCGATCACAGGCACACTCCCGAGATCGAACAGGTCACCGGGGCACAGGTTCTCTTCACTCCGCATCTCGCCCCGATGAACCGCGGCATTCTTGCCACGTGCTACGCGCGGCCGAGCGGTGCGGCGCCGACGACTGCATCGCTTCTCGCCGCACTCGCCACGTTCTACAAGAACGAACCGTTCATCGTGGTGAGGCCCCAGGTTCCCTCCACAAAGGCGACGCTCGGAACCAACTGTGTCCACGTCACCGCCCGATTCGACGAACGCACCGGGTACGTGATGGTGCTCGCGGCACTCGACAACATCGCAAAGGGGGCATCGGGCGGGGCAGTGCAGTCGATGAATGTGGTTCTGGGTCTGCCCGAGACGATGGGCCTCAACACCGTGGGCGTGTACCCGTGAGTGCGCCGTCGACCGCACAGGTTCTCGTCGAGGCACTGCCGTACATCCGGCGGTTCTCGGGTCGCACCGTCGTCGTGAAGTACGGCGGGAATGCTCTTGCCGGCACGTCGGACCACGACGCGCTCGCACTCTTTGCCGAGGACATCGTTCTCATGCACACAGTCGGAATCCGTCCCGTCGTGGTGCACGGTGGCGGGCCGCAGATCAACGACATGCTGGCGCGTCTCGACATCGAATCGTCGTTCTCGAACGGATTGCGCGTCACCGACGAGGCCACCATGAAGGTCGTCCAGATGGTGTTGAACGGTCAGGTGAATCCGCAGATCGTGAGCGCCATCAACACCCACGGAAACGTGGCAGTCGGCCTGTCGGGAGAAGACGGTCGCACGTTGCAGGTCACCCCGCGCGATCCCGCTCTCGGTTTCGTGGGCGACATCGAGAAGGTGCGCCCGCAGGTGATCGAGGGCCTCTTGGCCGACGGTTTCGTTCCAGTTCTTTCCACGGTGGGTGTCGACGCGAACGGTCAGCCCTACAACGTGAATGCAGACACTGCCGCCGGGGCGATCGCCGAGGCTCTGGGGGCCGAGAAGATCATCTATCTCACCGACATCGCCGGTCTGCGCGCCGATCTCGATGACGAGTCATCCTTGATCAAACGGATCACGGTGCCCGAACTGTCCGCACTCATCGACAACGGCACCATCTCGGGCGGAATGATCCCGAAGGTCGAGAGTTGCATCCAGGCGGTTCGGGGCGGCGTGAAGAGCGCCCACATTCTCGACGGTCGCATCGCGCACGTTCTTCTTCTCGAATTGTTCACCGACCACGGGGTCGGAACCATGATCACCGGGGGCCATTCATGAGTCACGCATTTTCCACTTCTGCCACGGCGCGTTCCGTCAACGAAGGTCACGATCACTGCCCGTTCATTCCGGTGTTCGGCGCGCCGTCGGTGATGTTCGAGAAAGGGCGGGGCACGGAACTCTGGGATGTCAACGGAAAGCGCTACCTCGACTTCCTGAGCGGAATCGCCGTCGTGTCTCTCGGGCATGCGAACCCCGCGGTCGCCAGGGCGATCTCCGACCAGGCCAACACACTTCTGCACGTGTCGAACTTTTTCGCGAACACCACCGCGACACGTGCCGCTGTGACCTTGTCACGGCTGATGTCAGACGCGGGTGCAGGCGATGGACAGGTGTTCTTCTGCAACTCGGGCGCCGAGGCGAACGAGGCGGCCATCAAACTTGCGCGCAAGTTCGGCGGCCGAGGGCGTCATGCGATGGTGTCGGCTCTCGGCAGTTTCCACGGACGCACGCTCGGGGCGCTCGCACTCACCGGCCAGCCGGCGAAGCACGAGGCGTTCCAGCCGATGCCCGAGGGTTTCCGTTACTGCGAGTACGGCGACCTGTCGTCTCTGGAGAAGCTGGTCGACTCGACGGTGTGTGCGGTGATGCTCGAGCCGATCCAGGGTGAGGGCGGGGTGATCCCCGCAGACGTCGGGTATCTGCGCGACGTGCAGAAACTGTGCCGCGAACGCGGGGTTCTCCTCATCATCGACGAGGTGCAGACGGGTTTTTGTCGCACGGGCGAGTGGTTCGGTTTCCAGCACGCCGGCATCGAGCCCGATGCAGTCACGTTCGCCAAGGGAATGGGCAACGGAATGCCCGTCGGCGCATTGTGGGCGCGCCGCGATGTCGCCTCGGTGATGCAGCCGGGTGACCACGGTTCGACGTACAGCGGCACGGCACTTGCGACATCGGCAGTTCTCGCGGTCATCGAAGAGATGAAGTCGATCGACGCGCCGCGTCTCGCCCGCGAAAAGGGCGAACACCTCGCCACCGGTCTCTCCAAGTTCGCCAAGGTCGACCATGTGCGGGGAAGGGGATTGCTGCTCGGAGCCCAGTTGGTCGCCGGGGTCGAGACGAAGGACGTTGTGCCCGAGCTTCTGGGACTGGGTCTCATCGTGAACGGCGTCAATGCAACGACGGTGCGGCTCGCTCCTCCGATCACGACGTCGTACGACGAGTTGAACGAGGCGCTCGGAATCATGGCGAAGGTGCTGTCGTGAGTGCGGTCCGCAACCGGCACATTGTCGACGTCGTGTCGCTCGGCCGTGACTCCTTCCGCGAGATTCTCACGATGTCCACCGACCCCGCAGTCGCGTCGGTGCGCCCGCTGCAGGGCCGCGGTGTGGCAATGATTTTCGAGAAACCCTCGAACCGGACGCGCCACTCGATGGAGATGGCTGTGGTGCAGCTCGGAGGGCATCCCGTCTACACGCGAGGCGAGGAGGTCGGCTTCGACACCCGCGAAACCGTCGAGGACATCACGCTCATCATGGCGGGGTATCACGCTGTACTTGCGGCACGTGTCTTTTCGCATTCGGTCATCGAGCGCATGGCGGCATGCGACGTTGTTCCCGTCGTCAACATGCTCAGCGACATGTCGCACCCCTTGCAGGCGCTTGCCGATGTGCTCACGATGGAGCAACACGTCGGCCCGATCGATTCGTTGTCGGTCGCGTGGCTCGGTGATTACAACAACGTCGCACGGTCGCTGGCCGAGGCGGTGTGCCTGCTCGGTGGTTCGTTCTCTCTCGGCTGCCCGGAGGGTTACGACGCATCGGCGCAGGAAATCGCGCGTCTCGGCGCTCTCGGGGGGTCGGTGCGCCAGTCGACGGACCCCATCGAGGCCGTCGTCGGTGCCCATGTGGTGCACACCGACACGTGGATTTCCATGGGGCAGGAGAGCGAGTCCGCGGTGCGGCGCGAGATCTTCTCCGGTTACTGCGTCACGAGCGATGTGATGGCGCACGCCGAGAGCGGTGCCCGCTTCATGCACTGCATGCCCGCTCACCGCGGGGAGGAAGTGTCGGCAGAGGTGTTCGAGTCGTCCGAAAGTCTCGTGATCGAGCAGGGCCACCATCGCCTCACCTCGGCACGCGGAGCAGTTGCATGGGTGATCGGAGGGTGAGATGAGCACGAAGCAACAGCGTCAACAGTTGATCGCAAGACTCATCGGTCAACAAAGCATCTCGAGTCAGCCGCAACTCCAGGAACTCCTGAGGGATCACGGCATCGAGGCGACCCAGGCCACGGTGTCGCGCGATCTCGAGGAACTCGGTGCCGTCAAGATCCGGGTCCCGGGTGGCGACACCGCCTACGCAATCGCCGAATACGCGCCGGCGCGGCCGGCCCCGACCGACCAGCTGCGTCGTGTGATGGCCGAATGGGTCGCCGAGGTCACGTCGAGCGGCAATCTCGTCGTCATCCGCACGCCACCCGGTTGCGCGCACGTCGTTGCATCGGCGCTCGACCGCAGCGGGCTCGACGGTCTGCTCGGCACGGTTGCCGGTGACGACACGATCTTCTGTGTTGCGTCGGAGGAGATCGGTGGTTGCGGTCTGGCGCAGGAGCTCCGTCGGTTGTCCGGGGTTTCTGATTCGACCGGGGGAATTCCGAGGAAGAAGGCGTCATCACATGACTGAAAAAAATGTATCGGACGGGGCTGCGCTGTGGCACGGGCGTTTTGCGTCCGGCCCGGCCGACGAGTTGATGGCCTACACCGAGAGTCTCACGTTCGACAAGAGACTGTGGAAAGACGACATCACCGGTTCGCGGGCACATATTGCGATGCTGGTCGAGACCGGCATCCTGACTCGGGCTGACGGTGACGCCATAGCGGTGGCGTTGAACCAGGTGGAGATCGAGTTCACCGAGAACAAATTCCGGTTCGAGGAATCCGACGAGGACATCCACACGGCCATCGAACGCCGTGTCACCCAGATCGCCGGGGATGCGGGTGCCCGCATGCACACGGCGCGCAGTCGCAACGACCAGGTCGCCACCGATCTGCGTCTGTGGTGCCGTCGCGAGGTGTCGCGCGTGCGCGATGCCGTGATCGGATTCGTCGATGTGCTCGGTGCGCGTGCCGACGAATCAGATGGCCAGTCGCCCCCGGTCAGCCTGCCCGGATACACGCACGTGCAACATGCCCAGCCGGTGCTGCTGTCACATCATCTGCGTGCACATGCATGGGCCCTCTTGCGTGATGCAGACCGACTCGCCGATGCGCTCGAGCGCATGAACGTCTCTCCGCTCGGTGCGGGCGCACTTGCCGGGTCGTCGCTTCCGATCGACCCGGAACTCACCGCGACAGCGCTCGGATTCGCCGCACCGTTCGCGAATTCACTCGATGCGGTGTCCGACCGTGATTTCGTTGCCGAAATTCTCTTCGACATCGCGCTGCTCGGGGTTCATCTCTCCCGCATCGGAGAAGAGTGGGTCCTTTGGACCAGCGCCGAGTTCGGGTTCGCCGTGCTCGACGACGCTTACGCAACGGGGTCGTCGATGCTTCCCCAGAAAAAGAACGCAGACATCGCAGAGTTGGCGAGGGGCAAGACCGGTCGTCTGATCGGCAATCTGACATCGGTGCTTGCGATGCTGAAGGGGCTTCCGCTCGCCTACAACCGTGACTTGCAGGAGGACAAGGAGCCGTTGTTCGACTCGGTCGACCAGGTGCGCCGTGCGCTGCTGGCGCTCTCGGGAATGGTCGCAACCGCGACGTTCCGCACCGATGCGATGTCCCGCGGGGCCGACGCCGAGGCTCTCGTTGCGACTGACCTTGCGGAATGGCTGGTGTCGCGCGGAATGCCGTTCCGACAGGCGCATGCCGTCGTGGGGGCCGCCGTCCGCGAGGCGGTTGCCGGGTCGGTGCCCTTGGTCGATGTCGTGCGTTCGCACCCCGAACTCGGGGACGAAGCCGCCGCACTGTTCGCCCCGGGCGTCGCGGTGGGCCGTCGCCGTTCACCCGGCGCTGCAGGTCCCGATGCGGCAGCAGCGCAGAGACACCGTCTCGCCGAGGCGGTTCGTGCGGCGAAGGAGCGCGGCAGATGAAATATGTCGAACACATCAGGGTGAGATACAACGACTGCGACATGCAGAACGTCGTGTTCAACGCCAACTACTGGATGTACGCAGACGATGCCGTCGCGCAGTTCATGCGTCATGCGCTCGGCGCCGAACTCGGGGTTCCCGCGAACGAGGTGAATCTGGTCGAGGTCGGATTCGACTTCATGCTGAAGACCGCGAGCGGCACATGGCACAGGGGCGCCACCTACGGCGACATCATCGACGCTCAGTGCTCAGTGACCCGTTGGGGAAACACATCGTTCGACGTTGCGGTCTCGATGGCGGTGCACGGTGAACCGGTGTTTGATTGCACGATCACCTACGTCAGCACGACACCCGGCGCTCCGAAACCCGTACCCGTTCCCGATCTGGTGCGCAGTGCCCTCGGGCGCGAGTTCTAGTCGAACCAGTTCAGATTTGCGCCGTGGTAGCCGACCTCGGCGAGCACGAGTTGTTCGGGTTCCGACGAATCTCCCGTCCAGATGTCGACCCGGACGTCGGCAACCGCACCGGCAGGTTCCATGCGGACCCACAGCAGAGGTGTGTCGGCAGTTGCCCGACGACCGGCGTTCTCGAGTGCCGCGCGGACTCCTGCTTGGACTTCCGTTCCGAGGTACTGCCACACGATTGAGTGGAAGACCACCACGGCGCGCTCGAACGGTCTCGCCAACTGTGCATCGAGCCACGTGTCGGCGGATCCTTCGTCGACGACAGGCGGGTGCCGCAACGCAATGTCGATGGCGGCCCGCGTTCTTTCGAGACGCTTCTTCTGGTCGGGCCAGAAAAACGACAGAAGCCGGACCCGGTCGTCGTCGCGTCTGACATCGAGTGGCGAGACATCGACGCCGCGCGCGCGGTGCAGACGTGCGGCGGTGCCCGCAAGCGGGGGCGTGTGATCGAACGAATCCCCCATGAAGCGCACCGGTGACGATGCGTCGCCCATCCGGAGTCGACGAGAGCATGCGTAGTAGCGGTTGAAGTTGAGGTTGAGTCCTGCGCTCGCACCGATCTCGAGCAGATCGAAATCGGTGATCGATCTCGTCGTCAGCCAGTGCGAGATGCAGAGATGAACGATGCTGCGTCCGACCTCGTTCGTCTGCACCTGCTGCGACAGGGCGAGGTCGATTTCCTCGGAGTGGTCGCGCATGTGCGCGATGACGTCTGCGGTGAAGTCCGAACCGGGGGATCCGCCGACGCTGGGGTAGTGGCGCGCGAGTCTCGGGTCCCTCCCCGACAGAACGATGCGATGAAGAGCGCCGGCGAGTCGCAACGGAATCGCGTCGTGGATGGGGCGTGCACTGCGCCCGGCGAGAAGTGCATACGTGCGGCCATTGTCGGCGTAGTCGGCTGCCAGGTCGACGAAGAGCCTCTCGTACATCGTCGAGCCGATCGATGCACACGCATTCGCCTGGGCGAGCAGGGCGTTCAGCATCGGGTCGTCATCCTCGAACAGGCCCTGGGTTCCGAGGAATCTGTTCGACGACACGTGTCAACAATAGGTCGCGGGTGCGGGGTGATGATGTGGAAACATGGACTCCGTGACGACGCATGGCCTGATCGCCGACCTCACCGCGCGGGGTTTGATCCACGACTCCACCGGAGCCGATGCACTCGAGTCGCGTCTCGATTCGTCACCCGTCGGTGTGTACGTCGGATTCGATCCGACGGCCGACTCCCTGCACGTGGGGCATCTTCTCGGTCAGTTGACGCTGCGCCGATTCCAATTGGCCGGTCACCGACCGTTCCCTCTCGCCGGCGGTGCAACAGGGATGGTCGGCGACCCCTCCGGAAAGAGCGAAGAACGAAATCTTCTCGACGAGGACACTCTGCGGAACAACGTCGATTGCATCAAGACTCAGTTGCAGAATCTTCTCGACTTTGGTCCCGGTGCGTCGTCTGCGACCCTCGTCAACAACGCCGACTGGACATCGCGCATCAGTGCACTCGAGTTCCTCCGCGACGTCGGCAAACACATCACCGTCAACCAGATGATGGCGAAGGAGTCGGTGAAGAACAGACTGAACTCGGAGAACGGTCTGTCGTACACCGAGTTCAGTTACATGCTTCTCCAGGCAAACGATTTCCGTCACCTGTGCGCAGAGCACAACGTCGAACTGCAGATGGGCGGCTCCGATCAGTGGGGCAACATCACCGCGGGCATCGATCTCATCCGCAAGACTCTGTCGCGCACTGCGTACGGCGCGACGTGGCCGTTGGTGACACGCAGCGACGGGCAGAAGTTCGGGAAGACCGCGGATGGTGCGGTGTGGCTCGATGCGTCGAGAACGTCTCCGTACCAATTCCGTCAGTTCTGGATGCAGATGGCAGATGACGACGTCGTGAAGTATCTTCCGCAGTTTTCGCTGAACACTCTCGATGGCATCAACGACGTTGTTGCGCAACACACCGCTTCACCGGAGAAACGAATCGCACAACGAACTCTCGCGGCCGAGATGACGTCACTCGTGCACGGAGACGGCGCGGCACGCGACGCAGAAGTTGCAGCCGACATCTTGTTCGGTGCCGACCCCACGTCTGCTTCTGTCGAGGCGCTTCTCGCGGTCGCGCGCGAGGTGCCGTGCACCGGCGTATCGACGACCGATCTCGACGACGTGTTCGGGGTGTTGCAGCGGTGCGGCCTCGTGTCATCCACAAGCGAAGCGCGCAGGGCAGTGCAACAAAAAGGCGTCAAGGTGAACGGATCCACCCTCGAAGAAGGGGAAACCCTTGCCGGCAAAGGGCTTCTGCACGGTCGGTGGCTGCTCGTGCGCAAGGGCAAGACCAGTTACCACCTGCTCGATCTCGCCGGAACCCCCTGAGTTGTCCACAGGCGAAGGGCCCGAAAATCTTCGGAAACCCGTGTTGTCAATGGGTCTCGGCCGCCGTTAGCATTGCAACTCGCCCCTCAGAAGCGTTTCGCGACTGTGGGAGCCGGTATCACTGCCTCGTGCACATGCCGGTGAGCTATTGGCTCCTTGAAAACAGAAGAGAAGACTGAACGCCAGTGCGGGCAGCATGGCGGCTTTGCCGTTTCATGTTGTCTGTCAATTCAGGGACGGATTCCCATCCGTCCCAAACAAAAACAAAACAAAGTCAGAAACTGGGGTCTCGGGGTTATTCCCCCCGGATCCCACAGACTTTCCCGAACGACGTCGCGCAAGCGACAAGTTCTTGATGGAGAGTTTGATCCTGGCTCAGGACGAACGCTGGCGGCGTGCT
>JBBANL010000024.1:0-17421 GCA_040401975.1 Ilumatobacteraceae bacterium | reverse complement strand
AGGGGACTTGAACCCCCGACCTCCAGGGCCACAACCTGGCGCTCTAACCGGGCTGAGCTACGACCACCATGCGGAGAAACAGTCTGCCACGCACCGTGGGCACTCCCAACACCTTTGCGGTACGTGTGTCGTCGGGACACCCGTGTGTCCCGTCGGGTAGCATGGGGTCAGACCGTTAAGCGGGGTGTTATCCATGTCAGCAACGAATTATGCGTTGCACCAAAATTTGGCAGACAGAGCCAAAGAAATCACGCGGCGTGAGCTGCAAAAATATGCCGAGCGAACCCCAGGTTCCCAGTCGGCAACCGCGAGAGCAAAACAGGTGCTGCCTCTCGGAGTCCCATCAAGTCTTCAGTATTACGACCCCCATCCGGTCGTGGTTCGCCACGCCGCGGGCGCGCGCATGCTCGACGTCGACGGCAACGAATACGTCGACTACAACATGGGTTTTGGCGCGCTGTTCGCGGGTCATGTGAACCCCGTCGTACGTGCCGCAATCGAACGTCAACTCGACGACGGAACGCTGTACGTGACCCCGGCCGAGATCACCGCCGACGTCGCCGAACTGCTGGCGCAGCGCTTCGGTCTCCCGATGTGGAGGTTCACCAACTCGGGAACCGAAGCCACGATGGATGCGATCCGCGTCGCTCGCGGAGTCACAGGCCGGGACAAGATCGTGAAGGTCGAGGGCGGCTATCACGGGCATCACGACACCGTCATGGTGTCGATGAAGCCGCCCGTCGATGCGGCAGGTCCGGCGCACAGACCAATTCCCGTTCCGTCGACTGCGGGAGTCGCGAAGTCGGCAATCGCCGACACCGTCGTGATTCCGTACAACGATGCCGCGGCACTCGAGGATGCACTGAGGAACAACGACGTGGCGGCGTTCATTGTGGAACCGGTGATGGAGAACATCGGCATCTGCATGCCCGAGAACGGATACCTCGAGGACGTGCGCCGCATCACCCGCGAGCACGGCACGATGTTGATTTTCGACGAGGTGAAGACGGGCATCACGGCAGGGTGGGGCGGTGCCACCGGTGCACTCGGTGTCGTGCCCGATCTCGTGTGTCTCGCCAAGAGCATCGGCGGGGGACTTCCGCTCGGCGCCTTCGGCGGAACATTCGAGTGCATGGAACAGATCAGCAACGGTCGCGTGGTCCACATGGGCACCTACAACGGCAACCCGTTGGTCATGGCGTCGGCAGTTGCGGTTCTGGCCGACGTGTGCACGCCCGAGGTCACCAACGCGACCATCGCGCGCAACGCACAACTCATCGCTCGCTGCAACGACATCATCTCGTCGGCGGGCCTTCCCGCGCACACGGTTCAGTTCGGTGCGAAAGGTTGCATCACGTGGTCGAGTGAGCCGATCCGCAACTATCGCGACTACAAGGCGACCGATTTCGACATCGCGTTCGCACAGTGGATCCACGGCGTCAACAGGGGAATCCTGCTTCCGCCGGGCCTCGACGAGCAGTGGCTAATCTCGGTGATGCATTCGGAAGACGAAGCGCTCCGGTATGCGTCAGTGTTTGGAGAATTTGTTGACGAACTCGTTGCATGACCACAAGCGACCGGCCCTCGCGAAGATGATCCTTCGCGGATTGGTGCGACGGTGTGCGTGGTGCGGCGGAAAGGGTTCGTTTTTCACGTCGTGGTTCGGCAAGACCGACCGTTGCCGGACCTGTGGCATCGCGTGGGAACGCGGCTACGAGGGATACGAACTCGGGGCGGCAACGATGGGCGTGTTCCTCACGTTCGGTTCGATCATCTTCTGGATGGTGCTCTCGGTGATCTTGGGTGTGGCCCTGGTGCCGCTTCTCGTGGTGGCCGGTGCGCTTGCCGTCGGGGTCCCGATTCTGGGGTACCCGCTCACGTACACCGTGTGGCAGGGGGTCGACCTCTTCATCCGGGCTCCGTCTGACGACGACATTCAGGCCGCCGAAGCCTGGCTCGCAGCCGAAAAGGGCTGATTTCCGCCCCACGGGGGTGCCGACCCACATGGGGGCGGCACAATGCTTGACCGAACACCTGTTCGTAGTTACAGTGTTGTTGTTCGAACACACCCATTGCGTACAGTCCGCTCTCCCACAGAACACCTGCGGGAAATCAGGCAAAAACCCGAAAGGCACAGACCATGACCACTCCAAGCCCCGAACGCGACAAGGCCCTCGATGCGGCCCTCGCCCAGATCGACAAGCAGTACGGCAAAGGCTCCATCATGCGGATGGGCGAGAAGGGCTCGATGGCCATCGAGGCCATCCCGACCGGCGCCCTGCCCCTCGACCTTGCCCTCGGCGTGGGCGGTCTGCCCCGCGGCCGCGTGGTCGAGATCTACGGACCCGAGTCATCGGGCAAGTCCACACTCGCCATGCATGTCGTGGCCGAGGCTCAGCGCAACGGCGGCATCTGCGCCTACGTCGACGCCGAGCACGCAATGGACCCCGTCTACGCCAAGGCCATCGGCGTCGACATCGACCAGTTGCTCATCTCGCAGCCGGACACCGGCGAACAGGCACTCGAAATCGCCGACATGCTGATCCGCTCCGGAGCACTCGATGTCGTCGTCATTGACTCGGTGGCGGCACTCACGCCGCGCGCCGAAATCGAGGGCGACATGGGTGACAGTCACGTCGGTCTGCAGGCGCGGCTCATGAGCCAGGCCCTGCGCAAGCTCACGGCCAACCTCAACAAGTCGAACACCATCTGCATCTTCATCAACCAGTTGCGCGAAAAGATCGGTGTCATGTTCGGCTCGCCCGAAACCACCCCGGGTGGCCGCGCACTCAAGTTCTACTCCTCGGTGCGTCTCGACATCCGTCGTATCGAGTCGATCAAGGACGGCGCCGAAGTCACCGGATCGCGCACCCGCGTGAAGGTCGTCAAGAACAAGGTCGCACCTCCGTTCCGCCAGGCCGAGTTCGACATCATGTACGGACAAGGCATCAGTCGCGAAGGCGCACTGCTCGACCTGGCCGTCGAGATGTCGATCGCAAAGAAGTCGGGCGCATGGTTCACCTACGAAGGCGAGCAACTCGGCCAGGGGCGCGAGAACGCGAAGAACTTCCTCCGCGAGCATCCCGAACTCATGGTCGACATGGAGCAGAAGATCCGCGCCGCCGCCGGCCTGAACGGCGAGGCAGAGTTCTCCGAGAAAGACGAAGAGCCAATCGAGCTCGACTGAACATCGGTTGAGTCCGCGCGGCTGCCACCGCACGACTCACCGATCACGCCGAAGGCCGGTCCCACTCCCAGGGGGCTGGCCTTTTGGTGTTTCTGAGACCGGTACGCATCTCTCGGTAGCCTGACATCCGTGAACGCAAAGGCGCCAGAGTCGTATGTCGTGCGCACTTTCGGGTGCCAGATGAACGAACACGACTCGGAACGGATCGCAGGTCTTCTCGAATCAGACGGGCTCACGCGCGCCGATTCCGACGACGACGCCGATCTGGTGGTGCTGAACACGTGTTGCATCCGCGAGAACGCCGACAACAAGCTCTACGGCACTCTCGGCCACCTCAAGACATGGAAAGACGCAAAGGACGGCCGTCGCATCGTCGTGGGCGGATGCCTGTCTCAAAAAGACAAGGACATCGTGCAGACCCGTGCCCCATGGGTCGACGTGGTGATGGGAACGCACAATGTGCACCGCACCACCGAGCTGCTCGCCCATGCCATCGAGAACGGCCCGATCACCGAGATCCTCGAGGAGGCCGTGCTAGACGATCACGCACTGTTCCCGAGCGCTCTCCCTGCACGTCGCGAAACCACATACAACGCCTGGGTCACGATCCAGATCGGCTGCGACAACACCTGTGCGTACTGCATCGTTCCGGCGGTGCGCGGCAAGGAGATCAGCAGGCCTTTCGCCGACATCGTGAATGAGGTGCAGCATCTCGCCTCGCAGGGGGTCACCGAGGTCACCCTTCTCGGCCAGAACGTGAACAGTTACGGACGCGATCTCTCGCTGGCCGCGCGTCGCGGCGGCGAGGACGTGTCGGCGTCGCCACAGTTCGCCCGGTTGTTGCGCGACGTGGGTGCGGTGCCCGGAATCAGGCGCGTGCGCTACACGAGCCCTCACCCGAAAGACATGCGTGGCGACGTGCTGCAGGCGATGGCCGACACCGCGGCGGTGTGCGAGCACCTGCACTACCCGTTGCAGTCGGGATCGGATCGGGTGTTGTCGTTGATGCACCGCGGCTACACGGGTGAGCGGTATCTCGAGAGGCTCGCCGAGGCACGCAGATTGATTCCCGACCTCGCGGTCACCACCGACATCATCGTCGGATTCCCCGGCGAGACCGAAGACGACTTCGTGCGCACGCTCGAGGTTTCGGCAGAGGCCGACTTCGACTCCGCCTACACGTTCATTTTCTCCCCGCGCGAGGGAACCGAAGCGGCATCGATGACGGAACATTTCGTCGACCCCGCAGTGGTGGCGGATCGTTTCGAGCGACTGCGTGCCGTGGTCGAGCGATCTGCGCTGCTGAAGCACCGCGCACGCGAGGGCAGGGTGGAAGAGATCATCGTCGAGGGGCCGAGTCGACGCGACCCGTCGGTCACCACGGGTCGCACTCGCCAGAACAAACTCGTGCACTTCGACGCACCGCGCGCCCTGCGGCCGGGCACGTATGCGACCGTCGAGATCACCCGCGGTGCACCGCATTTTCTCGAGGGAAGGTTCGTCGAGGTGCTGCACGACGCCACGCACAAGATCCGCATTCCCGTCGCATCGGTGAACGCGTGACCCGACCCCGGTCGGTGGTAGTGCTCGGTCCCACCGCAAGCGGCAAGAGCGACGTGGCGATGGAGGCGGCCCGGATCGTGGGCGGTGTTCATCTCGTGGCGGCCGACTCGATGCAGGTGTACAGGGGGATGGACATCGGTACCGCCAAACCCACGTCGCGCGACCGTGAACTCGTGGTGCACCACGGTCTCGACTTGGTGGAACCGCACGAGGATTTCTCGGTCGCCCAATTCGTCGACGAGATTGCAACTGCGCGCGAGACCATGGTGCGTGACGGCGTGTCCGAACTGATCGTCGGCGGCACGGGTCTCTATGTCACTTCACTCGTCGACGGGTTGAACATGCCCGGCCAGTGGCCCGAGATACGCGCCGAACTCGAGGCGAACGACGACGTCTCCGCGCTGTATGCAGAGTTGAGCGAGCGCGATCCCGTCGCGGCCTCGCGCATCGAGCCGAACAATCAGCGCCGCATCGTGCGCGCCCTCGAGGTTTGCAGGGGAAGCGGCACCACCTTCAGTTCGTTCGGTGACGGCGTCGCAAAGTTCCCCAAAACAGACACGGTGCAGATCGGCATCAAGTGGGACCGCGACGCACTCCGCGCGCGCATCACCGAGCGTGTCGGGCGCATGATGTCGGCCGGTCTGGTCGACGAAGTGCGACGCCTCACCTCCGGAGAGCAGGGATTGTCGCGCACGGCCCGTCAGGCCCTCGGGTACAAAGAGGTCATCGAAGGGCTCGAGCTCGGATGGTCGGAACAGACGATGGCCGACACCATCGCATTGCGCACACAGCAATTTGCGGTGCGCCAGGAGCGCTGGTTCAGGCGCGACCCGAGAATCACCTGGATCGAGGTACGAAACGACCCCGTTTCGGTAATCACACCCCACGTCGTTGCGGCGCTGACATAGTCTCTGAACCGATGCAGGTGTCGCTCTCGAAATATCACGGACTCGAAAACGACTTTCTCGTCTACGACCTCGCACAGGGAACACCCGACACCGCGTGGCCCGATCTTGCGCGCAGATGGTGCGCCCGCAGCACCGGCATCGGTGCAGACGGACTCTTGTTGCTCGAGGTGTTGAACCCCACCACTTTCGCGATGCGCCTGTTCAACGCCGACGGCAGCGTCGCCGAGATGAGCGGCAACGGCATCAGGTGTCTCGTGTTCGCGGCGCACCGCATGGTGGGCGGCACCGCCGGCGCCGAGTACCTGGTTCACACCGATGCCGGCGTGCGGACGGTGGTTGTGGTCGATCGCGAAGACGACGACACGGTGCACATCCGGGTCGACATGGGTGTCGTCGACGACCTTCCCGAGCCGGACGGCTGGGCCGCTCTCGAGTGTGACCCGATGCGCCCCGTGAGTCACGTGTCGCTCGGCAATCCGCACTCGGTGGTCGCCGTGGAAGACGTGTCGCTGATCGATCTCGGGCGTCTCGGCGGACTCGTGCCGCAGGTGAACCTCGAGATCATCGAACCCGGCCCGGGCACCAATGCGATCACGATGCGCGTGCACGAACGCGGCGCGGGCATCACTCGCGCGTGCGGCACCGGCGCCTGCGCGGCTGCACACGCAGCCCTGAAGTGGGGTGTCGTGCCGCCGACGACGAAGGAAGTGGTGGTGCACATGGACGGCGGTGTCGCACGGGTGAGCATCGACGAGCGGAATGTCGCCACGCTCATCGGCCCGGCCACCCATGTCGGCACGATGACGGTGCGCGCGTGACCAACCCCTATCAGGAGGCCCTCGGTCAGACGCTGATCGAGCGCACCTTTCGCGAACGCATCGTGCTGGTGGGCGTCACGCTAGGTGGGCACACAGACGAAGAAACCGAGGAAGGCCTCGACGAACTCTCGTTGCTGATCGACACGGCGGGGGCAGACGAAGCCGCCCGACTCACCCAACGACGCGACGTGCCCGACCCGGCGTTCTACATCGGCAAGGGAAAGGTCGATGAACTCCGGGAGGTGTGTCTCGCCATCGACGCTGACACCGTTGTGTTCGACAACGAACTCACGCCGGCGCAACAGTTCAATCTCGAAAAGGCGCTGGGTCGAACCGCTCTCGACCGCACCGCGGTGATTCTCGACATCTTCGCCCAGAATGCCCACACGCAGGAGGGCAAGGCGCAGGTCGAGCTCGCCATGCTGCGCTACAGGCTCCCGCGGTTGCGCCGGGGCGCAAAAGCCGGACTGTCGCAGCAGGGCGGCGGCATCGGCACGAGGGGCCCCGGCGAAACGCGGCTCGAGGTCGACCGTCGTCGCATCATGCGCCGCATCGAGAAACTCGAACGCGACCTGAAGGACCTGCAGCGAACGCGTCAGACGCAGCGAAAGGGGCGCAGCCGGAGCGGACTCGCGTCGGTGGTGATCGTCGGCTACACCAACGCCGGCAAGTCGACACTTCTGAACGCGCTCACGAGCGCCGGCGTGCTCACGGAGGACAGATTGTTCGCGACACTCGATCCCACCACGCGCCGCTTGTCGTTGCCGGGCGGCGAACCAGTGTTGCTCACCGACACCGTCGGATTCATCAGACAGTTGCCCCACGGTCTCATCGAGTCGTTCAAGAGCACGCTCGAGGTCGCATCCGAAGCCGACATGTTGGTGCACGTTGTCGACGGAAGTGCGACCCACCCCGAACACCAGATCACCGCGGTGAGAGAAGTGCTCGCAGAGATCGGTGCCGACTCGGTGCCCGAGTTTCTGGTGTTCAACAAGGCAGACAAGGTCGACGATCACGGCGCCCTGCTCGTCACGGAACACCAGGGCGCCGTCGCAGTGTCGGCCAAAGAGCGACAGGGGCTCGATGTGTTCCTGCGCCGGCTCGCCGACAGGATGCGCTCGATCAGTCAGGTCACCGAGTTGCTCGTGCCGTTCGAGCGCGGCGACGTGGTCGCCTCGGTGCACAGGGAAGGCGAGGTCGTGTCGATCGAGGAGGCCGACAACGGTCTGCGCATCCGGGCGCGACTGTCGCAGGCGTCAGCGGGTCGACTGCGTGAGTTCGTCGTCGACACGACACATGGTGGAAACTTGGCGAACCATGCCTGAGACGTCCCGCGACCAGATCGGATTCGTTCCGCCTCCGTATCCGTTCGACCGTCTCGACGCGTACCAGAAGATTGCCGCCGACCACGACGGGGGCATCGTCGACCTTTCGATCGGGACTCCGTGCGACCCGCCGCCCGCAGCAGTTGTCGCGGCGCTCAGCCAATCGGACTCCGAGCGCGGATACCCCGCCTCGATCGGCACCGAGGCACTGCGTCGTTCCATCGCACGGTGGATGGGTCGCCGTTTCGCGATCGATGTCCCGCTCTCACGAATCGCTGCGTGCATCGGCACCAAGGAGTTCGTGGCGACGACACCGCAGTACATGAAACTGCGCAGACCCAACCGCGACACCGTGATCTATCCGGCCGTCGCGTACCCCACCTACGAAATGGGCGCAACACTGGCGGGCCTGCGCGCTCTTCCCGTTCCGATGAACGCAGAGGGCCACATGGACTTTGCGTCGCTGTCGCCCGACGACATCGACCGCGCGTTGATGGTGTGGGTGAACAGCCCGAGCAACCCCACCGGTGGGCTCGACGACCTGAAGTACGCAGCCAACTGGGGCCGCGCGCACGGCGTGCCGATCTTCAGCGACGAGTGCTACACCGAGTTCACGTGGTCGACGTCGGCACAGTCGATCCTGCAGCACGGACTCGAGGGCGTGGTTGCGGTTCATTCGTTGTCGAAGCGGTCGAACCTCGCCGGTGTGCGCGTCGGCTTCTACGCAGGCGACGCCGAGATCGTCGAGTACCTGAAAGAGGTCCGCAAGCACGCGGGGTTCATGGTGCCCGGCCCCGCACAGGCCGCCGCGGTCGCCGCACTCGACGACGACGACCATGTCGCTGTGCAACGTGATCGCTACCGCACGCGTCTCGACTCGATGGCGAAGACGTTGTCGCGATGGTCGGGAATCGACGTGTCGCTGCCAGACGGTGGCTTCTACCTGTGGATCCCAGTTGACGACGCGTGGGAGTTCACCGAGCGACTTGCCCGCGAGGGCGGAGCACTCGTGAGCCCCGGGGAGTTCTACGGAACAGCAGCCGCCGGGTTCGTGCGTGTCGCAGTGGTGCAGCCCGACGCAAAGCTCGCGCTGGTGGCGTCTCGTCTGTCGTGATCACGACAGTTTGAGGAACATCTTTTCCACTTCTTCGATCGAATAGCCCGACGCGGCAGATTCGTCGGGATTCTGCAGGCAGTGGGTGAGTCCCGAGGCGAGCATGCGGAATCCCACCTGCTCCATCGCCTTTGTGATCGCGGCGATCTGGGTCACGATGTCGCGACACTCGCGCTCTTCCTCGAGCATGTTCTGGATGCCGCGCACCTGGCCCTCGATGCGTCGCAGTCGCCTGTGCAGGTCTTCCTTCACCGAATCATCGATTTTCATGGCCCTATCCCTTCCGGAATCCGAAGACGCGGCGCTTTTTCGTTGCGGTGCCAGTCGTTGCGGTCGAGCACGAGCAACGCTCGGCCACGGGAACATGACCGAGTACTTGTTCGACGTGGGCGCCGCAACCTGCCCACGAGGGGCGTCCGCATTGTTTGCATGTCACTTGTCTGCACATACCCCTTAGGGTATCCTGTGACGGTGATGGAGTCAACAATGTTCTTTCAGCAGTACTACCTCGAGTGTCTGTCACATGCGAGTTACATGGTGGGGGACACGACATCGGGACGCGCGGTGGTGGTCGATCCACAGCGCGACATTGCCCAGTATCTCGACGACGCCCGCGCACACGGTCTGACGATCACCGCCGTGATCGAAACCCACTTTCACGCCGACTTTCTGTCGGGCCATCTCGAGCTTGCACAGGCAACCGGTGCGCGCATCATCTACGGAAACGCGGCACGGGGTCGCGTCGAGTTCGAGGCCGACTACATGGGGCACGGCGAACATCTGTCGCTCGGCGGTGTCGATCTCGAGATCATGGAGACGCCGGGACACACACCCGAGAGCATCAGCGTCGTCGTGCGCGAACACGGCCCCCACGACACGCCGCACGCGGTTCTCACCGGCGACACGTTGTTCATCGGAGATGTGGGCCGCCCGGATCTCTTGGTGTCGGTGGGTGTCACCGCCGACGACCTCGCGCACAGCCTTTTTGAGTCGTTGCATTCCAAGTTGCTGACGCTTCCCGACACGACTCTCGTGTACCCCGCCCACGGTGCGGGGTCGTCGTGCGGCAAACAACTGTCGAGCGAGACGGTGTCGACCATCGGCGAGCAACGCCGAACGAACTATGCACTCGCCCCGATGGTCGTCGAGGACTTCGTCGAAATCGTGACCGAGGGTCAGAACGTTGCGCCCCTGTATTTCCCCTTTGCCGCCAACCGCAACCGACAGGCTCATTCGCTTCTCGACGACGGCGCGCCGGTGATCGGGCTGTCGCTCGACGAAGTGCTCACCCTGCAGAAGAACGGCGCGGTGATCATCGACTCGCGCGACGACCAGGCGTTCGCCGTCGGCCACATCCGCGGGTCGGTCAACGTCGGGCTCGGCGGTCGTTTCGCCGAGTATGTCGGCGAGGTCATGACGCCGGGCACCGCAATCGTTCTCGTGACCGACGACGGAAAGGAACGCGAGTCACGCACTCGGCTGGCCCGCATCGGTTTCGACAATGTCCTCGGGGCGCTTAGCGACCCCATCGCGGCGATGTTCGGACATCCCGAGCATGTCGACAAGTTGTCCCGTTTGTCGGTCGACGCCCTGGCAGAGCGAATGGCATCGGTGCGCGACCTCGTGGTGATCGACGTGCGCAACGCAGGGGAGACCGCACTCGGAATGCTTCCCGGTGCCCGGAACATTCCGCTGCCCGCGTTGTTGACCACGATTCCCGAACTGAACCCCGATGTTCCCGTGGTGGTGAATTGTGCCGGCGGATACCGGTCTGCCATCGCGTCGAGTCTCTTGAAGTCGCACGGCTTTTCCGACGTGTCCGACCTGATCGGTGGATACAACGCCTGGGCCACCGGCAACATCCCGACGCACCTGCCGACCATCGAGGTGACCGAGGTGGCCTCGCACACAGATGCGGTTCTGCTCGACTGTCGCGAGGTCGACGAATGGAACGAGGCTCACATCGACGGAGCGGTGCTGATTCCGATGATCGAGTTGCCCGCGCGCATCGACGAAATCGACAAGAGCAAGGAAATCATCTGCGTCTGCCGCAGCGGCAACAGGTCGGGCAAAGTCGCCGCCTGGCTGCTGAACAACGGATATGACGCCGTGAATCTGACCGGCGGAATGTTGGCCTGGAAAGACGCGGGTCTGCCGGTCGCTACTTGAGCGACCGCATCACCGTGACAACCTTGCCGAACACGGTGACATCGTCGGCACCGAACACCATCGGCTCCATCGATGAGTTGGCGGGAATCAACGTGATCTTGGCGGCCGACTTCTTGAAGGTCTTCACCGTGGCCTCTTCGCCCGGAATGCCCGCGACGACAATGTCGCCGTTGTCGGCCACGTTCTGCTGACGCGCCACGACAAAGTCTCCGTCGAGGATTCCGGCGTCGATCATCGAGTCGCCGCGCACACGCAACATGAAGAGCTCGCCCTCACCGGTGAAGTCGGTGGGCAGCGGAATGAGATCTTCCACGTTCTGCTGGGCGAGAACATTCGTGCCGGCAGCCACATCGCCGATGAGGGGCACGTGGCGGGACGGGCGTCGTTCCATGGCAACTTCTGAGTTCGTGTCGAATCGCACCTCGATGGCGCGTGGCTTGGTGGGGTCGCGGCGCAGGAAGCCCATCTTCTGGAGCGTGGCCAGGTGATTGTGGACGGTGGAAGGGGAGTTCAGCCCCACGGCCTCGCCGATCTCGCGCACGCTCGGCGGGTATCCGCGCTCTTGCATGCTCTTTTCGATGACGTGGAGAATCTGGCGTTGGCGCTCGGTGAGGGTTTCTGACATGCCTGGGAGCGTACAGGTGTTCGGGGGTGAGGTCAAACACCTGTTCGGGAAACAAATGTTCGTCTGGGGGGTTGACACCGAACACTTGTTCGGGCAAACTCTAGAACACCTGTTCGCTACGGTGACAGCCACATAGACCGCCCGGTCCCCAGAACCCCAAGAAACAAGCCCCACACAGCCCCACAGGGGCACCAACCCAAAGGACACCCACCATGGCAACCACCATCGATCCTCTTCTCCTCGGCCTCTCCAGCCCCGCCAGCCGTTCGGCTGCCTACCCGGCCCGTCGCCGGCCGACCGAGGCCACATTCCGTCGCCGCCGCCGCGTGGTGGGTGCCACCGTCATTTTTGCCGTGGCATCCGTGGTGGTCACCTCCGGTGCCTTTGCCTCGAACCCGAGCCCGGCCGAGCAGGTCGTTCCCCGCACAGTCATCGCCAAGAGCGGCGACACTCTGTGGGACATTGCCCGCACCATTGTCCCCCGGGGCAGCGTGGCGGATCTGGTCAGCGAAATGGTGCGTCTCAACGGATCGCACATCGAGCCGGGTCAGGTCATCCGCATCCCGTAGCCCCCGCACCGGGCCCGGACCCGGTTTTTCCCGGCACACTGACAGAAAGTTAAGCGCGGGTCATTTATCATCGGGTTTCGTGCATTGCCCCGTCTGCAAACACGACGACACCAAGGTGATCGATTCACGGTCGACCGAAGACGGCTCTGCCATTCGTCGACGCCGGTCGTGCCCGGAATGTGCCTATCGCTTCACCACCTACGAGCGCCTCGAGAGCGTGCCGTTGATGGTGCTGAAGCGGTCCGGAGTGCGCGAACCATTCGACCGCGCCAAGGTCGTGTACGGCGTGCGTTCGGCCTGCAAGGGTCGACCGGTCGAGGAGACCCAGATCGAGACACTGGCCGAGATGGTGGAAGATGACATGCGTCTCGCCCAGGTGGCCGGGACCGAGATCACCTCGTCGACGGTGGGTCACGCGGTTCTCGAACGACTTCGCGACCTCGACAAGGTTGCCTACGTGAGGTTCGCGAGTGTGTACAAGAACTTCGACGACACTTCCGACTTCAGTCGCGAACTTGCGCTGTTGAAGCAGTCGTGACCTGTCACGTGCGTTCGTAGCGCACGAACACGAATCCCTCCCGCAGTTCCTGCGACACCAGCGAGAATCGTCGCGGCGCATGCGGTGCCGCAGAAATCCCGGGTCCGCGTGACCCAACGAGATGCGGCGAGACGGTGAGATTGATCGCGTCGACGAGGTCGGCATCGAACAACGCCGCGTTCAACTGCGGCCCGCCTTCGACGTGAACGATTCCGTGGGGAAGCTGACCCAACACCGCCACGAAGTCGATCGTGTCGGTTCCGGCGCGCACGCTGTCGACGGGAACGGCGGGGGCGGTGGTCGTCGTGACCACGAAACCCGCACCCGACACAAACAAGGGCGATGCAAAATCGAGTGCACACGACAACGTGACGACGCCGATGCGCAGGTCTTTGCGCGACGGCGGGCCGTAGTTCTCTGCACGTGCCGTGCCGGCCCCCACCAACACCACACTCGCCGCCGAGCGAAGATCGATGAGTCGTTGCTGGTCGGCCGGGCCACCGAGAGGGCGCGAGCGACCGTGCTGGTCGATGGCTCCGTCCGGGGTGGTGATCATGCACACCTCGACGCGTTGGGCCATGGGTGAAGTGTACGAACGCTGATGGATGATCGCTTTCGGCATGGCAGAGTGTGGGCATGACAGACGCAGCCACCCGTACCGCCATACGCACCTGCCCGCTGTGCGAGGCAACGTGCGGACTCGAGATCACCGTCGGGCCCAACGAGCAGATCGTGCGCATCCGTGGCGACCAGAAGGACGTGTTCAGTCACGGATTCATCTGTCCGAAGGGGAGCACTCTCAAGCAGCTGCACGAAGACCCCGACCGCCTGCGTGCACCGCTCGTGAAGAGGAACGGCGTTCATGTCGAGGTGTCGTGGGACGAGGCGTGGCGCGAAGTCGAAAAAGGTCTCACCGGCGTGATCGAACGTCACGGGCGCGGTGCACTATCGGCGTATCTGGGGAATCCGAACGCCCACAACCTCGGGCCGCAGCTGTACACGAGCGCGATGCTGAAGTCGATGGGGTCGCGCAACATCTTCAGCGCATCGACGGTCGACCAGATGCCGATGCACGTGTCGGGCGGGTTCATGTTCGGAACCGCACAGAGCATTCCCGTGCCGGACCTCGACCACACCGACTATCTGATGATGCTGGGGGCCAACCCGTACGCATCGAACGGCAGCCTGTGCACCGCTCCCGATTTCCCCGGCCGCATTCAGGCCATCCGCGCGCGCGGCGGAAAAGTGGTGGTTGTCGATCCGCGCCGCACGAAGACGGCGGAAGAGTCGGACGAATGGGTGTCGATCAGGCCCGGCACCGACGGGCTGTTCATGGCGGCGATGCTGAACGTGATGTTCGCCGAGAACATCGCAAAGATCGAACCGCGCATCGCCAGCCTGCTCAACGGTGTCGACGAGTTGAAGGTCGCGGTCGCACCGTTCACGCCCAACGCCGTCGCGGGCGCAACCGGCATCAACGCCGCCGACATCACGCGACTCGCGCGAGAGTTGTGTGCGGCAAAAACCTCGGCCGTGTACGGGCGCATCGGCGTGCACACCGTGTCGTTCGGAACCACGCACGCGTGGTTGGTGAACGTGTTGAACATCGTCTCGGGAAACTTCGACAAGCGCGGCGGTGCGATGTTCACCACCCCCGTCGCCGGTTCGGCAACGACACGCGGAGAAGGGGGCAGGGGCAAGGGCTTCCAGACCGGTCGCGGGTACAGCCGCGTCAGCAAGCGGCCCGAAGCGCTCGGCGAGTACCCCGTGGCGGTTCTCGCAGAAGAGATCACGACTCCGGGTGAGAACCAGATTCGCGCGGCAATCACGATCGGCGGCAACCCCGTGATGTCGACCCCGCACTCGTCGCAGCTCGACGCGGCACTCGCCGATCTCGAGTTCATGGTGTCGGTCGACATCTACCTGAACGAGACCACGCGGCACGCAGACGTGATTCTTCCGTCGCCGTCCGCGCTCGAGAAAGACCATTACGACCTCGGTCTCTACACCTATGCGGTGCGCAACGTGGGCAACTACAGCCAGCCCGTGCTGAAGAAGGACGACTCGCAGCCCGACGAATGGGAAATCATCCTGAAGCTCGGCGGAATCCTGCAGGGGCTCGGTGCAGAGTGCGACGTGTCTGCTCTCGACGACAGCATGATCGCCGCGACAGTGTCGTCGGCCGTGGCGAATTCGTCGTCGCCGGTGTTCGGCCGAGACGTCGACGAGATCCTCGCGATGCTGTCGAAAGACGGACGTCGGGGAACTGC
This sequence comes from Ilumatobacteraceae bacterium, assembly GCA_040401975.1. Lineage (GTDB taxonomy): Bacteria > Actinomycetota > Acidimicrobiia > Acidimicrobiales > Ilumatobacteraceae > UBA2093. The sequence continues at coordinate 2,335 of JBBANL010000024.1, read as the reverse complement.
GCGGACTCTCGATTTCATCCTGCAGACCGGGCCGTACGGTGCCGCGTTCGGTGGGAACGCAAACGGCGTGTCGCTCGACATGTTGATTGCAAACCCGCACGGCGTCGACATGGGCGCTCTGGAACCGCGGGTTCCCGAAGTGCTGCGCACGCCGTCGGGGCGCATCGAGTTGTCGCCACCGCAGTTGATCAGCGACATGAATCGATTGCGCGAATCGCTGTCGTCGATGTCGTCGCAACAGATGGTGTTGGTGGGTCGGCGCGAATTGAAGTCGAACAACTCGTGGATGCACAACATCAAGGTGCTCACGAAGGGTTCGCTGTCGTGCACGGCTCACGTGCATCCCGACGACGCAGATCGACTGGGCGTTGCACACGGTGCGCCGATTCGCATCACGAGTCGCGTGGGTTCGATCGAGATTCCCGCGGAGATCACCGATGCGGTGCGCCCCGGTGTCGTCAGCGTTCCCCACGGGTGGGGCCACGGCGTCCCGGGCACCCGCATGGCGGTTGCCGCCGAGAAGGCCGGGGTGAACTCGAACATCCTCACCGACGACAAGGAGATGGATCCCTTGTCGGGAAACGCCGTTCTGAACGCGATTCCGGTCACGGTCGAGGCCATCGGCTAGGCCCAGACCTCGCGGTCGCCGGTCGGGGTCCCGGGGCGGGTGGTTTGTCCCCAGATTCGGGGGTCTTCTCCACAGTCGACCCACAGGGCAATCCACCGAAAAACATTGGGTTTCCCCAGAAAAAAACCGTGAATTCACACGGCTGTCCACTTCCAATCCACAAGGGGTTGGCCGTATCTTGGCGCCGTAGTCGGCGGTGGCTGCGACCTGTCGGATGGAGGGGGAGGCAAGAGTTCGAACCTGGGGCCGGGCGGTCCCGATACCTGGCAGATCGCGCCGCTGCCGCACTACGTCAAGGAATTCCGCGAGGGTCGTTGACAAAGGTGTAACTACAGTGCTGTAATCTCACAACCTCTTGTGGGTTACTCGCAAAAGGGGGAGGGTTACCCACTACATCTTGTGGTAGGGGTGTCTCTCCCGACACATATCGGTCTCCAGACCACCAAAATTCACGCTCAGTAGGAGAAATCATGTCACTCGCACCGGATCGCTTGTCCATCGGCATCGGCCGATTCTTCACCACGCCGGGTGTGCACCCGTACGACGAGGTGGCATGGGAAAAGCGTGATGCGCGCATCACGAACTGGCGCGACGGCTCCGTCGCATTCGAACAGCTCGATGTCGAGTTCCCCGTGTCGTGGTCGTTGAACGCAACGAACATCGTCGCCCAGAAATACTTCCGCGGAACACCGGGCACACCCGAGCGCGAGAGCAGCATGCGCCAGGTCATCGATCGCGTCGCCGACACGATCACCACGTGGGGCATCGAGGGCGGCTACTTCGTCGACAACGAAGAAGCAGAGGCGTTCCGTGCAGAACTCAAGTTCATCCTCGTCACACAGCGTGCGGCGTTCAACAGCCCGGTGTGGTTCAACATCGGCGTGAAGGGTGTTCCGCAGCAGGCGAGTGCGTGTTTCATCCTGTCGGTCGAAGACAAGATGAGCGCGATCCTGAACTGGTACCGCGAAGAAGGCGTGATCTTCAAGGGTGGTTCGGGCTCCGGCATCAACCTGTCGAAGATCCGTTCGAGCTTCGAGCACCTCGAGGGCGGCGGAACCGCTTCCGGTCCCGTGTCGTTCATGCGCGGCGCAGATGCATCGGCCGGCACCATCAAGTCGGGCGGCAAGACACGTCGCGCGGCGAAGATGGTCATCCTCAACGCCGAGCATCCCGACGTCGAAGAGTTCATCTGGTGCAAGGTGAAAGAAGAGCGCAAGGCACGCGTGCTGCGCGACGCCGGATTCGACATGGATCTCGACGGCGCCGACTCGTTCAGCGTTCAGTACCAGAACGCGAACAACTCGGTGCGCGTCACCGACGAGTTCATGAAGGCAGTCGAAGAAGACCGCGACTGGACACTCAAGGCCGTCACCGACGGCTCCGCAGTGCGCACCATCCGTGCGCGCGACCTGTGGCGTCAGATCGCCGAGGCTGCGTGGGAATGCGCAGACCCCGGTCTGCAGTTCGACACCACCATCAACAAGTGGCACACCGCGCACGCAACCGGCCGCATCAACGGCTCGAACCCGTGCTCGGAATACATGCACATCGACAACTCGGCGTGCAACCTGTCGTCGCTCAACCTGTTGAAGTTCCTCGACGAGAACGACCGTTTCGATGTCGAGGCATACCGCCACGCCATCGAGGTCATGTTCACCGCACAGGAGATCCTGGTCGGCCGTGCCGACTACCCGACCGAGGCGATCG
>JBBANL010000023.1:0-20895 GCA_040401975.1 Ilumatobacteraceae bacterium | reverse complement strand
CGAAGTTGCGACCGCCGACGGGCGTGCGGTGCAGGTTGACCGTGGGGGCGAGGTGGACGCTCGCACCTTTCGACTGCATCTCGCGGCCGAGCAACTCGCCCAGCTCGCGCACCAACGCCGGGTTCCACATCGCGGCGATCGCGGTGCCGCACGGGACGTTCATCGACTTGGGTCCGTCGAACCGACTGCCGCGCACCCCTGCGGGTCCGTCGCTGACGCGCATGCGGGGAATTCCGACGCGTTCGACGGGCACGGTGTTCCACATGTTCAGACCACCGAGAAGCGACACCATCTCGTCGAGAGTCAGTTGATCGAGAAGTGCTTCCACTCTTGCGGAACGAGCGGCGTGCGACATGCGAAAACACTAGTCACCGTGCCGCGAATCGCTCACAGGCACCGCCGAGACCCGACGGGCCGACCGTAGGCTGAACGAATGCCCAGCGACGAAGAGATACTGACGGAAGCAGTGTCGCGGCGCACTTTTGCGATCATTTCCCACCCGGACGCGGGCAAGACAACCCTCACCGAGAAATTCCTGTTGTACGCGGGCGCGATCCAGACGGGCGGAGCGGTGAAGGCGCGCGGCGAGCGCAAGGCAGCAACATCGGACTGGATGGAGATGGAACGCCAGCGCGGCATCTCGATCTCGAGCACGGTTCTGCAGTTTCCCTATCGCGACTGCGTGTTCAACCTTCTCGACACCCCCGGCCACCGCGACTTCTCCGAGGACACCTACCGGGTGCTGTCTGCGGTCGACGCGGTGATCATGGTTCTCGACGTGGCAAAGGGCATCGAGCCCCAGACACTCAAGTTGTTCGAGGTGTGCCGCTCGCAGAACCTTCCCGTGATCACGTTCTTCAACAAGTACGACCGGCCCGGTCGCGACCCGCTCGAGTTGCTCGACGAGGTCGAACAACAGATCGGACTGCGCCCCACACCCGCCACGTGGCCCGTCGGTCAGTCGGGCGACTTCCGCGGTGTGATCGACCGTCGCACGGGCGACTTCATCCGCTTCACGCGCGTTGCGCGCGGCGCGTCGATTGCCCCGGAAGAAATCGTCGACCCGGCAGTGGCCGCCGAAGAAGAAGGCGCCGCATGGACGCAGGCGTTGGACGGCATCGGTCTTCTCGACGCCATCGGGGCAGACGTCGACGTGAACAGCTTCCTCGCCGGCGAGAGCACACCGGTGTTCGTGGGGTCGGCGCTCACCAATTTCGGCGTGCAGATGGTGCTCGATGCAATCGTCGATCTTGCGCCGGCACCCGAGCCGCGCGCAGACGTGAACGACGAACTGCGGCCCCTCGAAGCCGACTTCGCGGCATTCATCTTCAAGATCCAGGCCAACATGGACCCGAACCATCGAGACCGCATCGCGTTCGCGCGCATCTGCAGCGGGAAGTTCGAGCGCGGCATGGACGTCGAGTGTTCGCGCACCGGCAAGGCAGTGGGCACCAAGTACGCCACCACCGCCTTCGGATCAGAGCGTGAGACCATCGAAGAGGCATACCCCGGCGACGTGATCGGAATCGTGAACACGTCGGGTCTGCAGATCGGCGACACGTTGCACGCCGGCCGACCAGTTGCGTTCCCTGCCCTGCCGCGCTTCTCACCCGAGGTGTTCGCCACCGCACGACCGCTCGATTCGTCGAAGTTCAAGCAGTTCCGACGCGGTCTGCAGCAGCTCGACGAAGAAGGCGTGGTGCAGGTGCTGCGCGACCCCGACATGGGTGACGCAGATCCGATTCTCGCCGCCGTCGGTCAACTTCAGTTCGAGGTTCTCGCACACCGTCTTGCCCACGAGTTCAACTCGCCCACCGAGATCCTGAACGCCGACTACCAGGCAATTCGCATCACCGACAAAGAGTCGTCGCCGCGTCTGCGAGAGATCGGCGGCATCCGCATTCTGCGCCGCAGCGACGACGCACTCGTCGCCTTGTTCCAGAGCAAGTACAGGCTGCAGAGACTCGAGGCAGACGAACCCGAGTTGACGCTCGACCCGATCATCGCGGGCGGTCGCGACTGACATGATCCTCATCGACGCAGAAGGTCTCTCTGCATCGCGACCGGGCCGGCCGTTGTTCACCGATGTCTCGGTCACCGTCGGCACGGGAGACCGTCTCGGCGTTGTCGGGCTGAACGGGTGCGGCAAGAGCACCCTCTTGCGCATTCTCTCGGGAGAGCAGGAACCAGAAGCCGGTGTCGTGAGACGCGGGCGCGGCGCACGGATCGGCACGTTGCCGCAGATTCCGCAACTCGCGCCCGGCGCGGTGCGCGATGCAGTCGGCGGCACCTGGCAGGCCGAAGCGATGCTCGACAAACTCAGCATGGGCTCGATGTCCGATGCCGACACCCGAGAATTGTCCGGCGGCCAGCAGAAACGGGTTGCGCTCGCCCGGTTGTTGTCGGGCGAATGGGACTGCCTGATTCTCGACGAGCCCACCAACCATCTCGACCTCGATGCAATCGCCTTTCTCGAGGAATGGTTGGCGAAGTTTCCCGGTGGCCTGATCATGGTCACGCACGACCGGCACGTTCTCGACAAGGTGACCACCCGCGTGCTCGAACTCGACCGCGGCCACGGCTACTTGCACGTTCCCCAGGGCATCAACGCCGGCTCGGGCTATGCCGCGTATCTCGCGGCTCGGGCAGAACGCGAGGAGAACGCGGCAACGGCCGAGCAGGTGCGACGCAATGCCGCACGAAAGGAACTTGCGTGGCTGCGTCGCGGCGCCCCGGCACGAACCGCGAAACCCAAAGCGCGCATCGCGGCGGCCGAGGCACTGATTGCACAGCGTCCCGATGCGCCCGCACGCCAGGGCGACCTGGGTCTCGACCTCGGCAGCAAACGACTCGGGTCGAAGGGAATCGAGTTCCACGGTGCAGGTTTTTCGTGGCCCGACGGCACAACGGTTCTCAGACCCTTCTCCCACGCACTCGAACCGGGCGACCGACTCGGCATCGTCGGCCCGAACGGTGCGGGAAAAAGCACACTGCTCGACATGATCGCCGGTCGTCTTCAGCCGACAGTCGGCCACATCGACGTCGGCCGCACGGTGCAGGTGGGCTACTACGACCAACTGGGTCGCGACCTCGATCTCGGTGTTCGCGTGCGCGACGCTGTCGCGGGCGACAAGGGAGCGCCGTCGGTCGAGGACCTGCAGTTGATGAAGCAGTTCTGGTTCGACGGCGATGCGCAGTTCGCCCCGGTCGGAACGCTGTCGGGCGGAGAGCGCCGACGGCTGCAGTTGCTTCTGACGCTCATCGAACAACCGAATGTTCTGCTGCTCGACGAACCGACGAACGATCTCGACCTCGACACCCTGCGTGCACTCGAGGATTACCTCGACGAGTGGCCCGGAATAGTGGTGGTGGTCAGCCACGACCGCGCGTTCATCGACAGGACTGTCGACGAGATCTTCTCTCTCGATGGTGACGGCGGGGCCTCGTTGCTCGTGGGCGGCGTCGACGCCTGGCTGAAGTCGCGAAGTGCACGGGCGATGACCCCCAGAACCGTTGCCCCGTCGAAGACGACTCCACCGCGACAGAAAATGAGATCGAAACGATCCCCCAGCACGCTTCAACGCCTCATCGTCAAGACCGAAAAAGACCTGGCCGCAAAGATGTCGCGTCAGACGGAGATTCTCGACGCCATGCAGACGAGCGGCGACGATCACGCGGCACTCGGCCGACTCGGCAACGAACTTGCGACAGTGCAGGGCGACATCGAGCGACTCGAGAACGAATGGCTGGAATACACGACCGAGTTGGAAGACTGACACCGTGAGCACGATCGTCGTTTCCGAACTCGCCTACTCGCCACCCGGCGCAGAGCAATTGTTCTTCGACGTGAGTTTCGGTGTCGCCGCGGGCGAGGTTGCCGCACTCGTGGGCCCGAACGGAGTCGGAAAGAGCACGATTCTCCGCATTCTCACCGGTGAGTACGAACCCGACGACGGCGAGTTCAGCATCGGCGGAACCTTCCTGCAGATGACCCAGGATGTCGGCATGAGCAGACCCGACGACGCGCTGCGCGACATGTTGATTGCCGTCGCCCCGACCGCATTGCGCGAGGCCGGCCGTCGGTTGTTCACCGCGGAGAAAGCGATGATGTCGGGCGACGATGACGGAATGGCATACGCAGAGGCACTCGGAGACTGGGGCGACCTCGGTGGCTACGACCTCGAGGCGCAGTGGGCGGCGGCGGCACAGCGAAGCGTGAAGACACCGGTGACCGACTTCTCCACGCGGAAAGTGGGTGAGCTGTCGGGCGGCGAGCGCAAGCGACTGGTGCTCGACGTGTTGCTGAACAGCGGCGCAGACGTTCTGCTGCTCGACGAACCCGACAACTATCTCGACATCCCCACACGTGCATGGCTGGAAGAACAGATCAAGGCGTGCAAGAGCACCATTCTCATGGTGAGCCACGACCGCACCCTGCTCGAACGCGTGGCCACCAAGATCATCGCCGTCGAAGGGTCGGGCTGCTGGGTGCACGGAGGGTCGTACGTGACGTTCCCCGAGGCAAGACAGAAGCGACAGGAACTTCTCGGCGACGATCTGAAGCGATGGAACGACGAGGAACGTCGGTTGTTCCACCACATGAAGATCATGAAGCAAAGGGCCGCACAGAATTTCAAGAACGCCACCAAGGCGAATGCAGCCGAGACGCGGTGGGAAAAGTTCGTGAAGGCAGGTCCGCCTCCCCCACCGGTTCCCGATCAACAGATCTACGTTCGTTTCACCGGTGCCGACTCGGCACGACGCGTCGTGCGGTGCGAGTCGGTCGCAATCGGAGATCTCTTTCTTCCGTTCTCCGATGAAGTGCACTTCGGAGAACGCGTGGGTCTCATCGGCCCCAACGGAACGGGAAAGACACACCTGCTGAATGCTCTGTACGGCCGGGAGAGCGACCTGCAGGGAACAATCACGTTCGGGCCCCGCACATCGGTCGGCATGTTCACCCAGATCAACGACCGCCCCGAGTTCAGGGGGCGCGAGTGCATCGACATCGTGCGCGACAGACTCGTCGACGAACAACGGTCGATGGCGGCGCTCGCCCGTTACGGACTTCGCAACAATGCGCGACAGGAATTCCAGACGCTCTCCGGCGGCCAGAAAGCGCGACTCGAGATTCTCAGTCTCGAACTTGCGGGACACAACGTGCTGCTGCTCGACGAGCCCACCGACAACCTCGACATCGAATCATCGGAGGCTCTCGAACGAGCCCTCGACGGTTTCGAGGGAACGGTGATCGCGGTGAGCCACGACCGCACGTTCCTGGCGCGACTGGAGCGGTTCGTGATGATCACCGACGACGGCGACGTGTGGGAACTTCCCGACTTCGACCTTGCGCTACAGGCTCTCAGCAACCCGGCCGACGTCGCAAGGATTCGTCTCGCAAAACCGCTCTGCGATCACGCATCGTGAGCTGCCGGTGCATCTGACCGGGGCGACGTGCGCGCATCGAAGTTCCACAACGACGGCATCGAGGAGCGCAGCACGCCCATCGAGCAGAAGCACACGGCGCCACCGATGACGAGACTCGACTGAATCGAAGTGAACCGCGCCGTGAGAGTCGACCTCACCTGACCGAGTTGCGGGCCGACCCCGTACGAGAGCAATTCGAGCCCGGCCATGCGACCGCGCAGTTCGTCGGGAATGGTGAGGTCCCAGATCAGCGAGCGAAAGAGTCCGCTCATCATGTCGGCCGCGCCTGCGAGCATCAGGAAGAACAACACCCACCACACGTTCCTCACGAACCCTGCGGCACAGATGGCCGCACCCCACGCCGCCGCCGAGACGACCACCGCCTTCCCGTGGCGTCGAACGCGTGATGTCCAGCCCGACGTCGCGGTGGCGATCAGACTGCCGACGGCGAGCGACGAATAGAGAAAACCGAGCGCCCACGGGGCGTCGTATTCCTTCACGATGAACGGGAACAACGCGAACGGAAACGTGCACACCATGGCGATCGTGTCGGCGAGATACGTGCCGATGATGTCGCGTCTGGTGCGCAGGTACGCAAATGCGAGTCGCAGTTCGCGCAACGGATGTTCGAAGGCCTCGCGTCGGCTCGGGATGCGCGAGATGCGGAACAGCAGCCAGACACTGGCGACGAACGTGAGTGCATCGAACAGGTATGCCGCTTCGACTCCGCCGACGGCGATGAGAATTCCACCGACAGCCGGGCCGGCAACGTGGGCGATGTTGCCACGCAGCGACATGAGAGCACTTGCGGCGGGCAGGTCGTCGGGCACCACCACCCGGGGCATCATCGCATCGAGGCTCGGGCGCTGCATGCCGTCGACGGCGGCGAACAGTCCCGACACCACATAGATGATCCACACCTGCGGATCGGAGAACCGTGAGTTCACCAGCAACACCAGGGTGAGGAACAGCAACACGACTTCGGTGACCGCGACAACCGTTCGACGATCGAAGCGGTCGGCAATCACGCCGCCCCACAGGCCGAACACGATGAGGGGCAGAACCTCCGTGAGACCGAGAACTCCCACGGCCACGTACGAACCGGTGATGTCGGCAATCTGGTACGGCATCGACACGTACGTCGCAAACGACCCCAGCCCGGTGACCACACCCGACAACCAAAGGTTCCGGAAGTCCCTGTTGCTGCGCAGGGGCGCCGTGTCGATGCGGATCATCGCGCTACAAAGTACAGAACCGGCAGCACCGCGCTCGTGATTGCGGCGAGCGCAACCAGTGCCGACGACAAGCGTCCGCTCGCATGCTCGCCCAGAACCTGTCGACGCCTCGCCAACACCCAGATCATCACGATGAGAGGCGGCGCCGCCATGCCGTTCAGGATTGCCGACCAGTACAGGGTCTTCACCGCATCGAGTCCCACAAGGTTCATCACCATTCCCCCGAACATCGACACCACGATGACCATGTAGAAGGCGTGCGCCTGCGACAGTTTCAAACCGAGCCCCTCGCGCCACCCGAACGTCTCGGCAAGGGCATACGACGTGGAACCGGCGAGTACGGGCACCGCCAACAAACCGGTGCCGACAATGCCGAGAGCAAAGAGATACTTTGCAAGACCGCCGGCGAGCGGTTCGAGTGCCATCGCCGCCTGTTCTGCAGTCGTGATGTCGCTGATTCCCGCCTTGCCGAGGGTTGCGGCCGACGTCACCATGATCGCGAACATCACGAGAACCCCCGACGACATCCCGGCGACCACATCACCGCGCATTGCATTCAGATGGGCGACGGTGGGTGCCGCGTCGGCAGAGCCGCCTTTCTCACTGCGTTCCTCGACTTCCTCGCTCGTCTGCCAGAAGAAGAGATACGGCGAGATCGTGGTGCCGAACAATGCAATCAGCGCGGCAATAGATCTCTTGTCGAAGGTCACGGTCGGAGTGAACACCTCGCCCCACACGTTCGACCAATCGACATCGATGATGAACAGCACCGCGACATACGACAGAAGCGACACGCACAGCCACTTCAGCACCCTCGAGTACCGGTGGTACGGAACGATGATTTCGATCATCGCCATCGACACCGCGAAAATAGCGACAAGAACGGCGTGCGGAACCGGCACGACCAACCGCGTGGCCGCCGCCATCGAACCGAGGTCGGCACCGATGTTGAACGAGTTCGCCCCCACGACCAGCACCACCGCCACGTACAGCACCCATCGCGGGAACTGTTCCTTGATGAGAGCGGCGAGACCCTTTCCCGAGAACAGTCCGAGCCTCGCCGTCGACTCCTGCACCGCCACGGCCAGCGGCAGAGCGGCGAACGACGACCACAACAACGAGAAACCGAATGCGGCACCGACCTGCGAATACGTGCCGATGCCGGACGGGTCGTCGTCGGCGGCGCCCGTGATCAGCCCCGGACCCACACGGTGGAAGTAACCGCGACCGCCGAGTCGTCGACGATGCGGATGTTGATCGCTCAACGGGACTTCTTCCACGCGAGACCCGCGAGCACCTCCATGATGAGTCGGTGCGCCATGTTGACCGTGCAGTCGGCGTGGTCGTACGGCGGAGACACTTCCATCACGTCGAAACCGACCATCGGGGTCTCGATTGCAAGGCGGCGTACCGCACGCAGCATGTCGACACTCGACAACCCACCCGGTTCGGGTGTTCCGGTGCCCGGCGCATACGCAGGGTCGAGACAGTCGATGTCGATGCTGACATAGAGATGATCGACGCCGTTCATCGCGACCGCGATTGCATCGGTGAGAACCGCATCGAGACCGCGTTCGTGAACCTCCTGCATCATGTGCCAGGTCATTCCCTGGTCACGCATCCAGTCCCACACCGCTTGACCCGGCCAGTACCCGCGCAGACCGATCTGCACGAAGTTCTTCGCCGGAATCGCACCGCTCTCGATGAGACGACGCATCGGTGTGCCGTGACTTGCGAGATTGCCGTCGATGGTGTCGGCAGTGTCGGCGTGGGCATCGAAATGCACCATGCCCACGCGACCGAACCCGAACTTCTCTGCCACCGCCGTCGCCGCCGGCCAGGTGATGGTGTGGTCGCCACCGATGACAATCGGGGTGATGCCGAGTCCGACGATCTCGGCGACCTTGTTCTTCACGTTGTCGAGGCTCTGCTCGACACGGCCGTGCGGGCAGAATGCATCACCTGCATCAACAACTTCGAGATGGTCAAAGATCTCGATACCGAGGTCGAGATGAAACGTGCCCGGTTCGTATGCACCCGTGCGCACACCCTTCGGGCCGAACCGGGCACCCGGCCGGTTGGTCGTGCCGAGATCGAACGGGGCCCCCATCACCGCGACATCGGGTTTCCATTCGGCGAGTTGGGCCGCATCAGGAACGAACGGCCGCTGGGCGAACGTCGACAAACCGCCGAAGACGTAACCGAGGTCGAGTTGATGCTGATACCCGGGCGGAAGGTCACGCTTCGGTTCGGTCATGCCTGAAGCGTACCCAGCACGCACTCACGGACGAGCCGAGAAGTCCCGCCATTCGTCCTCTGTCCAGTGCTGCCGCAACTCAGCGGTGACGAAATCAGAGGTCCACTGCACCATCTCGAACCACGGAAACTCGATCGACATCACTTCCGTGAAGGCCATGCCATCGAGCAGAAGTGCCGCATCGTCGATGCCGATGGTGACAGGGTCGCCCGGGGCAGGTGCCATCAATCGGGCCTCGAGCTCGGCGAGTCGCGTGATTTCCCAACGCGTGTTGGAGGTCTCCCCCATGAGTTGGTCGGCCATGATGCCCAGAATCTCCGTGAGGGCGGTGATTGCCTCGGGTTCGAACACGATGTCGCGTGGCTGGTGCACCCTCCGACAGTATCCCGCGACCCTGGAGGCTCCAGCCCCGGGGGAATACCCCTTCTGACCATTCCATACCCCGGCTGTTTTTGTTACTTTCACCACATGAAACGAGTACGCATTCTTCTGTCCGTTGTTCTGGGGATCTCCACGCTCGGCGTGGTCTCCTCGTCGCCAGTCTCGGCATTGCCGCCGTTGCCCGCGGGCGCGGGCGACATCACGCCAGACGTCAACTGGTCGCAGTTCATGACACCGATCATGAATGCGGGGTCGATCACGTGCACGGTGACCTCGGTGAGCAACACAACGGAGACCACTCAAGGTGCAGTGATCAATCCGACCGCCAATCCCTTCGTGGACGGTCTGAAACTCCGAAACATCATCGCCGACTCTGATGCGAACGTCGGTGCGACGTGCACATCGGAAGTCACAGTCCCCACCTCGGACATCACGGTGACGGGAACCATCTCGGCTCCTTCCATGCCGGCCGACATCGGGACCGCCGGCAGCATGACGCTGAAGTGCAAGGCCACGTCAACCACGCCCACCATCAACGTCACCGTGGCGGCGAATTTCGGTGGAGCAGTCGCGGGCAAGGCACGCATCACCGGTCAGGGCTCGACCGGTTCGGTCAACTTCAACTGCGCATTGGGACTCACCTTCAGTGCCGGGAACGGACTCGCGGGAACCGTCGCGGGCAACCTGGTCGTGGGTGACCCGACGAACAACACCTCGTGTGCGAGCCAGACGACCGCCACCTGCATTCCAGTCGGGCTCAACAACGCGACGGTCACGGTTCTGAGTGGCAGCGGCAAGCTCGCCGAGGCGGCCGGTTCGGGAACCTACTCGTTCAACGACTCGTTCAAACTGTCAGCGATCGACAGCCTGCTCGCCACCGCCGGTGCGGCATCGATCCGCAAGCAGGCACTTCGGCCGATGCTCGCCGCGAACACCGACGAACTCAAGGTGAACCTCACCAAGGGTCGGCACACGGTGAAGTCTGCCCCGATCGCCGGTGGCACGTTGACCGTGAAGTCAGGCACCCAGGTGCGACTCACTTCGTCACCGGGCGCCACGTGCAAGGTCACCGTCACGTACAAGCGCACCACCGTCACACTCGGGTCGCCGAAGATCTCGGTGACAGGTGACGCGACGTACACGATGTCGAGCACTGCGGTGAAGAAACTGAAGACTGCCGGTGCAAAGAAGAACACCAAGTTGTCGATGACCACTACCTGCAAGTCGGGCACCAAGACAGCCACGTCGAAGACTTCACCAAAGTTCGCAGGCTGACCCTCGCGGGCTGAGCACCGGGTCGACCCGGTTTCACCCCGAATGATTTGCGTTGCCCCTCGCTGGCGAGGCAAACTGGGGAACAGTCGTTGACTAATTCAGAGAGTCAATGACCGTGTCTGGAGGTTGCCATGAAGTCCATGAGAACATTCGTTGCCAACGCGCTGATTGTCACATCTGCACTCATCGGGGTGGCCGCCCTGAGTGTCGGCGGTGCGAGCGCGACCTCGTACCTCGACCCTGCGCAGCAGGCATCGTGGAGTTTCCAGGATTCGTCGCTGAGCAACCCGAACGACATCGGCGTGTGGGCCGCCGACATCACCCCCGACGGAACCCTCGTGGTGTTCGGAGAGACAAAGCGCTCGCGCGTCCGCATCATCAACATCTCGACGGGTGCCATCGTGCGCACGGTTGCCGTGGGTTCCGAACCGGCTGAAGTCGACATTGATTCGTCCGGTACCTACGCATGGGTCGGAAACGCCTCAGGCAACAGCATTTCGCGCGTCACCATCGCCACCGGCGCAGTCTCCACACCGATCACATCGGTCTGTGCCTCGGGCAAGATTCGCAACATGGTGCTGATGCCTGATGACAGCCACGTGGTCGCTTCGTGCGCAAACCAGTGGAGCGACGCAGGCACGTCGGTGCAGATCATCAACCTCTCCACATACGCCAACACGACCGTGACGAACGGATCGAACCCTTTGATCAGACTCGTGATGAGCCCGACCGGCAATTACGTGTACGCATCGACAATCTGGGGTCAGGTCACCTCCGCAGGCACACCCGTGACGCGCATTGCACTCCCGTCCGGGTCGGTCGACAACACCTTCTCGGTGCAAACAAGTGCCGGAGCCACGACCGCAGACGGCCCCGCATTCCTCGGCATCAACGGCACCGGAACCACTCTCTACGTGGCGTCGAACAACGGCGTGTTCTCCGCATGGAACAATCTCGGCGGAACCCCGAACAAATTGTGGAGTTCGTATCTCGGCCACGGCAGCCTCGGCAATGTCCTCGGGCCCACACCGTTCGTGGTGGACCACACTCGTGGCCTCGGCTACTTGATCTACCAGAACCAGGGCGGACTGTGGCCAGAGGTACTCGACGTGTACGACATGAGCACAGGAGTACGCGCCACGCGAGTTGCAATCAACCACCAGTGGTCGGCGAGCATCACATTGTCAGACGACGGTGAGACTCTCATCTCGAGCGGTTGGCGATTCAGCGACATGTACAAATACCGCGTCGGACAGGCTGTGACCACCACGACTTCGTCGACGACAACGACATCCACCACAACAACGACATCCACCACAACTTCGACGACTTCGACGACCACCACCACTGTTCCTGCAAGCTCGACCACCGCAGCTCCCGCCACGACGGCACCGGCCCAGTCAGGTTCGACAACGACAGTGGCAGCGAGCGATGAGCAGGACGTTGACTCGAGCGAGACCTCCGACACCACTGCCGCGACAACGACGACGACCACCACCACCCTTGCACCGCGAGCCTCGACAGCCAACCCAGAGGGCCCTGCTCCTGAGGCTCCCGAAGCCGCCCCAGGGGATGCACGACTCACGGTCAACGGAAGCACTGCCGAACTGAGCATTCAAAGGGTCAACAATTCGCTGAAAATCACAGGTTCGGGAGTGGAAATCACCGTGTCCGGCGTGGACGAAACCGGTGCAAAGATCGAACTTGATTCCGACGGAAACCTGCGCGTGAACGGCGACGACAGATTGCTGGTCGATGCAACGGGTTTTGGCTCTGAAGAGGACCTCGAAGCGTGGTTGTTCTCGGACCCGGCCTACCTCGGTTCGGTCACGACGAACAAGTCAGGATCCGCAGCAGGTACCTTCGACGTTCCATCCGAGCTTGAAGATGGTGAGCACAGACTGGTTCTCAAGTCGAAGTCTCAACTCGGCGAAGAGACCATTGTGGCCATTGGCCTTGTTGCCGGCAACGAAGACGGCGGATCTGCCGGACTCTCGATCGTCGTGGGAATCGTGATTGCCATTGCGGTGCTGGCGGGCTTGTTGGTCCCTGTGGTCATCCGACGCAGGGAATCCGAGTCGGCCTGACGGTGCGACGGGATGCACCTCCCGTCGCAAGACCCCACGGATAAGGTCACGACGTGACCTTCTCGTCTCCTGCCGTGCGACGCATCGCCATCGCCCACGCCACAGCCACGTTGTTCATGGTCGGCATGATCTGGACGATCCACACGGTTCACTACCCGCTCTTTGCAGAGGTCGGGCCCGCCACCTACGAACGATTCCAGGCGGCGCACGTTGACCGCATCGGCAAGTTGCTGTTGTTGCCGTGGCTGACGGAGGGCCTGACACTTCTCGCCCTGCTTTGGACCGCGTTCGTCGGGGGCGCACGATCGCTTCGGGTGCCGGTCGCCGTCGGAGCCGTGGCCATGGCAATGGTGCTGGTGATCAGCGGCGTGTGGTCGGCCCCGGCCCACGGTGACCTCGCCGACGGTTTCGACGCCGCAGTGCACGACCGGTTGATGACCGCCAATTTCGTCCGTGCTCTTGCCTGGACTGTTCGTGGCGCAACCGCGGTGTGGATTCTTGCGTTGTTGTGGCCGCGACCCGTCAATGACCGATCGGCATGATCGTGCGCAACTGGGGCGCTACACCGCAGGAGAGTGCCGGGCCGGTTGTCGGCGATGGTCTCTGTGAAGATGCGCGGGTGATTGCAACCCGATGCATCACCATCGGTGCACCGCCGGCGGATGTCTTCCCGTGGCTGCGACAAATGGGGTTCGGGCGCGCGGGATGGTACAGCTACGACCTGCTCGACAATCTCGGTCGACGCAGCGCCGACCGCGTGCACGCCGAATGGCAGGACACCGTTGCCGGATCACTTGTTCCCGGCGGACCCATCGCATTCGAAGCAGCCGTCGTCGACCCGCCGCGGTCGTTTGTGCTGCGAACACCGGTGGGGTCGACCTCGAGCAACAGACTGTGCTTCACCCTCGCCTACGAATTGCGCGAGATTCCGGATGGCACGCGGCTGGTGACACGCGTGCGCATTCGAATGAACGTTCCCGGCGGTCGACTGTGGGAAAAATTGCTGGGCGCGGGAGACGGTGTGATGATGCGCAAGCAGTTGCTCACTCTGGCTGCCCGACTGGTCGCATCTCCTCCCTCCGATTGAACCCGCGAGGCTCGCACCTCTGACGACATAGGATTCGGCGAACAGTCACAGTCTGTTATGGTGTGCACATGGGTACTCGATCACTTCGACTTCTTTTCTCCGCAGCAACATTTGCCCTTGCGGCCATCGTTGTTCCCGCAGGGTCTGCATCGGCAGTTGCCACCACCAGATACGTGGCAGCGACAGGCTCGGTGGGTGCCGGAACAAGTTGTTCCTCCCCCGGTCATGTGGGTGCAACACAGTCTGCAATCCAGGCCGCAATCAACGCAGCAAGCAACGGCGACACCATCCACATCTGTGCCGGAACGTATTCGATTTCATCGCGCCTCAACGTGACCAAGTCCCTCACCCTGCGTGGCGCGGGTGCTCGTTCGACGACCCTCGACGGCCTCGAGACATCGCAGATCCTGATGATTCACGACAACAACCTGACCGCAAACTCGGGCTCCGAAATCACCGTCAACATCGACAGCCTCGGGTTCGTGAACGGAAAGGCAATGCAATCAGGCTCCCTCGGTGAATGCGAAGACGGCAACCGGTGCGGCGGCGCGATCTATGTCGAGAGAGAATCGGCTTTTCACATCACTGATTCGTATTTCCGGAACAACTACGCAGACTTCGTCGGCGGTGCGGTCGGCCGAATGATCGGTGACTACCTCAATGTGAACTCCACCATCACCAACTCGACGTTCGAGTCGAACACCGCGTACTTCGACGGCGGCGGCGTTGCCACGCTGTTCGGATTCGGTCTCACCATCGACTCGTCGACGTTCGTGGGCAACCAGACGATGTACCGAAGTGCCGCGGCTGTCATCGCGAACTTTGCGAGCGCCACCATCAACAATTCGACATTCGTCGACAACACGGGACCGAACGGAACCACGGTTCTCTACGGAGACCTGACGGTGAACCACAGCATCATTGCCCAGAGTGATCCGTCGATGATTCCGGTGTGCAACAGTCAGCAGACCGTGAACGGGAACCGCGGAAACCTCGTGACCGACAACTCGTGCCCCAACCTCACTGCCTCGTATCCGGCGTCGCCCGCCACGAATTCGGCGATCGTCGACTTCGCAGATCTGAAGCTCGGCGACCTGTCGTACCGAGGAAACGCGACGAAGACGGTTCCGCTTCTGGCGGGAAGTGTCGCTCTGGACTTCTGGAGCGGTTGCTCGGGCAGCGACCAAATCGGCATGTCGAGACCACAGGGCTCGGGCTGCGAAGTCGGCGCCTACGAACGGTCAACATCGCAGAGCCTCAACACCCCCACGGGTTGGACCTATGCCAGTTCGTCCATCAATCAGCAGTACACGAACTCTCTTGCCGTCTCCAGCCCGGCAACTGATCCGGCAGGCCAGGGAGTCACATACCGCAGCAGCACACCTTCCGTGTGCACGATCGCTTCGAACGGCACGATCACCCCCGTCTCGGTCGGCACCTGCACGGTGCATGCCGACGCGCCGGGCCACCTGTTGCGCGATCAAGCGACAGTGTCGAAGTCGCTGACCATCACCAGTTCGACAACAACGACGACAACAACGACGACCACGACGACAGTCCCCGCCTCAACCACCACGACGCCGGCAGATGCCTCGACGAGTGGTGGTGCTTCGACCGCACCTTCGACAACTGTCGCTGTGGGCCAGGGTGCAATACCCACCGTTCCCAGCACTGCTCCACAGTCATCTTCCACGACCTCGACTTCGACGACCCTTCCCGCTCCGGATGCCCCGGCAGTCGAGACGGGTCAGGCAAGTGCATTCATCGCCGGAGAGAACGTCGAACTGCAGGTTGTGCGTGAGAACAATGCACTCGTGATCACCGGAGCGGGCATCGAGGCAACCGTCTACGGCATCTCATCGACGGGCGAGAGAATCGAACTCGACTCCGACGGTAATCTCCGCCTGAATTCGGGCGATTCGATCTCGCTTGATGCCAGTGGACTTCAGCCGGGGAACGAGGTCGAGGCATGGATGTTCTCGACTCCGTTCCAACTCGGTTCGGTCACGGTCGACGAAACCGGCCGCATCACGGGCAAGTTTGCACTTCCGGGTGGCATTCAAAAGGGCGATCACCGATTCGTTCTGAAGAGCGTCAATGCCTCGGGCGATGACCTTGTGGTTGGCGTCGGCATCGCTGTCGGTGACATGCCCGGTGGTTCCGCGACCACCCAGATCCTGATCGCAGTGCCACTCGCCCTCGCCATCCTGGCCGGTTTCATCATTCCGACCACGGTGCGTCGTCGACGCCGATTGACAACTGAGAGCTAACCGACGGGGCGAGCCTTGCGACGGCGCCAGAGCGGGCGACCACCCAACAGCGCCAACAGAATGCACGAACGTATCAGGTCGTTCGTGGCGGGAAGTTGCGAACGGTGTCGAGAATCTCTGCAACGTGCAACGAACTGTTGCCGAGCAGGACAGTGGGCTCTTCGCCACGAACAGCTGCACTGACGTCGCCCACCATTAGGGCAAACGCATCATCCGGGGCGAAGGTCTCCACGGTGTGGCCCACGATCAAGGTCGCCTCTTGCTTCCACAGTGTGAAGGCCTCCCCGTTGCCCGTGCGCATGTCGGCGCGGGAACCGTGTACTTCGATTCGCTGCCCGGGTCGCATGTCAAACGACGAAAGTGCATCTGCGGCAACACCGCCGGCGAGTCGCGCCCGAATCGATGTCGTCAGGTCGATGCCCGTCGGGCCGTCGATTCTTTCGACGTTCTCGATCGCCCAATCAACCGACTCGCCGAGCAGCATCAACCACAGATGGGCTTGATAGCACCCGACATCGAGAAGTGCGCCGCCACCCATCTCCGGACTCGAGCGGTAGTTCCCCGTCAGATCCCCCTTGAACGTGAACGCCGACGAGATGCGGAGAACGTCGCCGAGATCCCCGCGTCGAACTATCTCTGCCATCCTTTTCATTCGGGGTTGCCAACGTGTCCACACCGCTTCGACGAGCAACCGCTTGTTGCGATGTGCAGAGTCCAGCATCGAGCGCACTTCCCCCGCGTCCATGGCCAGTGGCTTTTCGCACAGAACGTGCTTTCCGGCATCCAATGCGGCGAGCACCCACTCTTTGTGTTGCACATTCGTCAGG
Organism: Ilumatobacteraceae bacterium; assembly: GCA_040401975.1. Classification (GTDB taxonomy): domain Bacteria; phylum Actinomycetota; class Acidimicrobiia; order Acidimicrobiales; family Ilumatobacteraceae; genus UBA2093. The sequence continues at coordinate 4,049 of JBBANL010000023.1, read as the reverse complement.
CTGATGTAGACGACATCGACTTCGGGGTCTTCCAGCAGTTCTCGGTACGACCCATGAACGACCTCGGGGCCGAGTTCGGCGGATCTCTTCGCATCTCTGCTTGCCACGGCGTAGAGCTCCGACCCGGGCGTGGCATGAACAGCCGGAGCCATCGCCCGGCTGGCCACGAAACCGGCGCCGATGAACCCCCAGCGAACGTTCACGGGAGTCTGATGTCGGGAATCTCGGGAATTGCGTTGTTCAGGGCCGACCGCTCTGCTGCTTCCATGATGGCAACGACGTTGCGGGACTGAAGCGCCTGCACTGACATCGGAGTGCCGTTCCGGAGATGGTCCACGAGGGAACGGTGAAAGGAGAACGGCTCGATCTCGTCGAGTGCAACCACCGACCTGCATCCGTCATGTGAATGCACCGTGAGTATGGCCGGCAGGTCTGCCACCGCCGGCTCCGCCGCCGGATTCCAGTCGCCCACGATCGCACCCCTGGTTCCCAACACGTAGAACTTCGGCTTTCGTGCGGCGGCAAGATCGGAATTGACGAATGTCGCCTGGACACCCGACGCAAAGGTGATGGTGACCTGTGCATGATCGGCATTCGTGGCGTGCATCCACACCCGCTTGTGGTTCTGCCCGCTGACATGGGCGACTGCATCGGGAATCACGGTGAGAACCTGGTCGATGAAGTGACTCCCCCAATCAAAAATGGCGCCGCCCGACACTTCCGCGTTCGAATGCCAGTACGTGCACGGTTCGGAATATCCGCCGACGAACGAGTCGTACTGAAAAACCTCGCCGATGGTGCCTTCCGAAATGATCCGGTGCATGGTCACGAAATCTGCGTCGTATCGACGGTTCTGGTACACCACGAGCAGCAGGTCTTTCTCTGCCGCGAGAGTCATCAACTCGTCGCATTGCTCCGCAGTCAGTGCCATCGGCTTCTCGAGAACGACGTTCAGGCCGCGAGTCAACGATTCCTTTGCCCACGAATAGTGGCTGTTGGGCGGTGTGGAGATGACAACGAGATCGATCAAACCGGAATCGAGCATCGCAGTTGCATCGGAGAACGCCTCCACCGAAGGTGCCAGTTCCTTCGCCGCGGCGATTCGCTCGGGGTTCATGTCGCACACCGCAGTGAGTTCGAGCCCGGGTGTCCCCTGCACGGCAAGGTTGTGTTCGTGACCTATGGCTCCGTAGGCAAGAAGGCCGACTCTGATCTTGTCGTTACCGCGCACAGGAGACATCAAGACTCATCTTATGTGATGTGCACGAGAACCGAGCCAACGGAGTGAACAGAGTTCACTTCGCGTCGACTCAGATTGCGTTTCTGCGTCGTCGTCGCAATTGGTTCGGGATGGCAAATCCGATGCCCACCGCGAGTGCAATCGGAATGGCAATCAACACTCGGGTCAATGTCGATGTCTTGGACATGCCCCCCATCGCGATACCCAACGTGAAAGTCGCGGACTTGCCGTTCGGCAGCAGGCCCTTGATGGCAATGCGGTGTGAACCGCTCTCCACATCCTCGGGAATCGTGAAAGAGCCGCTCATGCTGCCGTCCTTGCCCACTACCGCGCTTCCCAGTCGTCGCGGCGTCGAGAAGAGCCACACATCAACCTTCGAGTCCGGCTTGAAGCCGTTCATGTTGATCTTGATGACGTCGCCGCCGTTCAGCCTCAGGTTGCCGTCGGAGTCGAGCGGTTGTCTCGCACCCTCGTCGTTTGCGCCGGACAAGACTGCCTTCAGAGGTCCCGCCGTCATGATCAACTGGTTGTCTTCGCGTGTCACGTCGACTTTGCTCGTCACACCACCGACATCGAGGGCCGACTCTCCCGCCGACACTCTCGGAATGACAGGCGGAACGAGAGAGGTCGAGGTGCTCGATGTCGGGGCAACCGTGGTCGTCGGGGCGTTGTCGGTTGTGGCAGAACTCGATCGCGATGGCGTCGTCGGCGGTGTCGTTGCCTGAGGAGCAACTGTTGCGGTGGAGCCCTGACCCCCGGCAATCGTGGTGACCGGCACCTGGATGTCGATCACCACCGCCGGCGGAACCGTGGTTGTCGTGGTGGTCGTCGTCGTGGTCGTGGTGGTCGTCGGGATGAGAGTCCACATTGCGTACAACGTCACGTCGGCGTTGCTCGAATACGTGCTGACTCCGGGCGTGTAGGTCGTACCTGTTCCGTCAGCCGTGGTGTTCCATCCGGCAAATGTGTACCCGGTTCGTGCGAGTGAGCCCGTGTTTTGCGCGACCACAGAGGCTGATCCGCCGGTGGTGTAGGTGCCGTTGGCCGGGACCGTTCCGGATGTTGCACCGTTCGCGTTGTACGAAATGTTGTAGGTCACCGGATAGAAGGTTCCGACCGTCGCGTTGTAGTTCGTCAGGATGTCCGAGGCAGTCAACACACGCGTGTACGCGAGCACGGTGCTGATCTTGCCGCCGAAACTGTACGCCGGTGCGTCCTGCCCGTTCCCGATCCACGTTCTGCCGTCTGCCGCGCATGTGAGGGAGTTCCCGCTCTGACCGTTGCCCGTCGTCTTCAACACCCCGTTGATGTACAGCTTGATCTGTCCGGTTGCTTTTTCTCGTGTTGCAGCGACATTGATCCATGCATTGGTGTTGACTGCCTCGGACGTCGCAAACGTGGCGTCCGATGGTCCCGCTCCGAAGGCGAGTTTCCCGGTGTTGTTGACACCCATTCCCCAGTCGGCGGCGCCGCCACCGCACTCTGACGCCATGATGTACATCGTTGTGTAGTGAGCCGTCGAGTAGCCAACTTGATTCGTCTTGATCCAGGTCTGGATCGTGAAATTGTCCGTGAGAAACTTGCTGTTGATCGAAATCTTGTTTGCGGTGCTCGCCGTGTTCGACACATAGGTTCTCGTGAATTCGAAAGCCTTCGGGCCGGAGCCGTCAAAAGCGGGAAGTGGAGTGCCGGCGAGTGTTCCGTTCCGACCTCCGCCGCTCAAGTCTGTGACGGTGACGCCGGCCCCCGAATACGACTCAGCAAGGTTCGGGTCGAGATTCAGGGCAAGATCGGTTTCGACGATTCCCGATGTCAATGCCGATGCAGAGGTTGTCTGCAACATCGGAGGGATTGCCATGACGAACAGGGCGACCGCCACAGCCACGCTCGACACGGCTTGGGGGCGACAGAACCTGACCACTTTCATGGGGCAACAATACAGCGAACAGACGCTGACTCCTGTTAACGGAGCGTTACGTTACGAGGGTTTCGCGCCATGGAGGGCCCCAACCCGGCTTCACATGGTCGCCCGAGGACCGGCCGCGCGACTCAGACGATGTCGGTGAGACCGTGCCAGCCGTCGCTCGGACCTCGACCTTGCCGCGGGGGCAGCAGGCCGAGCTCATCGAGTGTGTAGTGGTATTTCCCGAAGTTGCACGCCCAACAACAAGTCACCAGGTTTTCATCTGAGTCGTCGTGATTCTCTGCGAGCGGCTCGATGTGGTCGAGAGTGAGCGCCATCACCAGCCAGATGCCGTGGTAACTGCGGTTCGAGCGTTTCTCGGTCAGGTGTCGGAGGACCTTCCCCCCGAGCAACTGATCGACTTTCCGCAGAACCCTCGGTTCCACCACACGTATGCCGCAGTATCCGCACCGCCAACCGTCGCGCTCGGCGATGGCGCGCACCCGCGAGACCCGCATGTCACGCTTCCCTCCGCCACCCCTGCGCTGCGGGACCTTCTCGAGCAGTTTCACGCGTTCGCCGCCCGCATTCTGGGCGTAGGTGTCGAACCACTCGACCATGGGCGCATGATCAACCGTGGCCAACAGATCTCGACCCAGTTCCGGCTTGCCGCTGGCAGCCTGCACCACGGCTTCGACAAAGGTGTCGACGTACGAGTCGAAAAATGCCGGATACGGCAACGGTGCGCGATCGAACCTTTCTCGATCTGCCGTCATCGCAGACTCGAGAAGTTCTCTCAGATGTCGACGTTTCGCTTCTGTTATGGCCACGACACTCCCCTCAGACAGTCTGACCTCGTGGTGCCCCCGGCAGGGATCGAACCTGCGCACACGGTTTAGGAAACCG
>JBBANL010000022.1:0-25706 GCA_040401975.1 Ilumatobacteraceae bacterium | reverse complement strand
ACCCAATCGTTGTTGCCGAGAACATCGAGCGCGCCCTGACCCATGCGGGTCATGATGCGCATGCTGACCGCCACATAGGCGCTGTCGGTGAGCTGCACCCCGATGTGGGCGATGGGGGATCCGAGCGGACCCATCGAGAACGGCACCACGTACATGGTGCGACCGCGCATCGCGCCCTTGTAGAGCGAGTTCATCTCTGCGCGCATTTCGGATGGTTCGCGCCAGTTGTTGTTCGGGCCGGCATCTTCCGCCTTGGCGGAACAGATGAAGGTTCGGTCTTCCACGCGCGCCACGTCGCCCGGGTCTGAATGTGCCCAGTAACTGTTCGGGCGCTTCGCTTCGTCGAGTTTGGTGAATGTTCCCGCGTCGACGAGCGACTGGCAGAGAGATTCGTACTCGTCTGCAGATCCGTCACACCAGTAGATCGACTCCGGTTGGAGAATCTCTGCCCAATCGTTCACCCACTGCTGGAGGCGGGTGTTTGAAGTGCTTGCAGCCATCTGTTGACCTCAGTTGTGGAAATGGTGTCCGAGCGGACTCCCGGCGTTTCCCGGTTGTTCACCTCGGGTGGTTGCCCACAGCCTAAAACTTAGGCGCCAGGCGTACCCATATCTGATTCTGAGCCGAGACTGAGACTTGTGGCACGACCCGATTCGTCGAGTTGGAACACCACTCGCTGGCCCTGCCGCAACATGCGGAAGATCGAACCCTCGAGGGCTCCGGGCGCCAGGTTGTATTCGGAGAGATCGGTGTCGCTGACGATGACGCCGTCACCGCTGGTGGGGTCGTATGCCTTGATGACGCCCTGCATGGGTGCCTTTAGCGGCCGGCCTTGACGACTTTGCCCGACTTGATGCAGGCGGTGCATGCGTACACGCGACGGGGTGAACCCTTCACGATGGCGCGCACGCGCTGGATGTTCGGGCTCCAACGGCGCTTGGTGCGCACGTGTGAGTGCGACACAGACATGCCCCACGACGGGCCCTTGCCACAAACTTCGCAAACTGCAGCCATGTTGAAAACCTCTTCGGATCGGCGAAAGACGACCGGGGCCTTTCGAACGCGAAGGTAAAAACTACCAGCGGGACCGAAGCGACCCCAACCGATACAGGGAATCGGGGTTTTCGGGAAGCAATCGCCCGGACCCCCGCCGGTCACTAGCCTGAAGCCTCGTGGCAGGGGTTGATGTTCTCGGGGCTGAGGCGCTCAGATCGGTTGTGGTGACCTTCCGGGACACGATGAAGACCCATCAGGCCTCGATCAACCGTCTGAACGTGTATCCGGTGCCCGACGGCGACACGGGCACCAACATGGCCCGCACGCTCGATGCCGTCGTCGCCGAACTCGGCGGGGCCGGGGCCGACATGGCGTCGACCTGTCAGGCCATCAGTCACGGATCGTTGATGGGTGCCCGCGGAAACAGCGGAGTGATCCTCAGTCAGATTCTCCGCGGCCTGTCGTCGTCGATCGGTGCCACGGGTGACGCTGGCGCCGATGCCGTCGCTCTGTCTGATGCGTTCACGAAGGCCGCCGCGGCGGCATACGAAGCAGTGCTGAAACCGATCGAGGGCACGATCCTCACCGTTGTGCGCGAATCGGCAGAAGGCGCCGCGGCCGCCGCGGGCGAGGGGAGAGTTCTCGTCGATGTCGTCCGCGCCGCACGCGAGAGCGGGCGTGATGCGCTCGCCCGCACGCCCGAGATGTTGCCCGTGCTGAAGGACGCAGGTGTCGTCGATGCGGGCGGCGCCGGTTTCCTGCTGTTGCTCGATTCGTTCATGCACGTCGTTGCGGGCGAGGACCTTCCCGAACCCGACGAGTCGGCCGGACCGAGCGCAGAACAACTCGAGACGGTTGCGAAGCGCCATCACGACGACGGAACGGTCGACGTGAGCGAGCTGCGCTACGAAGTCATGTTCCTGCTCGATCTCGACGATTCGCGTGCGGGGGAGTTCAAGTCGGCATGGGGCACCATCGGTGACTCGATCGTGGTCGTCGGCGGAGACGGTCTGTACAACTGCCACATCCACACGAACGACATCGGTGCGGCAATCGAGGCGCCGTTGCTCTTGAACGGCCGCCCGCGAAACATTCGCGTCACCGATCTCTTCGAGGAGGTCGCCGAGGAACATGCCGCACGCGAGGCGGAACTCGGCGAACCGGTCCAGTCGCGCACGCACACCCCGTCGTTGCCGCCGGTCACGTGTGCGGTCGTCGCCGTTGCGAGCGGCGACGGTCTCGCCGAACTGTTCGGTCAACTCGGCGTGCACGGGGTCATCTCGGGTGGGCAGACACTCAATCCGTCGACGGCGGAGTTGCTGGCCGCTGTCGAGCACATGAACGCGCGACAGGTCGTGATTCTCCCGAACAACAAGAACATCATTCCCGTCGCCCAACAGATCGACGCGCTCACGACGAAAGAGGTGCGGGTCGTGCCCACGTGTTCGATGCCCGAGGCGCTCGCCGCATTGGTGTCGTACGACCCCGAGGCGTCCGCCGAGTCGAATGCACGGTCGATGTCGTCTGCGGCCGAGTCGGTGGCGACGGGCGAGGTCACACAGGCGGTGCGCGACACGAACACCGATGCGGGCAAGGTCACCGAGGGCGACTGGATCGGCCTGGTGCGCGGCGACGGAATCGTGTCGATTTCGGGCACTCTCGTCGGTTCGGCCACACAACTGCTCGACCATCTCATCGATGAATCGCGCGAACTTCTCACCGTGGTGACCGGCGAGGGTTCCTCGACCGCCGCGACCGACCAGATCGTTGCATGGGTCACCGAGAACAGGTCCGAGGTGGCCGTCGAGATCCACGCCGGCGGCCAGCCGCTGTATCCCTATCTGTTCGGCGTTGAGTAACGCACCGCTGACACTTCGCGACCTCGACCAACTCGGTCTGGAACGCATCAAGGGCATCGGAGAGAAGGCGCAGGCGGCACTCGAGTCGTTCGGTGTGTTCAGTGTTCTCGACCTGCTCGAGACGTATCCCCGCAGGTACATCGACCGCACCAACATGGCGACTCTCCGCGACCTGCAGCTCGGAGTCGACACTCTCGTGATGGTGCGGGTCGAACGGTGTCGGTCGATCCAGACGAAGAACGGCCGGGTCATGGTGACGGCCACCGTTGCAGACGAGACGGGGAAGCTCTCGCTCACGTTCTTCAACCAGCGCTGGCGGGAGAAACAACTGCAGCCGGGGATCGAGATCGCGGTGTTCGGCAGGGCCGAGATCTACAACGGGTACCGCCAGATGACGAACCCCGTGGTCGACCGCATCGGCGACAGGGCCGCGCGGTTCGTTCCGGTGTACCCGCAGAGCGAGAAGTCGCGCATCACGTCGTGGGACCTCGCCAAGTGGATCGAGGACGCACTCGCAAAATGCGAACCGCGGGGAATCGACGACCCGGTGCCCGAATCCGTTCTGCGTTCGCATTCGCTCATCGGCCGCCACGAGGCGTTGCGTGCCATACACATGCCGGAGTCGGCCGACGACCACCGGCATGCGCGGCAGCGACTCGCGTTCGACGAGGTGCTGCGCGTGCAGCTCATGCTGGTGGGGCGCAAGGCGCAGTGGGAGAGAGACTCGGCCGGTTTTGCACACGAAACAACGGGCCATCTCATCGACGCGTTCATGTCGGCACTGCCGTTCCCGTTGACCGGCGCACAGAAGAGGACGATCGAAGAGATCAACCGCGATCTCGCAGCGGCAAAGCCGATGCATCGTCTTCTGCAGGGCGACGTCGGCGCGGGAAAGACCCTTGTCGCCGTCGCGACGATGCTCGCCGCGGTGCAGGGCGGTCACCAGGCAGCACTCATGGCGCCCACCGAGGTTCTCGCCGACCAGCACGCTCTCGGCATTCGCGCGCTTCTTGCATCGTTGAAGGTGTCGGACAACGACAATCTCTTCGGCGACAGGGGATTGCGCATCGAGTTGCTCACCAACAAGGTGCGCGCGGCCGAACGCAAGAAAATTCTTGCCGGGCTCGCCGACGGAAGCGTCGACATCATCATCGGCACCCATGCGCTGATCCAGGATGCGGTGAAGTTCAGGAGTCTCGGTGTGGTGGTGGTCGACGAGCAGCATCGCTTCGGGGTTCAGCAACGGTCGCAGTTGCGCGACAAGGCGCAGGAGTCGGGTCTCATGCCCGACGTTCTCGTGATGACGGCGACACCGATCCCGCGCACCGCGGCGATGACCGTGTACGGCGACCTAGACGTGAGCGTGCTCGACGAACTGCCCCCGGGCCGCACTCCGATCATCACGACGCGGGTCGCAGGGCCGCTCGAGGTCGAGGGAATGTGGGCCGACATCCGCGCCCGTCTCGCGAAGGGCGAGCAGGCATACGTGGTGTGTCCGCTCATCGAGGAGAGCGAGAAACTCGAGGTCGCCTCCGCGCAGGAAACGTTCGACGAACTTGCGAACGGCGAACTGAAGGGCTTCTCCGTCGCGTTGCTGCACGGCCGAATGTCGTCCGGCGACAAGGAATCGGTGATGGCGTCGTTCCGCGAGGGGAAGACCCGGGTGCTCGTTGCCACCACGGTGATCGAGGTCGGTGTCGACGTGCCGAACTCGACGAGCATGGTCATTCTCGATGCCGACCGGTTCGGCATCGCCCAGTTGCATCAGTTGCGCGGACGTGTCGGCCGCGGAAAACTTGAGTCGTTCTGCTATCTCGTGACCCAGCACGACGATCCGTCGCCCCGTGTCGAGGCACTCGTTGCTTCGACCGACGGGTTCGTTCTCGCCGAGGAAGATCTCAGACTGCGCGGCGAGGGAACCATCATGGGGGTGAACCAGAAGGGGCGCAGCGACCTCACCCTCGCGTCGCTTCAGCACGACCTCGAGCTGATCCAGTGGGCCCGCGACGACGCCCAGCGCATCATCGGCGACGACCCCACCCTCCGGTCGTTGCCCGTGCTGCGCGACGAACTCGATCTTCTGTTCTCCGACGAGGACGAGGAGTTTCTGTTCAAGTCGTAGCGCCGCGAGAAGTACGGTGTCACCCGGAGGGGAAGACATGAAACTCGAAGGAAAGCACGTGCTCGTCACGGGCGGGTCACGCGGAATCGGCGAGAAGATGGCGCGCGAATTCGCCGCCCGCGGTGCACGCGTCACCGTCGTGGCGCGCAACGGAGAGGCGCTTCAGCGCGTTGCGGCGGCCATCAACGGGTCGCACATGACCGTCGATCTGTCGGACGATGCAGAAGTCGACTCACTGATCGAGCGCGTCGAGTCGGCCTTCGGCCACATCGACGTGTTGGTGAACAATGCGGGCATCGAGACAACGACGGCATTCGCGGTGGAGGACATGCGCGAGATCAGAACCGTCGCACGCGTGAACCTCGAGGTGCCGATGATGCTCACGCGCCATGTTCTGCCCGGCATGCTCGCGCGCGACGAGGGTCACGTCGTGTTCGTGTCGTCGCTTGCTGGCACGGCGGGCTTCCCCGGCATGAGCGTCTACGGTGCCACCAAATCGGGAATCCTCAACTTCGTCAACGGCCTGAGTCGCGAACTGAAGGCGACGAACGTGAACATCACGGTGCTGTCGCCAGGCCCCGTCGACACCGACATGTGGGACGCCGTCGAATCGGCGAAGGCGTCGGTTCACAAGGTGGTGCGGAGGTTCCAGAAACTGCAACTCATCCCGACCGCCAAGCCGGAGAAGATCGCGCGCCGCACGGTGAGCGCAGTCGAGAAGAACCGGCCGTTCGTTCGTGACCCCAAGCGTCTCAGCATCAACTTCTGGCTGAACCATCTCCCGACGCGCATCTCGAACATGGCGGCCGTCGGCATCAAGTTCGACCCGCTCGACAAGGGCTAGTCCGCCTCGAGAGGTGCCGGTCACTGCGCGTCGCGCGTGTCGTCTTCCGTGAGGGGGAAATACCACACGTCGCGACAGTCCCTGCACCGGTACGAGACGACATCGCCCACTTCCCACAGGCCGTCTTCGGGTGCATGTGTCAGCAGATGGCACGGCCCTCCGCAGTCGACGCACACGATTGTCTCTCTCGGTTCGATCACCGCCGTAGTCTGCCCTGTGTGAGAGTGGTGGCAGGTGACCTTCGTGGTCGACGCATCGAGTCGCCCGTCGGCGACGGAACACGACCCACAACGGACAAGGTCCGCGAGGCAGTCTTCAATGCTCTCGGCAGTCTCGACGTCATCGACGGCGCCCGGGTTCTCGACCTGTTCGCCGGCACCGGTGCAATGGGCATCGAGGCGTTGTCGCGCGGCGCCGCACACTGCGTGTTCGTCGAATCCGACCGATCGGCACTGGCGGTGCTGCGCTCGAACATCGAGACTCTCGGGCTCCGTGAACGCAGCACCGTTGTCGCCGGTGACGCTCATTCTCTGGCGTCGCACCATTGCACGGCCGACATCGTGATTGCCGACCCGCCGTACGGCTACTCGACGTGGAGTCGCCTGTTGGGTGCGGTGTCGGCACCGTTCGTCGTGCTCGAGTCGGACCGCGAGATCGGCGACGTCAGCGGGTGGAACACCGTGAGAGCAAAGAAATACGGCCGGACACACGTGTCATTTCTCGAACCTGACGGCGCGTCAGACGGTACCGTGGAGGGCGAATGAGCACTGTCTTGTACCCGGGAAGTTTCGACCCCATTCATTTCGGTCATCTCGATGTCATCGCCCAGGCCGCCGAACTGTTCGGTTCTGTGGTGGTCGCGGTGATGCACAACCCCGACAAACCCTCGGGCACGCTTCCGACCGACGAGCGCGTGCGCATCGCGCGTGAGGCGTGCTCGGGAATCACGGGAGTCTCCGTCGAGGCGTTTCCCGGTCTCGCGGTCGACGCTGCGCGCGCAGTCGATGCGCTGTGCATCGTGAAGGGACTGCGCACCCCCGGGGACTTCGAGATCGAACAACAGATGGCGCACACCAACTTCGCCGTCGCGGGCGTGCGCACGGTCTACGTGCCGTGTCAACCCGGACTCAGTCACGTCAGCAGTCGCTACATCCGGGACATCGCGGCCCATGGTGGCGATGTGTCGTCGATGGTGCCGCCCGTTGTCGCCGCATCACTCGCCGCCCACACACGGAGGTAACCCCATGCCGTTCGACGATCACGACGACGTTTCCGACGATTCATTCGGTCAGCCCGCGCCGGTGCAGGCGCGTCTCGGCGAGAGCGAGATCATCCTGCGTCGCACCATCGACATCATTGCAACCGCGCCGAGTGTTCCGTTGTCGAGCACCCCGCGCATCGACCGTGACGAGATCATCGAACTGCTCGAGGATGCGCTCGTTCGCCTGCCCGAGGAGATCCGCCAGGCACGGTGGATGCTGAAGGAGCGACAGGAATTCCTCGACAAGACGAAACGGGAGGCCGACGAACTGCTGGCGATGGCACGTCAGCACGCCGAGCGCATGGTGCAGCGCACCGAAGTGGTGCGGGCGGCCGAGGCGCGTGCGCGTCAGGTGGTCGATGCGGCCGACGAAGAGGCGCGTCGCCTGAAGAACGAGACCGAGGACTTTCTCGACCATCGTCTCGGCAGTTTCGAGATTCTTCTCGACCGACTGCAGAAGACCGTCGCGAACGGACGCCAGAAACTTGCAATTGGTTCCCAGCCGCCGCCCGAAGCAGAAGAACCCGTCGACCAGCAAGGCGGTGCCGGGTTCTTCGACCAAGACCTGTCGTAAGGGTCTCACGTGCCCACGCCGCTCGTTGTCAATGTCGTCGAACTGCTGCGATGGCCCGGCTCGACGAAAGATGTCTCTGCCACGGTCGCCTGTGACGATGTCGCATTCGACGATGCGCGCATCATCGACGAACCCGTCGACGTTGCAATGCACTGCGAATCGATCTCGAACGGAGTGTCGGTGTCGGGAACCGCGTCGGTCACATGGGCCGGGGAGTGCCGTCGCTGTCTCGCGCCGATCCGCGAACGTCTCACCATCGAGGTGCACGAGTTGTATCAGCAGTCGGCCGACGACCCCGATGCGTACGCCATCGAGAACGACCAGATCAACCTGCTGCCGATGGTGCGCGAGAATCTGCTCTTGGGTATTCCTCTCGGGCCCCTCTGCCGCGAGGATTGCCCCGGGTTCTGCCCCCAGTGCGGAGCTGACCTGTCCGAGACGCAGTGCGGGTGCGACACGACGGTCACCGACCCCAGATGGGCCGCCCTCGAGGGTCTGAAGGGCGTTCTCGACGACCCGACCCCGTGAGTTTTCGGCATTCTCGGGCTATCATTACCCAGCCCCACAACGGGCGCATTTGCCGCTAACACAGGGAGACCACGGTGGCCGTTCCCAAGAAAAAGAAGTCGAAGTCGAAGACCCGCATGCGTCGCGCATCGAACTGGCGCCTTTCCGCGCCCGCACGCAGCACATGCCCGCGTTGCTCCGCCACGAAGATGCCCCACACGGTGTGCGGCACGTGCGGTTGGTACAAGGGTCGCGTCGCAGTCTCCGTCGACTGACCCCGGTAGTCACACATGTTGCCAATCGCCGTTGATGCGATGGGTGGCGACCGCGCGCCGTCCGAAATCGTTGCAGGCGCTCATCTCGCCGTCGAAGCCGGCGTTCCCGTCCTGCTCGTCGGCCCCGAGGGTCTCGAAGGTGCGGGGGACATTCCCGTCTTCGTTGCATCCGAGGTCATCGAGATGGACGACGACCCCGCACAGTCGGTGCGAAAGAAACGCGATTCGACCCTGGTGCGCTCGGCAGAAGCCGTGCGCGACGGTGCCGCCAGCGCGATGATCTCTGCCGGCAACACCGGCGCCACCATGGCAAGTGCATTGTTGCGGCTCGGTCGCATCACCGGTGTCGCACGTCCGGCCATCGCCACGCCGATTCCGGTTCCCGGCGGCACGCCCACCGTGTTGCTCGATGCCGGCGCAAACGCCGAGGTTCAGGCCGAGTGGCTGGTGCAGTTCGCGATCATGGGTTCGGTGTACGCGACGCGTCGCTTCGGCGTCACGAACCCGCGCGTCGGTCTGTTGTCGATCGGCGAAGAGCCGGGCAAGGGCGACACGCTGCGCAAGGAGGCATACGACCTGCTGAGCGCCTCGCCGCACATCAATTTCATCGGCAATGTCGAGGGGCGCGATCTCATGACCGACGACGTCGACGTGGTGGTCACCGACGGTTTCACGGGCAACGTCGTGCTGAAGACTCTCGAGGGCGCACTGAAGACCGTCATCGGGGCGTTGTTCGAGGCATTCGCCCAACCCGACTACAAGGACGCCGCGAAGGCGCTGATGCCCGCACTGTTGCCGCTGTACGACACCTTCGACCCTGACTCCACCGGCGGTGCGATTCTTCTCGGGGTCGACGGCGTGTGCATCATCTCGCACGGCTCGAGCAGTGCGCGGGCGATGCTGAACGGCATCAAGGTGGCCAGGGAGATGGTCGATTCCGACATGGTCGGGGCCATTCGTGCGGCCATCGCCGCCACTACTGTCGAATCCTGAACCTACAAAGGAGTTCCCATGGCATCGGTTGACAGAGACAGCGTGTTCGCGACGGTCTGCAGACACCTCGCCGAGATCCTCGAGATCGATGCATCCACGATCGCCGAGTCGCAGAAGTTTGCCGACGACCTCGGCGCGGACTCCATCGCACTGATCGAACTGGTCGATTCGCTCGAACAGGAATACGCCGGGCTCGAGTTCAACGACGACGAACTCGGCGACCTGAAGACCGTCGGCAACGCAGTCGACTACATCATCCGCGTCCACGGCTGAGCGGCAATGACCGGCGTGGGCGACGACGCACTGCGCGAATGTTCACTGCGCATCGGGTACGAGTTCCGCAACGACGACCTCCTGCGCACCGCATTGGTCCACCGGTCGTGGCAGGCAGAACACGATGCAGAGCAGTCGAATGAACGTCTCGAGTTTCTCGGCGACGCAGTGCTCGGCTGGGTGATCGCCGACCTCGCGTACCATCGCCTCGGTGACATGCGCGAGGGGAAGCTCACCGACCTTCGCATCAGCGTCGTCAACATGAATGCACTCGCCGACCGCGCACGGTCGCTCGGCATCGGCGAGTTCGTGTTCCTCGGCAAGGGCGAAGACGCGGCCGGCGGCCGCGACAAGCAGTCGATTCTCTCCGACACCTTCGAGGCGATCATCGGCGCGGTGTATCTCGACGGCGGCGCCACGGTCGCGTTCGAGTTCGTGCGACGAATGCTGGGTGACGCCATCGAAGAGGCGATCCCGAACCTCGAGATGTTCGACGCGAAATCGCGTCTCCAGGAACTCTGCTCGCGCATCGGTGCGGGTGCGCCCAGATACGACACCGACGGCGAGGGCCCCGATCACGAGCGTGTGTACACCTCGACCGTGCGCGTCGACGGTCGGCCCGTGGGAACCGGGTCGGGGCGCACGAAGAAAGCGGCCGAGCAGGCCGCAGCCGTCGAGGCGTGCGACGCGCTTCGTCCGTCCGACGATGCCTGAGCTCCCCGAAGTGGAGACGGTGCGCCGGGGCATCGAGGAACGCGTCGTCGGTCGTCGCATCGAGTCTGTGACCGTCGGTCGCGAACGCTCGGTGCGACGCGTCGGTCGTGATGCCGTCGTTCACGGACTCACCGGCGCAACCGTCACGGCTGCCCGCCGCCGCGGGAAGTATCTGCTCTGTGACCTCGACACGGGCGATGCGGTGATGATCCACCTGCGCATGAGCGGCCGGGTTCTGGTCGAGCCGGTCGGCACGCAACGACCGCCGCACACCCACGTTGTGTGCGAACTGTCGGAGAGAAACGGCGTGAGAGACGAGATGTGGTTCGTCGACCCGCGCACGTTCGGCGAGGTCGTGGTGTACGACCCGCGCCACGAAGAAGAGGTGCTGCCCGAACTCGCTCGACTGGGGCCGGACCCCATCGTCGACCGGTTCGACGGAGACGTGCTCGCCGACCGACTCGTCGGCCGTCGCGGGGCATTGAAGCCGCTGCTGCTCAATCAACACGTGGTGGCGGGCATCGGGAACATCTATGCCGACGAGATCCTGCACCGCGCGCGCCTGAGGTGGGACCGCACGGTCGACCGCTTGAGTCGCCGGAAGACGAACGAACTGGCACAGTGCATCGTCGAGGTGTTGCGTGAGGCGATCGAGTGCGGAGGTTCGACACTCGACGACACCCAGTACGTGGACGTGCAGGGGAACACAGGCAGTTTCCAGGAGTTGCACCGCGTCTACGGCCGCGAAGGTGAAGGTTGTCTGACCTGTGGAAAAACCTCCATCCGTCGCGTGATGGTTGCGGGGCGTTCCACATCGTTTTGTCCCCGCTGTCAGAAGTAGCAACGCATCAGGGCGCACGGGGTGCCCGTCCATTACTGTGAGAGACGCCGTGTTTCTCAAGTCGCTCACCCTGAAGGGCTTCAAGTCCTTTGCCGATTCCACCGTCATGGAGATGGAGCCGGGTGTCACGGTCGTCGTCGGTCCGAACGGTTCGGGCAAGTCGAACGTGGTCGATGCAATCGCCTGGGTGCTGGGCGCGCAGGCTCCCAGCGCGGTGCGCAGCCAGAAGATGGAAGACGTGATCTTCAACGGCACGTCGAAGCGGGCGGCTCTCGGCCGTGCCGAGGTCATGCTCACTCTCGACAACTCGGCGGGTCTGCTGCCGCTCGATTTCTCGGAGATCACGGTGTCGCGCACGTTGTTCCGCAACGGTGACAGTGAGTACGCGATCAACGGAGTCGAGTGCAGGTTGCTCGATGTCCAGGAACTGCTCTCGGACGCCGGCGTCGGCCGTCAGCAGCACGTGATCATCAGTCAGGGCCAGATCGATGCCGTGCTCACCGCGCGGGCCGAGGACCGCCGCGCCATCATCGAAGAAGCCGCCGGCGTGTTGAAATACCGCAAGCGCAAGGAGAAGGCCGAACGTCGTCTCGAGGCCACGGAAGCGAACCTGATGCGCGTGCAGGACCTCATCCGCGAGGTGAGGCGTCAGTTGCGTCCCCTCGAGAGACAAGCCGACGCTGCGCGGCGTCACGAACAGGTGGTCGCCGAACTCCGTGCGCTTCGTCTGTATCTGTCGGGCCGCGAAGTGGCCGCGTTGCGCGAACAGTTGGGTTCGCTCGAGTCGGAGAAATCGACCGGCGAGGCAAAGGAACGCGAGCTCCGCGATGCAATCGTCGGGCTCGAACAGGAGATCCGCTCGGCCGAAGCCGAACTGTCGGCGCGCGGCGAATCGGGACTCAACGACGAACTGGTCCGTGTCGAGCAGCTTCGCGAGCGGGCACGCGGTCTGGTGGCTCTCATCTCGGAACGCCGTCGTTCGATGGAGCGCGACCAGGGCCAGCTCATCGCCGACGACGTCGTCGCCGCTCTCGAAGCCGATGCGTCGGAGATGCGTCGCGACCTCGCCGAGGTGGAAAGGGGTCTCTCGATCGCGATCGGCGAGAGCGATGCGCTGCAGGTCGAGGAGGACGCGTTCGAACGCGAGCGCAACGAGCAGGGTCTCTTCCACACGGTGCAGGGCAACGAGGCATCGACCGCGGCGGCAGAGGTGCGCGGCGAACTGAGAACTCTTCGCAACACGGTCGAACAGAGCGCAGGTGAGTTGCAGAAACTTCAGGCACGTCTCGAGGAAGTGGAGTCCCGCGATGCATCGCTCGTCGGCACCATCGAACGCCTGCAGGCCGATCTGAACGACGCAGAAACCCGGGTGGGTCAGGTGCGCGCCGACATTGCATCGATCGAGCGAGTGCGCGACGAGGCGGAAGAGGCCGGCGATGCCGCGCAGCAGAACCGCGCGACAGCCGAACGACGCAGCGCCCGGATCGCGGCACGCCTCGAGTCGCTCGAGTCGGCAGTGGCCACCACGCGTGCACGATCCGGTGCAGAACATCTTGCAGCCGTCGACGGTGTGGTCGGAGCACTCGTTGATCTCATCGAGATCGATGCCGGCTGGGACGCCGCGGTGAAGGCTGCGCTCGGGGAGTCCGTTGCCGCCGTCGTTGTGGCCGATTCGTCCGCGGCGAAACGCGCCGTCGACCATCTGCGCGGTTCCGACCACAACGGCGCCGTGCTCGCACTCGGACGCGGCACGACGGCAGACGTCGCGCTTCCCGTCGGCGTCGAGTCGGTTCGCTCGCACGTGCGTCCGTCATCGGCGGCACCCGGCGCACTTGCACAGGTTCTCGATGCGTTGCTGAAGGGAATCGGTTGTGCCGGAGATGTCTCCGGTGCGATTGCGATTGTCGAATCGAACCCCGAGAGCGTCGTGGTCACGCGCGCAGGCGACAAGCTCTCCCCGCGGGGGTGGCGCCTCGGCGCGGCCGACGAGGCGGGATCTCCCGAGGTCGTCGAGGCGGCGCGCCGTGATCTGTCCGACGCGCAGAATGCCGTCGACGTCGCCGAAGCAGACGTCGAGACGCATCGATCGGCTCTGCTCGGCGCACGCACCGCGCTCGCCGATGCGGCTGCCAGGCTCGACCAACAGTTGCGCACCGTCGATGCAGCGTCCGACCGGCTCTCGGCGTCGGTGAACGACCGTCGTTCGAACGGCGCGGAACGCGAGGTGACGTTGAAGGCACTCGACGACACGCGTGCACGCATCGACGAGTACCAACGTCGTGTTGCGGAACTCGAGGCGATTCTCCCGGCGCTCGAGGAGTCCGAGGCCGCGGAGATCGCAGCCGCAAAGGCACAGGGCGAGGTGCGCGCGGCGATCGATTCGAAGTCGACGCATCTCGGGATGCGACGCAAGGATCTCGAGATTCGCCTCGCCGGTCTCAGAGAGCGCGAGCAGTTCCTGCGTCAGCGACTCGACGACACCGATCGTCGTCTCGAGGTCGATTCTGCCGCGCGTCGGGAAGCCGGCGACCGTCGTCGACGCATCGAGGCGTCGCTGTCGGCAATTTCGCGTCTCGGTGAGTTGGTCGACGGCCACCGAATCTCTGCCGAGGCGCGACTCACGGTTCTGCACGACATGCGTCGACGCCAGAGCGACGAGGCCCGCGAGATCACCGCGCGTCTCGATGCTGCGCGCAAGGGTCGCAACGAGGCCGAACGCGAACTCGAGTCTCTGCGCGAGCGCAGTCGTCGCGTCGATGTCGAGGAGGCCGAGTGCCGGGTTCGGCTCGAGTCCGCGATCGAGATGATCCGCCGCGATCTCGAGGTCGAGCCCGAGATCGCCGAGATGTCGCCCGTGCCCGATGTGCCGGAGGGGACCACGCACGACGATCGGGCACGTGCCCTCGAGCGCGACATCCGGTTGATGGGCCCGATCAACCCGCTCGCACTGCAGGAGTTCACCGAACTGCAGGAGAGGCACACGTTCCTCGAGGAACAGTTGAACGACGTGCGCAACTCGCGCCGCGAACTCTCGCAGGTGATCGCCGCCATCGACGAAGAGATCCAGACTGTGTTCGCCGACGCCTTCAAGGACGTCAGCGCGAACTTCACCGAGCTGTTCCAGTTGCTGTTCCCGGGCGGAAAGGGAAAGTTGGTGCTCACGGATCCGCACGACATGTTGAACACCGGAATCGAGGTCGAGGCGATGCCGCCCGGCAAGACGTTCAAGAAACTCTCGCTGTTGTCCGGCGGTGAGCGGTCGTTGACCGCTCTTGCCTACCTGTTCGCGGTGTTCCGCAGTCGTCCGTCGCCGTTCTACGTGATGGACGAAGTCGAGGCGGCCCTCGACGACGTGAACCTGCACCGGTTCCTCGGTCTTGTCAACGAGTTCCGGCGCAGCGCGCAGTTGATCATCGTGAGCCACCAGAAGCGCACGATGGAGGCCGCCGACAGTCTTCTCGGGGTCACGATGCAACCGGGTGGTTCGTCGAAAGTGGTCACCGAACGCATCAGCGTCTCGTCCGAGAACTGACCATGTTGTCGGTGACGCTGTTCGAGTACGTCCTCATCGGTCTTGCTGTCGTGGTTCCCGTCGCGGGAATCACCTTCGTCGTCACAAGAAAGCGCCCGGCTCCCGCCCCGCACGACTCGGCAGAACCTTTGGCGCCACCCGTTGATTCCTCACTTTTCGCAGGCTCTAACGTTTCGTCATCAACGGCGGCACCTGATTCCACTGAGTCGGCGGCACCCCACGCGGACGAAGACGAAGCAATTGAGGCCGAAGAAGCGGTTGTTGTCGACGACGTGGTGTCGGTGCGCGAGCGCACCGGTCGCACCCGCTCGGTGTTCGCGAACGCCTTCGCGTCGATCCGTGGAAAAGGGAAGGTCGACTCCGAGACGTGGGACGAGATCGAAGAGACGCTTCTCAAAGCCGACATCGGCATCGGTCTCGCCACGAAGTTGATCGAACCACTGAAGGCGTCGGCGAAGGCGGGGGAGATCCGCACCGCCGACGATGCAATCGCCGCACTTCGTGACGCGATGACGCGCCAGTTGTCGTCGAACGACAGGTCGTTGCGCGCTGATGCAGAGACCAAACCGAACGTGTGGTTGTTCGTCGGCGTGAACGGCGTCGGCAAGACCACCACCATCGGCAAGATCGCAACTGCGGAGTCCGCTCGCGGCACGAAAGTTCTGTTGGCTGCGGGCGACACCTTCCGCGCCGCCGCCGCCGAACAACTTCAGGTGTGGGCCGAGCGATCGGGTGCGGCATTCGTGCGCGGTTCCGAGGGCGGCGACCCCGCGTCGGTGATCTTCGACGGCATCCAGAGCGCCCATGCACGCGGAATCGACCTCGTGCTCGGCGACACCGCTGGTCGGCTGCAGAACAAGACGAACCTGATGGAGGAACTGAAGAAGGTTCGTCGCGTCGCGGAGAAGGCCGAGGGAACCGTGAACGAGGTGCTCCTCGTGATCGATGCGACAACGGGACAAAACGGTCTTTCGCAGGCGCGCGAGTTCGCCGCGGCCACCGACGTGACCGGGGTGGTGCTCACGAAACTCGACGGCTCCGCCAAGGGCGGCATCGTGTTCGCCATCGAGACGGAGATGGGAATACCCGTGAAGCTCGTCGGGCTCGGAGAGGGCGCACACGACCTGGTGGCATTCGACCCCGCCGAATACGTGGCGGCGTTGTTCGACTAGGCGTACGCTTCTCGACAGATGAAGCGCTTCCCCCATTTCGTCGTCGTCGCGGCATTGGTGCTGGCCGTCTCTGCTTGCGGCAAGTCCGGCCCGGTCACGTTGTCGCTTGCGTCATCACAGAGCCGCACCGGTGAAGTGCGGATGAACGAGGACTCGGCGTTCAGCGAACCCAACGCACTGCCGGTGCCGGTCACGTACACGGTCGTCGGAACTCTTCCGTATCTCGGTGACCGACTTCTTGCCTGGTCGATCGGACGCCGCGCAAAGCCGTCGGGTGAACTGCAGAAACTTGCGTTCTCGTTCGGTGTCGACGGTGCGACCGAAAAGGTCGGCGAATTCGGGTACGTCGCCACCGATTCCGCGAAGGAAAAGACGGTCAATCTCTGGTCGGACGATGCAGGTGGCTGGTGGTCGTACTCGAATTTCTCGGCGCAGTCCGGATCGGGCGTGTCCGAGCCGTCGTGTCCACCCGACACGAAGTGCGTGGTGACGCCACCGGAAGCCGCGGTTCCGGCAGACCTGATCGAAACCGGTGACGCACTCCGTCGCACGAATCAGTATCTGTCGCGTGCCGACATGGTGCCGTTGAACTACGCATTGAAGGCCACCAAGACCGACTACGCGACAGAGGTGTACGGGCCGCTGACGCTCGGCGGGGTCGAGACGAACATCGGAGTGTCGTTCGTGTACGGCGACGGCGGCGAACTTTTGTCGGCATCGGGGCCGATGATCACCATCGCGATGGCGGGTCGGTATCCGATCGTGTCGCCGATGGAGGCCGTGAAGCGATTGTCGAATCCTCTGTACGGCGCGATCGGTGGCGCGGTGCGAATCGCTGCCGACATTTCCGTGTCGTCCACCGACGGAGCATCATCGTCGAACAGCTCGTCCACGCCCGCCGGTGAGGGCGCCGGTGAACCCATCGACATCCCGATCACCGGGGTGCGCCTCATTCTGATGGAGGCGAGGCTCTCGAACGGAACGCACATGTTGTTGCCTGCGTACACCTATTCGAACGTCGACGGCGACGTCGGAACCGTCATTGCTCTTACCGACGACGTGATTGCATTCCGCAAGAACGTGACCGAGTCGACCGTCTCGACGACCCCGGTCGACGGAGGTCAGCCCGAGCCGAACCCCGTCGACCCTGCGCCGATTCCGCAGGCAGATGCGGATTCTCTCGTTGGGCTCACCGAAGCAGAAGCGACGGCCACTGCCAGGGAGAAAGGCTGGATCGTGCGCATCGCCGCGCGTGACGGCGAGAATTTCATGTTGACCACCGATTACGTGACGAACAGGGTGAATTTCATCATCGAGAAATCCGTCGTCACATCAGTTGTCGTCGGGTAACACTCCGGGTGCTCTCGCTAGCCTGACCGCATCATGTTTGATTCACTGAGTGATCGCCTCCAGGGCATCGTCAAGCGCCTCAAGGGGAAGGGCCGACTCACCGAAGCAGACGTCGACGAGGTGATGGGCGAGATCCGCACGGCACTTCTCGAGGCCGACGTGAACATCGGTGTCGTCCGCGACGTCGTCGCGCGCATCCGCGAGGCCGCAATCGGTGCGACGGTGTCGCAGGCGCTCGACCCCAGCCAACAGATCATCAAGATCGTCAACGAAGAACTCGTCGCGATGCTCGGCGGCGAGACCCTCAAGATCACGTATGCAAGCCAACCGCCGACAGTGGTGCTCATGGCCGGCCTGCAGGGATCCGGAAAGACGACCAGTGCGGCGAAACTCGCACGCTGGTTCAAGTCGCAGGGTCGCCAGCCCTTGCTGGTGGGTGCCGACCTCCAACGCCCCGCGGCGGTCGAGCAGTTGCGCACGCTCGGCGCACAGATATCCGTGCCCGTGTTCTCCGAACCGGGTGACCCGGTGTCCACCGCCCGTCGCGGTGTCGACGAGGCAAAGCGATTGGGCAAGGACGTGGTGATCGTCGACACGGCCGGACGACTCGCCATCGACGAAGAGATGATGCGCCAGGTCGCAGACATCTCGCAGCAGGTGTCGCCGAACTACACGTTCCTCGTCGTCGACGCGATGACCGGTCAAGACGCAGTCGGTGTCGCCGAGGCATTCCATCAGCGTCTCTCGATCGACGGGGTGATCCTCAGCAAACTCGACGGCGATGCGCGCGGTGGTGCGGCACTGTCGGTGAAGACGGTGATCGGTCGTCCGATTGCGTTCGCCGCAACGGGCGAGAAGATCGACGCGTTCGAACAGTTCCACCCCGACCGCATGGCGGGGCGCATCCTCGGAATGGGCGACATGCTCACCCTCATCGAGCAGGCCGAGAAGGTCTTCGAACAGGACAAGGCCGAGGAAGCGGCACAGCGCATGCTCGAGGGTCAGTTCACCCTCGAGGATTTCCTCGACCAACTCCAGCAATTGAAGAAGATGGGGCCACTGTCGGGAATCATGGGGATGTTGCCCGGAATGCCGAAGGAGATGAAGAACGCCGAGATCGGCGACGACCAGGTGAAGATCACCGAGGCGATCATCTATTCGATGACGAAGGAAGAACGAGCCCGCCCGGAGATCATCAACGGAAGCCGTCGCACCCGCATCGCCAAGGGCAGCGGAACCCAGGTCTCCGATGTGAACCGTCTCATCAAGCAGTTCACCGAGATGCAGAAAATGATGAAGCGCATGGGTGGCATGGCCGCCCCGAAGGGCAAGTCGGGCAAGGGCAAGGTCAACAAACGACAGATGATGCGCGAACTGGGCGACATGGTGGGCGGCCAGGGAGGTCTGCCGGGCCTCGACGGCAGTCCGGGCCTGCCCCCATTCTTCAAGTAGTTCGTTGGGGGACGGCCCCGCCCGCCGATAGCCTTACCTAGTCCCGAAACGGGTCCCTTCTAGGAGAATTCGCAACATGGCAGTCAAATTGCGCCTCACACGAGTCGGCAAGACCAAGCAACCGCAGTACCGCGTGATCGCCGCCGATTCGCGTCGCGCGCGCGACGGTCGCTTCATCGAAATCCTCGGCCAGTACAACCCCCGCACCGAGCCGTCGACCATCACCATCGACAACGACAAGGCCGTCAAGTGGCTGATGCAGGGCGCACAGCCCACAGAGCGCGTCCGCAAGCTTCTTGAGATCAGCGGTGCCTGGGCACAGTTCACCGCCGCCAAGTCCAAGTAACCGTCGTGTCAGAGTTCGACGCAAACGCGCTCGAGGCGCCCATCGCCACGGCGGTTCTCGCGCACATCGTGCGAAGCATCGTCGACGATGCCGACGCAGTGCAGGTCACCTCGGGTCCCGGCAAGGGCGACAAAATTCTTCTCGAGGTTCGGGTGGGTCCCGGCGATCTCGGCCGTGTCATCGGCCGTCGCGGACGCACCGCGCAGAGCATCCGCACCGTGGTGCGCGCTGCCGCCACGAACGACGACGTCGATGTCGACGTCGATTTCGTCGACGCGTAACCGGACGTGAACGCACCTCGCGTGCCCGAGGGTCTGCTCGAGGTCGGGCGAATCGGAAAACCGCACGGTGTAAAAGGCGACGTGTTCGTCACCCTCACGTCCGATGTCGAACAGCGCCGAAGTGTCGGGTCGGCATTCGTCGTCACCGTTGGCACCGACACCCGCGCGCTCGAGATCGCATCGATACGTGCCCAGGGCGACCGCCACGTCGTGCACTTCGTCGGTGTCGACGACCGCACCGCCGCCGAACACCTCACGAACAAGTTCCTGTACGCCGAACCGGTCGCCGACGACTCGGCGCTGTGGGTGCACCAACTGGTCGGCTCGCGCGTGGTCGATGTCGACGGGGGAGACTGGGGTCGTTGTGTCGCGGTGGTCGAAAACCCCGCGCATCACATTCTCGAACTCGACGACGGAATGCTCGTTCCCGTTCCGTTCGTCGAGTCGTGCGACGGAACCACCACGGTCATCCGTCCGCCCGAGGGTCTGCGTGAGGCCCTGAAAGCGGAATAGCGTCGTCATCATGCGCATCGACGTCTTTTCGTTGTTTCCCGGGATGGTCGACGAGTTCTGCTCGCACAGCCTTCTCGGTCGCGCGCGTTCCTCCGGTGCGGTGCAGGTGAACACCCACGACATCCGCGACCACGCAACCGACGTGCACCGCACGGTCGACGACACTCCGTTCGGTGGCGGCGCCGGAATGTTGATGCGCCCTGAACCGGTGTTTGCAGCGGTCGAGGCAGTGCAGCCGCCCCGGCCGTTGTTGTTGCTCGGACCGGGCGGGCAGAAGTTCGATCAAGCCATGGCACGCTCACTCGCAGCGTCGAACGGATTCAGCCTGTTGTGCGGCCGTTACGAAGGGGTCGACCAACGCGTGCGCGAGCATCTCGTCGACCACGAGGTGTCGGTGGGCGATGTCGTGTTGGCCGGCGGCGAAGTGGCGGCATGTCTCATCATCGAGGCGGTCACTCGGTTGATTCCCGGCGTGATGGGGAACGCCGAATCGCCGGTCACCGAAAGCTTCGGGGCGGCCGGATTGCTCGAAGAACCCCAGTGGACCCGCCCGGCCGACTTCAGGGGATGGGAGGTCCCCGAGGTGTTGCGCGGGGGAGACCACGCCAAGATCGCCCGTTGGCGCCATGCCCAGGCTCTGTGGCGCACTCTCCAGCAGCGCCCCGACATCATCGAAGCCCGCGGGGGCCTCACCGAGGCCGAGAAAGCCCTGTTGGAAGGGGTGGAGTTCTCCTCGTATCCTTCACTGTTCGCTTCGGACATGCCCGACCGGGCCTGAGGCCGTCCACATCATTCCAGTCGCCCAAGGAACCATCATGAAGACCACAGACATCGTTGACAACCAGAACAAGCGCGACGACATCCCGGCACTTCTCCCCGGCGACGAGGTCAAGGTTCACGTGCGCGTGGTCGAGTCCGGCAAAGAGCGCATCCAGATCTTCCAGGGCAACGTCATCGCCATCCAGGGTTCGGGTATCGCCGAGACCTACACCGTTCGCAAGCTCAGCTACGGCGTGGGCGTCGAGCGCACCTTCCCCAAGCACAGCCCGTCCGTGGCAAAACTCGAGGTTGTCCGCCACGGCGATGTTCGCCGCGCAAAGCTTTACTACCTCCGCGATCGCGTCGGTAAGTCCGCAAAGATTCGCGAAAAGCGCGAGTCGTAATTCCTGCACCGGGCCTCGAGGCTCTTTCGTGAACACTGACGATCTCGAGGATTTCGAGGCTGAGCGCGAGTTCAAACTCGCCCAGGAGTACCAGGACGTCGTCGGCATGTTCAAATACGCCGTCGAAACCGAACGCCGGTTCTATCTGGCCAACGCTGTGGCCGTCCGTGTCACGGGCGACAGCGCGCGGCCGCTCATAGAAGTGGAAATGACAGACGCATGGGTATGGGACATGTACCGGAAGACCCGGTTCATCCCGTCGGTGAAGGTGCTGAGTTTCAAGGACGTGAACGTCGAGGAACTCCCGTCCGACGACATTCTTCCCCCAGACACCCTCTAGCCGCTCAACGACTCGCGCGGGCGCGATGGGCCGAGAATCTCGTGGCTGCATGGTACGAACGGCACGGGTACCGGGTGATCGCGCGCAACTGGACGATGCGCGGAGGCGAACTCGACATCGTGGCGACGCGCGACAACGAGGTCGTGGTCTGTGAGGTGAAGGCGCGTGCGAGCCGGGATTTCGGCGATCCGCTCGAGGCGATGACACCGCGCAAGATCCGGCGGGTGCAACGCGCGGGGCACGCATTCCTGCGCGACTGGAAGGATCTCACCGGGGCGCGAAACGTTCGGCTCAGGTTCGACGTGGCGTCGGTGCTCGGAACGCGACTCGAGATTCTCGAGGATTGTTACTGATCACTTCTTTTTCGGGATGCGACGCGTCCAG
This sequence comes from Ilumatobacteraceae bacterium, assembly GCA_040401975.1. GTDB lineage: Bacteria > Actinomycetota > Acidimicrobiia > Acidimicrobiales > Ilumatobacteraceae > UBA2093. Next base: position 3,914 of record JBBANL010000022.1, on the reverse strand, counting down.
CATGCGTTGTGCCAGTGCCGGCGCAGGTCGGGCGCGTCGCGCGGCACCGCGACACAATGCCCCATGCCCGTCGGAATGGTCTGGTGACAGCCTGGGCACACGTACTGTTTGCGCGCTTCGTACGGCTGCACGCGCCTCACTTCGATCGGGCCGTGAAGCTCTCCGTCCCACAGGCGACCGGGCATGTCAGCCGAAGAACGCCCACGCAACGAGCGCGAACGCGACGCACACGGCCGACGCGACGAACCAGATGTCGGTGCGACGGGCGACTCTCTTGCGTGTCGGATTGAAACCCATCAGCCAAGTATTGCGGTGGAACCGACGAATCGCGTGCATGCCGACTGACTAGCGTGGTCTTTCATGCGACGCATCGGGCCACTTCTCCTGGTGGTCTGCGTCTGTGTCGCCGTCGCATCACCATCGATGGTCAGCAGTGCAACCACCACGGTTCCTCCCACGACGACCACACTTCCCGTGCTGTGTCCGCCCGCGGGCGACGGCGCAACGACCACGACACCGGTGGTCGGCTGCATCAACCCGGCAACGACGACCACATCGACGACGACCACGACGTCTCTGCCGATGGCGGTCACGACCGTTCCGGAGGGCTGTTCGTTGCCCCCGACCGCGCAGGCGGTGTTTGTCGGCACGGTCACCTCGGTCGACCCCGTGAACGCGGTCTTCACCGTGAACCAGTTGCGCGCAGGTTCGCTCGACGGGTACGCGGCGAACGGATCCGTGCAGGTCCGCTACGGAAGCGACGCGAAGTATCTCGAGGTCGGCACCTCGTATCTCGTGGGCGTCGAACAGGACAGCGTCACTCTCAGGCTCACCTCGACTCTGCGCGACCGCGCCGAGTTGTTCGGTGGTGCCGAGGTTGCGGGGTCGCAGACACGGTGCCCCGAGTACGAAGCGGCCGCGCGCACTCTGAACATCGACGGAACATCGATTTCGGCCGGCATGCTCGACAAGCTGTTCGAACAGCCCTGGCGACTCGCGGTGGCCCTGGCGGTGCCGCCCGCGCTGGTTCTGTTCGCGTTGTTCGCGCTGGTGTGGTTCAGGCGCGGTCTCAGGCGCTGAACGCAGCGGTGGCGAGCGCGCGCAGTTCGGTGACCGCGTGGGCGAGCCCGAGCGGATCGCGATAGAGCGCGCTGCCTGCAATGAGAACGTTCGCGCCGGCCCGTGCCGCACCTGCAATCGTCGTCGGCGAAATGCCGCCGTCGACCTCGAGGTGCACCGAGTCGCCGAGTCCGCGGCGCGTGATCATGTCGCGCACCTCGCGGATCTTCGGTTCCATCGACGAGATGTAGCTCTGTCCTCCGAACCCGGGGTTCACGGTCATCACGAGAACCATGTCGACCAGGTCGAGAACGTTCTCGACCGTGCTCGCGGGTGTGTGCGGGTTCAGTGCGACCGCGGCGGTGGCGCCCATGCCCCTGATGTTCTCGAGGGTGCGGTGCAGGTGCGTGCATGCCTCGGCATGAACGATCAACCGCTGGCATCCCGCCTCGACGTAGCGCTGGGCCATGACATCGGGGGTGAGAACCATCAGGTGCGCCTCGAACGGCTTCGTGGTGTACGGACGCACCGATGCGATCACGTCGGGGCCGAAGGTGAGGTTCGGCACGAACTGGCCGTCCATGACGTCGAACTGGATGATGTCGACGCCTGCTTCGTCGAGCGCACGGATTTCCTCGCCGAACCTCGAGAAATCTGCGGGAAGAACTGACGGAGCAATCTGGATCGGCAAGGTCACGCAGTTCACCCTAGCCAACGAAACGAGGCGAGTCCCGGGTGTCGACGAAACACTGACCTACGCTGTCACGGTGACAACATCCCACACCGTTCGCATCGAGAAACTCGTGGCCGGCGGCGACGGGCTCGCGCGCATGGACGACGGCCGCGTGGTGTTCGTTCCCGGTGTCGTGGCCGGCGAACTCGTCGACATCTCGCTCGCCGAGTCCCGCACTGATTTCGGTCGGGGAACCCTGTTGTCGGTGGTCGAGGCCGCCCCGCAACGTCGCATGCCTCCGTGCCCGCACGTTGCCGACGGATGCGGCGGATGCGACTGGCAGCACATCGAACGACGGGCACAGGGCCAGTCGAAACTCGCCATCGTTCACGAGGCGTATTCGCGCACGGCAAAAATCGATGTCGAGGCACAACTGAGGCGGGTGCCCGAGGAGGCGCGACGCACGACCGTGCGCATGGTGTCGACCGCCGACGGTCGCCTCGGTTTCCGTCAGCACGACTCCCACGACATGGTTCCCGTGGGGGAGTGCGCCGTCGCCCACGCGTTGATCAACGAGTTCGTTTCGTCTCCCGTGCTCGACGGTGCAGGCGAGGTCACCATCCGCGTCGGTGCGCGCACCGGAGACATCGGTGCATGGGCGCACGAAGGGAAACTCGCGCGCACTCTGCCCGCCGGGATCAAGACGGGTGAGAGAGGTGCGGTGTCCGAACGCGTCGGCGATCACACCTACCGCGTGTCGAACGCGTCGTTCTTCCAGTCGTCGCCCGAGGCGGCCGAGTTGATCATCGACTCGGTGTCACGGAGGCTCGACACCCTCGGCATCGAGGGCGGTCTTCTCTGCGACGCGTACGGGGGTGTCGGGTTGTTCAGCCTCGCGTTTGCCCACCGGTTCGACGAACTGCTGCTGGTGGAGTCGTCCGACTCGGCGTGCCGCGACGCGGTGCGCAATCTCGCGGAATGCGCCGCCACGATCATCCAGGAAAACATGGATCACTGGGAGTCGGAAGAAGCCGACGTGGTCATTGCCGACCCCGCACGGCAGGGGCTCGGCAAACACGGAGCCGCCGCGGTGATCGACACCGGTGCGCCGACGGTGATTCTCGTGAGTTGCGATCCGGTTGCCGGCGCGCGCGACGCACGTCTGTTGATCGATGCGGGGTATTCGATCGGAGAGGTCGAGGTGCTCGACATCTTCCCGGAGACTCATCACGTGGAAGTTGTGGCTGCGTTCAGCCGCTGACGAAAGGGGAATGCATGGCATCTGACTGGGCAAGGCCGGTGGTGTACTTCGAGATAGAGGCGCGCGACGCAGATCTCATGTCGGCGTTCTATGCGGAGATGTTCAACTGGAACATCGGCGACGGTTTCATCCGTCAGATACCGGCGGGAATCGGCGGACCCGAGAACGGAATCGGCGGTCACCTGCGCCAGGGTGACCGTCCGGGGGTCACGCTGTTCATTCAAGTGAAGAATCTGGAAGCGTCACAACAACGAGCGACCGAACTCGGCGGCAGTATCACCTCGGCTCGCTTCGACATCCCCGGCGGCGCATCGATTGCCGGTATCGCCGACCCGGAGGGCAACCCGATCACGCTTGTTCAGCAGTAACCGTCAGAGGAGCGAGTACACGGCGACGGAACGACTCGACTCGACGATTGCCGCGTTCCATCTGGTCACGACGTCGTTCGTGTTCCTGAAGCAAGAGGCGTCGGCCTGTGACGCGTCGCCGAACAACGTGACCACGACGCAGCGGCCGTCGTCGCCGCGCGCGGTCGTGCGTCGCGCGAGACCCGGTCTGTTGAGGTAGCACCACTCCTGCATTGCTTCGTCGAGAGCGCGGAACGACGCGGCATCCACTCCGGGGGCGAGGGTGAATGTCTCAATTTCGAGAACTGCCATGGCGACTCCGATGAACTGGTGCGCCCTCTGGGGCTCGAACCCAGGACCTGCGGATTAAGAGTCCGTTGCTCTACCAACTGAGCTAAAGGCGCAATTTATGTGCTCGCTCACTCTATGCGATGACGTTGTGTCACACCCAACGCAATGCGGTGATTCGTTGAGCCGGCACCGAATTTCTCCGGTGCCGGCAAACGAATGGGGTGATCGAGGGGACTTGAACCCCCGACCTCCAGGGCCACAACCTGGCGCTCTAACCGGGCTG
>JBBANL010000021.1:0-26778 GCA_040401975.1 Ilumatobacteraceae bacterium | reverse complement strand
TGCGTGAGGTTGCGGCCGAACTGGTCGAGAATCTGGCTTCCGCCTTTTTCGCCCGACTCTTCCTTCGATCCGCCCGACGACTGACCGCCGCTCGGGGCCTCGCCCTTCGAAGCGGGGCCCTGGTAGCCCGACAGCAACTGGATGACCTGTTGGCGAACCTTGCCGAGGTCGGCTCCGAGTTTCACCAACACCTGGGTGGCGACTCCTTCGCCCTCTCGCAGGAGACCGAGAAGGATGTGCTCGGTGCCGATGTAGTTGTGACCGAGTTGCAACGCCTCGCGCAGTGACAACTCGAGAACCTTCTTGGCACGCGGAGTGAACGGAATGTGACCGGACGGAGACGAACCACCTTGACCGATGATTTCCTCGACCTGAGCGCGAACTGCTTCGAGAGAGATCGACAGAGACTCGAGCGCTTTGGCTGCGACTCCTTCACCTTCGTGAATGAGACCGAGGAGGATGTGCTCGGTGCCGATGTAGGAGTGATTGAGGAGACGCGCCTCTTCCTGGGCGAGAACGACGACCCTGCGGGCTCTGTCTGTGAAGCGTTCGAACAATGGGACCACCCCGTTTTGAATCGGTGGATATTGGTGTGAAGTGTATCGGCGGGGGAGTCAGTACCCCCGATGCCCCGTAGTCTGAGGGCGTGACCAATTCTCCTCTGTTCGGGTTGCCGACGATGGACAAAGACCGCCAGAGGGTGGAAGACGCTCTTCTCGACTCGGTCCGCACACCCGACGCCTACCTCACCGAAATTGCGTCACATCTCATTTCTGCGGGTGGAAAACGGCTGCGTCCGGTGCTCACGATCGTGGCGTCGCAGGTGGGTCGCGACGGAGCGGCCAGCGAAGAGGCGATTCTGGGCGGAATCTCGTGTGAATTGGTGCACCTCGGATCTCTGTACCACGACGATGTGATGGATGAAGCCACCACGCGTCGCGGGGTCGACACGGTGAACGCAAAATGGGGGAACCTGCAGGCGATTCTCGCGGGTGACTTTCTTCTCGCCAAGGCCTCCGAAATTGCCGCAGGGCTCGGCACCGAGGTGGCCGGTCTGCTCGCCCGCACCATCGGGCAATTGTGCGAGGGCCAAATTCTCGAGTTGCGCCACACCTACAACGTGGCTCGCCCCATCGACGCCTACCTCTCATCAATCAACGGCAAGACCGCCTCGTTGTATTCCACGGCGGCCCGCATCGGCGGGCTCGTCGCGGGTCACGACCGTGCGGTCATCGACGCTCTGACTGCCTACGGCACCGCCTACGGCATGGTGTTCCAGATGGTCGACGACGTTCTCGATCTCACTGCCACAGACGAACAGCTCGGCAAGCCGGCCGGTCACGACATGGAAGAGGGCGTGTACACCCTGCCGGTGCTGCACACCCTGGCTGCGGGCGGAGCAGCCGCCAGCGAACTCAACGTGATTCTCGGCAAGCCGCTCGATTCGGTGGAACGCGAGAAGGTTCTCGAGATCGTTCGTTCGAACGGCGGCGTACAGACGGCGATTGACCATGCCCGTTTGTTCGTGAACGATGCCGAAGCCGCATGCGATGCGCTTCCCGCCGGTGCAACGACCTCCGCAATGCGAGAGGCCACGGCTGCGTTGCTCGCAACCGTGGCCTGACCCGACTGTTTCAGTTGTGACCGTGCGTCAGCGCGGATGCATCACTTGGGGAAGATGTACACCTCGGCGCGGCGGTTCTTCGCCTGAGCCGCCTCGGTCTTCGCAGTCTTCTCGGGCTGCGTGTACGCCATCGCGACGATCTCGATCGGAACCTTGACGCCGGCCTTCACGAGCGCCGCTCTGACCGCCTCGGCACGTCCGCGCGAGATTGCGTAGCTGTACACCGAGACCTCGCCGAGCGCAGCGGAGTGGCCGATGATGACCACGCGGCCGGCGCTCGCGGCGGCCGCTGCAAGTTCTGCAATCTGTGCCTGTGCATTCTTCGACAGACGGTTGCTCGCCTGGCGGAAGTAGATGGGCTCATCCGTTGTGAGTGTCGTTCCGGTCTCCACGTCCGACTTGCGAACGATTGTCGACATCGTGCGAATGACCTTCTTCGTGTCTTCGTCGATGATTCTCACGCTGCAGCGACCAGGATTCACCATCAACACCGATGTGGTGAGGGCGATGCAGATCTTCGGGGTGTTCGTGCGGATGTCGAAGTCGTCTGCCTGCCCGGCGGTGAGAACCCGCAGTGCAGAATCGGTCTGCGCCGTCGCGGGCAGTCTCGTGGAGTACACCTTGGTGTCCACGCGACCGGCAGCGCCGCCGCTTCCGACGAGTCCTGAGCCGTCACCACCGCTGGTGACACCTGCTGCGGCATTCCACACGGCCATTTTCACCCCGGCAGTCTGTGAGCCGATTGCCCGCGCATTGTTGATTTGGGTGGGCTGACCTTTGCCGTTGACAAAACCAACGCTGAAGTTTGTTCCACGACAGACATCTTCGGAAGATTGTTGAAGTACGTGGCCTTCGCCCAAACCATTGGTTCCGTAATCAGTGACGAGTCCGTCTTCCAATGTCAAGTAGTACGGGTAATACGTGGTTTGATAACTGACCGCAGCGTTGCTGCAGTTGAACGTGGTTGATGTGCTTGCGGTGGAGAAGCCCGAAAACATCACTCCCTTGCTGCTGATTGCGATTCCGGTGAAGGTGTATCGCATGTTGACACTCGTACCGTTCACTGTGATGGTTGGCGGCAAATTGGGGAGCACCTTCATGCCTGATGGATCGAGGGTCGTGTCGAGCGCGCCCGCCGCGGTGATGCGCAAGAGTGAAGTAGTCATGCTGCTCCCGACTCCACGGGAGACCGTGTTGTTCCAGCGGCCATCCGAGTCGATGATCCATCGACCGAGAGACTGCGTGATGGTTGTCGGAACCGTCGAAAGAATCGCACCGTTTGCTTTGACCGTGAGCAGGTTTACTGCTGAATATGCGATAGAGCCCATTGTGGCGCAACCGTTGTAGGAAGTTATGTTGCCTCCGAACGGATAGGTCGTGACGCGGTTGTAAGTCTGTACCGACACGATTGTGAACAATTTCGCAGAACTGTTCGTGGTAATCGATGAGTCGATGGTGTTGCTGTAGACATCGCCACACTTGGTGGCATCATCAAAGACCTTGCGAAATCCATTTGATCCCCACGAGGAATCAATTGCCAAAGACGAGTTTGCAACCTTCAAGGCAACAATGCCATGGACGTTGTATTCGGTTAGCGACGACTGGGTGGATGAGTAATAGAAGCAGTTGAGATAGATCAAAATTGAGCCGTCAGTACGAATGGCCATGTTGAATCCGCGGGGGGTGCTGTAACCCAAATCAATACCCTGGTATGTAGCCCCAACTTCTGCGGTGCACGTGTCTGACATCAGGGTTGATGGACTGTATGCCGCAAAATCAGTCGTCGGGTCATAGGCCGCAGACTTTCCGAGGAAGTTGCGCCGACCGGTTACTGCACCAGTGGCGATGTCGCCGGTGACGAGGGTATACACATCAAGCGATCTGGTCCCTTGGTTGACTGACACCGTCACGTTTCGAGTGAAGGCAATCGCGTATTTCCCTGCAGTTTCATTGACAGTAAAACCATCCACTCGGTAGCAGTTGGATCGGTTTTGGGCAACACAGTCAGAGTTGGCTGCTGAGGGTTTCTCGGTGTCGTCGCCAAGGTCGACTGCGGCAAACGTTGTGTCGACCGTGAGGTCATCCTTCAGTTTCCACACACGTGCATTGGCACCAGCAGTGGTTTGGTCGATGCCGACAACCAAGAACGAGCTTGATTTTGCCAAACGCACCATTCTCATGATCTGCGCATTGGGAACAGATGCGGGCGCAAAAGTTGAAACAGTTGTGACCTTCAATTCGCCACCGGCGGCGGACACGCCCTGTGCGGTGGCAGTGACAAAAGATGTGGCGGCGAGGGCAGCCACCATCAGTGATGAGAAACGACGCACGAAAAACTCCCGTTGTGTTGGTCGATGGTGTGGACTTTCCGTTCGGAAAGTGATTGTCAGAATCTAGACCAGAAGTTTGGGTTGTGTCACGAGACGAATCCGGAACTTGGGGAGAAACCCGTCAGGGCGTTGGCCGCAGCCAGGCCGCTGAGGGCTGCTCCCTCCACCTTCGGGCCGGCAAAGGCGTCGCCCGCCAGCACGATGCGGCCGCCCGGGGCGACCCAGCACGGGTCGGGCCACGACTTCTGGGGGGTGGCAAAGCGCCACTTCTTCGGCTGGCTCTCGACCACCCGTGAGTTGCCGATCCAGGGCCGTGCCGCGTCGAGCAGCAACCGGTGAATGGAGTCGAGGTCGTCGTCGAAGTGCGTCAGGCTGAATTCGGGGTTCGCGTGAAAGGTGAGCGCGGGGGCAGCACTGACGCCTTTGGCCGAGTTGTCCCCGATGAAACTGAACGTGTCGTCGGGAAACTGCAGACCGCCGGGAGTCGGCACGTTGTGATCGGGTGAGTCGAGAACGGCCAACAGCCCGAGTGTGCGGTCATAGTCGATTGAGCGCAGTTCGGTGGGCATCTCGATTCCGGCACCGAACAACAACGAGAACGACTGCGGAAGCGGCGCAGTGAGAATCACTGCATCGCATTCGTGCCTCGCGCCGTCGTCGGTGACCACCGTGACCGAATCGTTGCCCGCCTCGAGCGAGAACACGAGGTGGGACACGCGCACGTCGAGTCCGTCGGCGAGATGCTTTGCGACTCCCGACATTCCGCGCGTGCCCACGTAGCGCGGGTGACCGTCGTTGTCGGCGAACCCCCTGCACCACTCGTGCACGACCCCTGCGCGCAGCCACCCGTCGACGTGGCGTGAAAATGTCTCGCTCCGCACCGTGAAGAATTGCGCACCGTGATCGAGGGTGGCGTTGCCGATGCGTCGTGTCGCGAGTCGACCGCCGACACCGCGGCCCTTGTCGAACACCGTGACATGGTGACCTTGTTGGTGGAGGGATTGCGCAGCCATCAGACCGGAGAGTCCGGCGCCGACGATGATGACCCGCATCAGACGTTGACCGCAGCGGAACCGTGCGGCACGAAGACTCGTTCGGCGCGCTTCAGGAACTCGAGCAGGATGCGGTTGAAGGTTGTTGCGTGTTCGATGTGCAGACCGTGTGCGCCGCCGCTGATGATGACGAGTTCGGCGGTGGGGATCCGTGAGGCGATCTCTTCTGCGTCGCCCCGCGGGGTGAGAATGTCCTGGTTGCCGACAACGACCATCGTGGGGCATGCGATGTTCTCGAGTTCGACGCTCAGGGCGTCACCTTCGGTGGCGAGAATCGCCTTGATCTGCGACACGAACGCACCGGCCGGGTTGAACAACTGGAGCGGCCCCATCCAGCCGAGCGCCGGCAGAAGACGACGGAACGACCGCGGGCCGATCATCCAACGCGCGGCCTCTTTCCCGACGGCGGTCATGCCGTCTGTCGCTGCGGTTGCCGCCCAACTCTGCAGCAGTTCCTCGCGCCATTCGTGGTTTCGGCACGCGGTGGCGACAAGAGTGAGAGAGCGCACCCTGTTCGGGTGCTTCAACGCGATGATCTGGCTGATTGCGCCACCCATCGACAACCCGACGATGTGCGCCGACTCGACACCGGCGGCATCGAGGACCGCAATTGCGTCCTCGGCCATTTGTTCGAGATTGTAGGTGCCGTCGGGCTTGTCGCTCTTGCCCGCGCCGCGGTTGTCGAACGCGATGGTGCGGTGCCGCAACGCGAGAGCGGCGCGCTGGAGGTTCCACGAATTCTTTTCCGCTCCGAGACCCTGCACCAACAGAACCGGTGCGCGCTTCGTGAGACCGGTGACCTCGTAGTGAATCTTCACTCCGTCGTCGGCGACAGCAAACGGCACTACGCAACCTGCCGTTTTGCGGGAATGCGCTCGACGCTCGGCCATTCGTACAGCCACCGAACAACTTCTGTCGTCGAGTGGCGCGGCGCAAAGCGCAACAGGTGTGCGGCTTCGTTCGATGCAGCGAGTCGCCCGTGCTGGATCAACTCGGCGACGTGATCGGGCATCGGTGCACCGGCGATTGCGGCGGTGTTCTTTGCCAACCACCAGCCCGGGCCGAACGACGGCAACGGAACGCGACGGCCGAGTGTTGTGGCACGCAGCATGCTGATGGCGCCGTTCGCCACGATGTTCACGATGCCGTCGGCATCACGCTGTGCCCCCTGCATGAATGCCGTTGCCGCGTCGTGGTCTTCGACCACACAGAAGATGGGGTTGCCGATGCCGTAGTAGGGAACCGCGGGCAGGCGCAGCAGTCTGCCGAGCGGACTGGGCACGTGCGCACCGAGCACGGGCGCGAGCCGCAACGTGCACACGTTCACGCCGCGGGCCGTGCGGAGCTCGGTGGACTGTTCCTCGATCACGCGGCACATGCGCCCGTAGGTGGTGGTGGGATTGATCGGTGTCGACTCGACTGCGATGTCGGGCGAATACGAGCCGGGACCGTAGATCTCAATGCCGCTGCGCACGACCACGGTCTCGAGCGCCTCGACCTGGTGCGCTGCATCGAACACCGCCTTTGCGACCAATTCGGTGCATTCCTCGGCTTGGGTCGTCGCCAGACGCGCGTGCGGTTCCCACACGCCGACGTGCAACAACACGTGCGGGTTGAAGGTCTGGATCAATTCGGCGATGCGGTCGTGTTCGGTGGGGTCGACCCGGTGAAACTCGGCTCGCGTGAGGTGGCGTCGCGGCGGGTCGACATCGAAACCCATAATGTCGCCGGCCCACTCGCTGCGCTCGACCATCGATGCGACGAGCGAACCGAGTTCGCCGCCCATTCCGGTGACGAGTACGCGACGACCTTTCATTGAATCTCCACGGTAGTGGCGGTCAGCGCAGATTGTGAACGTTCAGAATGAGCTCGCGTGCCCACGTGTCGAGCTGGCGACCGCCGATGCGTTCGGTGATGATGATCGCCTGCGACGGGTCATCAACCATTCCGGTCCAGCGGATGTAGCCGCCCACGATGCCGAGCAGGCGATCGCCGACTTCCTCAGAATGCATGATGAGCTTCATGTTGCGCCCGAGGAGATCCTGCAGTTCCTTGTAGAAGGCACGCAAGAACGTGTCGGTGTCGTCGGCGCCGCTGAGGGGGCGGTGGCGATAGGGCATGTTCAACTCTTCGTAGGCGTGCAGGTTGTGGGGCGCCGCAATGATCGAAATGACGAGGTCGAAATGGTTCTCGCGCAGCCAGATGATTTCTTCCTGCCGGCGGACGCGACGATGGTTGTCTCCGTAGCCGCCGGGGCGCTCACAGATGGCGAGCTGGTCCTTGATGATCCAGGTGAAGTTTCTGGGGGTGATTCCGAGAGCCCATTTTCCGCGCAATTTCGGGGGCATCCGGTTCTCCTCTTGTATTCACCACTGAAACAGGTGTCGAAACACCGCATGAGAAACTACCCCAGGTTGTGCAGGATGAGCCTCTGTTTGCTCCGACGAATTTGGCGATTTTCCCCGATGTCGCAGGCAACGGCTTCACCCCGGGCCACGCACAGCACGCGCTCCAGGGTCGCGAGGTCGGGCGGGTAGGGGTCTGCGAGCCACATTCGCAGGGCCCGGTGGGCGAGGGGCACCGGCGCGTCGGCGAGGGCTTTTGCGTCGGTGGGGTCGATGGTGCGGGCCAACTCGTTCAGCAGGTCGTCGTCTGCGCGGAACACGTCGGCGGCGCGGGCGAGAAGGGGGGTCATGTCGCGTTGCGAGACGTCGTTCATCAGAGGCAGCAATTCGTGTCGAATGCGGTTGCGCACGAACCGGCGGTCGGAGTTCGTGGAGTCGACCACCGGGTCGACGTGGAAGTGACGGCAGACCCATTCCGTGTCGGTGCGACGAAGTGCAAGAAGTGGTCGCGTGACTCCCGGTCTCATCGCCGACATGCCCGAGGGGCCGGCGCCACGCAGCACATTGATGAGAACGGTCTCTGCCTGATCGTCGGCGGTGTGGCCGGTCATGCATCCGTGCGGAAGAACCGCGTAACGCGCTTCGCGTGCACGCGCCTCGAGGTTGGGTCCGTCGCCGACGGTGACCGTGTGCACCACGACGGGGACACCGAGAGTCTCGGCGACATCGCGCACGACGTGAACATCGTGAGGGGAGTCCGGACGCAACTGGTGGTCGACGTGGTGGGCGGTCACCCGCAACCCGTGCTCGTGTGCGAGCAGCATGAGCGCAATCGAATCTGCGCCGCCCGACACCGCGCAGTCGACCGGCGTGCCGGGTCGGGGGAACGAACACATGCCCAGGATGCGGGCGAGTTCTTCAGGGCCGACCGTCATCGGTGGCTCCGCACGAAAAGAGGATCTACTTCTTCTTCTGTATTTGACGTTGGCGGCGGTTGGGGTAGCGGGTGGCGCTCACCTTGGTGAGGTATCCGACGACGCCCTGCAACACGGCGCCCACGCCGGCAATGAGAAGAACGAGACCGAGCCAGTAGTGCCAAACATTCGCTGCGAACATGTCGTTCAGCGTAGCCAACCCCGCCGCGAACGCGTGGGTCGCCGGCTACAGGTCTTCGTCGTCCTGGTTCTCGTCTTCGTCGTCGGGGCGCTCGAGCGTGATCACGCCTCCGTCGCCCGCACGGTCGTCGTCGATGATGTCGTCGCCGAAGCAACCCCTCAGGCGTTCGATGAAGTCCTCCGGGATCTCGTCGCGCTGGGCCTTGGTGCGGATGGTGACCCTCAGCACGGCGTGGAATTCGAAGGCCTCTTGACAGTCGGTGCACTTCTTGAGATGGTCCAAGATTTCCTCCACACGGTCGGCGGAAAGTTCCTCATCGAGGTATCGATTCAGTTCGTTCAGAGTCTCTTGGCAATCAGCCATTGTTCGTCATTCCTGTGGTGAGATCAGGGACTCGTCGACGAGTCCCCGTTTCTTCGCGTACTCGTACAACAACTTCTGCATCATCTTTCTTCCCCGGTGCAGGCGGGACATGACCGTACCGATGGGTACGTCGAGCATTTCGGCGATTTCCTTGTAAGAAAACCCGTCGACATCGCTGAGCAGAACCGGCAACCGGAACATCTCGGGCAGTTCCTCGATGGCCGCCTTCACTTCGTCATCGGTGAAGAACTCGAGCAGTTGGTCCTCTGCCGACTGTGTCATCTTCGACTGGTCGAACGCGCCGAGACGACGGAACAGGAACAGTTCCTCGACCTCGTCGAGTTCTGTCTCCTGTGGTCGTCGCTGCTGGGCGTTGTACTTGTTGATGAACGTGTTCGTCATGATGCGAAAGAGCCACGCGCGCAGGTTGGTGCCCTCCTGGAAGGTGGCGAACGATCGCCATGCCTTCACGAACGTCTCCTGCACGAGATCCTCTGCGTCGGCGCGGTTGCGTGTCATGCGCAGCGCGGTGGAGAAAAGCTGCGGGGCGAACTGCATTGCGTCTGCCGTGAAAGCGCTGGCCGTCGTCATGGGCGTTATCTGTGGCGACGCTTCTTCTTCGCGACGTACGAGTCGACGGAGGTGAGGAATCGTTCGAGAAACTCGGCGAGCTGGTGACGTTCCGATTCGTCGAACTCCTCGAGCACGCCGAAGATCAGTTCTCGTCGTCGTGCCGCGACCTGTTCGTGGATCTGTCGGCCACGGTCGGTTGCCGCAATCGCAACCACGCGACCGTCACCCTCGTGGTCGACCCGCTGTGCGAGGTTGTCCTTGATGAGACGCTGCACTGCGCGGGTGGCGGAACTGGGGTCGATGCGCAGATGCTCGGCGAGTTCGCTCATGCGGCAGGACGGAACCATGACGAGAAGATCGAGGGCGTCCATTTGCCCCGGGTCGAGTGCGCTTCCACCGACACCGAAGATCGTGTCGCGTACGTCTGCCGCCGTGGCGCCGCGACGTAACTCGCGCCATGCACGTCCGATGCGCATGGCGACTTCGAGTTCGAGGTCGGTGTGGACCTGGTTCGGCACCTGAGTGTTCGTCATTCACTCACTAGGGTAATCACATGTCGGAGAACTCTCAGGGTCAGGATGTTCCCCAGACTCCGCTTGAGGTTCTCGGCGTGATCGGCAGTCAGCAGGCAACCCTTTCCGACGGCTTGCGCCAGGTCGAGTTGTACACAATGCGGGGTCTTCTCTCGATTCTGTGGCACGAACCGACGGGTAACGCGCGCAACGTCGCGGTGTTGATGATGGGCGGTGCGATGGGCGGCACACTCGGCCCCGGCGACAGCCTGTACCACGTGCTGGGCGACACTCTCGCCGCTCGCGGCGTGCCGTCGATACGCATGAGTTACCGCAAGCCGAACGACATGGACCGCTGTTGTGTCGATGCCGCCGCCGCAGTTCAGTTGTTGGTGGGAAGCGGCGCTGATTCGGTGGTGCTCATGGGGCACAGTTTCGGAGGTGCCGTCGCCGTGCGCGTCGGTGTCGGACTGCGCGAGATGGTGTCGGGTGTCGTGACATTCGCGACACAGTCGGCGGGGTGCGAAGTTGCCGGGGGTCTTCAGGGGCGCCCGCTGCTCATGTTCCACGGAGACTCCGACTCCATCCTTCCCTTGGAGGCGAGCGAGGTGGTGAAAGCGATGGCCGGAACCGGCGACCTGCACGTGATGGAAGGTGACGATCATCTGCTTGCCCGCAGCCACGACAAGATGATGGACATTCTGTTGCCGTGGTTGGACACGGTGTTCGGGGGTGCGACGGCATGACATCGGCAACGAACGTGGTGGTGCTGCTTCTCGACAGTTTGAATCGACACGAGATCGGCGCGTACGGCGGCACGAACTTCATCACACCGAACCTCGACCGACTCGCGCGACGTTCGGTGCGGTTCACGAACCATCACACGGGCTCGCTGCCGTGCATCCCGGCGCGCCACGACCTTCTCGTCGGTGCGTGGGATTTCCTGTGGCGTCCGTGGGGCTCGATCGAATTGTGGGAGGAACCGATCACCGCGTCGTTGCGCCGCCGTGGTGTTGTCACGCAATTGATCACCGATCATCCGCACCTGTTCGAGGCCGGTGGGGAGAACTACCACGGCGACTTCACCGCATGGGAGTACGAGCGTGGTCACGAGAGCGACCCGTGGAAGACCCGACCCGACCCGTCGTGGCTCGGCACGCCGTCGTTCGGCAGGGGCCACACTCACTACGACAACTCGCGCGGCTATTTCCGCGGCGAGGAGGATTTCCCCGGACCGCGCACGATGCAGGCGACGGCGAGATGGTTGCGCGACGACGCCCCGGTTCACCGTGCGAAAGGCGAACGGTTCTTCGTGTTCGTCGACGAGTTCGACCCGCACGAACCATTCGACACTCCCGACAACTGGGCCGACATGTACGACGATTCGTGGGAGGGTCCGCACCTGGTGTGGCCGCCGTATGCGGTAGATGCATTGAAAGACGGTGTGCTCAGCGAACGCGATGCGCGGCAGGTGCGGGCGCAGTACGGCGGGAAGTTGTCGATGATCGATCACTGGCTCGGCAGGGTGCTGGATGCTCTCGACGACACCAATGCGTGGGACGACACCGTGGTGATTCTGTGCACCGACCATGGTCACTATCTGGGCGATCGAGACGCGTACGGTCGCGATGTGTGGGGGAAGCCGGGTGTGCCGGTGTACAAACCTCTCGGTCACATTCCGATGATGGTCGCGTGGCCCGGAGTGGCAGCGGGAACGAACGACGCGTTGACGACTTCCACCGACGTGCATGCCACCGTTGCAGACATCTTCGGTGCAGATGTTCCGCACAACACGCACGGATCGTCGTTGGTCCCGCTGATCGAGGGTGCCACCAAATCCGTGCGTGACTGGTTGCTGACGGGTGTGTGGGGGCGCGAGGTGCAACTCGTGACCGATGCATGGCGGTACACGCGCGGCCCGCAGGGCACCAATTATCCGCACTCGATGTGGTCGAACCGTTGGAGCACGATGCCGATTGCGGCGTACCCGAACTACCGCATGCCGATGCCCAATGCGCGCGCAGTGCTCGACTTCATGCCCGGAAGCACGATCCCGGTGATCCGTCAACCGTTCGTGGAGGGCGACATGCTGCCGTTCTGGGCTCATGCAAAGAAGTACGAGACCCTTCTTTACGACCGCAACGAAGACCCCGACGAAACGGTGAACCGGATCGAGGACCCGTTGGCGAGCGACGCAGAGGAACTGCTGCGCGTCGCGTTGAAGTCGGTGGATGCTCCGGCGGAGCAGTTCGAACGGCTTGCTCTGACCTAGTCGTCGCCGTAAGGGCAGTGTCGGCAGTCGTTCTTGCAGCAGTACCCGCGGTTCTTCAGGTACAACTCGGTCATGACCATCAGACCCGTGTCGGGGTCGGTGTAGAAGTCGAACCCGTTCGCCACCGCGCGGTCGTGGGCAGCCTTCGCGTCGGGGGACATGGATTCATTGTGGCGCAGACTCCTCCGAAAAGCGTTGCCCGGCGACGTGAAGCAAGACCCCCAGCACGAGCAGGGCGAGAGCCAACACGACCGATGTTCGTTCGAGTTGGAACGACATGAGCAGGGTCGACACGATGCCGAGAACCGGCACCACCGGAACGCCCTTGACCGCACCGGCCACCCTGAACGGTCGTGCGGCACGGGGTTGTCTCACGCGCAGGATGATCACCACCGTGTTGACCACGAAGAACATCACGTACACGAGTGCGTTGGCTGCTTCCGCGAGAACCGCAAGACCACCGACCATGGCGAGCACGGCTGCACCGGCAAGAACCGTTGCAGTTGCGAGGCGAGGCGAGCTTCGCCTGTGCACGCGGGCCCAGCGACCGGGCAGTTGACCCGCGTTGCCCATGCTGTAGAGCATCCGTGACGCTGCCGTACCCGCGAGCAGCGTCGTGTTGGCTGTTGTCGCAAGGGCGATGCAACCCACGATGCGCGCCGCGGGCGAACCGATTGCTTCGCGCATCACCGCAGTGAGGGGTTGTTCCGACGTCGCGAGTGTTGCGGGCCCCAGCACGCTTGTTGCCACCACTGCAACCATCACGTAGAGGATCGTCGAGATTGCGAGCGCCAGAAGCAGCGCAACGGGAACCGTGCGTCGTGGGTCGTGGGTTTCCTCGGCAAGAGTGATGACCTCGTCGAAGCCGATGTAGGCGAAGAAGATCACAGACGCGCCGCTGAAGACTCCCGAGATGCCGTTGCCCCGCAGCAGGTTAACGTCGCCGATGTGGTGCGAACCGACCGCGACAACAAAGAGAAGTCCGCCCACCTGGATGCCGCTGAGAACCAGAATCAACCACTTCGCCTGGCGCATTCCCGACATGGACACGGCAGCGACCGAGGCCAGCAGAACGAAGGAGCCGACTCGCGGGTCGACGTCGACAAACTCATTGAGGTACCGCCCGAAGCCCAACGACACTGCCGCCGTTGCAACAACGAGAGCGACAGCCATCGCCCAACCCGTGGTGAACGACACCCACTCGGGAAACACCTGTCGCGCAAATTCGTGTTCCGATCCGGCTTTCGGGAACATCGAGGTGAGTTCCATGTAGCTGAAAGCAGTGAGCGCACACAGAAGCGATGCCGCAAGCAACGATGCCCACACGAGGCCACCGGCTCTCTCTGTCGCGGGCCCGATGAGAATGTAGATGCCGGCACCGATGATGACACCGATGCCGCTCGCGGTCACATGCGAAAGCCCGAGAACCCGATCGAACTTGTCTGTCGGTGCAAGGTGACTGGTGATGCACTCACCATAGAAGTGAGTGCGGTCGTCGCGACAGCGACGTTTGTACCTGTCAGTTCAGTTCGCTGGGGGAGACGACACCGTCGTTGTCGGTGTCGCTGCCCGGAAGGCTCGACTGTTTCGGTTCGAGGGCAAGCCAGGTGGCCTTGTCGATCATTCCCGTTTGCGGCAGGTTCGACTTCCCTTGAAAGTCGTACACGGCCTTTGCCATGCTCGGTCCGAAGTACCCGTCGACACTGGTGGAGAAGCCGGCCTTTCTCAGACGCTCTTGCATGAGGCGCACGGCTCTGCCCGAATCGCATTTCTCGACGGGAAACTCGACCGCTGCGTTGTAGCCGTCGCATTTGCCGGACATCTGAGCGGCAATGTCGGCCTTTGACGGAGTGCAACCTGTCTCGCCCGTGAATTTCAGAAAGGTGTTGGCCGGCCACACGAGGCATGCAACATCACCCGGTGGAAGTTGAGCGAGTGTCGCGGCGCCGACATTGGGTATGTAGCAACTTGTTGCGTAACGGGTGAGCGGGAGGGTTCTCCGACATGTTGCGGTGTTGACCCACTTGTCATTCTCGAGATGAAAGAGACGGGTCTGGGCACATCCGCTGTCGGGGCAGTTCCACGTGTCGCGGTCTGTGTCGCCGAACGCCCATGTGGGGGTGCATCTCTCGAGTTTCAGTTTCTCGCCGTAGCTGGCGCCGATTGTCTTCGAGTCACACGCGATGAGCTTCTCTCCCGACGGCGGGTTCGTGAGACCCGCGACGGTGGTGGTCGTCACGATCGTGGTTGTGGTCGCAAGCGGAGGAACCATCGACGAGCTCGACGTGTTCGACGTCGAACCGCCGCACGCTGACAGCAAGAAAGTGGCCAGGCCGAGTAGGGCTGCTCGTTTCACTGGTGGAAATGTAGCGGCGCTCTACGGATCCCGTCTCACGTGACCTTGATGGCGAGTGTCTTGGTGGATTTCTTTCCCTTGACGGTGACCGTGACATTGATTCGGCACGTACCTGAAGAAGTTGCAATCACTTTTGTCCCGGAGACCCTGCACACCTTTGCAGACGACGACTTCATGGATACTTTGCCGCCTTTCGGCACGGTGATCTTGAGTTTCTTCAGGATTGCAGTCTGTGTTGTTGACACCGCAAGTTTGATGTTGTCGTCAGTTGATGCAGTATTTGCCGGCACAGTCGTTGCGGGAGCAGTGCTCGGTGCAGACGGCGGATTGGTCGTGGGAGGTGTTGTCGTCGGGGGCGTCGTGGCGGTGGAGATCTTCATCAATGCGGCGTTGCTCCGGCCGTTGATCAGTGCAAATCCGGTCGCGAGGTTCGATGTCGAGCCGAGCGGGACAATGTCGTTCAACGACCCGTTGAATGTGTTGTTTGACAACACGACCCCGGCAGTTCCAAAGGTTCCGTCGAGAGTTCCCGTCGGGGTGAACTTCGCGGCGGCGAGAAAATTGAATTGGCTGTTTTGGTCGATTGCGCCTCCACCGACCACCATGACGCCGTTGGAAGTGCTGATGACCGATGAAGTGCCGACCCAGTCGATGTTGGCGGGATCACGCAACAAGTAGGTCGATCGTCCTGTTCCGTTGAATTCGGTGTTCAGGGTGCCGTTCGGCTGCAACCGGATGATTACCTCGCGAGACGTGGGGCTCGACACCCACCCTGAGATCGTGATCCTGCCGTCGGAGCCCACGAAAACATCGTTGATTCCATCGAGAGAGTCCGCCTGCCCTATTGCCCATGTGGCGCGGCCTCCGGCAAAAACAGGGTCATTGGTGCCGTCAGGAAGAACTCTTGTCATGAAGACCGAGTCGACGCCGTTGATGGAGGTGCGCCCGGTGAGGTAACTGTTGTCATTGCCGGCGTCGTAGATGTTCCAGCCTTCGCCGTCTCCGTCACCTGGCGTGGGTTGGATGCCGCCCGCAAAGTTGTTGGAGTCGGTAAAAGTCGTGTCGAGCACGCCCGACGGGAGATAGCGAAAGATCCACGGTTTGGTGTCGGCGTTCGAACTGCGTGTCACCGAGACGAGTGTCTTGCCTGTCGACAGGGAAACCAATGATCCGGCGCTCAGCTGCGCCTGGGCATCAGATGTGACGGTTCGACCACCGGTGCCGAATGTGTTGTCGGGTGAGCCGTCGGCGTTGAGTCTCCAGATGAAGATCGAATCATCGAGATTGATGTTGCTGTCGCGGCCCCACGCCAAGGCAACAATCTTGCCGTTGGTCAGCACATCAATGTCACGGATGACGAGAACCCCGTCGTCCGTGGGTGGATACAGAAACCGGTACCCACCACTGCCGAATGTCGGATCGAGTGCACCGGAGGGTGTCAGCTTGAACACGACCGCGCGTGTCGCACTGCCGTGTCGCGCTTGACCAAGAACAATGATCGATCCGTCGGGCTGTGGAACCGACTCCACTCCCCAGCTCTCCCAACGCTGCAGGTCGAAATAGACCCATTCGGTCGCAAAGGACGAATCGACGGTTCCGTCAGCAAGAAAGCGCACGGCTGCTGCGTTGCTTGAGCCGGTCGCGAGACGGGCCCCCACCACGATGATCTTCCCCGAACTCTGCAACAACAGGGAGTACGGAACGGCGTCGACTCCGCCCTGACTCCACAGGCATTTGAAACAGCCTTGGGCAGAACTGAAAGTGCCGTTTGCCTGCACGCGCATGAATCCCATGGAACTGCCTTCACCGACGGGGAACAGGTACTTGCCGTCAGACTGGCGCGAGACTGACATCGGCAGGTGCGCCATGGCATTGCCGAGAGAACTGAGCGCAAAGCCGTTCGTACCGAATGTCGTGTCGGGAATTCCCGTGGGCAGGAACTTTGCCATTCCGTAGTACCACGGTCCGTAGTAATAGGTGCCCGCCTGTCCGGCAAGCACGAACCCGTCGTCTTGCAACACCGTGATGGCTGTCATCATCGCGTCTGTTTCTGTCGCAAAACTGACCTTCACTAGTCCGTTCCCGGACGACGAGCCATCGAATGTCTGGTCGAGATAACCGTTCGGGGTGAGCTTGACCAGCACAATCTGACGTCCCGACCCCGAGGTGTACCCAGCTCCGACTGCCAGCAGACTGCCGTCGCTGAGCGTTGTCATTGCGTGCAGAGACGACCATGCGCTCGCGCCACCGGGGGCCACGGGGATGACTTCTCGACCCCCTCCATTGCCCCAGGTGGAGTCGAGCGCACCGCTGTGATCAAGTGCGACGAAGTGATAGTTCAAGTTCGTGCCGTCGGTGTTGCCTGTTTCGAACCCGAGAAAAATGTTCGATGATGTCGAGGCGATGAGTGGACTCGACCATCCAATGGATCGGCCGGGGAGCCCCTGGATTTCGTAGTACCCGTCCGTGCCGAAACTGCGATCAATCACTCCGGCAGCCGTGAAGTTGTACACCACGATGTTGACGCGCCCGTTCTTGTACTGGTACCCCGCGACAAGAATCCTCCCGGAAGATGCGATGACAGCGAGGTTTGCCGACTGCAGGGCGATGGGTTCTGTGCCTCCGTCCGTGCCGAATGTGGTGTCGGGAACTCCATCGGCTGATGATCTGCCGATGACGAGTTTGGGATCGTTCGAGTATTCATCGATGTGGAACAGCGCAAGAACTCTTCCGTTTGCGTCGGAAACGACTGACTTTGCATACGTTCTCGACCGCTGCAACGGAATGTGCAGGTGCGTGATGCCGTTGTCACCGAATGTGGTGTCGAAGGGAGAGGGAACCGCGGCTTGTGCAGTGATCCGATTGCCGCCAACTAATGCACAACATGCAACCAGTGCTGCGGCAATGACATGGGAGAGACGAAGCTTCACGGGTGCTCATTTCTGGAGATGTATCTAGAAAGGTACCCCAATTATAGATAATTATCTAGTTCTAGTTCTGGGGGTTCATGAGATACCGCAGAGTTTCCTCGGTGGCTTCTTCGACAGACTTCGACAGACCCTCATCCCGGATGATGTCGACAAGTACCCGACCGAGGAACAAGGACTGAGTGAGGTACACGAGAGCCGTGAGGTCGATCCGTGGCTTTATGAATCCCTTGTCGACCGCCAACTGGAACGATTCGACCAGATACTGAGAGCCCTTCTGCTGCGACTCCGCAATCAATCGCATCAACTCGGGATCCTCGACGGACCCTGCGAGTGTTCGGATTCGCTTCGAACGTTGTTCGACGGCCTCGGGTGAACCGAGTGAACGAATCAACATGACGAGAATCGAGAAGAGTTCGTTCCCGGATGATCCTGATTCGATCAGATGTCGGATGCCTTCATTCTCGGATTTGAGTGTCTGTTTCAGAACGTGTGCTTCGCAGTGAGTGATGAGCCCGTGCCGACTGCCGAAGTGGTGGTACAACGAACCTCGCGCAATTCCGGATTCCCGCAGAACCGTTTCGAGATTGAAGTTGATGGAACCACTGCGTTTGAGCTCTTTTATCCCGGCTTCGATGAGTGTCTCCATGGTGGAGGTGCCGTTTGCGTTCTTTCTCGGCCTAGTCTCACTCTTCGACATGTTCCGATTGTGCCACATCATCGGTTGGAGAGAATCGCCGTGCCGAGCCTGCCGAGGTGCGAATCGGTTCTCGCGCGTCTTGAGCGCTATGGCTGATTTGGCACGATGTAGATCATTGCGCGTCGGTTCAATTGTTGCTGTTGTTCAGTGAGAACTCTGGTGATCGGGGCGGATGCCCCCACTCCGACGGTGGTGATGGGCACTTTCACCCCGAAAATCCGGAGCAACGACTTCAGGTTCCTCGACCGTTTCTCGGCAAGGATTGTGTTCCACTTGTTGACCCCGGTGAAGATTGCCGAGTGACCGACAATGATCACCTCTTTGCCGTCGGTGATCGATTTTGCGATGCTTCGCACCGAATTCAACGGGAACACACTGAGGTATCCGTACATGATCGGCTCGAGCGGAATGGCGCGAGTGAGCAGATCGTCGGACGCAACAACCGAATACCGCATTGTTCGGAGTGTTCTGCCGCTGAAGTTGTCAGTGACCTGCAGACGGCACGTGCCAGTCGCCAGCGCAAAGACCCTTGATCCGAGCGACACGCAGACACCCGGCGTGTACGAAACGGTCGATTGCCGCGACGAATGCGAGACAGGAACGATTCTCTTCACGGTGAGTTCGCGGAATTGGTTCGGCGCGAGTGACGGACCCGCGGCCGAGACTGTTCCGGGCTGACTTCCCGCCACCACGACGGTTGTCGATGTGACGACCGGCGGCACGGAAGTGGTGGAGTTGGCGGCAACGGGGACGGTCGTCGAGGTTGTCGATGAAGTCGTTGTCGATGTTGAGGACGACGATGAACTCGAACTTGCGACAACCACCTCGATCGCCAGCACAAACGTGGAAACACCTGCGGAGTTGCTGCCGGTGACGGTGTAGTTGGCTGACGCCGTGAGTGATGAAGGGGTGCCCGAGATTCTTCCGGTTGACGTGGTGAACGAGAGCCCGGCAGGCAGAGCGGGGTTGATCGACCACGTGCTCACCGGGCCACCCGAGTTCGACGGAATCTGTGCGGTCATCGCTGAACCGACGGTCAGAGACAGGGTTGCCGACGGATACGAAATGTTCGGCGCGGCCAGAGATGCCGCAACGGTGATGTTGATGACGAAGGTGGAGAAACCGGCACTGTTGGTTGCCGTCACCGTGTAATCGGCGGCTGCAGTGGCCGAGCCCGGTGTTCCCGAGATCTGTCCGGTGTTCGAGTTGAACGAGATTCCGCTCGGCAACGCGGGGCTGACCGACCACGATGCGGCAGGTGACCCGGTGTTCGTGGGGAGAAGCGTGCTGACCGGCGTGCCGACGACATACGACACCGACGACTGCGAGTAACTGATGTTCGGGGCGTTCGCCACGACCGCGATATTGACCGTGGTGGTGACGCTTCCGCCCGTGTTCGTCGCGGTCACGGTGAAGGGAGTCGAAGACATGAGTTCGGTCGGAGTCCCCGAGATGACTCCGTTCTGCGAGTTGATCACCATCCCGATGGGAAGTGCGGGCGACACCGCCCATGTCGGGAATGTGCCGGTGACCGTCGGGATCATCGGGCTCGCCGTTGCGTTCAACGTGAAAGATCGCGTCGACGGCGAGTACGAGATGCTGGGTGCAACTGCGGCAGCGGTGACTTCGAGAGTGACGACCGCCGTCGAGCTTCCCGACGAATTGGTTGCGGTCACCGTGTAACCGGCGCTGGCTGTAGCCGCACTCGGCGTGCCCGAGATTTGGCCTGTCGAAGAGTTCAGGGTGATTCCGCTCGGCAACGCGGGGCTGACCGACCACGAAGTGGCGGGGCTTCCTGCGTTGGTCACCGAGAGAGAGGGCATTGCAGAAGATGCAACCACCGAGAGAGTCGACGGGTTGTAGGAGATGTTCGGTGCGATCTCTGTCCATGTCACGGTGGTTGTCGCCGTCAACTGATTCGACGTCAAAGTCACCGTGTCGGTGCCGGTGGACAATGACGTGTAACAGAGGTTCGCGACGCCGGACTCGTTCGAGGTCCCCACGAGCGGTGTCGAAGAATTGACTCCACTGATGGATCCGTCAACCCGGACTCCGTTGAGACCCGCACCGTTGGCGTCCAACACTTCGGCCTGAACGCATACTTGTTGGCCCACGTTTCCGTTGTAACCCACCTGCGTGGAAAGAGTGACAGAGTCGACGAGTCCGATCGATGAAAGACTCATTCCCCCCACGTAGGCGTAACTGTTGTACGAGTTTGCCCCGTACACCACCAGACCGAATGCCAGATCGGCCGACAGAGTGTGGGACCCGAGAGTGCTCTTGATCTGTGCCACCGAATAGTTCGTTCCGGCGACCGGCGACCACGTGTTCTCGAAGTTGCTCGCAGTGAGGGCGTTGCCGTCGAACAGAACCGAGGATGTTGCGCTGGTCGGCACCATGAGGTTCATCAGCTGCGCCGCATTTCCCGGCGCACTCACGACCGTGTACGCGGTGAGGAACTGTTCGAACGGCGGAATGAACGTGACCGAAGGGTCACCGGTTTCCCCGAGGTAGTCGCCTGCACCTCTCATGAATGCCGCCACCAAGGCAGGTTTCGAGGTTTGAATGAAGAGTCCCTGGTTGACAGAGACCGTCGGGTTCGGAATGACCGCCGCTTCCCAGTAGTTCTTCTGGAACACTTCGCCGGCGTTCAGAGTGGCAACGACGGATGATGTGCCGTTCACGTTGACGGTCACCGTGGTGCCGTCTTGGTCGGCCATGACGCGAACCGGGGTTCCACCTTGTTTGCGGTCGGCAAAACCGTTCAGGATGAACTGGCGACCGAGAGACTGAACCGGGGGCACCTGTTCAAAGAGCAGGTCACACGCGCCGGTTTGTGCTCGAGTCGTGTACGGGAAAGAAACGTTGCTTCCGGCCTCACAGTCGGCAGAGACAAACACCGACACGGCCTTGTTCGACTCGACGAGGGTTCCCGAAATGTCCTGTCCCTGCGAGTTCGAGCCGAGCATGTAGGTTTCGCCCGCATTCAAGGTCACCGAATAGGGAGTGCCGGCACTCTTGATGCCGAAGATGGTCTTGGGGGTCACGGTGAACGTGGTCGAGTTCTCGAGTGCAACGACGATGAGTCGGTGATAATTCGACCCGCCGATCTTGGATGACAGAACCCGATACTTGGTTCCGAGATTGGCATCGGGAATGATTGTTGTCGCATCCGAGATGTACATTCCGTTCGAGTCTGCATAGACCGATGCATCGACATTCGTCGTCACTTTGACGACCTTGGAGGGGATTGTTGCCTCCGCAGTTCCGGATCCTGCTTGCAGGTGTGAAGTTGACGGCAGATTGACGGTGGTGGCGACATTTGCGGTCAGGTTGACAGTGGTGCTCGCACCACCGCCGATGGAGTAGGTGGCGGTTCCGGTCCTCGCGCTGGAGATGTGGATCCTCATGGCCTCGTCGTTGAGGTTCGGCGGATAGACCAACGTGAAGGACCGACCGATCGTGGTCGGTGCTCCCGCGGCGCTGGCCACGGACTCGGTCGTCGAGATGCTGATGACCGGCACGACAATGACCGAGGCAATCAAGCCGAGAAAACCGATGATGAGACGTCTGATGCGTCTTTGACTCGCGTGAATTTCCACAGGAAGATGCTAGGAGGGCGCGGGTGACAGGCCAATGAGTTATGAAAAATAACCGTGCGGGAATCGGGCTCGTGTGTGCCCGGTGTGACGGCTCAACTCGGGATTGCGCGTCTTGTTCAGTCCCGGCTGAACGAATGCAGTCAGAAGTCCGCTACTCGTGGCTTGCCAGCAGTGATGCACCAAACCGGTCGAACGAGGAATTCGACACCACCAGATGCTGGGCCGATCCGTGGGCGTCCCTGAAACATCTCTGTATTGCACTTGAGTTGAATATGGCACCGGCGCCGGCGAAATTCATCAGGCGCGTGATCGAGTCGACCGCGCTTTCTGTGCAGTAGGTCGACATTGCCTGCACTTCGCGTTCTTCGGATGCGGTCAGCCCGTTGTTTCGTGCGCAGGTGTCGTCTGCCTGGGAGAGTGTGTGAAGTGCATGGGATCGGGCGGCGCGCAATTGTTGCGTGCTCCGGCCGAGCTCGTATTGGAACGCACCACGATCCGCGAGACGTCCGTCAAAGCCACGTGCTTTCCCTTGTGCATACGACACGAGTTCATCGATGAATCGATTGCAGACTCCGAGTGTGAACCCCAGGTTCTCTCCCGCGACGAACACGGGGTAGTTCAGCCCGAACATGGGCCCGCCGCGACGCGGTTCGGTGAGCGGATTGAAGGTCAGGGCATCGGGGACGAACACATCTTTCGCAGTGATCGAGATGCTGCCGGTTCCTTTCAGTGCCATCACGTTCCACTCGCCGTGCACCGTGGCATCACCCGTCTTGACGATTCCGATGAGAACTTCTGGTTGTCCGCTCGACTCGACCGCGGTCAACATCGCCCAATCGGAATGTTTCACACCACTGGCGTAGTTCCACGTGCCGTTCATGACCACTCCGCCGTCGACTTTCGAGAACGTGCCGGTCGGTGCCGCAACAGCCGCGAGGAACGGAGATTCGTCGTTGCCGAACAAGATCTGGACTCCGTCATCGGTGAGCCGTGATCCTGCCGCACTTGCCGCACCCGCGTGATTGAAACCGGTCCATGCCGCAGTCGGGTTCTCGTAGCTCAGCGCGGAGAAGTACTTCAACTGGTCGGCAAGCGAGAGGCAGTCGCCGCCGACCTCCAGCGGTGCCTTCACCATCGGCACGCGGATCTCGCGCATCACTTGCACGAGTTCTGGTGGTGCGTCTCCCAGGGTCTCGGATTCGGACGCTGTTCTGTCGAAGACCTCGTGATGCGTCGAGATTTCTCGGGTGAGTTGATCAATTGTGCGTGTCATGTTTTCTTCTCCGAATGGTGAAAGGCGTCAGAAGACGCCTTCGTAACTGCCGCCGTCCATCTGCAGGCTCTGTCCGCTGATGTACCCGGCTTGCGCAGAACACAGGAAAGCGAACGCGTCACCGAACTCTTCGGGCCGTCCCAGTCGACCCGCCTTGATCGATGCGACCTGCTGTGCCCGCGCTTCCTCGTACGTGATGCCGAGTCGCTTCATCGCGACTTCGGCCATTTGTTGCTGGCGGTCGGTGTCGAACCGTTCGGGCAGCAGTTGATTGATTGTCACGTTGTATCTCGCAAGATCCTTGGAGAGACCCTTCAAGACCCCGGTGAGTCCGAGTCGCGAACCGATCGACAGGCTCATCATCGACTGGGGTGATTTCACCATTGCCGAACTCACGGCGACAATGCGACCGAAACCCCGCTCTTTCATGCCGGGGACAACGTGTTGAACGAACCGGAGCGGCCCCGTCAACGCCTGCGAAATTGCGCTTTCCCAGTCGTCGGGGGTGATCTCGGAGAACATCTTCGGCGGGGGGCCCTGACCGTTCAGCAAGACGATGTCGGGTGACGGGCAGATGTTCAACAGCTCTGTCTGAACATGCGGAAGCGTCGAATCACCCACGCAGCCCCGAACGTCGACCGAATGCTGCGTGCGAAGTTCGTGAACAGCCTTGTCGACGTCTGCTTCCGTGCGACCGTTGATCACCAGGGAGACGCCTTCGCGGGCGAGGCTTTCGGCGCATGCGCGCCCGAGCCCTCTGCTCGAGCCGAGCAGAATCGCAGAACGTCCCCTGATTCCGAGGTCCATGGTGGGTTACTTCAGACCCATGGCTTCGCGGGCGGCTGCGATGTCATTGATGTCCGGCGGAGAAATGAACTCGAGCGGCGGATCCTTGGGTCCCCACACCGAGAAGCCGGCGGGGCCGTCTTCGCCTTCCCAGTCGAGTCGGCGCAGATGCTCATCCCAATACTTTTCGTCGACGATCTGATCCATGTCGGAGAAATACTCGAACATGTTTCCCGACGGGTCGCGCAGGTACCAGAACACATTCGAACCCAGGTTGTGTCGACCGACGCCGACGACGCTTGAACCCTTGCCACCGGCCAGAACGGCACGTCCCGACAGACCGACCTCGTCGACGTCGTCGACTTCGATCGCGTAGTGATTGAGATACGAGGTGGACCCGGGTTGGATCAGAAGATTGTGATGGTCGGACTCGACACGCATGAACGTCAACAGACCCTTGTGCATCTGGTCAGAGATTCGGTAGCCCAACAGATTGGTGTAGAAATTCACCGCTTCTGCCGTGTTGGGTGTGCCCAGCACAACGTGTCCGATGCGACGCGGCGGGCGCGGTGCGGTGTCGGCGACGGCTGCCGCCCGGGCGTTGATGCGCGTCAGTTCGCCCGGGCCGTTGAACGCACGAGATTGCGACGGGGTCAGCGCGTGCGGCTTGCCAACCTCGATCTCGATGGAGTGACCGAAGACAGGGTCGACGCAGTGAAGCGATGTGCCTTGCACTTGGTGCGCAATTCCTGCTTCCGCGAGACGCGAAGAGATGTCTGCCAGATCCGACTCGAATTCGCAACTGAGGTGCATTCGCGAAAGATGCCGGTGCGACCCTTCCTTGATGCGCATCTGAACCGGCCGGTCGTGGGTGCCGAGTACTCCGTCGGCGGTTGCCACCATGCCGTGCTCGGTCCAGAAATCGAAGAGCTCCTGCGGGTTCTTCACTGCGAGTTCGATGTCCAACAATCCGTTGAGTGCCATGGTTATTCCCCTGGTGATTGGTTCGTTCGTGTGCCGAACCCGAACGAAGATCAGTGAACGAGATATTACGACATCAAATTATTTGATGTCAAACTATTTTGCTAAGGTTCCGACATGGACATTCTTTCCGTTGTTGACGACACGGTGGCCAGTTGGGGCAGGGTTCGCCCCGACCTGGACTTCGCCTCGATGGGAACAATGATTCGACTCAACGCCCTGGTGCATTCCATGACGAGCCGCATCGAAGAGGCAGCCGAAAGCGTCGGGGTCACATTGGGGGAATTCGACGTGCTCGCCACGCTTCGCCGACATGGCGACGGAGCAACGCTGATGCCGTCGGTGATCGCCGAGGTGGCGCTTGTTTCACCGTCCGGCCTGACCCATCGCCTGACGCAGCTCGAAAAGGCAGGGCACATCGCTCGCATGCCGGACCCGAATGATCGAAGAAGTTCGCTCATCTCCATCACGCCGAGCGGCGCACAGATTGCCGACCACGTCATTGAGTTCATTGTCGAGTGCACATCTCTTCTCTTCACTTCCATTTCGGAAACACGTCAATCACGGTTCACGAAAGAAATCGATCACTGCATTGCCGCACTCGATGGGTTGAAGTCGGCAGATTCCGACGCAGCGTGAGAAGGCACCGATGAGATGCATCAAGACGTTGACGACCGGTGACACATCGGGGATGACGTGAAGATCGCAATCATCGGGGCGGGTATCGGGGGCCTGACTGCCGCAGCCTTTCTTCACCGGTCGGGTCACGAAGTCACCGTGTACGAGTCGTCGCCTTTTCTCGGTGAAGTCGGTGCCGGGCTTCAACTTTCTCCCAATGGAACACGGGTTCTCGAGCGCCTCGGGATGTCGGACCGACTTCGCGACATCTGCGTCACGCCCGAACGAATTGTTCTGCGGAGATGGAGCGACGATGCCGAACTACTTTCGACCCCGCTCGGTCACCACGCAGAAGACAGATGGAAAGCGCCTTATTACAACGTCTATCGACCCGATCTCATCGAACTTCTCGCCGAATCGACCGCCGAAGTCGACATTCGGTTCTCGTCGCGGGTCACTTCGGTGGAAACTCACGACAGCGGCGTCTCGCTCGAGATCGACAACGGTGACACTCAACATGCCGATGTGCTCGTCGGGGCCGACGGCATTCATTCGGTTGTGCGAGATTCCCTCTTTGGGGCCGTGCCGTCGCGCTTCTCCGGGATGGTCGCGTACCGTGCGCTCTTGAAGCGGGAGTTCGCCGAGGATCTCGCAGTTGAGACAACCAATCGGATGGGGCCTGACGCCCATGTCGTGAGCTATTTCGTCGGACAGAACCGCAAGTATCTGAACCTCGTGGCCATCACGAATCAAGACTCGTGGGACATCGAATCGTGGACCGAACCCGGCGACGTTCGTGAACTGCGGAATCGATTCTCCGATTGGTCCCCCCAGTTGAAAGAGATTCTGCAGCGAGTGGAAGAACCTGTGTATCGATGGGCGCTGTACGACCGGCAGCCATTGCCCACGTGGGTCAAAGGCCGCACCACATTGTTGGGCGACGCCTGCCACCCCATGGTTCCGCTTCTTGCACAAGGGGCATGTCAGGCCATCGAAGATGCGGCGGTGCTCAGCGACTGCCTCGGTTCGATGCCCGCGTCGGATGCACTTTCCGAATACGAGCGCATTCGTCTTGCGAGGACAGCGAACATCCAGGCGCAATCATTTCGGAACGCGGTGACCTATCACCTGCACGACGGGGAGGAACAGAGGCAACGCGATTCGATGTATTCGCGTGCTTCCGGATCGGCAGATGCCCTGGTGATGTTCGACTGGCTGTATTCGGAGAACGGTGACAACTGAGGCAGTTGGCAGACTGTCGCAAATGGAGCCCAAGATGAGAATCGAACTCACGACCTACGCATTACGAGTGCGTTGCTCTACCGACTGAGCTACCTGGGCGGGTAGG
>JBBANL010000020.1:0-27649 GCA_040401975.1 Ilumatobacteraceae bacterium | reverse complement strand
TACCGTGAGACCGTGTTGGCCGCCTTGCAAGGCAAGCTCGACGACATCGTCACCGACGCGGGTCGGACGTGGGCGCAGACGGTCGCGCCGCGGGTCGTCCGCGTGCGGCAGAACGCCGAGACGCTGCCGCTCGTGCCGACCTGCTACATGGGCACGAAGGACGAGGCGATCGAGCGCCGCGAGGCCACGTCGAACTACGTGCTCTACGTCAGGTCGCTGACGGTCCTGCTTGAGTACTACGTGCAGGCGTGGGACGTCGACGCCGAGTGCTCCAAACTCGTGCACGACGTCGAGCTCGCGCTCGCCGACTGGACGCTCGGCGGGGTCGTCGACGACATGGCGATCACGGCCGAGCGCACGCTGATGGGCGATCCCGGCCAGCCGCTGTGCGGGGTCGAGTTTACGGTGGTCGTAAGATATCGAACGTCGAGCGCGGATCCGTCCGCCCGACGCTGAGGCACATACATGGCACTGAACAACGTTCTCCTCGCTCGGCTCGCTCAGATCGGCGTCACCGTCGAATCGACGCGCGGAACCTACAACGCGCCGACCTACACCGACGCGGCCACCAACGACTACAAGATCCTCGCGCAGAACATCGTCATGACGATCAATCAGACTCGTTATGACCGCGACGTCCAGTGGGGCAGCCTGACGAAGTACGCGGGTGTCGTCGGCAAGCAGCCCGTCACGCTGTCGTTCAGCGTCGAAGCGCGGCGCACGGGTACCACCTCCACCGCGGATCAGTGGTTCACGCTGCTGAAGGGTTGCGGATATAAGGGCACGGGCAATTCTGTTTATGCCCTGACCTCGATCTATGCCGACATGCCGACCCTGTCCTTCGAGGTCGCGCTCGGTGGTCGCGGCATCGGTGCGAACGCCCGCGGCATGAAGATCAAAGGTGCCGTCGGAAACGTCGTGTGGTCGGGCCAAGTCGGCCAGCCGCTCATGGCGAACTTCACCTTCCAAGGCGTGCTCGAGGAAGTGGCCGACGTCGCCCTGCGCGACATCACCCACGAGACGGGCGTGCCGCCCGTGTTCCAAGGCATCAACTTCCAGTACGGTGGCGCGGCCGACATTGCCGCCACCACGTTCACGTTTGACACGGGCAACGTGCTCGCCGAGCGCGAGTCGATCAACGCCTCGACGGGCTGCCTGCACTACGTGATCACCGACCGCCGTCCCACTGGCACCCTCGATCCCGACCTCGGACTTGAGGCCGACAATGCCAGCGACTTCTTTGATCACATGACCACGAACGCCGAGAAGGCGCTCGACTTCGATTTGGCGGGCGTCTGCACGTTCTCCGTGCCGAAGGCTCGCATCACCGCGATCACGGATGGCAACCGCAACGGCATCCTCACCGCCAACCTCACCTACGAGGCCATCCACACCACGACCGATACCGAAGTCAGCATCGACTTCGATTGATTGAAAGGAGGGCATCGCCGTGCCCATTGCCTTAGATCCTCGCCGCGAGACAAAATACGTTCTCGCGTGCGACCGGGAACTTCCGACCGAGAAGCAGACCAAGTTCGTGATCCGTCCTCTCACGATTCGGCAGCACGCCGAGTGGCAGGACTCGATCATGAACTACGACACCGAGACCAAAGAGGTCAAGACGAACTACTACAGCAACATCCTCACGTTGCTGCGGTTCGGCCTCATCGGCTGCGAGGCGTTCTTCGATTCCGAGGGCCGCGACGTGCGGTTCGCCATGCGCAACGGGCAGGTCAGCGACGACTTCCTCGAGCGCCTCAGCCCCGAGCACCGCTACGAGATCGCCACCGCCATCAAGGATTTGAGCACCCCGTCCGAGCGTGACTTGGGGGGCTCATCCTCGGCGCAGCCGTAGCGGCTGGTGCGCTCGAGCAAGACTGCCGCAGGTGCGTACATTCCGAGCAGCTCCGCCGTCAGTGGGGCTGCGACGGACCCGCTCTCGTTCCGTTTGCGTACCTGACTTGCGAGCGGTGCTTCGGTCGCGACAAGAAGTGCGACCTCTGCAAAGGTGATCCGAAGGGCAGGCCGCATAGGGTCTGTCCGAATCGGCAGCGCGACCATTCAACGTCGCTCGCTGTTTCGATGCATGCGATGTTCGGTGAGACCGGAGCGATGCCCGTGGAGGGTGGCATAATGGATCAAACGCACGCCTGGTTCGTCGCCCTGAGTGTCATCGGGAGCGAGAGAGCCAAGCACCGCGAGGCAGAATGGGAAATGACTCAATCCTCCAAGTCGTCCTCAAGGTAAAGGACGAGATGTCTCCGATCCTTCCGAGGATCGGCGAGCGGTTTACCGGAATCTTCAGCAAGATGAAGGCTTCGGCGAAACAGTTCTTTGACCAGTTCAGCGACCTGAACTTTGAGAAGGTGTCGAGGCTGGCCAAGGCCCCCTTCGAAATGATCAGCAAGTTCGGCGCGAAACTGCGCGAACTGGCACCGGACGCAAAAAAGTTCACCGAGTCGTTCTCCGATCAGGAGATGCAGACGATCAATAAGGCCGCCGAGAGTTACAACCGGCTCGGGGCCTCGATGAATACCTTCATCGGCCAGATGATTGCGGCGGTTCCCGGCTTGAACAGCGCGATGGAATCGCTCGCGAACACGATGGATCGGATCACCGGGATCGACGAACGATCCAAGGATCGCGCCGCTCTGCTGAAGGATTTGGCGGATGCTCAGGCTGCATTTGCCAAGGGACCGCCGTCGGGCAGCACCCCTGGCTCGGCGTTGGAAAAGGAATACCTTCGTCTTCACGGTGCGGTGATCGCGGCTCGCGAGGCTCTCAAGAGTTACGACAGGCAGCAAAAGGCGATGGAGCTTAAGCCAGCCGTCGAGCGTCTACGCAAAGACGTCGAAGACGAGATGAGAATCCGTGCGGCTAATCAGGCTGCCGGGGTTGCTCTCCGCGACACGCGACAGGGACCGGGTGCCGTCAGCCATCAGGCGCAACGGGACATCGCCGAACTCCGTCGCATGTCGGATGCTTGGGTTGAGGAAACAAACAACAAACTCCTGCCCACAGTCGAAAACATCTTTCAGCAAGGCGCTGACGCCGCCAAGCAAGCAGAAGACGACATGCTCGACGACACGGCGAACATGCTTCGGGTCAAGGGAAAGATGTACGACGACGACCGCAAGGCATTCGAAAAGAGCGAAGAAGATAAACTGAAAGCCGCTCAAGAACTGACCGACCAGCAGATCGCCGCACTGCGAGCCTTCGAAGAAAAGTCCTCCTTGATTCGTGCCGAGAACGCCGAGCGCTTGCGTCAGCAGATGGAAGCGGAGATCGAGGCGATCAATCAACAGATCGAGCAGGTCGCCGGAATCATGTCGAGCGC
Organism: Ilumatobacteraceae bacterium; assembly: GCA_040401975.1. Taxonomy (GTDB): domain Bacteria; phylum Actinomycetota; class Acidimicrobiia; order Acidimicrobiales; family Ilumatobacteraceae; genus UBA2093. The sequence goes on along the minus strand of JBBANL010000020.1, from coordinate 24,312 downwards.
CTTCCTGTCCAGTTTCGAAGACGTGATCCGCGGGACGAAGTCCGTCGCCGATGCGTTTGCTCAGATGGTCGGATCCATCATGTACGACGTCGGAAGGATGATGGCTTCCGAGGCTTTGACGGGTCTGTTCAGAGACCTGCTCAAGGGTTTGTACGGTGGCTCGTCGGGCGCAAACCTCACCGACTCGGGCATCCAAGGCGGCAGTCTCGATCTCCCGCGCTACGCGCCGTCGACGAGCGGCGGACGCACTGGCGTGACCATCAACATCAACGGTGCGCGGGACGCGACCGCCGTGGCCCGAGAGGTGCGCACCGCCGTCATGAACTTGGCATCGACCGATAGCGCCGTGCGTCGTCGGCTCCAGCTCTCATGACCTCGACGTTGTCGTACATCACGTTCACGGGGCAGACGACGGCCTACTCCGGCGAGTTCTACCCCGTCGATCAGGAGTTTCCGTTCGCGTCGGTGACCGGATACTGGAAAGTAAACGCTGAGCGGCTTGAGTGCCGTACTCCCGTGATGTCGCCGGGCGGTACGATCTCGCCTGGCACGACCGCTCCGTACATCGCGAAGACGTCGATCTGCCGCTTGAAGTCCTCGATTTGGACGCAGGCGTACCACCTTCCGGCAAAGCCCAACGGCGGCCGCCGGATGACGGTGTCGGTCGACATCACGATGCCGACGACGTTCCCGCCGACAGGAACAACCGTCGACGACGACATGCACGTCGGTCTGATGTATCTCGGCGAATCGTCGGGCAAGGGCCTCTGTTGGCTGTACCAGAACCTCGGCGACGGCACGACGATCCGCTACGCCCACGCCTACGTCGACGGGACGACGGCGACGCCAGTGCTTCTAGGCCCGTCCGTCTCTACGACGGCGTGGGCCGCGGGGTCGACCCACACGATGATGGCCGAGGTGCACCTGAACATCGCTGGCGACATCGTCGATTCGACGCTGTTCGTCGACGGCGTACCGATCACGACGTTTGCGGCGGTGAGCGCACCGCTCTACAACTATCTGTTCAACGTCGCGATTTCGAGCTTTGTCAGCAAGAACTTCTATCAGGGGCTTGTTTGCCGAAACTTCACCGATTCGACGGCATGGCCGGGAAGCACCGATCCGGTTCCAGCGGCGTGGCAGTCCTACCTGTACACCTACGTGCGCTACACGTCGGGCAACCTGTACTACTTCCACTACGGCAGCAAGAACATCTCGTTCGACAAGTGGCTGATTCGGGACATCAACCCCGCCACGATTCTCCCGGCGGTCGACAGCGAGCCGAGCCTCGGGGCCGACTTCGCGGGTTACACGCAGATCTCGACCGCGCTTGAGAACAACACGACGAGCGACGTCCTGACGGTTGCGCCGTCCTACAGCCAACCGATCGCCGATCAGTGGGAGGTCGTCGAGTTCAACAGCGACGGCGGCTACACCACGACCTATACGCCGACCACCCGTCGCCGGCGGAGGTGGACGCTCGGGTGGGTCGCGCTGCCGACCGCTGACAAAGACACCCTCGTCTCGCTGACGGCCTCGGTGGCTTCGCGGTTTCGATCGTTCGCCTGGACGGACCCCGAAACCGACGAGTCGCTGAACATTCGGTTCACGACCGACGTGCGCGTCGACCGAGTGGCCTACGCTGTGTGGAACGTTTCGGCGCAGGCCGAGGAGGTGCTTGGCTAATGCCCGAATCCATCGGCAGCGAACTGACCTCGCTCAAGAACCTGCTGCACTCACAGAACGGGTGGATCTACCTGTTCCTCATCGAGCTCGACGGCAGCAACAAGGCCGCGCTCTGCGGTCACGACACCACCGTCACTCACGACGGGATCACGTATCAGAACTTCCCGATCAACATCGGATCGTGGACGCGCGACGTCGACGGCAACTTGGCGCAGCCGACCGTGACGGTCTCGAACCTCAGCCGCGAGATGGCCAACTACCTCGAGGCGGGCGGGCTGCTCGATCGCCGAGTGCGCATCTTCGCGAAAAATCTCGGGTCGTCGAACGTCATCGAGTTCGGCGAGTGGCGCATCATCGAGGCAACCATCAGCCTCGAGGTCGCCATCTTCCGCATCGGCGTTTACCAGTTGTTCGACGCGCCGTTCCCGCAGCGTCGCCAGTTCCGGAGTCGTTGCGACTACCAGTACGGCGGCACGGAATGCGGCTATCAGATATCGCTGCCGAATCTGATTTCCGGTGCGAACCCGAACTTCGACGGCAGCGCGTGCGACTACACGATCGGCGGCGACAACGGCTGCCGCGTGCACGGCCTGAACGAAGCGGCCAACGGTCAGTTTAAAGCGCATCCGGCCCGTTTCGGCGGGTTCCCGGGCATTCCGAAGGGGCCAGCCCGTGTCTGAACTCGCATACGAAAAGTGGCAGGACCTTCTCGGCCAACCTCACGAACCGCTTGGCTGCTGGCTGCTCGTCGCCGAGGTCTACCGTCGGCACGGCAAGTTACTGCCGTCGCACCCCGCGGCTTACCTCGGCGGCAACGGCTGGCAGCGAGTCGACGTCGACAACCCCGAACCGCTCGACATCGTCGTCACGGGGCAAGACGGCGTCATCAAGCACGTGGCCGTCTACATCGGCAAGGGCAAAGTTCTCCATTCCGTCGAGGGGTCCTGCGTTCGCGTCGACTCTTACGCATCGCTGAAGAAGACCGGAACCGTGATGTGGGTCGGTCGTCCTGGCGCTGCCTCCGAGATCGAGGCGATGCCGATGGATCTCGACGGCCTGACCGTCGTCGAGGTGCCGGACGTCCTGACTCCGCAGTCGCGCACGATTCGCCAAGCGCGTCCGGGCATGCGGGTGCGAGACTACAAGCCGGACTGGGCCGACGCATTCATCGACGCCCACGGGCCGTCGACCGACTTCAATCGAGTCGCCGAGCGTGGCGAGATCTTGCTCTTCTATTCCGTTCCGGGCGCTACGGCGGCGGCGACGGCCGCGATCGTCACCGACGTTCTAGCGGGTGTCGCGCTCATGGTCGCGGGCATGCTGCTGATGAAGGTCATCGGCGGAGGGCAAGCCGAGCCTCAGGAGGAAGGACGGCCCGGCTTCGACCTCGAGGGCTTTCGTAACACGGCGACGGTTGGCCTTGCGCAGCCTGTCGTTTACGGCGAGCACAAGGTTGCGGGAAATATCATCTCTGCATTTCAGCGCGTCGACACCGATGGTCGTCGGCAGCTGTACATGCTGCTCATGCTCAGCCGTGGGCCCATACAGTCCATCGGCGGCATCAGCGAGGATCAGGATGATCTCCAAGGCGCAGCGATTCCCGAAACGATTCAGATAAACGGGAACCCCGCGAGCAACTATCCGGTCTCGGTGTACACGCGCCTCGGTTCGTCGAATCAGGAACACATTCCCGGGTTTGATGAAACGGTTTCAAGCGTAGGTGTCGGCGCGACCCTGCAACAGAATCAGCCGTACGTCTACACGACGTCGGATTCCGTCACCGCCGCGGAAGTTCTGATCACCTTCCCTCAGGGTCTGTATTCGGCGACGGGCGCAATCACCGTCGCCACCTTCAAGATTCGCTACCGCGAACAGGGCGCGACGACTTGGGTCGATCTGCCGCAGAAGATCACAGGAGGCGGCGTGACGTTGCCTCCGGCGCAGCAGGCCGCGACGACAAACGCGACGTTGGTCGTGATCAAGCAGACGCGCACCGAGCATGCGGCCCTTTATCGCATCGACTTCCCGTCGGAGAAGACCTACGAGATCGAGGTTACCCGCCTCTATCCGACGTACCCGGACGGCGCGAACACTGTTACCCAGTCGGTGTTCGACGAGGTCAACGAGATCACGGGCGACCGTCTGACCTATCCCGGCAAGGCCCTGCTGGGTCTTCTTGCCACTGGTAGCGACACGATCGGAACCACCCTGCCCAACGTCACGTCGGTCATCCAAGGCCGCCGGGTCTACGTTTGGGACGGCGTCTCGGAGACCAACCCCGAGTTCGTGCAGCAATGGACGCAGAACCCAGCGTGGGTCTGCATGGACATGCTGCTCGACAAGAACTACGGCATGGGCCGCAACGGCCAGCTCACGCTCGACAACGTCGACCTGCAGTCGTTCAAAGACTGGGCCGACTACGCCGACACGATCCCCGAAGTCGGCAACGGCGTGCGTGCTCAGTGCGATCTGCTCATTGACTCGACCTCAAGCGGATGGGATCTCGTCACGAGTCTTGCCACGTCGCACTTTGCGCGTCTGCTTTTCGTCGGGTCGAAGGTCACGGCGATTCCCGACAACTCCAAGACCGTCACGGGCGTGTTTTCGATGGGGAACGTCCGCGATTTCGCGATCCAGTACAACGGTAACCGCACTCGTCCGAACGCCGTCGAGGTGCAGTACTACAACGCCTCGACGAACTACGAAGCGGAGCAGGCCCTCCAGGTCGAGTCAGCGGCGCTCATCGCCGGCGAGACGGTACGCAAGGAATCCATCGCGGGAACGGGCATCACCCGCGCGATCCAAGCCAACCGACTGGCGAAGCGTCGAATCCTGACCTCGCAGAACGTGAGCCGGGTCGTCGAGTTCACGGTTGGCGTCGAGGGCATCGCCGTCCTGCCGATGGACGTCGTCCGGATTCAGCACGACTCATCGAGCAAAGGCAAAGGCGGCCGCATTCTCGTCGTCAACTCGACGACGTCGATCCAACTCGACACGCAGGTATTGACCGCCGACCTGTCCGGAGCGACGATCTATATCCGCGTCGTGTCGGGTGGCGTCGACACCGTGATCAGCGGCACGCCGACCGGAACCGATCAGGCCGAGCACTCGACGGTGACCTTCGCGTCGGCTCTCTCGGTGCAGCCGAGCGCGAGCGATCCCTACGGCTTCGGAGCCGTCGGCGCGACGGGCTGGCCGAAGTTGTTCCAAGTCTCGTCGGTCACCCACAACGAAGACTTCAGCCGTCGCATCACGGCCTACGAGTACAACGCCTCGATCTACTCCGACGATCCCGGCGAGATCGAGACGTTCACCGATACGATGCCCGACCCGCGGGCGATGCCTGCCCAAGTTACGGCCCTGCGCCTCAACGAGGAGTTTCCCGAGGCGTGCGAGGGTGGCTGCGGCCTCGCTCGCGTCCGCGCCGACTGGAACCTCGACACGGGTTGGGAAAAGGCCGACGTCTACTACGGCATTGCGGGCGGCGACGGGCAGATTTGGCAGTACGTCGGAAGGTTCGAGGACACCGCAACCTTCGACGTCGAGCCCGACCAGACCTACAACGTCAGGGTTGTGCCTGTGTCGTCTCAGGAGACGCGCAGACGCCCCGCGGCGGTCATCGAGGGGTTCATCTACCCACGCGGCGATAGGACGCCCCCAAGCCCGCCCAGCGCCGTCAACGCGACGGTCGCGAATCAGGTGCTTTACGTCCTGATCGAGCCGCCATCCGGTCAAAGCGTCGACGGGTACGAGGTCCGGTATGCGTCGGGCTCGGGCTCGATCTTCGCCGGCGAGCCTAGGTTGGGCTACACGCGCTCCGACACGTTCACGATCGCGTGCCCGTCGACGTCTACTTTCTACCTGCACGTGCGGTCGCGCACCGCTCGAGGCGTTCTGTCGGAAACCTCGACGACCGTGCGGGTCGATCCGACGACGCCGACGTCGACGTACACCACGAAGCAGTCGATCTCCGAGACGGGCTTCCCCGGCACAAAGAGCAACACGGCCGTCACCTCGGGCAGTCTGTTCCTGTCCGGCTCGAACCTGTCGGGCACCTACGTCTCGACGGCGTTCACGTCGACGGGCAATCGCGCTTGGTGGTTGGTCTCTTCGACCCTCGATCCGGTCGACCGCACGTGGGACGAATCCGGCCGCTCATGGGCCGACACCACCACGACGTGGGCGACGACGTACCTCACGGGCGAAGAGGCCGGGCCGAACCCGACATGGGCCGACGCGGGTTGGACGTGGGGCGGCACGATCGGTTCCGTCATGGCTTGGACCGGATGGCCCGACGTCATCGGGCAGTTGACCCCGACCGTCGAGACCCGCATCAACGCAGGGTCGTACCTCGAGCTCACCACACTCGAGGCGTCAAGCATCACGAGCGGCGACGTCAAGGTCACGATGCGTCGACCGCATGATCGGTATCAGCCGAAACTGACGGCGATCGACGGGCGTCTCTCGGAGTGGTCGGCGACGGCTAGCAGCGCGGTTGCAGGATATTTCGGGCAGTTTTGGTCGACGCAGGATCAGACCGCAGCCGCGGTCAACACGGGCTATGCCGTCACCTTCAACAACAGCGACTCCAACAACAACGGAGTCTCGGTTGTGTCGAACTCTCAGATCGAATTCGATTATGCGGGTACCTACTCGCTGACGTTCTCGATGCAGTTTGTCAACGTGGACACGCAAATCCACGATGTGAACGTCTGGTTCAAGTTAAACGGCACCAACATCGCCGACAGCGACTCGAAGTGGTCGGTGGTCGAGTCGCACGGTGGCACAGACGGCCACGCGATCGGCACGGTGAACTTGGCCGTAACGGTCGAGGCCGGAGACTACGTCGAGTTGTTCTGGTCGGTCGACGACACCGATATCTCTCTGCAGTACATCGCGGCGGTATCTCCGGCTCCGGCAATCCCGAGCGTGATTCTGACCGCGGTGCCAGTTGCCAACATTCTCGAAGGGCCGCAAGGCCCGACGGGGTTGACGGGTGGTCAAGGTCCGCAGGGTGCTACGGGAGCGCAGGGCGCTATTGGCCCCCAAGGTTTGACGGGCGCTCAAGGCTCTCAAGGAGCCACGGGTTCCCAAGGAGCGACGGGATCGCAAGGTCCACAAGGCGCCAATGGCAGCACCGGAGCGCAAGGGCCGCAGGGCATTCAAGGGCCTCAGGGTGGTACGGGCCCGCAAGGGCCGCAGGGTGCTTCAGGTGGTGGCGGCGCGGCGATCTACGATATTCTGAAGACGGTTACGATAGGCGTCTGATGCTCACTCTCGGCACCACAACCCAGACTCTCGAGGCCCTGCTCGGCGGCACGGTCGCCACGACAAACCCCGCGGCGGTCGTCTCGTATGCCGAGCACACCGCAACGACATACACCGGCAAGGTCCAACACACCGACTTGAACGGCACGACGCCGGTGACGATCCTGTCGGCACCTCCGTCGTCGACCGAGCACGTCGTTCGTGGTGTGGCCATCTCGAACATCGACACGGCGGCGGTGACGCTGACCGTGCGCTTCAAGGACACGAGCGGCTCGACGGTGTACCGAACCGTCTTCAAGGCCACGCTGTCGGTCGGCGACACGGCAGGCTACGACGACGACGGCTGGTACGTGATGGACTCGACGGGTGCTCGCAAGGGCATCGGTGCCACGGGAGCGCAGGGACCGCAGGGCGCAACCGGAGCCCAGGGCGCGACAGGTGCGCAGGGACCACAAGGCGCGAAGGGTGCCGACGGTGCGCAAGGCGCTACGGGTGCCCAAGGTGCGACGGGTGCTCAAGGAGCGACTGGCGCTCAGGGTGCGACCGGAGCCCAAGGCGCTACAGGTGCGCAAGGCGCGGCAGGCCCGCAGGGTGCCGACGGCGCTCAAGGCGCGACAGGTGCTCAAGGTCCGCAGGGAGCACAAGGGGCAACGGGTCCGCAAGGTGCGATTGGTGCTCAGGGTCCGCAGGGCGCGACAGGTGCCCAAGGACCGCAAGGCGATCCGGGTGCCGTTGGCCCTCAGGGTGTCAAAGGCGACACGGGCTCACAGGGACCCCAAGGCGCGACGGGCGCGCAAGGAGCGACGGGAGCCCAAGGTGCAACCGGCGCACAAGGTGCGACAGGTCCGCAAGGAGCGACCGGAGCACAAGGTGCAACTGGCGCTCAGGGTGCCCAAGGCCCTCAAGGCGTCGAAGGCGGCACCACAACGCTCACGACGAAGGGCGATTTGCTCACGCGCACGTCGTCGGCGTTGGCTCGTCTGCCAGTCGGCACTGATGGCTACATTCTCTCGTCCGATTCTGTCGAGACCACTGGCCTCAAGTGGATCGCGAACACAGGCGGCAGTGGCGGCGCACCGACTGATGCGCGCTACGTCGTCACGGGCTACAGCAGCGGTCTCAGCGACGAACGACTGCTGACGGCTGGCACAGGCATCACGATCACGGACAACGGTGCGAACAACACCGTGGTCATCGAGGCCACCGGCGGCGGCGGCGGAACGTCCGCACCTGATTACATGTTCTTCTTCAACGGAATCATCTGATGGCAACTTCTGCTCAATACTCAACGGCACCGACGATTGACGTCTCGCAGATCTCAGCAGCCAACACTGCCCGTGATGGATCTGGAACAACTGTCGAGATCGCGGCTGGCCCGACCACGGCTTCGGCGAGCGGCGTCGGCAAGCGCATCGTCGGGGTGCTCGTTCAGGCCACAGGAACCACGACGGCCGGAACGATCCGCTTCTTCATCTCGGTCGATGGTGGCACAACGAAGCGATTGATCGAAGAAGTCATTGTGTCTGCAATCACCGTCGGTGCTAGCACACCCGCATGGTCGGCTGCGGCTCCGGGCTTGGTCGGACTTGTACTGCCTGGCCAAGTGTCGTCAAACACCCAGAAGTTGTATGCTGCGACGGAGAAGGCCGAGACGTTCAACGTCATTGTGTACGGGGCAACCTACTGATGAATGATGGACTTCTAGTAGGCGTCGGAAGTGGCGTCGCGGGTGTTCGCGGACGATTCGCGTACACCTATGTCACCTCGTCGCAAACGGTCAACGGGCCTCCGTGGGCGAAGTATGTATCTATCTTTGCCGCTGGCGGTGCCGGTGGCGGTGGCGGAGGAAGATACGGAATCACGACAAATGCATCCGGAGGTGCAGGCGGCGGAGCAGGCGGGTCACGATATATCTACAGACTTCCGATGGCGATGGACTCAAATCTCAACGCGAAGAGATGGGTCTGCACGATTGCAGCAGGAGGATCCGGCGGCGCGGGATCGACTTCCGACGGAACCAACGGAACAACCGGAACGAGCGGTGGTGTTACCCAAGTAACCTTCGCGCAAATGGGCGACGCTTCGAGCCCGAGAGTCACAGTCGGCATCAACGGCAACGGAGGATCAGGCGGCGGTGGCGGCGCTACAGGTAATCCAGGTGGAGGGTCTGGAGGATCCTCCGAAATGGGTCAAACTGGAGGGACTGGAGGCAACGGATCCACAGGTACTAGTGGCAATCAGCCGACAAGTCCTGCAAACTCCACAGCACCCGCATTCATGATTCAAGGCGGACAGGGCGCACCGGGCAAGAACTCGCAAAATATCCACCTACTTTGCGCTCCGTTTGGATTTGGCAGTGCGATTGGCGCAGCAACTGCATCTGTGTCGTATTCACGACAAGGCGACGATGCTGAAGTCGCTGCTCGTCAATGGTTCTTCTCAGGCGTTGATTCTCTTGTCCGCGCTCCGTATCCGTTTGAGTTGTGGTTTATCACGACTCCGGGAGGCCAAGCCGGAACTGGATCAGATACCACTACGTCGAATCTAGCAGGCAACGGCGGCAAAGGGTGGAACGGATCCGGTGGCGGCGGCGGTGGTGGTTCAGGTGGCAGCGCAGGTGCGGGAGGTGGCACAGGCGGCGCAGGCGGCAACGGCTTTGCCCTCTTCTTCTGGGAGGAGTTCTGATGAACCGTTGGGCACTCGTCAACCCGACGACGCTCGTCGTCGATAACGTCGTGATCTGGGGCGGCGGTGCCTCGCTGTGGCCCGATATGCTGACGATTCAACTCGAACCCGACGAGCGATGCGCGCCGGGGTGGACGTACGACGCCGCGGCGACGCCGCGTTTCATCGAGCCGACCCCGCCGACGGAGTAATATTCAGCCATGGCCGACATCACGACAATCAACTCGAGCGACACCCTCGCGGCCAGCCGGTCGACGATCAACACCAACTTCGCCAACCTGCAGAACCTGTTCAGGTCGGCGACGGCTCCGGCCTCCCCGGTGGCGGGTCAACTGTGGCTCGACATCTCGTCGGGCAACGTGCTCAAGATTCGCAACGCAGCAAACTCCGCGTGGGTCACGCTGCTCGCCGACACCGAGACATCGGGCGGAGGGTCGCTGCCTCTCACCGGCGGCACCATGTCCGGCGCGATCGCAATGGGCACGCAGCAGATCACGGGCTTGGCGGCTGGCACGGCATCAACGCACGCCGTGAACAAGTCTCAGGTCGACGCACGCGAGCACGTCGTCAGCGTGACCATCGGAGCCGTCTCCGCGACTGCGACCAAGCTGCTCACTGTGGCTCCCGCGGGCATGTCGATCGTCCAAGCCTACATTGTGAACGCTTCGACCATCTCGACCAGCGCGACGAACTACTGGTCGATTCAAGTGGCGAATCAGACGCAGGGCTTCAACATGGCGTCGACGGCCTTCACAACCAACTCAACAGGTGGCAGCGCGATCACGGCCAACACCGCGACCAGCCTGCTGCTCAATCAGAACCTCTCGCCGACCGCACTCGATGTCATCAACGTGACGCTCACGGCAACCGGCTCGCCGACCGCGACCGGATCCGATGCCATCGTGGTGCTTCGGTACAAGATCACCACATAATCAGTCGGGTCACTCGATTCCTATCCGTGGTTTGTTCTCCTGACTTTTCCTATCTCCATTCCCCCGACTGACATTCAACCGATGGACAAGATCCTCGAAAACGCCGACCTGACGGACCTTCTTCTCGGAGTCGTGCTCGCGCTTCTTGCCATCGCCATGCGGTGGGTCGCCAAGAAGGCGAAACTGAACGACGCGCAGAACGAGGCGATGGAGCAGATTCTGCTTGCCACCCAAGAGGTTCGCCGCGTCTACGTCGACTCCATCCGCAAGGCATCGGAAGACGGAGTGGTTACCGACGAGGAGAAGCGTCTCGCTCTCGATCTCGCCAAGGCCCGACTCCTGGAGCGCGTTGGTCCCGAAGCCAAGAAGCTTGTTCTCTCGTGGGGCGAAGAGCGGCTGCGAGGACTCCTGCAGATCGCCATGGAAAAGGTCACGGCAGACAAGCCGGCTCCGGTGGCCTGACGTGGACACGCTCAAGGCTCTCGGCATTGACATCACGCTCTGCATCGCAGGGACGGCCGGAGCCGTGATCACGATCGGGAAGAAAGCGCTCGAGAACCTGGCGGTCACGTTCACGTCGATCGTCGCGGGTGTCGGGTGCGCCAACTACCTGACGCCAATCATCATGGACATGGCGAACCTTGACGACCCTAAGTGGCAGACCGGGCTCGCGTTCATTCTTGGCACGCTCGGTTTGAAGACCGTCGAGATCTTCGGCCAGCGCGTCGAAGACGCTCTGCGAAGGAAGACTCCCGCGCCATGACTTGGATCTACTGGATCGCCAACCTGTGCGGTCTGGTCGGCATCGCCGCGCTCAACGTCGCGATGTTCGGGCGCGAAAACTCGCGCGTGTACAAATGGCCCAAGTGGCAGTCGACGACTCTGCGAATCTCCATGCTCGCCGTCATGGTCGGGCACGCTTACTGCGTGATCGACATGGGCAAACCAACGTTCGGTGAAGTCGTGCTCGCCTGCGGTTTGGGCTTCATCTTCCCGTGGACTGCGTGGTACCACTGGAACATCTTCGTCGTGAAGTACCGAGAGGGTTTGCCGTTCCGCAAGGAACACATCATCGAGAGCGACATCTCATGAGCGCGATCTTGGCCTTTCTGACGAAGTTGATCGCCGACGTGCTCGGCATGGCGCTCGACAAACAGAAGACCACTGGCAGCGTCTCGCACGGCAACACAACGCTCGTGCCCACACCCGCCGATGAGCTCAAAGAGAAGGCGCGACGTTCTGGTCTACTTGGCCTGGTGGTTCTTCTTTTATGTGGCTGCGGCACCACGCATGTGGTGGTCGCGACCCTTCACCCCGTCGAGCCGGAAACGGCCGGCTGGCCTCGGGTTGCTCAGAATGAGGTCAGGGTTCTGCTCGACGGGACCGACAAGATCGGTGTCGTGAGCCCAGCCGGCGGTTACTTCTTGGTGCACGAGGCCGACTTAAAAGGTCTTCTGCGCGCCGCTGCCGAAAAAAAATAGTTCCGCAAACCGCATCCGGATAAGGGTTTACAGCGTTCGCAAAAAAAAGTTTCCCGACGGTCTTGCTTTTCTTTTTTAAGTTCGGCAAGATGCTCGCACTTCGCAGCAAGTCGCTGCAAGTTTGGAGCAAACCATGTTTTCCGTCGCTTTTTACCTCGTTCTGTTGTCGCTGTTACCGCTCTCGGCGGCCGTCGGTTTATCCGAGACGGCCATGGCGGTGCCGTTCGGTATTTCCCTCGTCATGCTTCTCGCGGGTCCGCAGGGCTGCGCTCACCTCGCCAAGTCGTGGCTGAAGGGGGGTGCAAAGTGAAGTTCAAAGACATTCTTCGGTTCGTCAGCCGTCACGGCCAGGTTTCATACCTCGTCGGTGGTCGCGCCTACGACACCATGAAAGACGCTCGCGCGGCCGTCGAGACTTGGAAGCGCATGGCCAAGAAAGGGGGTTCGTGATGAACACCCGCAAAAAGCGCACCGTCGTCAAGACGCCTCAAACCGACCGCGCCTGCCGTCAATGGTCTTTCGAAATGCGGACGGCGGTGTACCGAGCCCACAAGGCCGGAGTGAGTGAGGAGGACCTCGCGCTCCTGACGGGACGGACCATCCATGCCGTCAGGCAGCAGATCGGGATCGTCCGTCGCCGCGACGTTCGGCTCTTCGACTCCTCGTTCCTTGAGGAGTTCCGCATCACCGAGGGTTCGCCGAAAGGTGATCAGTCGTGAAGTTGCAGGAGATCATCAAACAGAAGTTCGGGTCGCTTCAGCAGTTCGCGAGCGTGATCGCAGTTCCGGCACCGACCGTGTCGAACTGGTGTCGCGGTCTCGCGATCTCGAAGAAGCACCGCGCAACCGTGTGCATGGTTTTGGAAATGGAAACCGAAGATCTGCAGAATTTGCAGATCGAAGCCGTCAAGGAGAACTACCGTGATTGAGATCGTCAAAGGTCGATCCCTCGCCCCCGACCGTATCCTCGTGTACGGTCGCCCGGGCGTCGGCAAGTCGACGTTCGCAGCCGGGGCCTCAAGCCCCTTGTTCATCGACGTCGAGCGCGGATCGGGTGCGCTCGAGGTCGACCGCGTCCACCCGTGCAACTGGAAGGCCGTCCTCGAGGTCATCCGTGGGTGGCCGGAAGGATACTCGACCCTCGTCATCGACACGCTCGACGCGCTCGAGAAGTTCATCTTCGCCGACGTTTGCAGCGAGGCCGACGTCAAGACCATCGAGGACATCGGGTACGGGAAGGGCTACGCCCGCGCGATCGACCGTTGGGTCGAGTTGCTCGGCGCGCTCGACACGCTCCGCATCGGCCGCGGCGTCGAGATCATCCTGATCGCCCACGCGACGGTGCGCTCGATGACCAACCCCGGCGGCTCGGACTACACGAAGTGGGAACTCGCCGTCCACGCCAAGTCGGTCGGATTCATCACCGCGTGGGCCGACACGATCGCCTTCGCGGACATCGACCACACGATCACGAACGACGAGAAGATCCTCGTGAACGGTCGTCGGATCCTGCGTCTCGCGCCTGGTGCGTGGGAAGCGAAGTGCCGCTACCGCGGGACTCCTGCCGTGATCGACAACTCCTACGACGCCTACGCCGCGGCTCGTTCCAAGGCCGGGGCGAAGTCGGCGAAGGAACTGTTGGTCGAGGCGACCTCTATGGCGGTCGCGATCCCGGACGTCGAGACGCAGAAGAAGATCGTGAAGTTCCTCGATGAGCACCAGCACAACGCGGCGAAGTTGGCCTCGGCCATCGACCGCATGAAGAAGATGGAGAAGACCGATGGGATGGCTTGATGACGACGGGCCGAAGGCCGGGAACAAGTTGGGCGCTGGGCGTCACGTCGTGACGATCTCGCGCGTGACCACGAAGAAGAAGGACGGCTCACAGATGCTCGACAAGCAGGGCAACCCCCAGTTCGTCGTGACGCTCGAGGCCGCCAACGGCGAGCTCGACTGGTGGTGCCCGATCATCGGCAAGATGACGTGGAAGTTGAGCGCGCTCGTCAAGGCCGCGCTCCTGCCCCATGAGGTCAAAGAACTCAAGGAGCAGAACATCGAGCCGCATCACTTCATGGATTCCAACCTCGCCGAGCAGTGGCTCAAGGGCCGCACGCTCGTCGCGGAAGGGAAGCAGGACGGCCGCTACGTCAACTTTGAGTTGTCGGCCTACGACCCGATGGCACCTCAGCCGGCGAAGCCGCTGGTGCCTCCGAAGGCCGAGGCTAACGACGTTTCCTTCGACGACGTGCCGTTCTAATGGCTGACCCGCGGCAGCAGTGGGATTTCAAGAACCCGAACTCGCCGCGGGCAGCCTACGAATGCGACCTGATGGGTGACTGTCTGCTTCTCGCGCGACGCCTCGATGCGTACATCGCGAGCGCAGATGGTCGCCCTGACGGAATCAAGAAAAGGATGCTCGCCCATGCGGCCCGCACGTTGGAGTTCATGCGCGGCCGTTTCACCGATATCGAACTCCGCATGGAAGCAGTAGGGAAAGGGGTGCCAAATGAGAGACTGGGAAACTGCAAACCGTATGCTCACCTCGAGCAGCACGAGCGTGTCATCGAGTCCGTTGCCGCCATTTCGAAAGACGGAATCGAGGACGTGCTCGATGATCCTGAAGATCTTGGCGATGGGGCCGATGACTGACGAACAGATCGTCAATCGGTTCGCGTCGATGAACATCGCGGCGAGTCCGTCGGGGATTCGCAGCCGTCGCGCCGAACTTGTCCGAGCTGGGAAAGTGGTCGAGCACGGCGAGTCGACGACCGCGGCGGGCAACGTCTGTTCCGTTTGGAGGTTGCCTTGAAGAAGAAGAAGCCGAAGGACTGGACCAGGGCGGCGATGGAGTTACCCGCTCGAATGCCGGACGGCGTGGCGCATGCTCCGCATGATCTGTTGTCGGCCTATCAACAGATCGTGCTTCCTCAGCTGGAACGGGCCACCTACAAGTTGGGCAACGCCTCGAAGATCGACGAAGCCGTGCGGGAAATGGTCGTTCTTGAGCTCGCCTTGAAGCAGGCTTTGGCGGTGCTGCGATGACCTTCGACCAACGATTTGACAGGAAGTCGGCGATCGGTGCGTCGGAGATCGCGACGGTGATGGACATCTCGCCGTGGTCGCGGCCGTCCGACCTGTGGATTTCGAAGCGGTGCGGGCAGACCATCGACCGTTCGACGTTCTTCACGCGCCGCGGCAACCAACTCGAACCGACCGTCAAGGCCGAGTACGAGCGGCAGACTCATTCGGTGGTGCTGCCTCAGGACACGACGATTCGCCACCCGACCGTGCACATGCTGTCGTGCACGCCGGACGGGTGGATCAAGACGGGCGTGCACGGCGTCGAGTTCAAGTGCGTGTTCGGGGAGTCGCAGAACGATTGGCGCACGGGCATGCTGCCGTACCACTACGTCCTGCAGTGTCAGATCTCGATGGAGATCACGGGCGCATCGAAGTGGGACCTCGCGGCCTACCTCGTCGAGAAGGGCCACGCGGAGGACGACGACCCTCCTGGTGAGTTGGTCCACGCTCGCCTCTACCGCGACGAGCCGCTGATCGACTGCCTTGTCGGCTGGTCGATTATTTGGTGGGCTCAGCACGTCGAGGATGGTGTTCCCGTGATCGACACAAAGATGCCGCTCCGCGACCGGCTCGAGGCGTTCCACCAGAAGGTTGACAGCATGCGCTCGGGCGGGCAGGCTGCCGACCTTCGCAGGAGAGCGATGCAGTCGTACGTGTCGTGGTGAAAGATCAGGGGGTTGGGGATGGCCTTCGTCAAATGGCGACCGGGTGCACACTCGGTCGAGATCGGTCGGCTTGCCGACATGCTCGTCGCGAACCGATGGGCACCGCGCTACGCGGCGTACTACGTCGCGGAGGGCATATTCATGCGCGTTAAGTTTCATCAATATGCGCACCCGGAAGCGCCCATTCGGGCTCTCTCCGCCCCCGTCTTTGCACAGGTGACGGCATGGCCTCACCTACGAAACGTCGACAAGTTCCACGCCGAGTGCCTCCAAGTCCTGCGAGCAGACGACGAGATGTTGCGAGCAGACGACACGATCTTGCGAGCAGACGACAAGATGCTGCAAGTTTACTCAGACCGAAATCGCGAGTTACCGCCGAAAAACATCGAATCTGAGTTCGAGTGTCGGATCCTAGAGAAGAGAAGAGAAGAACAGACATACCCCCCAAAGCCCCCCAAGGGGGGACTCGACACCTTCGCTTCGCTCAGGTCCGAATGGGACCGTCAGCGCGGCCTGCACCGACTCGACCCGAGCCCGAGGAACTCCCGGACGGTCGCCAAAGCCCTCAGGAGGCTGTTAGAGGCGTCCGAAGACGTCGGGATGGCTCACCGTGCCATCGGCTTCTTCTTCGCCTTAGAAGACCGCTGGGTGGCTTCCCGGGGATATGACGGAAAAGCGTTCCTCGACCGCCTCGAGCAGGTCATCGGACGGGCTCAGCGACCCATCGTTAAGCCCGTCGACGTCAAACCGAACACCGTTACGGAACCGCTCGCCGACCCGGCCGTCGTTCCGCAACTCATCAACCGACTCAAAGGTCGGAGAGCCGCGGGGCATGGTGCCGCCGCAGACCGTGGGGTTTCATCACCCCAACCGCCATCCCACGGTGCTCTCCGGCCCCCTTTGGGGAATCGTCAGGAGAACGCGAATGGATAGGAACGATCCGAACTGGCCGATCCCCGGCCACGCCGCCGAGTTCAAGTCGGCCGAGCACGACCCGCAGATGCGCGCCGTCATTGAGAAGATCGACGACGACATCTCGATCTGCTTCATCTTCGAGGGCTCGCTCTCGCAGAAGAAGCGGTACTACGTCCGCGAGACCGCCGAGTGGCCCGACCGCATCGCCGAGACGCTCGAGGCCATGGCCGCCGAGATTCGCCGGCTCAGGGAGCCGAGCACGTGAGCTGGCATCCGCTCAACAAGCCGTCGGTCATCGCCGCGAAAGCGACGGTCGAGCAGATCGAGGACTGCCTCCGTCACTCCGAGGCATCGTTCGAGTCTCAGGCCACGCGCCTGAAGTACTACCGCAAGGTCGGCGAGCCCGTCCACATCCGACGGCTCGTCAGCGTGATCGAAGGAATCGAGAAGAAGATCGTCAACCTCAAGGAAGCCCTTCGTCTGAAGGGGATGGAGAAGTCATGAGCAAGGAACCCCGCAACCCGGCCGACGTCATCAAAGACCATCTCGAAGCTCAGCAGCAGTCGTACTACCACGAGCCGTCGATCTATATGACCTACTGCGAGCAGGTCCTGCAGGTGACGAAGCGGCCGCAGTCCTGGTCGGTGTCCAACCTGACCACGGGCCGCCTCGAGTTGCTCGACGATCGGTCCTTCACGAAGTTCTTCAACGACTTCATGGGGCAGCGCATGCTGTCGGCGTTCGAAATCGACAGGAACGACGGCATGGACCTCAAGCGCGTCCGCGACGGCGTCGAGGAGGACGGCTGATGTACCGCTCGTACTGCTGCCGCAAACAGCCCGACCTCGTCCGCACCGAGGACATGGTCGCCTACTTCTGCGGGAACGAAGAGTGCGACACGTTCGTCTTCCAGTTCACCCCCGGTGAGGATCTTGACGAACTCAAGGAATGGTGGAACATCAAGTGCGGGATGATCGACCCGAAGCAGAGTTTGGCCCGATTGATCGAGCGGGCCGAGCTGCCGAAAAGACTGCATCACGTCTTCGAGCAGCTGAACCTTTACGAGGTTGAGGAGATCAAATACCTCAGCCCAACCCAGTGCAGACGGAAGTTCCGTCTGACCCTCGGAGAAGTCGCACGCCTGTTCAAGGCGGTGAGGAGCATGAAATGAGCAACCGCGAGTCGATTGAAAACAGTCTGAAAGAGTTTACCGCTCAAGAGTTGAAGGACTTGGAAGCGGGGAAAAACCATCTGAAAAAGTTTGACATCAAGGTTGATGTCGCAAAGAAATTGCGAGAACCCGTTGTCAAAGCCGTGGCTGAACACAATGAACTGGTTGGAAAAAACAACCGCATTGAGGGCGAAATGCGTCAACTGCAAATCAGGCTCAAAATCCTCAATGCTGAAGTTCAAGCGAATCGATCGAAAATGAAATTCATCAGGTTGACTGCCATTGGTCAGCGGGATGCTTGGTTGAAAGAAGTGGATCATCAATTGCGCCAACCTTTGATGCACGTCAAAGATTACGTTCGGACTCGAGTGATTTACGAACTCTTCGGTGACACGTTCTTAGAGAACAATGATGTGAGCGTGCCTGGCGGCTTTTGGAACTACAACGAGGAGATGAACGATGCCTGAGAAAAACGTCTACACCCTCGCGGAAATCATCCCGGCGTCCATCGCCGGAAAGAAGGATCAGATCCTCGTGTGGCACTGCCCGAAGTGCACCAAGTACTTCGTGCAGATTCTTTCGCAGAAGGCCCCGGCCATCTGTTCGAACTGCATCGAGGTGAAGTGATGTATCGGGGCTACCTCTACACCGACGACCCCGAAGCGCACCGCACGCTGGGCCCCGACAGCCGAAAGGCCGGGGCCATGCAGATGCACATCCAACCGCTCAGCACCCTCGAGATGCACGGCTTTCCTCGGAATGCCACCTGCGTCATGGTCTACGGGGAAGGTGCGCCGGCGCGCGAGAAGTTCCGACCCTTCGAACAGAAGAAGTTCCGGGTCATGGAAAGCCTGCCGACGTGGAACGACATCGCCAAGACGACCGAACTCGTGGGGCTCGCCCAACTGCGCGACCCTCACTTCTTCGCGCCGCGCGTGTCGATCATCGTGACCACGCACCGCCAGGACAAGTTCTACGAGGGGCCGTTCCAACGGTCGATCAAGCGGCAGACCTTCAAGGACTTCGAGATCGTCGTCGTCCATGACGGCGAGGAGCCGGGGCCGCTCAAGGGCGTCGACACTCAGGTCGGCATGCCCGAGGTCAACCGCATCGGCTACCTCAAGGGCATGGCCGTCGCCGCGGCCCGTGCCCCGATCGTCGTCGAGCTCGACCACGATGACGAACTTCTGCCCGACGCCCTCGAGCGCATCGTGCAGACGTTCGACTTCATGCCGTGGGTCGGGTTCGTCTATTCGAAGTTCGCAGAGATCAAGATCGACGGCACGTGCAACGAGTACGGCGGCTACCTGTGGAACTACGAAACCGTCGAGAAGGACGGCCGGACGTTCCGAGTCGGTGACCTCCACGACGTCGAGAGCAAGTGCATCGTCGACGGCAAGGTCGATCCCGTGATCATGCACATGGGCCTCTGCCCGAACCACGTCCGAGCGTGGCGGCGTGCCGACTACTTTAAGGTCGGCGGGTATTCCGACCTGCCGTGGTGCGACGACTACGATCTGATGATCCGCTTCCGGCTCGCCGGCGTGCGCATGTACGGCATCAACGAGCTGCTCTACATCCAGTACCTCGGCGACTCGACGTGGGTCAAAGACCCCGCGATGCTCACGCGCGGCATGCTGTCCGTTCAGTCGGCCTACAAGAAGGAAATGGTTATCAAGCTCGGCGCTAGAATGGAGTGATGAAGGAGAGCGATATCCAACGGCAGATCGTGCAGTGGGCAAAGTCCAACCCGCACCTCGTGCCGTGCCTCTTCCGAGTCAACAGCGGGACGTTCCAGTCCTTCACCGGGTACATCGTCGCGGGGGCTCCCAAAGGGACCCCCGACCTTATTGGGTACCTGCCCGACGGGCGCATGCTGGCCGTCGAGGTCAAGGGTCCGAAGGGCGTGAGATCCGTCGAACAGGTCGAGTGGTCGAAGAAGGCGAAGAGCCACGGCTGCAAAGTGCTCTGCGTCCAAAGCCTGCAGGCGTTCGTCAAGGCCCTGCTCGACGTAGAATAGAGCCATGATCGCCAAGAACGACTACGTGCCCGAGAACCCGTACAAGTGGGACAAGGTGAAGGAGCGGTTCCTCAAGGCTCTGCGGCAAGGGGCGACCCGCAACCAAGCGGCGAAACGCTGTGCCATCGACCCCGACACAGCCCGTCTTTGGGGACGAAATCCGGCCATTTCGGCGGAAATGGACGCCGCGGAGGAGGAGTTCTTCGACATGCTCGAGGAGGCCGTGCTCTGCAAGGACGTCGTCAAGCCGACGGTCACCGAGGGCGGCGAGGTGCAGATGATCGTCAACCCCGACCGCGCCCTGAAGATCCTGCAGACCAAGGCCGAAGGTTGGCGCGTGAAGACCGCCGTCGAGCACTCGGGCAAGTTGTCCATCATGGAACTGATCGAGGGCAAGGGCGATGAATCCAACCGACTCTCCGGCTCCATCTCCGACATCGACACTGTCGAGTGACGGACGGTTCGCCGAGAAGGTTCTCGGGTGGAAGCCGTGGGAAGCCCAGTTGCGGATCATGCGGTCGATCCGCGACCACCGTCGAACGCTCGTCATGGCCGGGCACGCCGTCGGCAAGACCCGCACGCTCGCCAGCCTGATCATCGAGTGGATGGCCATGCGGCCGGGCGCGCGCGTCGTCTGCACCGCGACCACCAACAAGCAGGTGCACTCGATCCTGTGGGCCGAGGTCAGGAAACTGATCGACCGCGCTCCGTACCTGATCGGCGGCGAACTCAAGGAAACCAAGTGGCGGTTCCGAGACCGCCTGGCTGAGGCGCTGTCGGTCGACGATCCGACCGCCATTCAAGGCGTTCACGGCCGCGCCAACCTCGTCGTCGTCGACGAGGCCGAGGGCGTTCACCAGTCCATGTGGGATTCGCTCGAGACCCTGCTCTCGTCGAAGGGCTCGCGGATGGTGCTGTGCTTCAACCCGGTCACGACCTCTGGCTACTGCTACGAGGCCGCTCAGCGCCCCGACCTGTTCAACGTGATCTCCGTGTCGTGCCTCGACCACCCGAACGTGCGCGAGCGTCGGCAGGTCATCGAGGGCGCGGTCACCCACGAGTGGATCGAGGAAATGCGGCAGCGGCACGGCGAGGACTCGCCGTTCTGGTCGTCGCGCGTGCTCGGTCGGTTCCCGGCGTCGTCGACCAACTCGCTCGTCACCATGACCGAACTGATGGACAGCGACGCCCCGACGCAGGTCGTCGACGAGCCGCGCATCGGCCTCGACGTCGCCCGGTTCGGCGACGACCGCTCGGTGCTCGTGGTGCTCGACCGCAGCCGGACGGTCATCGAGTGCCAGTCATGGACGAAGACCGACCTGATGGAGACGGCAGGCCGCCTCCGCGATGCCATGCGCCGGCACGGGGTCGCGTCTAGGCGCGTCGGCGTCGACGTCTGCGGCATGGGTGCCGGGGTCGTCGACCGCCTCGCCGAGGACGGGATTCGGTGCACGCCCGTCGACTTCGGGTCAGCCGCGGATGGCGACTGGGGGCCCGTCGTCGGCCGCGAAGCCCAGTTCACCAACCGCCGCTCCGAGTTGCACTGGGTGGCGCGGTCGCTCCTTCGCCGTCGCGAGCTCCGCATCCCGGCACAATGGAAGGAGATTTGGGCCGACCTCTGTGCGCCGTCGTACTGGTTCGACGGTCGCGGCAGAATCGCCGTCGAATCGAAAGACGAGATCAAGGCACGCATCAAGCGGTCGCCGGACTTCTCCGACGCGGTCCTGATCGCGCTCGGGGCCGGGGGCACCAAGAGGCCGATGATTCAATGAACATCTTCCAACGCATCGCTGCCGGGGTTCGTACCGCGATTCAGCCGCCCGTGGCGAAGGCATTCGACCCCGCCTTCACGATCATCAACCAGACCATCGCGAAGGGCGACGCCTCGGTCACGGACCCCTACTCCCAGTCGCCGTGGGTCTACGCAGCGGTGCGCGCGCTCGGTCGATATACCGCATCGGTGCCGATCGTTATTCGCACGGGATCGAAGCGCGGCGGTGAAGGCGATGCGGTCGCCGACAACGACCCATGGCAGCGGTTGTTCGACAAGCCGTCGCCGCTCATGTCGACCTATGCCCTGCTCGAGGGCATCTCCTCGTACCTCGACATCCACGGCGAGGCGTTCATCGTCGCGTTCGGCGAAGGCGCGGCCCCGTTCAAGAAGGGGCAGATTCCGCGCGAGTTGATGCTCGTCAACCCGGCCTACGTCACGGTCAACGTCGACAAGCGGTCGAGCCTGGTGCTCGGCTACACGTACCAAGGACCGCAGGGCGGTCAGGTGGCGTTCGCGGCCGATTCCGTTTGCCACATCAAGACCTTCAACCCGAACGACCCGACGCGCGGTCTGTCGCCGATCCAGTCGGTGCTGCTCTCGCTTGGGTTCGACGTGAAGGCTACGGCCTACAACAACGCGCTGCTCTCGAACGGTGCCGACCCGGGCGGCATCCTCTACAGCGACACGCCGCTCGACGTCTCCGAGGTCGAGGCCCTGCGCGCGCAATGGGAAGACCGTCATCGCGGCGCGATCCGAGCGGCCCGTCTTGCCATCCTCTCGGGCGGCCTGAAGTACGAGCAGTCGAAGACGACGCCGAAGGACATGGCATTCAAGGAGTTCATGGACCTGCATCGCGAGCAGATTCTCGCGGTGCTCGGCGTGAACCCGTTCGACGTTGCGCAGACGCCGGAGTACAACCGCGCGGCCGCGCTCGCCGCTCGTGCGCAGACGTGGGAGAACACGGTCGTTCCGCGCCTGCGACAGATCGAGGACGCCTTCTGGTCATGGCTGTTTGAGCCGTACTCGGTCAGGCAGACGCGCGACACCTGGCTGACGTTCGACCTGACGGGCATCGAGGCCCTGCAGCCGAACATGACCGAGAAGTTGCAGCAGGCCAACAGCCTGTCGATGCTCGGCTACACGGCCGATCAGATCAACGAGCGGCTCGATCTGGGCATGCCGCCCGCGCCGCTTGAACCCGAAACAGCCCCGCCGCCCCCGGCACCCGTTCCCTCTGACAGCACACCTCCGCCCGAGCAGCCGGAGCAGCGGGGCTTCTTACACCATCACGACCACGTCGAGACCAAGTCGTACCCGCAGCGTCTGCCGCGTCAGGTCAAAGGCGTGCGCCGTCGCGTCAAGCAGTTGCAGGAGTTCCACGCCCGCGAGATCATCAGCCGGCTGAAGTCGATCCAACGGTTCAAGGCCGTCGGCGACCTTCCCGAACTGACCGGAGCCGAACTCGACTACGTGCTAGGCACGCCTGCCCAGTGGGCGGCAGACGCTCGCGACTACCTCCAGGGCGTGCTCGATCCGGTCGCGCTGTACGCCTTGAACACCGCCAAGACGCAGTTCGGCGGCTTTGAGATCGTCGACATTCGCGATCCGAAGTGGTACGGCAAGGCCGCAGCGCAGACGGCCTCCATGGTCAAGGTCGAGACGAACCGCCGCGAGGCGTTCCGCTCGGCACTCGTCGACGTGTTCCGCACCGCCGGGGCAGGCGATATCAACGAAATCAGCCGCACGCTCGAGGCCAAGTTCTCCTCGGAAATCCCGTCGAACGCCGACACCGTCGCGCGTACCGAGTCGGCGATGCTGATTCAGAACGTCAAGGAGACGGCAGCGACGGACGAGGGGTTCACCCACAAGACGTGGACGACTGCGGGTGACCTCGCCGTCCGGGCCTCGCACGCAGCGATTGACAACGAAACCGTGCCGATCTCCGACAAGTTCTCGAACGGCCTGATGTACCCGTCGCAGATGGGAGGCCCTCCGGAGGAGGTGATCAACTGCCGTTGTGACGTCGTGTACCGAGTGATCGACTAGTTCCCGAGGGCGACATAATGGTTCCCATGGACAAGCGGCAGATGAGGCTCTCGGCGTCTTTCGAGAAGAAGGCGGCAGGCGTCTACACCTTCACGGGCTCGACCGATACCGTCGACCGCGTGGGTGACGTCGTCGAGCAGAACTGGGACCTTGACAACTACAAGAAGAACCCGGTCCTGCTTTACGCGCACGACTACAGCCAACTTCCGATCGGCCGCACCAACCCGTACATGGACGGCGGGAAATTGAAGTTCGACGTCGAGTTCGTGCCGAAGGAGATTTATCCATTCGCCGGCACGGTCGAAGCGATGGTCGAACTCGGCTTCCTCAACGCCGTCTCGGTCGGCTTCAAGCCGCTCGACATGGACGGCACGCGCATCAAGCGCAGCGAACTGCTTGAGCTCTCGATCGTTCCGATCCCGGCGAACGCCGAGGCACTGATCGAGCGCAAAGGCATGGGCATGCGCCCGATCTACCGAACAGACTTGGACTACGCAGCGAAGATGACGGCGGCTCGCATCGACGAGGCCGTCTCCGAGTGGTTCAAGAAGGCCGACAGCGAGGAAGACATGGACGACGAGCCGAAGAA
>JBBANL010000019.1:0-28677 GCA_040401975.1 Ilumatobacteraceae bacterium | reverse complement strand
GCACGCTCTGACTGCGGCGCCGTGAACACCTGCGACGGCGGTCCCTGTTCGATGATGACTCCGTCGTCGAGCACGCACACGAGGTCGCTCGTGTCGCGGGCGAACTGCATCTCGTGGGTCGCAAGAACGATGGTCATGCCGGAGTTCTTCAACTCGCGAACGACGTCGAGCACCTCTCCCACGAGTTCGGGGTCGAGAGAACTCGTGATCTCGTCGAGCAACAGCACCTCAGGCTCGACCGCAAGCGCCCGCACGATCGCCACACGTTGTTGCTGTCCGCCGGAGAGTTGGTCGGGATACGACGACGCCTTGTCGGCGAGGCCGAACCGCTCGAGCAGAGCGAGTGCTTTCGCTCGCGCGGCATCTTTCTTCATTCCGCGGGTGCGTACCGGCGAAAGTGTGATGTTCTCGAGGACCGTCATGTGCGGGAACAGGTTGAAACTCTGGAACACCATGCCCACGCGTTGACGAATCGGGTTCGCGTCGAGCCCCGGCACAGAAATGTCGTCTCCGTCGAGAAGAATCTCGCCGTCGTCGATCGGTTCGAGCAGGTTCAGGCACCGGAGCAGGGTGCTCTTGCCGGACCCACTCGGACCGATGAGGGTCACCACCGTGCCTTGCTCGATGTCGAGCGAAATGCCGTTCAGCACCACGTGACCGTCGTACGACTTCACCAGATTGCGCATCGACATCTTCACGATTCCACCGTCCTCACGATCTCACCTTGGTTCCCGACATGCGACGGCGTTCGCGGTCGAGCAGGTAGTCGGTTGCGCGCGTGAGCGGAATGGTGACGCACAGGAAGATGACCGCAGCGGCCACGTAGGGAGTGAAGTTGGCGAACTTCGACTTGTCGACACCCGCACGACGGAGAATCTCGATGGGGCCGATCAGGCTCACCAGTGCGACGTCTTTCTGCAACGACACCATGTCGTTCATGAGCGCAGGGACGACGCGCCGCACGGCCTGGGGTATCACCACATGGCGCATGGTCTGCCAATGGGAGAGTCCGAGCGAACGTGCAGCTGCGCGCTGGGATTCATGGATGCTCTCGATGCCCGCCCGGAACACCTCCGCGACGTACGACGCGTAGGTGAGAACCAGTGCGACCGAACCCCAGAGCAGCGGGCTGTTCCACGGGCGTTCGAGGCCGAGCCCCGGCACGCCGAACCCGATGAGATAGATCCACAGCAGCACCGGGACGCCGCGCATGATGTCGGTGTAGGCGATGGTGAGGACGCGCACGGGGAACAGTGCCGGGGTGCGGGAGTTGCGCGCCATGGCGACCAACATCGCGAGAACCAGAATCGCCGGAGCGCTCCACAGGAAGATTTTCACGTCGAGCACGAAGGCGTCGAGTAGACGCGGGAACGAATCGCGGAAGACCTCGCCGTTGAAGAACGATTTGCGAACGCGGTGCCAGCGCGGCATTCGCGGCACGAAAACGACGATCGCGGTCACCACGATCAGCGAACTGACCGTGGCAACCGCGATTCCTCGACGTTGTCGTGATTTTTCGTAGGCGGCGCGACGACCCTGGGTGGAGACCATGTCGTTCGTCGCCCGCTTCAGAAACGGATTATTCGATGACCGGAATGTTGGTGCTGGTCGACAGCCACTGTGCGGTGATGTCGTCCAGCGAACCGTTTTCCTTCAGCGTGGCGAGTGCGATGTTGGCACACTCGACGAGTCCGTTCTCGAGGTCGAACACCAGACCGAACTGGTCGGCATCTGCACCGTCCTGTGCGGGGAACTGTCCGAGAACAGATGATCCCTCGATCTCGACTGCAGACACGTACAGCGCGGTGGGCAGGTCGAACACCGCAGCGTCGATCTGCTTCGCCTCGAGTGCGGCCTTCGCGCCGGCATTGTCGTCGTAGATGAACGGTTCGGTGTCGGGCTGGATCACTTCGGTGATGAAGTCGAGGCTGGTCGTTCCGGCCTGTGCACCGAGCTTCAGCGTCTTCAGGTCGGCGAGGCTTGCAGCACCCTTGGCGGCCGAGTCGGTGAGACCCACGATCGCCTGGTTGGTGGTGTAGTACGCGTCACTGAAGGCGACGTTCTGCTTGCGCTCGTCGGTGATCGAATACTGCTGCAGGTTGAAGTCGAAGTTCTTCGTACCGGGCTGAATCGCCTCGTCGAACGTGGTGCGCACCCACTTGACTGCGTCGTCTTCGAATCCCAATTCGCCGGCAACTGCGTAGGCAACCGCCGCCTCGAAGCCTTCCTTCGACTCGGGCTTGTCGCCGATGACCCACGGCTCGTAGGCCGGGTCGCCGGTGCCGATGGTGAGGATGCCGTCTTCGACGGTGGGGTTGGCCGCGACGCACTCGGCGGCGGTCGCGTAGGTGTCGCCTGCGGGTGCAGTCGTGTCGGATGCCGAGTCGCCACCGCCGCACGCTGCGAGAAGCAACGAGCCGCTGACGGCAAGGGTGAGCGCGAGTTTGCGCATGGGTGGTTCCTTTCAAAGGGGATAAGGGCAACGAGATACTAACCGCGAGTATTCCCGACCAAAGAAGTCGGGAATTGCCCACTTGACATGAGACAAACAGACCCTTAGTGTCTCATGTGATGGGAGTCACAGTCGCCGCTCACGTGCTCGGAGATGCCGAGCGTGCGGTCGTCGAAGCCACACGCATATGCGTCGAACGCCACGGATTCCACAAGGTCACGATGGACGACATCTGCGCAGAGGCACAGGTGTCGCGCGCAACCATCTATCGCATGTTTCCCGGCGGTCGCGACGTGCTGTTCGAAGCGGTGCGCGTGCACTCGTTGGCCGACTTCTTCACCGTTCTCCGTGCGCACGTCGAAGGTGCCGACTCGCTCGAGGAGGTGTTGGTGCGTTGCGTCACTGTTGCGCACGCCGAACTCGTGGGCGACCAACACCTTGCCACCATGCTCGCGACCGAACCGGGGGAGACCCTCGGCGATCTCACGGTCAGCGGCGTGTCGCGCATCGTCACCGTGGCGACCGAGTTCATGTCGCCGCTGTTGCATCCGTACGTCGAGGAAGCCAGGGCGCGGGAGATCGTCGAGATCATGTGTCGCCTCGTCATCTCGGCGTTCCTCGCACCGTCACCCATTCTCGATTTCTCGCAGGAAGACACCGTGCGCCGCCTCGTGCGCACCTACCTGCTTACACCGGTCTCTCACCATTAACGAAAGGGAAAACAATGAGCATCGACGAAAAGAGCAATTCGGAACTCATCGGCCGCGATGAACTGAACGACATCGAGGCGATTCTTGCCATCACCAACACCGATGTCGACGAAGTCGAACACATCGTGAAGAACAATGCCGACAGCATCTTCACGTGGGACTATTCGCTGGCCCGCCCGGGTCTGCGCAAGTTGTACGAGAAGGCAAAGACCGGACAGTGGAACGGCGCGACAGACCTCGAGTGGGACACTGACGTCGACGTCGAGAAGTCGGTGTTCGAAGACAGCCAGATTCTCGGCACCGGCATGGAGCAGGCGCTGTACGCCGACACCTCGCTCGGCAAGTGGGGCGACAAGGAGTGGCTCGAGTTCGGCATCGAGGGGCGCAAGTGGCAGCTCAGCCAGTTCCTCCACGGCGAACAGGGTGCTCTCATCTGCACTGCCAAGATCACCGAGACCGTGCCGTGGTACGACGCAAAGTTGTACGCGAGCACCCAGGTGGTCGACGAGGCGCGTCACGTCGAGGTGTTCGCCCGCTATCTCAACGAAAAGATGGGCGGCGGCTACCAGGTCAACACCCACCTGCGTCTCCTGCTCGACGACATCATCAACGACAGCCGTTGGGACATGACGTACCTCGGCATGCAGATCATGGTCGAGGGTCTCGCGCTCGCCGCGTTCGGTTTCCTCCACGCGACAACGAACGAACCGTTGCTGAAGAAATTGCTTCGTTACGTGATGAGCGACGAGGCGCGCCACGTCGCTTTCGGCGTGCTGAGCCTGCAGGAGGCCTACAAGGACATCTCCGACCGCGAGATGAAGGACCGCCAGGAGTTCGCCTACGAGGCGAGCGTGCGCATGCGCGACCGTTTCCTGCAACAGGAAGTGTGGGACCGCATGGGAGTGAACACGAAGGAAATCGCACCGATGATGCTGCAGGACCCCTCGCGTCAGCTCTTCCAGCAGATGCTGTTCTCGAAGATCGTGCCGAACTGCAAGAAGCTGGGTCTTCTCGACCGCAACGACAAGTGGCTGCGTCACCGTTTCGAGGAGATGGGTGTCATCCAGTTCGAGGACTGGCAGGACACCGGCGAGGAATTCACCGAGTTCGAACTCGGCAAGGACATGCCCGCGCCCGGTCAGCAGTAACTCGTCGGCGCACAACAATTCATCGCGAGGAGCCCGTTCCCGTTATCGGGGGCGGGCTCTCGGGCTGTCTTGGGTCATAATTGAGCCATGGCCCTCTTCGGACAAGTACTCACGGCGATGATCACGCCGTTCGATGCATCGGGCGCGCTGAACATCGACGAGGCCGCGCGTCTCGCGAGGTGGTTGCAGGACAACGGCAACGACGGGCTCGTCGTGTCGGGCACCACGGGGGAGTCGTCGACACTCACCGACGGGGAGAAACTCGACCTGTGGCGCGCGGTGATCGACGCGGTCACGATTCCCGTCATCGCCGGCTCGGGATCGAACGACACCGCACACTCCGTGCATCTCACCAAAGAGGTGACGAAGATGGGCGCCGCGGGAATTCTCGCGGTCGGTCCGTATTACAACCGACCGCCGCAGTCGGGTCTAGAGGCGCACATCACCGCGATGGCGAATGCAACGACGCTTCCGGTGGTCGTCTACGACATTCCGGTTCGCACGGGGCGCAAGATCAACACCGACACGCTCGCGCGTCTCGCGAACAACGTGAAAAACATCAAGGCCCTGAAGGACGCAGCCGGCAACCCGGCCGAGACCGCCAACCTGATGGCGCAGGTGCCGAAGGACTTCGAGTTGTACTCCGGCGACGACGGTCTCACGCTTGCGTTCCTCGCATACGGTGGCGTGGGCGTGATCGGGGTCGCAACGCACTGGAGCGCGCCGGAACACCAGCAGATGATCTCTGCGTTCAAGGCGGGCGACGTGCAGAAGGCCCGTGCGATGAACGACGTCCTGCTCGAGAGTTACGCGTTCGAAACCGGGGACGCCAATCCGAACCCGATTCCGTCGAAGGTGATGATGAACACACTCGGATTCTCGGTGGGTGAGTGCAGACTGCCGATGGGGCCGCCACCCGTCGGGCTCGACGTGCGCGCCCGCGAGGTGCATGCGAACCTCGAGAAAGCACGCGCCGCTCTGCGCGGCTGAACCACATGGCCGCCCCCGTTCGTCTGTATTTCCTCGGCGGTCTCGGTGAGATCGGCCGCAACTGCATGGTGCTCGAGCAGGACAACAAACTGCTCCTCATCGATTGCGGTCTCATGTTCCCCGATGCAGACATGCACGGCATCGACCTGGTGCTGCCCGACTTCACCTTCCTCGTCGAGAACAAGGACCGCATCGTCGGGTGCGTCGCCACGCACGGCCACGAAGACCACGTGGGCGGACTGCAGTTTCTGTTGAGAGAACTCGAGTTCCCGATCTACGGCTCGGCGGTCACGTTGGGTCTCGCGCGCAACCGCATCGAAGAGGCGGGCCTCCTCAACAAGACGAGTCTCGTCACGGTGAAAGACGGCGACCGTGTCGCCATCGGCCCGTTCGATGTCGAGTTCCTGCCGGTCACGCACTCGGTGCCGCACGCGCACGCGATCATCATCCACACCCCCCAGGGCGTCATCGTGCATTCCGGCGACTTCAAACTCGACCTCACCCCGGTCGACAACCGTCGCACCGATCTCGCGCGCCTCGGCGAACTGGCCTCGACGGTCGGCATCAGGTTGCTGATGTGCGACAGCACGAACGCAGAGGAACACGGTCACGCGCCGAGCGAAAAGAGCGTCGGCAGCGTTCTGCGCCAGTTGTTCTGGGAGCACCGAGACCGCCGCATCATCACGGCATCGTTCGCGAGCCACATCCACCGCGTGCAACAGGTGATCGAGGCCGCTCGAGACCACGGACGCAAGGTGTGTCTGATGGGTCGCTCGATGCAGAAGAACATCGCACTGGCGATCGACCTGAAGTTGATCGACGTTCCGGCCAGTGTGTTCATCGACGTGGAGAAGGTGCACGACTACGCCCCGCAGGACGTCTGCATCATCTCGACCGGTTCGCAGGGAGAGCCGATGTCTGCGCTCTCGTTGCTGTCGCGCGGCGAGAGCAAGTGGTTCACCGTCGGCGACACCGACACCGTGATCCTGTCGAGCCATGCGATCCCCGGCAACGAAGGCAACGTGAACCGCGTGATCGACGGTCTCATGCGCGCCGGCGCAAAGGTGGTGCACAGCGGCATCGCCGATGTTCACGCGACCGGGCACGCACAGGCCGACGAGTTGAAGACCTACCACTCGATTCTGCGACCCGAGTGGTTCGTTCCGGTGCACGGCGAGTTCCGCCACATGCGCGCGCACGCAGAGCTCGCGGTCACGATGGGCGCGAACCCCGACCACGTTCTGCAGGCGACCGACGGCGACGTGCTCGAGCTGAACGACGACGGACTCTCGTTCGTCGACAAGGTTCCCGCCAGTTACCTCTACGTCGACGGAATCGTCGGCGACGTCGGCCAGGGAGTTCTTCGCGACAGGCGAGTGCTCGCCGAAGAAGGCGTCGTGGTGATCGTCGCAACGGTCGACGTGCAGGCGCGACGAGTGCTGACCGGCCCCGAGATCATCACGCGCGGGTGGGTGTACGCGCCCGAGGCCGACGACCTGCTCGACGACGCCGAAGCTCATGTCGAACGCGCGTTGGTCTCGGCCCTGAACGACGGAGTTGCCGACATCGACGCGCTCGAGCGCGAAGTGCGCCGTGCGGCGGGCAAGTTCGTGAACGAACGGACCAAACGACGCCCGATGATCGTGCCCGTCGTGATGACCACCTGAGTTCTCGCCGATTTCGCCGAAAACACGGGGTATCCCGAAGCCGTGCGCACCCCGGGAGTACCGTTTGAGGCATGTCTGGCAAGGGTTCTCGTTCGTCGTCCGGCGACTCGAAGGGGTCGCGCGGGTCCCGTGGCGCCGTGAAAACACCGCCGTCGGGCAGCAAGCGCCCCGGCCAGAAACAGTCCGACGCATCGCCGAGTTCTGCCCGCGAAGTGGTACGCGGCCGCGAGGTCGAGTTCTGGGGTGTCGGGCTCATCAGCACCGGCATCGTTCTCGTTCTGTCGATGTATCTCCACATGGCGGGCCCGCTCGGCAGGGGAATCGACACCATGTTCGGTTGGTTGCTCGGACTCGGCCGGTTTGCTCTGCCCGTCGTCATCGTGGGCATCGGTGTGGCAATGGTGCGCCGACGCAGCGTGGAACACCGGGTGCGTCTCACGGTTGGTTGGACCGTCGTCGTTCTCGCGGTGCTCGGGTTGCTGCACATCGTGAACGGTGCAGACAAGATCGTCGCCGACGTCGACGCAATGTCGCAGGCCGGCGGGTGGTTCGGCGCAATCGTGGGCGAGCCGTTGAGGTCGACACTTTCGTGGGCCGGTGCCGTGGTCGTTCTGTTCGCTCTCGGTGTTGCCGGTGCCATGCTGGTCACCGACACCACTGTCCCCGAACTGGTCGCCATCATCCGCGAGTGGTCGAACAAGGCGGGCAACAAGGCCGCGTCCGCGGCGCGCACCGCAACCACCAGCAGGGAACGGCCGAACTACGACGACCTCGTCGAAGTGCCGGGCGAAGACTCGCGTCCCGCGCGCCCGGCGAACCAGCCGAAGCCCAGCATCTACGACGCCGCCGACGACGAGGATCTTGCCCCGCAGAAACCGAAACAACGTTCGATGCGTCGCCCGAAGGCCGAACCGGGCGAGGCGAAAGAACCCGAGTTCGTCGGCAAGCCCGGCATGAAGGGCAAGAACGACGACACCGGTCTGCCCGATGCGGCGGTGTCGGCGACACCGGGTTCGTGGACTCTTCCGCCGACCGACATTCTCGGGCTCACCGAGACGTTCCAGGTCGACAAGGCGCGCGTTGCCGAACGCGGACAACTTCTGGAGGAGTCACTCGCATCGCACGGCGTCGAGACTCGTCTCGTCGGCATGACGGTCGGACCCACGGTGACGCGATTCGAACTCGAACTCGGATCGGGTGTGAAGGTCGCGAAGGTCACCAGCCTCAACCGCGACATCGCCTATTCCATGGCCGCCACCGACGTGCGCATCCTCGCGCCGATTCCCGGGAAGTCAGCGGTCGGCGTCGAGGTACCGAACGAGTCGCGTCAGTTGGTGTCGCTCGGTGACCTCATCGTCAGTCCCGAGGCGCGCGCCGCGACGCACCCGCTCGATGTGGCGGTCGGAAAAGACATTGCCGGTCGCGCGGTGTTCGTGAACCTCGCGAGCACGCCGCACATGTTGATCGCCGGTGCCACGGGTGCGGGCAAGTCGAGCGGCATCAATTCGATTCTCACGTCGCTGCTCATGCGCAGCACTCCCGACCAGGTTCGGTTGATCCTCATCGACCCGAAGCAGGTCGAGATGGGGCAGTACGCACGTCTTCCGCATCTCCTCACGGCTCCGGTCACCAATCCGAAGAAGGCGGCCAACGCGCTCGGCTGGGCGGTGAAAGAGATGGAACGTCGCTACGACCTTCTCGTCGAGGTCGGTTTCCGCGACATCGGCGGCTACAACGCTGCGTTCGACAAGGGCGAGATCAACGACCCGAACGCCGAAGAGGGAACCAAGAAATACGAACGGCTGCCGTTCATCGTCGTGGTTGTCGACGAGTTGAACGACCTCATGATGGTCGCGGCCCGCGATGTCGAGGAGTGCATCACCCGCATCGCCCAGAAGGCGCGTGCCGTCGGCATCCACCTCATCGTCGCCACGCAGCGCCCGTCGGTCAACGTGATCACCGGTGTCATCAAGGCGAACATTCCCGCACGAATGGCGTTCGCAGTCAGCAGCCTCACCGACAGCCGGGTGATTCTCGACCAGCCGGGCGCCGAGAAGCTCGTCGGCAAGGGCGACATGCTGCTCATGCCGGGCAACACGAACGTGCCCCAACGAATCCAGGGGTCGTGGGTCGACGAGGAAGAGGTGCGCAAGGTCGTCGCACACTGGCGCCGCCAGTCGCCCGAGGTGGTGTACGTGTCGGGCATCGAGGGCGAGGAGGCCGGTGGCTCGTCGTCGGGCAACGGCACCTTGTTCGGCGGCGGATCCGGCAGCGAAGACGATCCCATTCGTCAGGCGATCGATGTGGTGGTGCGCTCGGGTCTCGGATCGACGTCGCTGTTGCAGCGCAAGTTGAAGGTGGGCTTCGCCCGTGCGGGCCGCATCATGGACGAGCTGGAGGAACGCGGAATCGTCGGTCCGGCACAGGGCTCGAAGCCGCGGGATGTTCTAATGACTGTTGAGGAACTCGACTCACAGGAGGGTTGACATGGCCGCATCGCAATTCACACAGGTGTGTGACGGACTCTCATTTCCCGAAGGTCCGGTGGCGATGCCGGATGGTTCGGTGATCCTCACCGAGATGTTCGGGTCGCGACTGACACGTGTTGCACCGGACGGCACCAAGTCGGTCGTGGCGGAAATCAACGGTCTTCCGAACGGACTCGCACTGGGTCCGGGCGGACATCTCTACCTGTGCAACAACGGTGGTGCGTTCACGCCGGTCGACATGGGCGGCCTGTTGTATCCCGGCGAATTCGACCCGGCGAAGTACATCGGCGGTCGCATTCAGAAGGTCGACATCGCAACCGGAGAAGTCACCGATCTCTACACGCACTGCGGCGACATTGCATTGCGCGCACCGAACGACCTCGTGTTCGACGAGCACGGCGGGTTCTGGTTCACCGACCACGGCATCAGGCACCATCGCAATGCCGACCGCACCGGCATCTATTACGCCAAGGCCGACGGTTCGTTCATCGAGGAAGTCGTGTTCCCCGTCGATTCGCCGAACGGAATCGGACTCTCGCCCTCGGGCGACCGCGTGTACTGGGCAGAGACACACACGGGTCGTGTGTACCAACGCGATGTCGTCGCACCCGGCAAGGTCGGGCCGATCAGCGGTCCGATTCCGACGATGCTGTGCGGTCTGCCCGGGTATCAGTTGTTCGACTCGCTCGCCGTCGACGGCGACGGAAACGTGTGTGTCGCAACCTTGGTCAACGGCGGCATCACCGTGATCTCTCCCGACGGAGATGTGATCGACTTCATCGAGGTCGACGACCGCATCACCACCAACATCTGCTTCGGTGGCGCCGACCATGCGACTGCGTACGTCACTGCGTCGAGCACGGGTCGCCTGCTCGCGATGAAATGGCCATACAAGGGGCTCAAACTCCACTGGCACTAGGCTCATTGCCGATGGGGCAGCGCTTTTACATCGAGACTCTGGGGTGCCCCAAGAACCAGGTTGACTCGGAAAAAATCGTCGGAACCCTGATTGCCGACGGTCTCTCGCAGACCGATGACCCGTCGAAGGCCGATGTCGTGGTGGTCAACACCTGTGCGTTCATCGAGGATGCCCGCAAGGAGAGCATCGACACGCTTCTCTCTCTCGATGATCAGCGCAAGAGGTCGTCGAGGCTCGTTGTCACCGGGTGCATGGCCGAGCGGTACGGCGACGAACTCGCCGACGCGCTTCCCGAAGCCGACCAGGTGGCCGGGTTCGGCGTGCCGATTCAGCTCGGTCGCAAACCGATCGCGGTCACGAGCGAGGTGCCGAAGTTCGACCTGCTGAACCTCCCCCGGCCAAAGTCGCAGTCGCCGTGGGCCTACGTGAAGATCGCCGAGGGGTGCGACCGCACCTGCGGGTTCTGTGCGATTCCTTCCTTCCGCGGACCGCAACGCAGCCGCGATGTCGACGCAATCCTGCGCGAGGTCGACGAGGTCGACGTGCGCGAGATCGTTCTCGTCGCCCAGGACCTCGCAAGTTACGGCAAGGACCGCCCCGACGAACTGGGTGCCGGCTCGATCGTGGGACTCGTGCGGGAAGTTTCGGCGCGGGTCGACTGGGTGAGGTTGTTGTATCTCTACCCGAGCGACCTGTCGGATGAACTCATCGACGCGATGCTCGACACCGGGGTGCCGTATTTCGACCTGTCCCTGCAGCACGTCAGCAAGCAGCATCTGCGGCGCATGCGCAGGTGGGGCGACAAGGAACGTTTCCTCGAGCGCATCGCACGCATCCGTTCGTTGTCGCCCGACGCGACGTTCCGGAGCAATTTCATCGTCGGGTATCCCGGTGAGACGGAAGACGACCACGACCAGTTGCTCGACTTCGTCCGCGAGGCGCAACTCGACTGGTGCGGCTTCTTCACGTTCAGCCCCGAAGAGGGAACGCACGCCCTCGGTCTTCCCGACCATGTCGACGAATCGTTGATGAACGAGCGCATTGCCGAACTGCGCGAGATGCAGGACGCCATCACCGCGGAGCGTCGCGATGCGTTGCTCGGAACCGAGATCTCCGTGTTGGTCGACGAACCGGGAATCGCACGCTCGTTCCGTGAGGCACCCGAGATCGACGGTGTCGTGCAGGTTCCGGAGTCGCTCACCGTCGGCCGTTTCCACACGGTGACCGTCGAGCAGGTATTCGGCCCCGATCTGATCGCGGTGCCGCAGGGTGGGTCGCATGGCAGTTGACGAAACCGCCATCGTCACGTGGGCCAACATGGTCACGGTCGGCCGGGTGCTGGCGTCTCCGTTTCTCTTTGCGATGATCCCCGACGAACGCGTCGGCTCGTGGGCCGCACTGGCGGTGTGGATCATCCTGTGCGGCAGCGACGGATTCGACGGTTATCTCGCGCGTCGTCACGGCATCACCCGCAGCGGGGCGTTCCTCGACCCGTTGTCGGACAAGATTCTCGTGCTCGGTGCAATGTTCACGTTGGTGAATCGCGGTGTGTTCTGGCTGCTTCCGGTGGTGATCATCGCCGCCCGTGAGATCATCGTGAGTCTCTACCGTGTTTTTGTCGGGTCGAAGGGGGTGTCGATGCCCGCCAGCAAGCTCGCGAAGGTGAAGACGTTCAGCCAGCAGTTGGCGGTGGGATTTGCCCTTGCTCCGCTCACCATCAACGACGCCACCTGGACGTTCGTCGTGTGCATGTGGGTCGCAGTGGTTCTCACGTTGTTGAGCGCCGCGCAATACGCCTGGCGTGCGGTGCGGAGCACCCCGTGAGCGAGGTCTACACGCCGGAGCAGATCGCAGAGATCCAGAAACGCACATTGCGCACGTTGACGCTCGGTCAGATCGTGGGTTCGGCGGCGCTCGCCGCGTCGGTCACCGTTGGTGCATTTGTCGTGCAGGAGATCCTGGGCAGCAAGACGCCGTGGGGAGGTCTTGCCACCGCGATGACCACCACGGGAACCGCGGTGATGTCGCAGGTGTTGTCCCGGTTCATGATGCGTCGCGGTCGACGGCCCGGACTGCGCAACGGGTACGCACTCGGCACCGTCGGTGCGATCACCGCGGCCATCGGCGCCGAGACCTTCAATCTCGCACTGTTCCTCATCGGGCTGTTCCTGTTCGGCAACGGCCAGGCCGCGAACCTTCTCGCCCGCTACACCGCGACCGACCTCGCCGCACCCGAGGAGCGCGGTCGTGCAATGTCCCGCATCGTGTTCGCATCGACATTCGGTGCCGTGTTCGCGCCGTTGCTGATCGGTCCCGCCGAGGCCGCGGGGCAGGAGTGGTTCGGTCTGCACAAGTACACCGGGCCGTGGCTCCTGTCGGCAGTCGTTCTCTTCCTTGCGTTCTGCAACATCACCATTCAGTTGCGGCCCGACCCACTGGTGGTGGCCGGTGGCCTGCGCGCGAAGTCCGATGCGAAACTGCCGAGCATTGCCGAGGCACTGCGGGTGACGGTGTCAACCCGAAAGGGCAGGCTTGCGTTGTCGAGCATGGTGATCTCGCAGGTGGCGATGGTGGCGGTGATGACCATGACCCCCGTGCACATGAAACTGCACGGTCACGAGAACATCAGCCAGTACGTGGTGTCGCTGCACATCGCCGGCATGTACGCGTTCAGTCCGTTCGTCGGTCGCTACGCAGATCGACGGGGCACGGTCGACGCCGTTCTGCTCGGGTCCGCGACGCTCGTGGCGTCCGGCGTGATGTCGGCACTCAGCGGCGAGTCGTGGCAGGTGCTGTTCCCGGCACTTTGGCTGCTCGGCATCGGCTGGAACTTCGGACTCATCGGCGGCTCGTCGATGCTGCTCGAGTCGGTTCCCGCGGAGAAGCGCGTGCTGGTGCAGGGCTCGGCCGACTTGATGATGAGTTTCTGCGGGGGAATGGCGGGACTCTCGTCGGGCTTCATCCGTCGCGCGGTGGGGTACCACCTGCTGTCGGTGTTCGCGTTGCTGTTGTGCGGGGCGCTGCTGGCGTTCGCGGTGTTCGTGCGCGGGTCGTCGCGGCCGAGCGGGATTGCGGTGGCATGAAGTGCAACGTGGTCGCGGTCGGCACGGAGTTGCTGCTCGGTCAGATCGTCGACACGAACTCGTCGTACATCGGTGAACAGCTCGCGGCCGCCGGCATCGCATCACACCTGCAATTGAAGGTGGGCGACAATCTCGATCGCATCGTGCACGCCTTCGAGACCGCCCTCGCAGAGGCAGACGCCGTCATCGTGTGCGGCGGTCTCGGGCCCACCCACGACGACCTGACCCGCGAGGCGATCGCTCGCGTGATGGGGGCAGAACTCGTGCAGGACGACGGCGTCGTGGCGGTGATCGAAGACATGTTCGCGCGGCGCCAACGACGAATGGCGGCTAACAATCTCCGGCAGGCGCAGGTGCCGGTCGGCGCCTCGGTGATCCCGCAGACCCGCGGCACGGCGCCGGGGTTGATCTGTCCCGTCGGTGACAAGGTCATCTATGCGGTGCCGGGCGTCCCGCACGAGATGCACGACATGCTGGCGCGGGCGGTGCTTCCCGATCTTTTGCTGCGCAGCGGTGAACAGGCGGTGATCGCGAGCCGCGTGCTGCGCACGTGGGGGGAATCCGAATCGGCACTCAACGAGCGTCTCGACGGCGTCATTGCCGACCTCGACGACGCGGGCAATCCGACGCTCGCGTTCCTCGCCAGCGGGTGGGAGGGAATCAAGGTGAGGCTCACTGCGAAGGCGTCGTCGTCCGCCGAGGCAGATGCTCTGCTCGCCACATGGGAACAGCGCGTGCGGTCGGTGGTCGACGACGTCGTGTTCGGTGTCGACAGCGACACGATGGAATCAGTCGTGCTCGAGATGCTGCGTCTCAGGGGGTCGACTCTCGCCGTTGCCGAGTCGGTGACCGGGGGCCTCATCGGCGGTCGACTCACGAATGTCGCCGGCTCGTCGCAGGTGTTCCGCGGGGGAGTCGTGAGTTACGCGAGCGACGTGAAGTTCGACGTTCTCGGCGTCACGCCCGGGCCCGTGGTCTCGGAAGAGGTCGCGGTGCAGATGGCGCAGGGCGTGAGACGAGTTCTGGGAAGTTCGGTTGCGCTCGCAGTCACGGGAGTCGCCGGCCCCGACGAACAAGACGGTCGCCCCGTGGGGACCCTGTGCATCGGTGTCGTTCTGGAGGACGGAAGCACTCATTCGACCACGAGCGTTTTGCCCGGACAGCGCGATCAGATGCGACAGTTCAGCGTGATCACCGCACTCGCATTCATGCGTACTCTTTTGTTGAAATTCGCTCGGTAAAGTGAGTGCGTTGCCTCCGTAGCTCAGTTGGATAGAGCATCGGACTTCTAATCCGCAGGTCGCAGGTTCGATTCCTGCCGGGGGCGCCATCAGCGAATCGTGGGATTGACACGCCGAACCCTTACAATTGCGACGTGGATTTCAAGAAGGGTGACATCGTCATCTACCCCCAGCACGGTGCCTGCAAGGTCATCGACCCGAAAAAGAAGCAGGACCCATTCGGAACGGGGAAGAAAGAGGAGTACCTCATCCTCGAGACCATCATCAACGAGATGACCCTGCGCGTTCCGCTCGCCAAACTCGACGAAGTCGGTGTGCGCCCGCCGGTGTCGCCCGACGAACTCGAGGACCTCGTTGCAGTGCTGTCGAAGGCCGATCCGCGCGTGCCGTCCAACTGGTCGCGTCGGTTCAAGAACCACCAGGAGAAACTGAAGAGCGGCGACGTGTATCAGGTGGCCGAAGTTGTCAGAAACCTCGCAGCGCGCAACCGTGACGCGTCGTTGTCGGCCGCGGAGCGCACCATGTACGAGCGCGCGCGCACCAATCTCATCTCCGAGATCCAGCCCGCACTGAAGGTCACCAAGGAAGAGGCCGAGGAGTTCCTCAACAAGGCTCTCGAGAAGGGCGTCCTGAAGCCGGCCAAGGTGGCGAAGAAAAAGGTCGAGGCCGAGAAGAAGCCCGTCGCCGACGACGACGATTTCGACGACGAGTAGTCACGTGGCCCGCGTCGGCTTCTGCGGTCTCGGAGTCATGGGTTACCCCATGGCAGGTCATCTGGCGCGAGCAGGTCACGACGTGTCGGTGTTCAACCGCACGCCCGCACGCGCGCTCGAGTGGGTGGCGTCGCACGGTCACCGGGCGTGTCCGACACCTGCAGAGGTCGCGGCAAACAGCGACACGGTGTTCCTGTGCGTCGGAAACGACGACGACGTGCGCCAGGTGATGCTGGGCGACGGCGGAATTCTCGACGGTGCCCACGACGGTCTCGTCGTTGTCGATCACACGACTACCTCGGCGATCCTCGCACGGGACATGTACGAGAGTTGTTCGGCGCACGGCGCGGTGTTCGTCGACGCTCCCGTCTCGGGCGGCCAGGTCGGGGCCGAGAACGGAACCCTCACCGTGATGTGCGGCTCGGTCGAGGCGGCCGATTTCGACGCGGTGAAGAACCTGATCGATGCGTACTCGCGCTCGTGCGTGCGGCTCGGCGGCATCGGCGCCGGCCAACTCACGAAGATGGTGAACCAGATCTGCATCGCGGGACTCGTGCAGGCGCTCTCCGAGGGTCTCGCATTCGCGGAGAACGCGGGTCTCGATGCGCACGAGGTGCTGAACGTGATCTCGAAGGGTGCGGCACAGAGCTGGCAGATGGAGAACCGGGGTCACACGATGGTCGACGGCGAGTTCGATTTCGGTTTCGCCGTCGAGTGGATGGTGAAGGACCTGAAGTACGCGATCGAAGAGGCGCGACGCAACGGCTCGAGCACCCCCGTCACAGAGACCGTTCTCGGCTTCTACGAGGAAATCGTCGACAACGGCGACGGCCGCAAGGACACCAGCAGTCTGGTCACGCGTCTGCGTTAGCCCTCGGCAACCACCG
Source organism: Ilumatobacteraceae bacterium (assembly GCA_040401975.1). Taxonomy (GTDB): domain Bacteria; phylum Actinomycetota; class Acidimicrobiia; order Acidimicrobiales; family Ilumatobacteraceae; genus UBA2093. Next base: position 12,378 of record JBBANL010000019.1, on the reverse strand, counting down.
AGGCGAACACGTCGAGAACCCTGCCGACCTCGTCGTCCGTGATCACGAACGGCGGGCAGAAGGCGATGACCCCGGGAATTGCCCGCGCAATGACTCCGCGACGGATCATCTCGTCGCGCACGACGGTTGCGTCGCGTCCCTCGGGCAACTTGCCCGCCCAGATTGCTCCGGCGCCTCGGTAGCCGGTGATGGTTCCGTCGTCGGTGAGTGCGCGCAAACCGTCCTCGATCAACGCCCCGACGTGAGCCGAGCGTGCGAGAAGGTTCTCGCGTTCGATGATCTCGAGATTCTTCAACGCCGCCGCGCACACGGTGGCGTGGCCCGAATAGGTGTATCCCGTGCGAAGGAAGAAAGCGGGGTCGGCAAGAAGCGGGTCGTTCACGCGTGCACCGGTGATGACACCCCCGAGCGGTTGGTATCCGCTGGTGACCCCCTTGGCGAAGGTGATCATGTCGGGTGTGACCCCGTAGTACTGCGCACCGAACCACGTGCCGAGTCGACCGAAGCCCGTGATGACCTCGTCGAAGATGAGCAACGCGCCGTTGTCGTCGCAGATGCGCCGCAGTTGCGTCAGATACTCCGATGACGACGGCCACACTCCGCCCGCCCCCTGCACGGGCTCGGCGATGATCGCGGCGATCCTGCCCTTGTTCTGGTCCGCGGCCTTCGCCATTTCCTCGATGTTGTCGGCGTCGACCTGAATGACTCCCTCGAGAAGCGGTCCGTAGCCGACCTTGTTCAACGGCAGGCCCTGAGCGCTGGTGCCGCCGTAGTTGGTGCCGTGGTAACCGCGGTCGCGGGTGATGATCACGCTGCGTTCGGGATGACCCGCCTGGATCTGTGCCGTGCGGGCGAGTTTCATCGCGGTGTCGATCGACTCGGATCCGCTGCCGCAGAGGAACACGCGTGCATTCTCGATCGGGGAGAGTGACGCAACCCGTTCGGCGACTGCATCGGCGATCGGGTTCGTGAACGGATCGAACGTGGAGTAGGTCTCGAGCGTCGACACCTGGGCGGCGATTGCGTCTGCCATTTCCTTTCGGCCGTGACCGATCTGGCAGTACCAGAGGCTGCCGATGGCGTCGATGTACTGCGTTCCGTCGCTGTCCCAGAGGCGGGCCATGTCGCCGCGCACGATGTTGATGAACGAGTCAGAAGAGGGTTTGGCGAACGAATGCAGGAACCGGCCGGGCATGTGTCAACTGTACGCCACCTCCGCGGTGGCACCTCGTCAGATTCGCTCGATGATGGTTGCGGTTCCCATGCCGCCACCCGTGCACATGGTGACGAGACCGGTCGTCTTGTCCTGTCGTTCCAGTTCGTCGATGAGAGTGCCGATCAGCATCGCACCTGTTGCACCGATCGGATGACCGAGCGCCATGGCGCCGCCGTTCACGTTCACCTTTGCGGGGTCGACGCCGGTGTCCTTGAAGAACTTCAGCACCACCGACGCAAACGCTTCGTTCACCTCGAACAGATCGATGTCGTCGAAGGTCATTCCGGCCTTCTGCACGACGCGCTTGGCGGCGGGGCCGGGGGCGGTCAACATGATCACCGGTTCGGTTCCGGCTACCGCGGTCATCACGATTCGCGCGCGCGGCTTGAGCCCGTGAGCCTTCGCGTACTCGGGGGACACCACGAGCACCGCACCCGCACCGTCGACGACGCCCGAGGAGTTTCCACCGTGGTGCACGTGATTGATCTTCGACAATTGCGGGTACGCCTTCAGTGCGGTCTCGTCGATCGACAGCCCGCTCGGGTCCTTCTTGTAGGCGCCCATCTGTTCGAAGCTCGGCGTCAACTTTGCGAGGTCGGCAAGGGTGGTGCCGGCGCGCGGATGTTCGTCGACTGCGAGGGCGAGTGTGCCGTCGTCGTGGAAGATCGGGATGAGCGATCGCTCGAAGCGACCCTCGGTGATGGCGTTCGCCGCGCGTCGCTGGCTTTCGACCGCGAGCGCGTCGCACTCCTCGCGCGTGAATCCCTCGAGGGTCGCGATGAGGTCGGCGGAGATTCCCTGGGGCACCATGTCGAACTGTTCGCGCAGGTGGGCGTTGTTTGCGGTGAAGCCGTCGACGTGCATCGGCGAGGGGCGGGACATCGACTCGATGCCGCCTGCCACGACGACATCTTGCATGCCGGACAGAACACCCATCGCCGCGAAGTTCACCGCCTGCTGGCCGGAGCCGCAGAACCGGTTCAATGTGACTCCGGGGGCATCGAGCGACCAGCCGGCGTCGAGAGCGGCCATGCGCGCGATGTCCATCGAGTGGTCGCCGCTGCCTGCGCCGCACCCCATGACGACGTCGTCCACTTCGGAGGTGTCGAGACCCACGCGGTCGCGCAGACCGTTCAGAACCTGGGCGAGGATGCGCTGCGGGTGCACGTTGTGCAGTGCCCCGGTGTCCTTGCCCTTTCCGCGCGGGGAGCGGACTGCGTCGATGATCCAGGCTTCACGTTCCATGATCGGTTCCTTCGGGGTGTGCCCCGCGGGCGGGGCGGTCTTGCAGAGTGACTAGACCTTATGACACGGTGAGAAGTGCCGAATCATTGGGGGGAACATGGCCGAATTCGAGACTCTGCAGGTTGCTGCAGACGGGGCAATCGGGCACATCACGCTCAACCGACCCGACAGACTGAACGCCCTGTCGCGACTCACCCTGCAGGAACTTGCACGGGCCGCGCGGTGGTTCGACGAACGACGCGACGTGAAAGTTGTTGTTGTGTCGGGGAACGGCAGGTCGTTCTCGGCCGGCTTCGACCTGAACGATTTCTCGAAACCCGATGCGAACTTCTCGAACCGTGACGTGGCGGACATCGGTCGGTTGATGGCCGAGGCGGTCACCGACATGAACGCGCTCACGATCGCGGCAATCCACGGTCATTGTGTGGGGGGAGGACTCGTGCTCGCTGCCAGTTGCGACCTGCGCGTCGCCGCCGACACTGCGGTGTTCTCGATTCCCGAGGTCGACCTGGGAATTCCGCTCGCATGGGGAGGTATCCCGAGGTTGGTGCGAGAGATCGGGCCGGCGGCAACCAAGGAACTCGTTCTCACCTGTCGACGGTTCGGCCCCGACGAGGCAAAAGCGCTCGGGTTCCTGAACACCGTCACCCCGGAGGCCGACCTGTCGACGACGGTGGCTGACCTTGCTCGGTCTCTCGCGGCAAAGCCCGGGTATGCGCTGCGCACCACGAAGCAACAGGTGAACGCGGTGACGGAGGAAATCGCCGGAACGCGTCGCAATGCCGCGGATGCCGATGCGTTGGTGTTCGCCACGCATGACCCGGAGAGTCGGGCCGCGAGCGCGGCGTATCTCGCGTCGAAGAACAAGAACTGATGGGAGAGCACTCATGACGAAAGTCTTCGTTCACGGCAACCCGGAGACATCGGTGATCTGGCGACCGATCATCGAGCATCTCACCGACCGGCGCATCACCGATGTGATCTGTCTGTCTCCTCCCGGTTTCGGTGCGCCCGTGCCCGCCGGATTCGGGGCCACGCGGCGCGAATACGTGGAGTGGTTGGCGAGCGAACTGAAGGCGATCGGCGGCGACATCGACATCGTGGGTCACGACTGGGGTGCGGGTCACGTCTTCGGTGTGCTGGCCGCGTATCCGGGCATCGTGCGCACCTGGGCGACCGACTGCATGGGTCTTCTGCACCGAGACTATGTCTGGCACGACGCGGCGCAGGGGTGGCAGACGCCCGGGGTGGGCGAGCAGATGATGCAGGGATGGGTCGATCTCGACGTCGACACCTTCGTCACCGTGTTCGGAACGCTGGGAATCTCCGGGGACATCGCGCGCGAAATGAAAGAAGGCATCACTTCGGAGATGGCAGATTGCGTGCTTCGCCTGTATCGCGACGCCGCCCAGCCGGTGATGCGTCTCCTCGGAGAGAAATTCGTCGCAGAGAAGCCCAAGCGGGGCCTCGTGATCATCGCCGAGAACGACCACTATGCGGGGCCCCACGATTCTCACGAGGAACTGGCGTCGCAGGTGAACGCAAAGGTGGCCCGCATGGAGGGGTGCGGTCACTGGTGGATGATCGAGAAACCGCTCGAGGCGGCGCGAATGCTCGCGTCGCACTGGATTCGCTGAGTCGCGTCAGTTCGTCGTGCTCATCGCCGCCACGATGGGTTCGAGTTCGGCCGGCGTCGCGCCGTGCATGATGACGCCGTCGCACCCGAGTGCAAACTGGTTGTCGATCGCTCTTGCGCACTGATCGGGCGTTCCCTGCGCCGACGGCGCCAACCATTCCTCGGGAATCAGAGGTGCGACGCGTTCGAGGTCTGCGGTGGTTCCCTTTGCATCGAGAGCACCGGGGAACGTGCGCACGAACTCGTCCTGCCTGAAACGCGCGAGCACGGCGGGGTCCCAGTTGTTGGTCGACACCATCAGGTCGCCGTAGGCCTGGAGATACGTCGCGAGACGTCCGACGGTCTTTTTCAGCCGCAGGTCGGGAGCGATGTGGTCGCCGACCGTGGCAAAACACGACCACACCTTCACGTCGTCGGGGTTGCGTCCGGCGCGTTCGGCCGACTGTTTCACCGTGCGCACCGCGCGTTCGGTGGTCTCGTCGGTGAAAAAGGTGTGAAGGATCACGTTGTCGTAGGCGCGCCCCGCCATCTCGAGTGTCTTCTGGCCGAACACCGTGATGCTCAGCGGAATGGAGAGGCGGAACGCGGGGTCGAGTCGCAGCACCGGATAGGTGCCCGTGATGTCCGACCAGTTCATCACCGTCTCTCCGTTCCACAGACGGCGCATGAGGCCGGCGAACTCCTCGAGAGAAGTCGTGGTTGCCATCGGCATGCCGTACGCCTTGAACATCGCGTCGATGCCGCGACCGAGCCCGAGGCTGAAGCGGCCACCCGACATGAGGTGCAGGGTGCTCGCCCACGATGCGGTCACGAGCGGATGTCTCGTCGTGTGGTTCGTGGCCGCCGTGATGATGTTCAGTGACGATGTGGCACCGACCGCGGCGCCGGTGAGTGCACCGGCCTCCTTGATGTTGAAGCGTTCGGAGATGAATGCGGTGCCGAGCCCGAGACGTTCGGCGTGTGCGAGTTCCTCGAGCATGTCGCGCGGTGACTGGGGGGCGCCGGGGAGCGTGTAGAAGCCGAGGGTGGGGTGCGCGACTGTGGCCATGGCGCGACAGTACCTGGCTCGGCTGTGTCGTGGCAGACTCGGGCAGGCACGACAGACGGAGGCCGGGTGAATCGCATCGAAATAGAGAAGAAACTGAACGAGGACCGGGCCTGGTTGCTCGACACGTATGCGCGACTGTCGAACGAGCAGTTGTTCGGCGACCTCACCCCGAGCGAGCACGATCCGTCGAACTACTGGTCGGCGCTCGACCATCTGGCCCATCTCGCTCTCATCGAGCGCAATTTCGCCGCGATGATCCGCAGGCACGTGTCGGGGCACGCGAACCCGGTGGGGCTGTTGAGCGACGACACGGGCGCGCCACGCACGCGAGATCAGATCATGGCTTCGGTGCACGCGATGACGGAGGAGTGGCAACTCGAACACCACGGCAAATCACTCGCCGAGGTCGTCGCACTCGGCACGAGTGCGCGCGCGGTGACGCTGCAGTTGCTCAGCGAACTGACGGACGAGCAACTCGACGAGGTGTTGCCGGGTGCCCCCTGGGCGGACGGAACCGTCGGTGGAGTGCTCGCGGCGAATGCAGACCATGGCCGCATGCACTGGAAATGGGTGAAGGACGCCGGCATCGCTCACCCCGACGATTGAGGAGACAGCGTGACCACCGACGAAACTTTTCCGCCGGACACCATCGGGTTGATGGAGGGAATGGCGACCACACGTGCAATCCGCCGTTATCTGCCCGAGCCGGTTCCGGACGATGTGCTGCGCGACATCATGTTCGCCGCAACGCGCGCACCGACCGGTTCGAACCGCCAACCGTTCCGGTTCATGGTGTTCACCGATTCCGACAGATCCCGTGAGGTCAAATCGTTGATTGCGCGCGGAGCGCAGACACTGTGGGATCAGAAGCGCACTGCCGACGGTTACGACAATGCGCCCGCATCAGACGATTCACCGAAGGCACGCATGGCGCGCACGATGCAGCACTATGTCGACAATTTTGCCGATGTCCCGGTGCTCATTCTGGCGTTTCTCGTGCGCTATCGCGAACCGACTCCGACAGAGGGTGCGTCGGTGTACCCGGCGTGCCAGAACATCCTTCTTGCGGCACGCGCACGCGGGTACGGGGGAGTGCTGACGGGGTTCCACGGTTTCGTCGAGAAGGAACTTCGGGAACTGCTCTCCGTGCCCGACAACGTGTTCATTGCGGCGACAATCTCGCTCGGCAAACCGGCGGGAAGACACGGCCCGGTGCGACGCGTTCCGATGAACGAGGTGGTGTTCGCCGACGTGTGGGGAGAGGGTGCCGAATGGGCGGTCGACCCGCCGGGTACCGCGACCATGGAGCGTCGGTTCGGACCCGCGTGACCCCGGGTGGGGAGCAGGCGGCCGTGCTGACCTAGTGTCTCCTTCGGCGATTCACGCACCACGGAGGAAAACATGACGCACGACATGACCATTCAGAACCTGTTCTCGGTGAAGGGCAAGGTCGCGCTCGTGACCGGCGGCTCGCGCGGCATCGGCGAGATGATCGCTGCCGGCCTGTTGGCAAACGGTGCGAAGGTCTACATTTCGTCGCGCAAGGCCCAGCAGTGCGACGAGGCAGCGCAGCGTCTCATGCAGAACTACGGCGGCGAATGCATCTCGATCCCGGCGAACGTGTCCGACCTCGCGGGCATCGACGCTCTCGTTGCCGAGATCTCGAAGAACGAAAAGCACCTCGACATCCTCGTGAACAACGCGGGTGTCTCGTGGGGTGCCCCGATCGAGGAGTTCCCCGAGGTCGGTTGGGACAAGGTGATGGACACCAACGTGAAGGCAATCTTCTTCCTCACCCAGAAGCTGCTGCCGTTGATGACGGCGCGCGCAACCACCGACGACCCGTCACGCATCGTGAACATCGGGTCGATCGACGGAATCGGAACCCCGTCGTTCGAGACGTTCTCGTACGGGCCGTCGAAAGCTGCTGTCCATTCGCTGACCAAGGTGCTCGCGTCGAAGTTGCGTTCGCGCAACATCATCGTGAACGCGATCGCTCCCGGGCCGTTCCCGACCTGGATGCTCTCGACGGGCGTCGGAACGGGCGGCGACGTCGAGGGCACCGACTGGGGCGTCGTGGGTCAGATGAACCCGAGCAAGCGCGTCGGCACGCCCGAGGACATCGCGGGGCTCACGATCTACCTGTGTTCGCGCGCCGGTGCATTCACCGTCGGCGAAGTCATCACCTGCGACGGCGGCACGCTTCTCGGTCGCTGACCGTCTCCTGCGATCAGTTGACGCGGCGTTCGCGACCTTCCCAGTAGGGCTCGCGGAGGTCCTTCTTCAGCACCTTGCCGCTCGGGTTGCGCGGCAACACGTCGGTCCACTGGACCTGGGTCGGGCACTTGAACCGTGCGAGGCGTTCGCGTGAGAAGTCGATGATCTCCTGCTCGGTGACATCGGCACCCTGCGCCTTCACGACGACTGCGAGGGCGGTCTCGCCCCACTTCTCGTGCGGGATTCCGATCACCGCCACGTCGGCGATGGCGGGATGCGACATCAGGACGTTCTCCACCTCTGCGGGATAGACGTTCTCTCCGCCCGACACGATCATGTCCTTGACGCGGTCGTGGATGTACACGTAGCCGTCGGCATCGATGTAACCGGCGTCCCCGGTCTTGAACCAGCCGTCGGGGGTGATCGCTTTTGCGGTGTCGTCGGGGCGCTTCCAGTAGCCGAGCATGTTCTGCGCGGTGCGGCACCAGATCTCACCGACCTCGCCGACCTCGCAATCGCGATTGTTGTCGACGTCGACGATGCGAATCTCGACTCCGGGGCCCGGAACACCGCAGCTGCGCAGGCGGTGCTTGTTCGGACCGTTCGGATCATGGTCGGCGGGTGGCAGGTTGATGACGCCACCGGTCGTTTCGGTGAGACCGTATGCCTGCCAGAACTTGCACTTCAACAACTGCACGCTCTTCGTGAGAACGTCCTCGCTGATGGGCGATGCTCCGTAGACCATCACCTCGAGGCTCGAGAAGTCCTCGTTCTCGACTCCGGGCATCATGTTCATGAACGCGAGCACTGCGGGCACGAGGAACGCATGCGTGATGCGCCTTGCTCCGAAGAGCTTCACCAACTGTGCGGGGTCCATCGTGCGGAGAACGATGGTGCTGCATCCCATGTACATGCCGGCCATCGACCAACCGCCGCCACCGATGTGGAACAGCGGCATCGCGGCGAGGTTCACCGAGTCTTCCTTCAGTTCCCAGATCTCCCTGATCATCGGGGCGATGGCGAGGAAGTTGTTGTTCGTGAGCATCACGCCCTTCGGGAGGCCGGTGGTGCCGCTCGAGTACAACTGGAAGGCGACATCCTCGGGTGCGCTCGGAACGTTCGGGTCGCCCGTGGCCTGGCGCGCGACCCATGCGTTCCAATCCTCGTATTGACCGTGGCCACCGACGACGAGAATCAGTTTTGTGTGCTCGAGTTTGTCGGCGATTGCATCGAGGATCCCGACGAACTCCGCACCCACAACGAGCACCTTGGCCTCGGCATTGTTCACGATGTACTCGACCTCGGGTGCCGCAAGTCGCCAGTTCACGTCGACGCTCACCGCATTCACCATCGCCGCACCGAATGCAATCTCGAAATGTGGAATGCCGTTCATGTCGAGGAGGGCGACGCGGTCACCGCTCGTGACCCCGGCGGCGACGAACCCCTGCGCGACACGTTGCGACCGCTCGTACATCTCGGCCCAGGTGAGCGATCGGTCTCCTTCGCTGAGGCACGGGTGGTTCGGGCGGCCGGTGCCGTGGGTGCGCACGATGTCTGCAATGGAGCGGATTGATGTGGTGGACATGGGCGGAATCGTAGACCAAGATTCGACATGGGTCACACGGACGAACTCGGTGTCGTTAGTGTGGGAGACGGAAACGGGGTGAAGATGCTTCACAGAATGCGATGGGCCGCCTACAGCTCGATGGGGGCCGGACTCATTCACGCGATCGCTGTCGGGCTTCATGCCGAGCATGCACAGGCTGCCCGCGCGTTCCTGTTTCTTGCAATCGCACAACTCGTCTGGGGCATCGGTGCGATGTTCTCGGTCGATTTTCGCCTGCGCATCGCGGGTGTCGCCGTGAACGTTGCCGCCATCGGCGGTTGGGTCCTCACCCGCACCACCGGAATCAGTTTCGTCGATGGCCTGCAGGTCGCCGAAGACCCCCAGGCCGCCGACACACTGGCGGTGGTTCTTGCGACGATGTCGCTCGCCGCAATCGTGTGGGCGACGTTGCGTGCAGACGTTCCGGTTCGACGCACCACCGGCATCAATGCCGCGTACGCGTGCGTCGCTGTCGGCATTCTCGGTGCGTGGAGTGCCACGGGCGTCGTTCACCTGCACGGCGAGATGGAACTCGTCGACGGGGGACTCACCATCGACGCCGACGGAGTCATTCTGGTTCCCGGTTCTGTCGATTCGACACTCGTCGGTGCGACCACGACAACCCTCGGGTCCGCCACGACAACGATCGCGGCACGTGCAGGCGTGCAATCGAAGACGAAGTCGACCACCACCACATCGTCGACCACGACCACCACCGTTCACGGTCACGTGCAGACATCCGATCAGGCCAAAGCCGCCGCCTCGGGGTGGCCGCGCCCGTTCGACCCGAACGTCCCGGTGAATCTCAACGGCATCCAGGGCTACACCCCGGAGCAGGCACAGCGCGCACTCGCACTCATCGACAACGCCAAGCGTGATCTGCCCGCGTATGCGAACTACGCCACGGCGATTGCTGCCGGATATCTGTCGATCGGCGACGAGTCGTCGGGATACGAGCATCTGATCAAGTACTCGTTGCTGAACGACGGTCGTTTTCTCGACACGACGGCGCCCGAATCACTCGTCTACAAGGTGACCGGAACCACGAAGACGCTGGTCTCGGCGATGTTCATTGCGCCGTCGGGAACCCAGATCAACGACACCACGCTGGTGAACTACGCGGGCGGCCTCATTCAGTGGCACGTGCACGACAATCTGTGCTGGCGCCAGGTGAACGGCGTCCCGAAGGTTGTCGGCGCCCTCGATGCGAACGGCAACTGCCCGCCGAACTCGACCCTGCAGCGAGGCGGTGCACCGATGGTGCACGTGTGGATCACGGCGCATCCGTGTGGTCCGTTTGCCGCACTCGAGGGCATCGCCGCCGGAGTGGCCGACGAGCCCGACAACGTGCGCGTCGACCTGTGCAACGCGGCGCATTAGTCGCCCTTTTTTGTCTCGGTTGGTCTCAGACGCGTTCGAGGAACACGACGGGAATCTCGCGGTCGGTGCGCTGTTGGTACTGGGCGTATCCCTTGTATTTGCCGGTGATGACCGGCCACAGCGCTGATCTCTCGTCGGCTGTCGCGATGCGTGCGCGGCGTTCGTGTCGTGGTTGGTCCTTGGTCTCGACCCACACCATGGGGTTCTCGCGCAGATTCAGGAACCATGCGGGGTGGAAGTCGTCTCCGCCCCGCGACGCGACGATGACGTACGTGTCACCGTCGACGACGGGGCAGGTGAGCATGCACTCGCGCACCTGACCGCTCTTGCGGCCAGTGGTGAACAGCTTGATTGCTGTCATTCCCGCGGGCTCCCAGCCCCAGCGCCCGCCGCTCAGGGCGATGCCGAGCTTGTGCACGGCGTTCATCGACTTCAACATGAGATTGCTGGGCATGTGTCGATGGTATCCACCATCGACGTCGCCCGGTGATTCAGCGGGGTTCGCTGATCCTCTCGAGCACCACCCTGATGCCGCCCATGTCGGGCCGGGTCCACACCATGTGTCCGTCGTCGTCGAGCCATCGGCGAACCTCGATTCCCGGCAGTCCGACCGGTCGCAGCACGAACACTCCGTCTTCGTACGACGCGACGACATGAATCGGTGTGGTGTAATCGAACACCGAGACATCGTGCACGCCGTTTTCCTCCGTACCGTCTGCACGCGCATCGGCGATGGTGCCGCCTCCGCAATCGACGATTCGGTTCCCGCATTGTTCGATGCGTTCGGTGTACGACAACAAACGGTCACCGGCGGGTACGGGTTCGCCGCCGCGTGTTGCGCTGATCGCGCGCCAGATGCCGCGCAGGTCGGGCGCGCCCTCGGCGAGAGGTTCTTTGCACTCGCCGAGCACCAGGGGCGGAAACACCGCTCCGTACCCGCCGGGCGGCGTGTGTGCGACGGGAATCTCGTGCGACTTCATTGCGACGGCAACGCAGGGGTGAGGTGGAAGAGCGGGTCGGACTTCTGTTTCCGCAGTGCCGGGAGAATGTCGCGATAGGCAGAGCGCATGTTGGGGTACGGCGCCGGGAGGTCGTCCTTCAGCAGATCGTGCAGTTCGGGCAGAGAGTGATACGGCACGGCCGGGTACATGTGGTGTTCCAGGTGGTAGTTCATGTTCAGATACAGGAATCGCAGCACCGGCCCCATCAGCACCGTTCGCGTGTTGAGACGGTGATCGAGAACGTCCTCCGCCATGCCTGCATGTTGCGTGGTGCCGAACACCACCAACAACCATCGCCCGTAGAGAGACGGCAGGCCCACGAGCATCAACGGCAACATCGACGACGTCGCCACCGACACGGAGATGATGCTGACCCACAGCACCACATGAATGCGCCCCCACAGAATCGCCGACCGTGCCTCGCGCGGCGGAACGTACGTGGCCTCGTCCGGGGTCAGACGCCCGGCGACATTGAACGCGTACTTGCGGAACTCGGCGATGGTGCTGAAGACGCCGAACATGTCGGCCACGATGCGCCAGTATGCAGTCGGTCGGGGATAGGCAATCTCGGGATCGCGACCGACGATGATGGTGTCGGCGTGGTGCCTGTTGTGGCTCCACCGCCACGACACCGGTTCACGAATGTCCATGAACGACGCGAGGTGATACACGAGGTCGTTCGCACGCTTCGATGCGAATGCCGTGCGGTGCCCGCACTCGTGCCACCGAGCATCCGATGCCGATCCGTAGAGGGTGCCGTACACGAACGCCGCGGGAATGGTCCACCACGACACCCATGACAGCGCGAGCCACAATCCGGACGCGACGAGCAGTGCCAGCCACAGCGCGGTGTGGAACGTGGCGGGGTTGTTGCGCCGCTTCATGAGGGCCAGCAGGTTCTCGCGCTGCACCGGGCTGAGGCGCCACGATGCCCCGGCAAGACCTTTGTCGACTGCCGCGTCGGATTCGGCTCCGACGAGGCTGTAGTCACGGTGGTGTCGACGGCGCTTCACGATGGGCGAAGACTAG
>JBBANL010000018.1:0-30917 GCA_040401975.1 Ilumatobacteraceae bacterium | reverse complement strand
CACCTCGCCCCCACGGTCAACCTGCACCGCACGCCCGTCGGCGGTCGCAACTTCGAGTGCATGAGCGAGGACCCGTTGCTCACCGCCGTGACCGCAGTCGAATACGTGAAGGGCGTGCAGTCGTACGGCGTCGCCAGTTGCATCAAGCATTTCGTCGGCAACGACACCGAATTCGAGCGGATGACCATCGATTCCCGGATCGACGAGCGCACATTGCGCGAGATCTATCTGTTCCCGTTCGAGCGGGCCGTGCTCGACGCAGAGGTGATGTCGGTGATGACCGCGTACAACCGCATCAACGGCCCGTATGCGGCCGATTCGAACTGGCTTCTCGGAGACGTGCTGCGTGGCGAATGGGGGTTCGACGGTCTCGTCATCAGCGACTGGTTCGGAATGCACACCACGGTCGAGGCTGCGAACGCGGGGCTCGACCTCGAGATGCCCGGCCCCACGCGTCACCGGGGTGAGAAGTTGGTGCAGGCTGTCGAACGCGGTGACGTGTCGCGCGACGTGATTCGTGAACGCGCCCGCAACGTGTTGAACGCATTGGAGCGCACGGGGGCGCTCGACACGCAACCGCCGCGCGAGGAGTTCCGCGACGACCCCGACGATTTCGACCTCATCCGAAATGCAGGCGCAGCAAGCATGGTGTTGCTGAAGAACCGCAATGACGCGCTTCCGCTCGCGCCCGGCAACGGCACCACCGTTGCGGTCATCGGGCCCAACGCGGCGAACGGTCGCATCATGGGCGGCGGCAGCGCGTTCGTGAACGCGCCCCACGCGTCACACCCCCTCGATGCGCTCGTGCGGGAGTTCGCTGCGGCGAACGTTGCACACGCACCCGGTTGCAACATCAACAAGAAGTTGCCCGAGCTCGATGCACGCCATGTCGACAATGTCGTGGTCGAGTATTTCGATTCGATCGGCAAGCTCGACTCGGGCGCCCCTGCCGACAAGACCGACACCACGGGCACCTTCCGCATCATGTGGTTCACCGACCCGCTCGGTCGTCGCGGCGCGGGGCACGACTTCGCCGCACGGTTCACCATGGGGTTCACGCCCGACACGACGGGCGAGTGGCAGTTCGGTGTGGAGTCGGTGGCGCCCGTGCGCATCACCCTCGACGACGATCTCGTGCTCGACAACTCCGATGCGCCGACCGGCGGTTCGTTCTTCGGCAGCGGAAGACACGAAAAAATCGCGACGTACGTGGTCGAGGCCGGTCGCCGTTACGACCTGAAAATCGAGCTGCGGCACACCGCGACCGGGATGGGTGTCGGCGGCCTCAACCTCGGTGCCATGGCACCGATCATCGGAAACCAACTCGACGATGCAGTGTCGTTGGCGGCACGCAGCGACCTGTCGATCGTGCTGGTCGGCACCAACGACGACTGGGAGAGCGAGGGGTGGGACCGCACCGACATCGGCCTGCCCGGAGATCAGGATGTTCTCATCAGTGAGGTTGCAAGGGTCAGCCCGCGCACCATCGTGGTGGTGAATGCCGGTTCGCCGGTGGCGATGCCGTGGCTCGACGAAGTCGACGCGGTTCTCTACGCATGGTTCCCCGGCCAGGAGTTCGGATCCGCGCTTGTCGACGTGCTGACCGGTCGGGTCGAGCCGTCGGGTCGACTGCCGGTCACGTTCCCGCGTGCATTGGCGGACACTCCCGCCGCCGAGCATCATCCGGGTCGCAACGGAGTCGCCAAATATCTCGAAGGACGACTGGTCGGCTATCGCTGGTACGACACTGTCGGTCGCGAGCCGTTGTTTCCGTTCGGATTCGGTCTGGGGTACGCGCAGGTCGACGTGGTCGATGCAGCAACGAGCGGCAACCACACCGTGACCGTGACGGTGTCGAATTCGTCCGACAGAGACGGCGTGCAGGTGGTGCAGGTGTATGCACACCTGGTGAACCGCGACGGCCTCGCGAGCGATGAACCCGAGCAACGTCTGGTGGGGTTCGCCAGGGTCGAGGTGCCGGCGCGGTCGAGCGCGAATTCGGCGGTGACTCTCGACCGCGATGCATACCGCACGTGGAACCCGGACACGTCACGCTGGGAGCAGTGGACGGGCGAGGTCGAACTGCGGGTGGGAACCAGTTCGCGCCACACGAGTCATCGGTTGCGCATCACCATCTGAAGCGGTCAGTGCTTCAGATGGAAGCTCTTCGGCCGAACATACGGCGAGAACCCGAGCGAACTGAGAGCGATACCCGACCCGGTGTCTTTCACGCCGGTCCACACGAGTGCCGGGTCGACATAGTCGCACCTGTTCATGAACACGGTGCCGGTCTCGAGCGAGTTGCCGATCCGCTCTGCTGCGCCGACGTCGCGGGTCCACACCGAACAGGTGAGCCCGAACGGTGAGTCGTTCATCAGGCGAACGGCCTCGTCGTCGCTGTCGACGGGCATGATGCCGATGACCGGGGCGAATGATTCGTCGCGCATGATGCCCATGGAGTGGTTCACGTCGACCAGAACCACCGGCCCCATGTACGGGGTTCCTGCCGATGCCGCGGCGAAGTGCGACTCGTCGACCACGGCGCGCGCACCCATCGCAACTGCATCGCGCACCTGCCCGCGCGCGAACTCGGCCGCGGCGGTGTTCACCATGGGGCCGATCGTCGTTGCGTCGTCGAGCGGGTTGCCGAGAACGTATCCGCGTGTCAGACCGACGAAGCCGTCGAGGAAATCGTCGAAGACGGCGCGGTGCACGTAGATGCGTTCGATGCCGCAGCACGACTGACCGCTGTTGAAGAACGCACCGTCGACGTTCTCGGCAATCGCCAGTTCCAGATCTGCGTCGGCACGCACGTACGACGGATCCTTGCCGCCGAGTTCGGTGCCGACACCGATGAAACGTCCCGCCGCCGCACGTTCCATCGCCGCTCCGCCGTTCACGCTGCCGGTGAACACCACGAAGTTGATGCGCGGGTCGCCGATCATCTTCTCGACATGTGCGTGTCCGGCGTGAACATGCTGGAACACACCGTCGGGGAACCCCGCCGCTGCGCAGGCCTGACCGAAACGTTCGGCGCACAGCAGTGTCTGCGATGCGTGCTTCATGATCACGGTGTTCCCGGCGAGCAACGCGGGCACCAGCGAGTTGATCGCGGTGAGATAGGGGTAGTTCCACGGGGCGACTATCAACACGGTTCCGACCGGTTCGCGGCGGATGAACTTCGTGAATCCCGCGGTCTGCGGCACCGCGATGTCGGCGAGATTGTCGGCCGCGATCGACATCATGTGTCGCGCGCGTTCCTGGGCGCCCCGGAGGATCTCGTTGGGGGTGTAGCGAATGGGCCGACCCATCTGCAGTGTGATTTCGCGCGCGATGTCGTCGACATTCGCCTCGAGCCACTTCACCATCGCTTCGCACAACGCAACGCGTCGGTCGAGCGGAGTCTCGCGCCAGTTCTTCCGTGCAGACTCTGCCCGTGCGAGCGCGCGATCGATGTCTGCGTCGGTTGACAGTGCGCGTTCGGCAACGACTGAACCGTCGACGGGGGAGACGATGTTGTGCACGGTGCCCACGGGCACCAAGTCTTGTCGGTGTCGCGCTAGGCCGGCACTATCGCGCGACGCACGGGGCGGTCCCAACCCGGTTGACCGGTGGGCTTGGGGCTCGGCCACAGTCCGGGACCCATCTCGACGATGCCGTGATGGGTCGAGTAGTCGCCCATCAGGTTGAGGAAGGGCACCGCGTCGAATTGTTCCGGTCCGAGCACGCCGGCGCCCTTCCATGATCCGTTCGACATCAACTCGAGCGCGATCACGGGGCACACCGCTGTTTGCCACAGCACGGCCTGCGAACCCCATTCGCGCATTGTGGTCTCGTTGTCGGCCACGTGGTACAGGTACACCTCGCGCGGCTTTCCGTCGGCGATGCCCCGCACCCACGTGCCTGCGCACGTCTTGCCGTGCATGAGATGCCCCAACTTTGCCGGGTTCGGCAGCACCGCGGCGAGCACGTCGCGCGGCGCGACGGCAACGTCGCCGACACGTATTTTTTCCGTGCTGTCGAGGCCGAGGTACGCAAACGTCTTCAGCCAGTCGATGAACTCCGCACCGAGGCCGTACTTGAACGTGACTCGTTCGCAGTTCACACCGCGCGGAATCAGGATGACCTCTTCGTGCTCCACATTCACGCATTCGACCGGACCGATTCCGGCGGGGAAGTGGAACACTTCCGGTTCGCTGAAGCAGTCGGTGGTGTAGAAACCGCGACTCTTCTCCCACACGATCGGCGGGTTGAGGCATTCCTCGATGGTCGTCCAGATCGAGAACGTGGGCGCGAAGTCGAAACCGTCGATCGACAGGTTCGACCCGTCGCGAACGCCGATCTCGTGCACCTCGTCGAAGATGTGGTCGGCGGCGTAGCGGGCGAACACGTCGCTGAGTCCGGGCTCGACGCCCATGCCCACCAACGCGAGGATGCCGCGCTCTTTCCATGACTCGTGAGCGTTGAGTTGATCCTCGCCGAGCGGAGTCCCGACCTTGTTGAAAGGGTCTGTGGGGTGCGGCGTGCTCAGGTTCATGGCCATGTCCATGTAATGGCATTTCGCCGTGAAGCACGCCTCGAAGATCGTTTCGTTGAAGCGCGGGTCGCACGCGTTCACCACGACGTCGGCCCTGATCTTGCGGATTAGCTCGACAAGATTCGCAATGTTGCCGGCATCGACTTTTTCTGCGGAGAACTTTCCGGGGTCATCGAGCTCGGCGAGGGCCTGTTCGGCGCGCTCCCGAGAGATGTCGGCCAACACGAAGGAGTCGAAGAAACTCCTCGTTTCGGCAATGGAGGCCATTGAGGCCCCGACTCCACCAGCTCCTACGACGAGGATATTCATTGTTCTCACGGCTCCGGACACGACGTGCGTGTCGATTTGTTTGGTTGCCTCAGGATAACCCCGGGTCAGTACGAGTTGCTGTCACGCAGGTGTTCGTCGAGACGCACGATGAATTCGGTCTGCGAACCCGTCTCGGGGCCCGCCATCGGGCGGTGGGTGCGCACGTGGGTCAGGGCCTCGTTCATCTCCATGCCCAGCATCATCATCACTGCTGTTGCAGTGGTGCCCGCCCTGCCGATGCCGGCCGCGCAGTGAATCAGCACGTTGTGTCGGTTGCAGACCTTGTCTGTCACGCGTTCGACGAACCCGAGCGCCGTCTCGAATTCGGGGTAGGTGAGGTCGGGAATCGGATACCACAGACCGGTCGAGCCGTCATTCGTGCGATGCCACGCGACGTAGTCGTCGTAGCGCCCCGCGAGTTCGTGATCCTCCACGAGACACACCACGGTCCCGATCGAATGTGCTGCACGCACCGCGTCGACGTCCGGCGCGACATGGTGCTTTCCGCAGAGGAACATCGAGCCCACCGCACCGTCGACGGGAATCTCGTGTATCCCACCATCGGTGTTGAACGGGGTGGTCATGATCCCGTCGCCCGCTCAGTCGTCGTCTTTGTCGCGGTCGCGGTGGTCGTCTTCGGTGACGCCGCTCTGAGCAAACGTCGCCCTGAGGCCCGCAACAAGTTCCTGAATCTCGGCGTCGGTCAGACGAGCCTCGGGGTGCAGACCGAAACGCGTGTAGTACGACGGTGGCATCGAGCCGTCGAGAATCGTCTCCACGGCCTCGTCGGCACCGTGGGTCGTCACGTCGAACGTGGAGAAGTTGAGTGCGTCGCGACCTTCGTCGACATGCGACTGCACCATCCACGAAATCGGGGCCACACTCGCATACGAGGGATACTCGACTTCGTTCGAATGGCATCCGTAGCAGGCTCGCACGGTGAGTTCGCGAGTGCGGGCGGTGTCCCATTTCGGTTCGCCGGTGACCGGCGGGTTCGAATGCGAACGCCCGTAGGGAACCGCCTGGATGATCGCGAAGAGTGCGACGGTGCTGAGTGCGACGTATGACAGTGCGGCGATTGCCTCGGCTCGACCTGTGTCGGTTGACTTCTTTGCGCGGCGACGGATCAGAATCAACACTGCTGCGGCGACGGGAACGAGGAGCACCGCCATCTGCGGAAAGCCGATGTAGGCACCGAATCCCACGAACACGAGCGCAAGAGTCACGAGCGCGACGGCGAGAACCCGATGTCTGAGCGCGAACGACCACGCATCCTTCGTGATGGGTGTGATGTGATTCGAGAACGGGATGCGCATTTTGGAAACGGTAGTTCGCCGGGGCTGTGGAAAGATGGAGACATGGTGTTGCCAGTCGTCGGAACCATCGCCCCGTGGGCTGATCCGGCCGTCGTCAGCATCAACCGTCTGCCGATGGTGTCATCGGGAGTTCCGTTCGGCGACCTGGCAACGGCGCGTCTCGGTGATCGCGCGGCGAGCCCGTGGTTCAGGAATCTGAACGGCAAGTGGAAGATTGCACGGTTCTCCGACGTCTCGAAGGTGACACCGTCGTCGCTGACGTCGGACACCTCGAAGTGGCCATCGATTCCCGTGCCGGGCAACTGGACTCTTGCAGGGTTGGGCGATCTTCCTCACTACACCAACGTGCAGATGCCGTGGGTCGGTCGACCGCCATCGTTGCCACCCGAGGTTGCCACGGCAGTGCACCGCACTTCGTTCACGGTTCCGACCGGTTGGAGAGAACGGCGCACGATCCTGCATGTCGGCGGTGCAGAGAGTGTTCACACGGTGTTTCTCAACGGGGACTTCGTCGGTTACGGAACCGACAGCCGGCTGCCGAGCGAATACGACCTGTCGCGGTTCCTCGTGCCGGGCCGCAACGAGTTGGCAATCGTCGTGTGCCGTTACTCGGCGCAGAGTCATCTCGAGGACCAGGACCAGTGGTGGATGGCGGGTCTGCACCGCGAAGTGTTCCTGCGCTCGCAGGGTCTCGTTGCAGTCGGAGATGTCCACGTGAATGCCGGTGTCGTCAACGACTCGACGGGCGATCTCACCGTTGATGTGAAAGTCGACGTGGCAACGGGCGGGCCGCTCGAGCGCGGCTGGATGGTGCGCGCACATGTCGAGACGATGTCGGGCAAGAGGCTCGGTGCGCCACGCTCGGCCGAGGTGGCATGGTTCGACGTGCCGTACGTGTTCGAGGGGCACGTGGCAAGGTTCCGGAACTGGAAGGTCGGCGGAATCGACCTGTGGAGCGCGGAGAATCCGCGACGGTACCGGGTGGTGTGCGAACTGATCGACCCGTTCGACAATGTGCGGGAAGTTCGTGCGGTCGTCACCGGATTTCGTTCGGTTCGGCGGAAGGGCAATGCGCTGCTGGTGAACGGGAAGCGGGTGATGATCCGCGGCGTGAACCGTCACGATCATCACCCCGACAAGGGCAAGGCAGTCGACGTCGACGACATGCGCGCCGATCTTGTGCTGATGAAACAGCACAACGTGAACGCTGTTCGCTGTTCGCATTATCCGAACGACTCACGGTTTCTCGATCTGTGCGACGAACTCGGTCTGTACGTGGTCGACGAAGCAAACGCCGAGGCACATGCATGGAACACCAGCCTCGTTCATGATCCGCGGTACCGCGACACGTGGATGTCGCGCATCACGCGAATGGTCGAGCGCGACCGCAACCACCCGAGCATCATCATGTGGTCGTTGGGCAACGAGGCAGGCTACGGCCCTGTGCACGACGCGGCGGCAACATGGATTCGTTCTGTCGACCCGACGCGCGTGGTGCACTACGAAGGTGCAATCTTTCATGCCGGGTGGCACGCTGCCGATGTGGCCACCGACGTGGTGTGCCCGATGTACGCGCCCATCGACGCCATCGTCGAGTACGGCCGCAACAGCAGGGGGAAACGGCCGTTGATCATGTGCGAGTACAGCCACGCCATGGGCAACTCGAACGGGTCGTTGGCCGACTACTGGCACGCATTCGAGACCACTCCGGGGCTGCAGGGCGGTTTCGTGTGGGAGTGGAAGGACCACGGAATCACGCAACGACTGGCGAACGGCGCAACCCGGTTCGCGTTCGGCGGTCAGTTCGGCGACACGCCGAACGACGGCAACTTCGTGGCGGACGGCCTGGTTCATGCCGACATGACGCCGCACCCCGCGATGCGGGAGTTGGCCTGGGTGCACAGACCCGTGTGGGTGACCCCCGGGGGCTCGAAGAACTCGCGTCATCTCGTGGTGCGCAACCGGCAGTGGTTCACCGATCTGTCGTCGTACGTGGCGACGTGGAGATTGATCGTCGACGGCGAGGTGGCACGGTCGGGCACGCTTCGTGTACCCGCGTGCGCACCGGACACGAGCGTGAAAGTGGCGTTGCCTGCACGGGCACCTGCTCGCGCGCGCGAGGCATTCATCACGATCGAGTGGTCACTTGCCGCGCAGACCCTATGGGCGCCGAAGGGTCACGTGGTGGCGTGGGACCAGGTGCAGATCAAGAAGACATCGCCTGCCCGTGTTGCCGTGTCGCGAAAGGTCTCACGGCCGCCGAACGTGTCGCCGCGTGTCACTCTCTGGCGGGCCGCCGTCGACAACGACGGGTTCAAGATGATGCCGCACCTGTGGAACGGGTTCGGCAAGTCGCTGCAACGGTGGCTGTCGCAGGGCATCCCGGTCGACGATGCCGACGTCGTGCCCAGCATCACGAAAGTCGACGTGCGGCCTGACGGGTCTGTTCGCTACGAGCACTTGGTGACTGTTCCCGAAGACCTGGCAGACCTTCCGCGAATCGGTGCGACGTTCGAAGTGCCCGCCCGTTTCTCGCGCGTTCGGTGGCACGGCCGCGGACCGCACGAGAATTACCCCGACCGAAACTCATCGGCAACGGTGGGGGTGTGGGAGGGGAATCCCGACGAGCTGCCGTATCTGGTGCCGCAGGAGTTCGGACTTCGCACCGACTGCAGGTGGATGGAACTCGTCGACCCACGCACGGGAGAGGTTCTGAGAATCGATGCAGACGGGTGTCTGTTGCACATGAGCGCGGTGCGTCACACGGCCAATGACCTTCATTCCGCCAACGACCGCACCGAACTCGTGCGTCGGCGCGGTCTCACGGTGCATGTCGACATTGCACACCGGGGTCTCGGCACTGCGAGTTGCGGACCCGACACGCTCGAGCGTTACACCATCGCCGCCGGCTCGTACCGTTTCGCCTACGTGATCTCGTCGCGTTAGCGCGGTACCCGCTTCAGTCGAGACGACGCGCAGCGCCCACCGGTGTCACCCGCCAGCCCTCAACCGCAGTTGCCGGTTCGCACAGGGCGACGACGCAGCCACCGAAACCGCCGCCTGTCATCCTCGCACCGTACACACCGGGCGTCGCGCACAGGTCGGTGACCACCGAGTCCATGAGCGGTGTCGACACGCCGAAATCGCGCGACAGACTCTCGTGGCTCGCGCGCATCAGGTCGCCGGCAAGCGTGAAGTCGCCGCCGGCGAGAGCAGCAGCAAAATCACGCACACGCAGGTTCTCCGAGATCACGTGGCGTGCACGGCCCGCAACGACCGGGTCGTCGATGGTCGACACATCGTCCGGTCGTGCGGTGCGGAGCGGGCCGATGATCGATTCCGCCTCTGCACAATCACGAACACGGTCGGCGTATTCGGAACCCTCGAGAGTGCGGTGGGCAACGAACCGCACCACGATCTCGATGTCATCGGGAATCGCCACGTGTTCGACAGCCAACGAGCCGCAATCGATGAGTGTGCCGTGGCCTTCGCGCGCCGACACGATGCACAACTGATCCATGATCCCGGTGGGCACTCCCGTTGCGATGCG
Organism: Ilumatobacteraceae bacterium; assembly: GCA_040401975.1. Lineage (GTDB taxonomy): Bacteria > Actinomycetota > Acidimicrobiia > Acidimicrobiales > Ilumatobacteraceae > UBA2093. Next base: position 21,205 of record JBBANL010000018.1, on the reverse strand, counting down.
TTCTGCCTGTTGCATCAACAGCGCAAGGCTCGTGGTCGAGATTGCGTCGTTCAGTGCGAGTGCAACAGCCACCTCGAGTGCCGCACTCGACGACAGGCCGGCGCCGACCGGAACATCGGACGACACCCGTCCGTTGATGCCGTTCTGCGGGTTCACCACCGATGCAACTGCGGACACGTAACGACCCCACGACGGTTGCATGTCGGGGTCGAACGGCGCACCAATTGCGAAGTGGACGGTTCCCCCGACGTCTGTCGACGACAGTGTGACCGTGTCGGCGGTGACATCGCCCTCGATTGTCGTGAACCGATCGATGGCCACGGGAAACACGAGGCCACCGGTGTAATCGGTGTGGTCGCCGATCAGGTTCACGCGACCGGGTGCGCGGGTCTTCATGCGGAGAGTGTCCCGCGCAAGCGAGTGGCAACGTCGGCAGGATCAACCGGGTTGAAGTACTCGCCCGTGGCGATTTCGACACCGGCGATGTAGCGGGGGACGCCGGTTGCGCGCCACGGCGACACGATCTCGAGATTCAGCCAGGCTTCGGGCCACTCGTGCGCCGATCGCGGCGACTGGTTCCACCACATCATGTACGGAGGTGTCTCGTCGAACAACGCATCGAGTGCGTGCATCACCCGGCCGAGAACGCGCGCGAGAGCGGCGCGGGATTCGTGCGACAACGAGGGAAGGTCGGCGACGCGGGTCACCGGTGCGATGCGGATCGACACCGGGTGCACCGATGCGAATTCGCACCACACCCGCCAGCCGTTCTCTTCGAGCACGAGACGGTCTCCCGGGTTCTCCTCGGGGGTCCATGCACTGTTGAGATGCTGTGCAGTGCGTTGCGGAACATGATCGAAGGCGTAGATCTGTCCGTGCGGGTGTGCAATGGTCGCCCCGATCTCTGCGCCGCGGTTCTCGAACACCACCACGCATTCGCCCCGCGGCAGCAATCGCAATGCTGTGGTGCGGTCGCACCACAGGTCGACAATCTCCGCAATCGATTCCTCGGGCAGGCTCGCGAGCGATGCGTGGTGGTCGGGCGAGTACAGCACCACCTCGCAGTAGCCCTCGTCGAGCGCCGGCCAACGGTTCGGGAACGACTTCGACGTGTAGGCCTCGGCTGCCTCGAGACCGCCGACGCAGAACGGGCAGTCGTTGCCCGGCAGGTTCGGGCGCGACTGCCGTGACGCGACGATGTGCACGACGGCGCCGGTGTGCGGGTCGATGCGCGTCTCGCGGGTCATCAGTAGATCACCTGCCCCACATGAATGAGGAACGACGATTCGGGCAAAAGTGACGGCATCGGCAGCCCGATGTGTGCAAGCACGGACCCCTCGACAATCGCACCACCGTTCGAGACCCAGTCGGGAAGTTCACGGTGCAGCGCCCACCGGGGCGAGCCGAGATGCTCGATACCGAGGGCGTATTCGCGGTCGGTGGGCAAGGGCAACCTGATCGGCGCCGAGTGGTTGCTGGGGCCACTTCGCAGTCGCGACACCGAGAACAACCCGTACGAGGTGTCGGGGTCGAACACGCCTCGGATGTCGATGGTGTCGTCGGGGTGGTCGACCCGGATGAAGTCGGCGGCGTGAAGAAGTTCGCGATGGTCCTTGTACATCTCGATCGCGTTGCGCAGCCCGTCGTGTTCCTTGTCGGTGAGATCGAGCAGGTTCCACTCGACGCCTAGCCAGCCGAACAAGGCGGTGCAGGCGCGGAACGACAGCGCGTGTTTGCGCCCGGTGGTGTGACACGTCGGCGAACCGATGTGACTGCCGAGCATCTCGGGCGGAATGAACGTGGTGAGACCCCTTTGGATCTCGAGGCGGTCGAGGGCATCGATCGAATCACTGGCCCAGAACCGCTTGACCCATCGCGCAACGCCCATGTCGATGCGGCCCCCACCCGAGGCGCACGACTCGAACTGCACGTTCGGATGCGCAACGACGAGTCGATCGAGAAGCGAACAGAACCCGTGCGTCTGCGCGTGCGACGCACCGCCGACGATCGGCCTGTTGTGGTCCCACTTCACGTACGCGATGTCGTGCGTCGAGAGAATCGCATCGATCTTGTCGAAGAGGTAGTCGCGCACCTGCACCGACGAGAGGTCGAGAACCAGTTGGTTGCGACCGAGAACCGGATGGGGAAGCGAGCCGTCGAGGGCCCAGTCGGGATGCGCGCGGTAGAGGTCGCTGTCGGGATTCACCATCTCGGGTTCGAACCACAGGCCGAAGTCCATCCCGAGTGACCGCACATGCGACACGAGTGGTGTGAGACCGTCGGGCCACACGGTGGAATCGACCCACCAGTCGCCGAGTCCCGCGGTGTCGTTGCGGCGACCGTGGAACCAACCGTCGTCGAGCACGAATCTCTCGATGCCGACGGCTGCGGCTGCGTCTGCCAGGCGGGTCAACGTCGGCAGGTCGTGATCGAAATACACCGCCTCCCAGGTGTTCAGCACAACGGGTCGATGCGGCGTCGCGGCGAACGAGCGCACGTGGCGATGAAAATTCTGCGAGGCCGGGGTGAGCCCTGCAGGGGAGAACGACACCACCACCTCGGGCGACGTGTGCGCACCACCCGGCTGCAACACCAGTTCGTTCGGCTGCAGAAGTTCACCGACATGAATCGTGCGGAGAGTTTCCGTGATGCCGTCGCACACGATGCGGAAGTTGCCGCTGTGGGCGATGTGGACACCCCACACGTCACCGCGCTGTTCGGAAAATCCCGCCGAGCCGACGAACACCGTGCCGAGTTGTTCGTGCGATGTGCGTCCTGTTCTGTTCTCGACAACCTGTCGTGTGCGGCCCCACGCGGTGCGCTGTTGCACCGCTTCCATTGCATGCCGTCCGCCGAGGGTCAGAACCTCTTCTGCGTCACCCGCAACGGGAATGCACACGTTCAACGACTCGACAGCGAGAGGGGTGGCGTCATCGTTCACAACCCGCGTCGACAGAGTCACCACGTTCTGTGCGCTGAGTGCAACGACAATGTCGACAACGACGCCGTGATTCTCGTCGCGCATCGTGAAGACACGTGCGTTGCGGTCCGCAGGTCGCACGTGGTCGACGATTCTCAGGTCGAGACGCAACACGTCACCGTTGCGGCGCACCTCGAGACCGGGGAGCCCGTGCCATCCGTGTGCAGGCAACGGAAGCAGTGCCGGGATCACCTCGTGGTCGAACCCGCCACCGACGACCCCGCGGGGCACGATGTCGGGCTCGATCGTCACGTCTCCGAGCGACGCCCCGAGATGCGCAATGAAAGGGATGCCGTCGCGTACGGCGAGAACCACGCTGGTGCGGTCATTGAAAAGATGGTCAACGACCTGTGTTCCCCCGCTCATCGGGGTTCATTCTGCCAGCAGCGGCTAAACGGCACACTCCGAATCGCCGACCTCGCCGGTGAACGGCCCTGTCTCGCCGTAGTCGATGAAGAACTCGGGCGCCACGTCCGGCTCGGGGATGTTGTCGAGATCACGGAGACCGTCGGCAACCGCGGTGGCTCCGCCCGAACGCGCCAACCAACCCTGGAAGGTCTCGCCGGCGGTGCGTTCCTCGGCAAACCGGCGGATGACACGGGCTGCGCCCTCGGGTGCGTTTTTTGCCGGAAGTCGCAGTGCCTTCTCGCCGAAATGAATCTGTTCCTCGCCCACGTAACCGCCGAGAAGCATCTGGTACCCGGGCAACGACTTGCCGTGGGCACGACGTTCGGCGCCGAAGAAACCGATGTCGCTCGCGTGGTGCTGACCGCAACTGTTAGTGCAGCCGGAGATGTTGATGCGCACGCCCCCGATCTCTGCGAGGCCCTCCTCCTCGAGTTTCTCGCCGATTGCATTCGCAAGACCGCGCGATTGCGTGACCGCGATGTTGCACGTGTCGGAACCGGGACACGCCACCACGTCACGTGCGAGTTCTGCCCCCGGCTTTGCCATGCCGATGTCGTTCAACATGTCGTACAGGTCGCGCAGATGGTCGGGGTGAATGCCGCGGAACACGACGTTCTGTCGGTTGCTGAGACGGACATCGCTCTGGAAGTGCCGTTGGATGCGCGCAAGACCGCGGAACTGGTCGGCGGTGATGTCGCCGAGCGCCGCGTAGGCGACGACCGACACGGTGCCGTTCGCCGCACCACGAATGACGCTCGCGTTCTCCCAACGACGGAACGGATCGCTCGACGACAGTTCCACGCGAACGCCTTGTCCGACCTGCGTGATCTCGCCGGTGTCTGCGCGGCCCGCCGGTGCGTCACCCGCGGCGACGACTTCGGGTGGGATGCCGCCCGGCCACGTGCTCGACGCCGGCAACGTGTGCCGGATCTTCACCACGCGTCGTCGCACCTCGTCGATGCCGAGTTGGTCGACGACCCACTTGAGGCGCGCGCGAAGTTTGTTGTCGCGGTTGCCCGTCTGGTCGAACACGCGCAGCACAGCTTCGATGGTCGGCAAGAGGTCCTCGCGCGAGGTGAACTCCTCGAGTGCCAGTGCCGGGTGCGGTGTGGCGCCGAGACCACCGGCGATGTAGATGCGGAACCCGGGTTCGACGGTGCCGTCCTCGTGCTCGCGCACCGTGGCGACGACGCCGACGTCGTTGAACATCGCCTGGCCGCAGTCGGTCGAGCACCCCGAGAAATTCACCTTGAACTTTCGCGGCAGTCTCTGGCCGAGCGGGTTGCGCACGAAGTGGCGGAACACCGCTTCTGCCCACGGGGTGACGTCGACCTTCTCGTACGGGCACGCACCGGCAAGGTGGCACGCCATCACGTTGCGCACGGTGTCGCCGCACGCCTCGCGCGACGTGAGACCGACATCGGCGAGTCGGCGCAACAGATCGGGGATGCGACGCAGCTCGACGAAGTGGAACTGGATGTTCTGTCGCGTGGTGATGTGTCCCCAGCCGCGGGAGAATTCGACGGCGAGGTCGGCCATCACGTCGAACTGTTCGGGCCGGATCGAACCGGCGGGCAGCTTGATGCGCACCATCTGGTTGGTGCCGCCCTGTCGCTGGCCGTAGATGCCGTTGTTCAGTCGCATCACACGGAACACGTCTTCGGATATCTCGCCGTTCAGGTACTGCTCGATTGCGGTCTCGAACCGGGCGATGTCGCGAAGTTGTTCCTGGTGCAGGTCGCGGGGGAACGGTGCCGGTGCGATCGAGGGGTTGGTGCGGATTTCGACAGTGCTCATTGATGTTTCCTTCATTCGGCGGGTTCGCCCACCTCGCGGAGGGCATCTGCGATGGCGCGACGCAAGCGACGCGCGTTGGTGGGGGAGAGATGCGCAACCAGACCGTCGCCTGCCCCGCCGATCGGTTCGACGGTGAGTTGCACGCGCGGTTCTGCGTCGTCGTAGTCGTCGCTGACCGCGATGGTCCATGACAACGGGGTGACATCGTCGAGACCGTCGGGCATCTCGCCGACATCGAGATTCACCACGTCGATCGAACGCCTCATGAGTCGGCTCCGCCTGTGTGGGCAAGTGCGGTGTCGATGAATTCGAACGCCGCGACCTCGCCGATCACGATCGTGCTCGGCGCCTTCAGCGGTGCCCGGTGCAGATCTCCGAGAGTGGTGCGCGTCGTCTGCTGTTCGGCTCGGGTGCCCCAACGAATGGCGGCAACAGGCGTGTCGGGTGAAAGACCGCCGTCCATCAACCGCCGTGCGATCTCTGCTCGCTCCGACACGCCCATGAGAATCACGATGGTTCCGCCGACGCGCGCGAGCGCCTCCCATTCGATGGACGACGACCCGCCCGACTCGCGGTGTCCGGTGACCACCGTGAAGGCGGGCGACACGTTGCGGTGCGTGACGGGAATTCCCGCAACTGCGGGCACCGCCACGGCACTCGTGATTCCCGGCACCACCGTGAACGGAATGCGGGCCTCGAGAAGAGCCTGTGCTTCTTCGCCGCCGCGCCCGAACACGAACGGGTCGCCGCCCTTCAGTCGCACGACATTGAGGTTCTGTGCACCGAGATGCACGAGCAAGGCATTGATGAGGTCCTGCGGTGTCGGATTGCCGGGTTTCTTGCCCACGTCGATGAACTCGGTGCCGGGTCGTGCCAGGTTCAGAATGTCGTCGTTCGAGAGATAGTCGTGCACGATCACATCAGCGTCTGCGATGAGGCGCGCGGCCTTCACTGTGAGAAGTTCGGGGTCACCGGGACCCGCGCCGACCAGATGCACGGTCATGACACGTGTTCACTCTCGGGTTGCGGTTGGCGTGCGACAGGGCAACCGACGCCGACCTCCGACATCACCGACGCGATGATCGGCTGCCAGTCGACGTCTTCTGTCGATTCACCGTTTGCATGTATGCGTGCGCGCTCGAGTGCGAGGCGCGACACGACATCGGCGTACTCCTCGGTGATGGCCTGCTCGAGGTGCGACCGCATCCACGACGCGAGCGCGGGGCTCGCGCCGCCGGTCGACACGGTGATCATCAACGAACCCCTGCGGAGAGTGGCGGGCAGCGTGAACGCACACCGGTCGGGGTCGTCGGCAGAATTCACCCACACACCCGACTCTTCGCATTCGTCGTAGATGATCTGGTCCACCGCGGTGTCACCGGTCGCGGTGATCACCAGACGGAACGCAGCGGCGTCACCCTGCTCGTATCGACGACGCACGACCGTGACGGGAAGCGCGGAGAGTTCATCGACGATGACGGGTGCGATCACCGTGACGTCGCCCCCCGCCGCGAGAAGTTGCTGCACTTTTCGATGGGCGATGCGTCCGCCACCCACCACCAGGACGGGGCGGCCGACGAGGTTCAGGTTGACGGGGAACTGCATAGTGAACCTGCAGGTTATCCAATACCTGACTAATCCAGTCAGAATTATGGGGAATCACCCGTGGCAGACCGGTGTGCTATCACGGAAGAAAACGCACCGTAGTAAGAGGTATTCCGTGAAGAAGTCAGTCCGTCCCCGTTTTGCTGCCCTCGCCGTGGTGGCCGTCGCGTCGCTCGCGGCCTGCTCAGGTGGTGGAATCGACAACGTCGAGTCGTTCGAGACGAAGGTGTCGTGGGGCGACTGCAAGGGCAAAGATGCCCCGGGCGACCCCTACGAATGCGCCACGGTGTCGGTGCCGGTCGATTACCGCGACGCCGATGGCGACACGATGAAGATCGCCCTCGTGCGGGTGCCCGCCACGGGCGGCAAATCGAAAGGCATCGTTCTCACCAACCCGGGTGGTCCCGGGGGGTCGGGGTTCGATTTCATCGCTGACGCCGGCACCCAATTGGTTTCGGAGCTCGGCCTCGAGATGTTCGACATCATCGGGTTCGACCCGCGCGGTGTCGACAGGTCGGGCGCGGTTCGGTGCATGACCGACAAGGAACTCGATCAGTTCCTGTATCTCGACACGACCCCCGATACCCCCGAGGAGAAGAAGCTCGACGATGACTCCGACAGGTTCGACACGGCCTGCACCGACAAGTACGGCGAGTCGCTGCGGCACTATTCCACCGAGTACACCGCACGTGACATGGACATCATCCGCGCAAGTCTCGGATTCGAAAAGATTCACTATCTCGGAATCTCGTACGGCACGTACCTGGGTGGCGTGTACGCCACGTTGTTCCCCGATCGCGTCGCAGCGATGGTGCTCGACGGTGCGTTTGACCCCGCGGGCGATTCGCTCGAGCAGCGGTATTCCACCCAGGCCGAAGGTTTCGAAAAGGCATTCGCCAACTGGGTCACGTGGTGTGAGGACAACGAGGCCAAGTGTGCGTTCCACTCCGACGACGTGAAGGCCGATTGGCTCTCTCTCTACGAGAGTCTCGACAAGACTTCGCTGGTGGTCGACAAGCGCGACGTGAACCACGAGATGATGGAAACTGCCACCAAGTCTGCGTTGTACGCAGAGTCGATGTGGGGCCAACTCAGTCAGGCCCTCGCCGCTGCGACGAACGGTGACGGGGCGGGACTGATGATGCTTGCCGACGGCTACAACGAACGATCCGACGACGGCACGTACGCCTCGCAGAGCGATTCGTTCTATGTGATCAATTGTGCAAGCGGCATGGAACGCGACTTGCCGTCCGATCCCGAGGCGTTCGTCAAGAAGATGAAGTCGATTGCGCCGTGGTACTACCGCAACTTGGAAGCAAGTGACTTCGACGAACCGTCATGTGAGACAGGATTCGGCACGCCCGACATCGTCGACATCGACTACAACGGCGGCGCACCCGTTGTGGTCGTCGGCGGCAAGAACGACCCGGCAACCCCGTTCCGTTGGTCGGAGAAGATGGTCAAGAACATGGGGGACAACGCACGTCTCGTTGCATTCTCGGGCGAGGGCCACAGTCAGATCCTCGTCTCGAGTTGCGTCGACGAAATCGCGGGGGCTCTTCTCGTCAAGGGGACACTTCCGAAGAAAGGAACGGTGTGCGACCCCGATGAACCGCTCGCGCAGCCGGCATGGTGGAAATCGACGGTGCAGGTGCCCGGCATTGCGTTGGACACCGACACGTTCAACTCGTTCCTCGGTCTCGAGCCTGCAAAGGCCTTCGCCCGGTATTTCGCCCACCCCGGCACACCTGCCGCGGCATTCGCCGCCTATTCCAGGGCGTTGCGCTCAAAGGGGCTGCAGTGGTCAGAGGGCGAAGAGACCGACCCCACCAAATCGGGGCAGTGGTTCTTCGACGGAGTTGACCTCGACAAATTCGTCGGTTTGTACATGGTCGACACCAAAGACCTCGAGAAATATTCCATGGTGCAGCCGAAGGGCAGTGTGCCGAAAGGTCACACAGTAGTGGCGGTCTACTACTACCCGTAGGTGGGTGTTCGCCCCGTGCCGGTCAGCCGCGCGGGGTCAGTGTCGACGCGTCGGCCCAGAATGCGTGCGTGCCGCTGCTGATGCGTTCGGGCAATTGCACGGTGGCGACGGGGCCGTCGCTCACGTTCATCGCATCGAAGATCATGCAGTGACTCATGTCGTTCACCACGTCCATCGTGTAGGTCAACAGATAGCCGTCGTCTTCGCTGCGCTGCACGGGTTTCGGTGCGAACACCGTCTCGCTGGCATAGACGCCCGGTGGAAGTCGGTAGTTCTCCTCGGTGCCCGTCTGCACATTGTGCTTGATGATGCCCTCGAAGCCGAACCATCCCTCTGCGGGAATGGTGCTGTAGGTCCATTCGTATTTGTGGCCGCCGAATCTGCCGTTGATCATGCCGAACTCGGTGATGGTGTCGGACAACGGCCCCTCGTTGACCCGGCCCGTCTTCATGTTGAGACGCCAGCGGTAGGGCCGTGACTGCAACGCATACAGGTCGAGAAAACGGAAGAGACGTTGTTCCATCGATGCATCCGGCGGCAACGAAGGAGAAGGGTCGAATTCGAAGTACCCGTCGACCACGATCTCGTCGCCCTCTTCGTATGCGTTGATCCAGTGCAGTACATAGGTGGCATCGCATTCGAACCACTTGATGTCTTTTTCGGTTCCGTAGCGCGGGATCACACCGAGTCGCGTGGGCATGTCGCGATGGAACTTCGTGGCGTACACACCTTTTTCGATCAGATCCTCGTTCCAGAACATCGGACAATCGTTGAGGATCGAGTAGTTGGTGGTGAAGGCCATGTCGTGCGGCAGACGCGGTCCGGGCAGGGGAACAGGTGTGTAGTGGGCGAGTTCGCCGGTGGCCGACAGCACTCCGTAGTGCATGAACGGGTACTCGGTCTGGTAGTTGAAGAACAACAGCTCGCCGGTGTTCTCGTCGACCTTGGTGTGAGCCGAGACGCCGCAGTCGGGGAACGCGCCGTTCCATGATGCGCGACCCTCGTCTTCGAGGGTGACCGGGTTCAACTGGTACAGATCGCCGCATTGGTAGAAGCTCGTGAGTGCGCGACCGTTGTGCACCACGACATCGGTGCTGCTCGCGTCTTTCATGCGCGTGCGCGCACCCCAACCGTCTTGTCGGGGCGACTTCAGCGGTGATTCGGCGAGACCCGACCACAGTGGTGCCCCTGCTTCGATTTCGGCGGCGAGACCTTCGGTGCGCACGAAACGATTGCGGTATTCGACGTGGCCGTCGCGGAACGAAATTGCATGGATCATTCCGTCGCCGTCGAACGGGTGGTAACGCTCGAGCGCGGGAATCAGAGGGTTCTCGGTGTTGCGCAGGTACACGCCGTTCAGGTCAGAGGGAATCTCTCCGACCACCGTCATGTCGGTTGCGGTCCACTCGCGGGTCTGCGGCCGCCACGCGCCGGTGCGGTAAGGGTGTTGATCGTCGGTCGGCAGGAACGACGGCCATTCACGGCTCATCTCGATGGTCATGTGCGCCCCCTGTCGTGTTGTAGTCGAAACTCTATTCGCTACACCGCACCCTGCGAAACAGCAGGTACCGTGATGCGCCGTGTCCGAACGACTCGTCACCAAGCAACTGCCCGATCATCTGTCGTGGGTGCTGCGCGAGTTGAATCTGGTCGCCGACGACGGAACCGTCGATCGTCGGCACGTGCAGGTTCTCGGCGAGTGGATGGTGCGGTTCTCCCCGGGATCCGAGCCGGCAAAGCCGCGAACCCGGGCGCGGTCGGGGCCGACAAAGGCAGAGCAACGGTCGGAACTCACTCGCACGATCGCCGGGTTTCTCGGTTCGCACCCGGGAGCCACTCTCGCGGAGATCTCGACTGAACTCGGTGTGTCTCTTGAAGATGCCACCGCCGCCGCACGTCCCGTCGATTGGCTGATTCTCGGCGATGACGAACTCTCCGCACCCACCGACCGTGCCGAATCGCCGGCGATCGTCGCGACCCGTGAGCGCGCACAGGCCGCTCTGCAGGCGGCGAGTCTTCTTGTGTCGCCGTTGAGTCACCAGAACTACACGGGATTGATCCGCGACGGTCGGGTGAAGGGGCCGAGTGTGGCCCGCATCGTGCAACTGTTCGGCTCGTGGACTTCTGCGTGCGCCCAGGTGGGTGTTGCAAGCGGCGAACCCCTGCGAAAGAACTACGAACGCACGTGGTCGAAAGACGAACTGCTGGTGTACGTCGAAAGGTTCCTGCGCGACCACACCTATCGCGGCGCGAGTCATCAGTTCGATGTCTGGCGTGCAACCGTGAACGGAACCGAGAAGGTGCCGTCACTCGGCACCGTGCGCAACATCGTCGGTGGCACCTGGAACGACATTCGCACCACGACCCTGCGTCGCATGCGTGCCGAATGGGCCGGCTGATCGAGCAGGTCGGCAGCCACGCGTCAGACGACGCGTAGTTCCATCCAGCGAGAGAAAGATTCGCGTGCTTTCACCACCAGGGGTGCCGTGTTGATTCCGTTCGGTGGCCCTGACTGCGGTTCGATGCAGACGTCGCCGAACGGCGCATCGAAGCGCACCCAGAATGGACAGTCGCTTGCAATCTCGACGGTCAAGTCGGTGAAACTCACGCGGGGCCAGGAATTCGGTTCGAGAAAACAATCGTCGACCGGTGGGTCGGCAGGGGCGACGCGCACATCTGTGGTGATGCCGTGTTCGTCGCGCGCCAGCATTGCGTTGAAACTTGCATCGACGGAATTCGGGGTGCGGAACCACGGGTGCCAGCCGAGCTGCACGGGCATCGAATCGTCGGCACGAACCACGAGAACGCACCGCAACCTGTCGGGCATCAACGAGATCGTGTGGATGCACCGACCGGAGAAAGGCCATGGCTCGCCGATGTCGGTGGACAGCACCACCTCTGTCGCGGTCGAAGACTCACATGTCCAGTCGCGGTGCATCACCGTTCCGTGGAGAGCGTGTCCGTCGGTGACCACCGGCAGTCGATGCATGCGGTTGTCGAACGAGAATTCTCCGTCGCGCACTCGCCCGGCGTAGGGAACCATGGGGTAGAGACCCCAGTCGTAGGTGCTGCGCGCACTTGTGACGAGAACTTCGCGACCGTGAATCTCGAGCGATGCGATGCGACCACCTGCAGCAGTGTCGACAGTTGCGGTCAACGATCCGTTCTCGAGTTCGATGAGCGCCACGTGTTCAACGATAGTGACGGCGTGTCCTGTCGCTAGCGTGGTCGCCGTGCGCGGACTCGGAACTCTCATCAACACCGGAACCGTGCTGGTCGGCGGAAGCGTCGGGTATTTCATCGGTCACCGGATTCCCGAGAACATCCGCGTGATCGTGGTGCAGGTCATCGGCATCGCGACGTTGTTCATGGGTATCGACAACATCATGGACACCCGCAACCTCGTCTTCCCGCTGGTCGGAATGGTGATCGGTGCGATCGTCGGTGAGTTGTTGAAGATCGAGGAACGACTCGAGTCTCTCGGCGCATGGCTGAAACGAAGGTTCGCCAAGGACGGTGACGAGGGAACATTCGTGAAGGGTTTCGTGACGGCGACTTTGTTGTTCTGCGTGGGGCCGATGACGATTCTCGGCGCCATCGAGGATGCGAGCGGAAAGACCCCGCAGCTCTACATCATCAAGGGAACACTCGACGGTTTCATGTCGATCATCTTCGTGGCGGCGTACGGTATCGGTGCCGCATTCAGCGCCGTCAGTGTCTTTCTCGTGCAGGGTCTTCTCACGCTCGGGGGCACCGGAATCGATGCGTTGCTTGACGAGCGCATGCGCACCGAAATGTTCGCCGCGGGCGGCTTCTGTGTGCTGGCAATCGGCCTCAATCTGTTGGAAATCAAGCGAATCAGGCTCGGATCGCTGCTTCCGGGCCTGTTGATAACCCCGGTTCTGGTGTCACTTTTCGCCGTGTAGAACATGGTCGGTCCGGCTGACTGCATCCCTTTCGTTCAGTAGGATTGTTCCGTGAGAAAACCCCACCGTTCTCGGATGTTTCTGGCGGTCGCGTCCGCCCTGTCGGTCGCCGTCGTCGCCCCCGCCACTGCCAATGCATCGGATGCAATCGATTACGTGGTGGTCGAACGCGACGGTGACGTCACGGTCCGTTCGTTGACCCAGGCACAGGCGCTCTCTCTGGCCGCGAATTCCGATGTCAGGGCAATCTCGCCGGAGCGCGACATCAAAGTCAGCGAGTCGCCGACAGAGATCGTCACCGGCCTCGGTGCAGATCTCGCCGACCTCGACAACGGCGACGTGATTCCCGGTCGGTACATCGTGCGCTTCAATTCCGCGGTCGCGTCGAATGTGGCGGCCAACTCTGTGTCGACGGGTGTGCTGGCGACGTTCTCGCACGCAATCAACGGGTTTGTCGCCGAACTGTCGCCTGACGAACTCGAGGAAATCTCGAACAACCCGAATGTTGTCGGAGTCGAACCCGACCGTGTCGTCGCGGTGACGGACACGCAGTCGAACCCCACATGGGGTCTCGACCGCCTCGACCAGAGAAACCTGCCGTTGAGCAGTTCGTTCACGTACGGCCACAGCGGTGCGGGCGTCACTGCCTACGTGCTCGACACCGGCGTCTATTCGGCACACTCCGAATTCCAGCTGAACGGCACCACGAGCCGGGTGACCAATGGGTTCACATCGATCGCCGACGGTCGCGGCAGCGAAGACTGTCACGGTCACGGCACGCACGTTGCGGGCACCGTTGCCGGCACCGTGTACGGCGTCGCAAAACTCGCAACGATTGTTCCTGTGCGCGTGCTCGGTTGTACCGGCAGCGGCACTTTCTCGGGCGTCATCGCCGGCATCGACTGGACCGTGTCCCATCACCAGGCCGGGGTTCCCGCAGTGGCGAACATGAGTCTCGGCGGCGGAGCCAGCAGCGCCCTCAACGCCGCCATCGCGCGGGGTGTTGCCGACGGCATCACCTATGTGGTGGCTGCGGGCAACGAGAGCGGCGATGCGTGCCTGCGTTCTCCCGCCGGTGCTCCCGATGCAATCACCGTCGCGGCGACGACCATCGTCGACTCGCGCGCGTCGTTCTCGAACTTCGGTCGTTGCGTCGACGTGTTTGCCCCGGGTCAGTCGATCACGTCGGCATATGTCGGCGGAATCACGCGCACCGCCACCTTGTCGGGCACCTCGATGGCGTCACCGCATGTCGCCGGCGTCGCGGCCATGTATCTGTCGTCGAACCCGTCGGCCACCCCGGCCCAGGTCACGAGCACACTTCTCAATGCCGCCACCCGCGGAATCGTGACGAATCCGGGCGCTTCAACGCAGAACCTTCTCATTCACTCGGCATCGTTTGCCCCCGCACCTCCCGGTGTGCCGGGAGCCCCCACCGGTCTTCGTGCGGTGGCCGGCAACCAGATGGTTGCATTGGCCTGGATTCCGCCCTCGTTCAACGGTGGCGCCGACATCACCGATTACGTGATCGAATACGCCACGAACAACTCGTCGTCGTGGACGACTCTCGTCGACGGAGTGTCGCCGGCGCCGCTCGCCAACATCTCCGGTCTGACGAACGGAACTCTCTATTCATTCCGCGTGAGCACCGTCAACTCTGTCGGCACCGGCCCGGCGTCGACCACCGTCTCGGCGACACCGGTCGTGCCCGGCCTCGCGAGCGCACCCCGGTACCTGTCGTCGGTCGTCGGACGTGAGCGGGTCACGCTGTCGTGGTGGTCCCCGAGCAACACGGGCAACTCTCCGATCACCGACTACGTGATCGAGTACTCGACAGATTCGGGCAACAACTGGACCACGTACGTCGACGCAGTGAGCACCGCGACGTCTGCCGTGTTGTCGCCGTTGACGGCGGGCACCACGTACACGTTCCGGGTGCGTGCGGTGAACAATGCGGGTGCAGGTGCGGCGAGCAACACGGTGGTTGCGATTCCGTTGGCGTTCAACCCCCCGAGCATCGTTCGAAACATTTCCACCTCGCCCCGACTGCTCGGTGCGTATGTCTACTGGACGGCGCCGCTCGACAACGGCGGCGGCGCCATCACCTCGTACACGGTCGACTGGTCTGTCGATGGCGGTGACACGTGGATCGGCACGGTGCGGGTCACGGCGCCGTTGCAGTACGCCCACATTTCCGGCCTCGCAGGCGATGTTTTGCACACCGTGCGGGTGCGTGCGACGAACGCATACGGCACCAGCCCCGATGCAACCGCAACCGTCACCCCGATGGGCCTGCGGGTGCCGAGTTCACCCCGGAACCTGTGGGTGAACGCCGGTTACAACTCTGCGAGCGTCTACTGGTCGACGCCGTCGAGCAACGGCGGCTCACCGATCACCGGCTACTACGTCGAGCATTCGGTCGATGCGGGTGACACATGGGTGCGCAGTTCGCTTCTGTCGTCGTGGTCGCGCTCGCATGCGCTCACGGGGCTGGCCGGCGGCGTGTCGCACAGGTTCCGCGTGATCGCCGTCAACAATGTGGGCGAGAGCGTTCCCTCTGCCGCGGTCGACAAGACCCCGTTGGCGCCGACCGCACCGACCGCTCCGAGGGGCTTCTACGGATTCGTCTCGAGCAACATCGCATATCTCTCGTGGAGCACGCCGTCGAGCAACGGTGGCTCACCGATCACCGGATACGTCGTGCAGATGTCGTCTGACAACGGCAACTCTTGGTCGAACGTCGCGAACACCGTCGCGTCGATTCGTTACGCGAGGGTGTCGGGTCTGGTGGGCGGCACCACGTACATGTTCCGTGTGAGCGCAGTCAATGCCATCGACACCGGTGCACCTTCGATCACCGTCACGTTGACCCCGGTTCTCGTCGGATTGCCGCGCCCACCGTCGTCGGTGACCGCGACGGTCAACACCACCACGGTCAATGTCTCGTGGTCGGCCGTCGTGGCGACGTCGCCGGTCACCGACTACATCGTCGAGTACAGCGTCAACGCGGGTTCGTCGTGGTCGACATGGAACGACGGAGTGTCAACGTCGACTTCGGCGTCTCTCACCGACATGACCCCGAACATTCCCGTGAGCGTGCGCGTCAAGGCAGTGAACCTGATCGGCACGAGCCCGGCATCGGTCACCGTGACGGTCACGCCTCGTGCAGTCGCGACGCCGCCATCGGCGCCGACCAATGTCACCGCAACTGCGGGTGACACGCGTGCGACCGTTCGCTGGACCGCGCCGACGAACAACGGCGGCGCAGTGATCTCGTTGTACACGATCACGTCGTCGCCGGGCGGCTTCGTCTGCACCGCGTCGTCGGTGACCGCGTGCGTGGTCAACGGGTTGACCAACGGCGTCGCCTACACCTTCACGGCAACCGCAACGAACTCGATCGGCATCAGCCCCGCATCCGAACCGAGCAACGAGGTGACGCCGGTCGTCACCGGCATTCCCGCCGTGAACGCCGAATCGTGGGGACTCGACCGGGCAGACCAGCGCGCGCTTCCGCTCGACGGCCTTCTCACCCGCGCCGGCAGCGGGTCGGGAGTTGATGTCTACATCATCGATACCGGCGTGGCGTCGGCTCATTCCGAGTTCACCGGCCGTGTCGTCGCGGGTTACACATCGGTAGGTGACGGTCGCGGCACGAACGATTGTCACGGACACGGAACACACGTTGCAGGAACCGTCGCCGGAACAAGATTCGGCTTTGCGACCGCAGCGACCATCGTTCCCGTGCGTGTCCTCGACTGCTACGGCGGTGGTTCGACATCCGGCGTCATTGCCGGAATCAACTGGATGATCAGCAACCACGTGGCGGGTCAACCGGCAGTTGCGAACCTGAGTCTCGGCGGTTCGTACGACTCGGCAACGAACGACGCAATCAACCGCGCAGTGGCTGACGGCATCACCGTTGTGGTGGCCGCCGGAAACGAGTCGACCGATGCGTGCACGAAGTCGCCGGCCAGTGCCGCGGTGGCAATCACCGTCGGTTCGACGACCTCGAGTGACGCCAAGTCGTATTTCTCGAACACGGGTGCGTGCGTCGACATTTTCGCCCCTGGAAGCTCGATCATCTCGGCCGGCATCACCACCAACTCGGCGAGCGCGGTGATGTCGGGTACGTCGATGGCTGCGCCGCACGTTGCAGGTGTCGCCGCATTGGTGCTCGGCAATGCGCGGGCGCTCACACCGTCGGAGGTGGCATCGCGGCTCAGCGCCGACGCGACCCGCGGGGTGATCACCGGCCTGAATTCGTCGACTGTGAATGCGCTGTTGTACCAGCGCCCGACGTCGAATGCTTCCTCAGCATCGTTCGACGAGGAAGAAGAAGCAGCCAGCGGCGGCACTGACAACGGTTCCGATTCGGCGTCGATGGACTACGGCTCGGAGACGCCTGCGGTCGTTGCGCCAATTGCCCGCATCACGAGCGCCCGTGTCGTGGGCACGAAGTACCGGATCACCGTGGCGGTTCCCGCCGGTTCGCGTGTGATGCTCTATCGAAACGGCAAGCTCGTCTCGAGCAGCAAGAAGACGACGTTTGCTGTCGCCGTCGGCAGATCCCGTTCGGCCACGTTCCATGCCGTTGCCGTGTCGGGTAATTCCTTCCTGGTCACCCAGAAGGTCACGGTCGGCGTGCGCTCGAGTTCCGCACGACGGTAGATGAACTTCCGTCGGCTGCGCGGGGCGGTTGTCGTCGTCGCATTGGTGCTGACGGGTTGTTCGTCGTCGCCTTCGGAAACCGAGGAAACGAATCCGCCGGCGGACACCGTGCCCGAGTCGTCCGTCGACTGGTTGCCCTGCGGTGGCATCGAATGTGCACGCATCGACGTGCCACGTGTCGGGTCAGATGTCGCGGGGGAGACGATCAAGGTGGCGGCGTACCGTCGCAGGTCGACGCAGGCATCGGCGCCGGTGCTCTTCCTGCTTCCCGATCGCAGCCACGGGTTCTCCGCGCGTGAGGCGGTCGAGACGGCGCCACTCACTCTCGGCGCCGCGTCGAACGACTTCACGCTGGTCGCGGTCTCGCCACGAGGTTCGATGGATTCCCCGGTGCTGCTCACCGATGTGAACGTATTGTCGGCTCTCGACGAGATGGACGATGTGATCGCCGTGCAGAAGGCGTTGAACATCGACGAATCCGCGGTGCTCGGGTGGGGTACCGGCGCAACGACGGCCACGGCCCTCGTGATGTCGTATCCGCAAAGGGTGAGTGCGGCGGTTCTCGATGCACCCCAGGACCCGGCAGTGTCGATGGTCAGACAGGCAGAGCAACAACTCGTGTCGATGAAGGCCGCCGTCGAAACGGCGATGCGGTGGTGCGCATCGCATCTGTCGTGCCCGTCGAACGAGAACGTGGCGAAGGAGTTGAGCCGGTTCAAGACGAATCTCAGACTCGGTCGACTGGGAGAAGGAATCGATTACGACACCATCGCGCGGGCCGCGACACGTGCAATTTCCGACGGCGACCCGCAGTCGTTGTTCCTGGCACTGAACGAGGCGAGCAACGGCGACGGAGCATCGCTGCTCGCGCTCGCGGGCCCGGTGCCGTCAGCCGAGTCATCGACTGCGCGCTGCGCAGATGTGACCGTGTCGGCGTCGAGACGAATCGCGTCGTTGTTCGCCGCGCACATCGCATCGAAGCCCCGGCACTTCTACATGGGCACCGAGGCTCACACATACGGGTTCTGCGCCTCGCTTCCGGCCACACAGCGACCGATCGGCACCGTGGTGCCCAACGCCGCCGCGAAGAACGCAAGGGTGTTCGTCACCATCGCGCGTGGCGATCCGGTGGTGCCGCCCCACACTCCGCGCACGATGGCCAAGCGAATGGGCTGGACCTACAAGTCGGTGTATGCGAACAGACATCTGGTTGTCGGGTACGACCAGGCAATCACCCGGGCCGCGTTCGAGTTTCTCGCATCGTCGCCGAACGACTGAGTCGTCGCGGGGGCGAAGGGTTCAGAGCGCGAAAAAGTCGCGGATCAACGCGGCAAGTTCGAGAGGTGTGTCGCCCTGCACCGAATGACCCGCTTCCTGCACGTGTTCGACACGCACGCTCGATGCACGCTTCCGCAGTTCCGCCTCGTCGTCGTCGGTGACGACGCTCTGTGACCTCATTCCTCGCACGAACATGAGCGGTCGGCCGAAGTGCTGGATGGCGTCCCACAGGGACGCGGTCGAGGGGCGTTGCACGGCTCCGTCGACTTCGGGAAGCGGGGGAGCGTCGTCGCGGCGGTAGCGCCACACCCACGAGCCGTCGTCTTTCTGCAGGGCGTTGTGCAGGATTCCGCGGCGCAGACTCTCGACGGTGCGCGTGGGGTTGAACTGGATCGTGCGCTCCAGAAGTTCCTCGAACGAGGGGAACGTGGCGGGCCCGTTCACGAAGTCGGTGATCTGTTTGGTTTTCTCCTGGTTCACACCCGGGGTGATGTCGACGAGAACCATCTTCTTCACCAGTGCCGGAAAATCACGCGACAGGGCAACGGTGGTGAGACCTCCGAGCGACATGCCGATCACACCGAGTGCATCGGGTGCGAGGGCCTCGATCACACGGGCAACATCGGCGGCATTCTGCTGCAACGGCTGTGCCTGAGGGTCGAACGGCGCGGCCGAGTCGGAATGGCCGTGGCCCGGAAGATCGATGCACAGCAGGGGAACACCCAACGCGAGGGCCACCGTGTCCCAGGTGTGGGCGTTCTGTGCGCCGCCGTGCAGAAACACGAGCCGTGGGGAGTCGGTGCCCCATTTCAGTGCAGACAATCGTCGACCGTCGCCCATCGCGACGAATTCGCGCGACACCACCGACGGGTGCGGATACGGGATGCCGTATTCAGAGGCGTTCTCGTGGAACATGCTGAATTCGTCGTAGGGGACCTTGTCGACCATGCACCCACCGTAGTCAGACCGCCGAATTGTCAGATAGACAGAAAGACATGGCTCGTGACCACATCTACGTGAATGGCCTCCGTTTGATGGCCCTGGTCGGGGTGTTGCCCCACGAGCGCGAGGCCGAACAGCCCGTGCAGGTCGACATCGATCTCGAGGTCGACCTGGTGGAAGCGGGGTTCACCGACAATCTCGTCGACACCGCGAACTACGGTGCGATTGCCGAGGCCGTCGCCGACGTGGTGCGCACATCTCGTGACGTACTGCTCGAGCGTCTCGTCGCTCGCATCGCCGAGCGGTGTCTTCAGTTCGATCACGTGGAGGTCGTCGACGTCCGCCTCACGAAGCTGCGACCGCCGATTCCGGAGGATCTCGATTCCACCGCGGTGCGCATCGTGCGCAGTCGGGTCGACATGAGGGTTCCCGCTCGTCACCGTGCGATCGTGGCGATGGGATCGAACCTCGGTGACCGTGTGGCGTATCTGCGGTTCGGTCTCGAACGGTTGTCGAACGTGATCGCGCAGTCACAGGTGTTCGAGACCGACCCCGTGGGCGGCCCCGACAACCAGGGCCCGTACCTGAACATGGTTGCGGTGATCGACACCGACCTCGACCCGTATGCGCTGTTGCGTCGTCTGCTGCAGATCGAGGCCGAGGCACACCGCGTGCGTCTCGAGCGATGGGGTCCCCGCACACTTGATCTTGATCTGCTGTTCTACGACGACGTCTCCATCAACTCGGAAGAGTTGGTGGTTCCGCACCCGCGGTTCGCTGAGCGCCGTTTCGTTCTCGAGCCGTTGTCGGAGGTCGCCCCCGAGCACTGCCCGTCGCACTGGCGTGACCGCCTGCCCGCCTACGGGGTGTATGCGCGCGGACCCATCGACGGTCTCGTCGCGCACGTGTCGCTGTAGTGATGCACATCGCATTGTTGATTCCCGCTCTCAACGAAGAGCACGGAATGATTCGCACCGCCCGTGTGGCCCGCGAGGCGATGGATGCCGGCCTGGTGCACAGCGCACACGTGTTGGATGGTGGCTCGACCGATGCAACTGCTGCCGTCGCTCGCGACGCGGGTGTGCCGGTGGTGTCGGTGCCCGATGTGATGCCCGAGCGGGGGCCCGTGCTCGGCAAGGGTGATTCGTTGTTCCGCGGCGTGCACAGCATCGACGCCGACTGGTACGTGTTTCTCGATGCCGACATCGGCAATGTCTCGGTCGGCCACGTGCGTGCCCTGGTCGAACCCATCGGCAGGCCCGGTGTGCAGTTCGTGAAAGGCGGATTCGTGCGCGTCGACGAACACGGGGTGCCGCGCGCAGTACCCGGTGGGCGAGTGACAGAAGAAGTGGGGCGGCCGTTGTTGCGCCGTGTCGCCCCGGATCTGGCCGAGTTGAGCCAACCGTTGAGCGGCCAGGTGGCAATCGATGCCCGGCTCGCGCGGTCTCTCGGTTTCGTGACCGGTTACGGGGTGGAGATCGCAATGTTGATCGACGTGTACCGCACAGTCGGCATGGCGGGAATCGTGGAGGCTTACATGGGCAAGGTGAACAACCGGTGGAAACCCGACGATGCGCTGGGCGACGTGATGCGCGAAGTGGCAGCCGGGGC
>JBBANL010000017.1:0-36601 GCA_040401975.1 Ilumatobacteraceae bacterium | reverse complement strand
CCACGACCTTTTCCTTACCATGGAAACGCTCTGCCGACTGAGCTAAGAGGGCGTGCGCACTGAAGCAAAGCCTCAATGAGCCAGACGGGAAAGGCTATCGGTGAGATTCTGCGATTCGCCACTAGGTTCTTGGCCGTGGGAGAAGTGCTCATCCGCCATTGCGAGGACCGCGACGCCGAGGCAATCCGGGCGATTTACAACCACGAAGTCGAGAACGAGACCTCCACTTTCGACCTGGTTCCCAGGTCCCTCCCGGAACAGCTGGCCTGGCAGAACGCCCGCCAGGGCGCATTTTGCGTGTTCGTGGCGGAAATCGACGGCGAAGTCGTGGGCTTCGGCGCCCTCTCCCCCTACAAGGAACGGGCCGCCTACCGCACCAGCGTGGAGGATTCGGTCTACGTGAGGCGCGACATGGGTCGCCGGGGCATCGGCAGGGCCATCCTCGACCACCTCCTCACCACCGCCGCCGACGGCGGTTTCCACGCCGTGATCGCCCGCATCACCACTCTTTCCGCCGGTTCGCTGGCATTGCACGAGCAGATGGGATTTTCCCTGGTGGGGGTCGAGCGCGAGATCGGGCGCAAGTTCAACAAGTGGCTCGACGTCGCCATCATGCAGTGTCTCGTTCACGAACGTCATCCCTGACCCCCGGCCGGAGACGCCGCAAAAATAAATGACCCCGCCGAACGAGTCGGCGGAGTCATTTACGGGTTGGGCTGTCTGGCTTTCGCCTTTCAGTTCACGGATTTCTCCGTGGTGGGCCGGGGAGGATTCGAACCTCCGTAGGCAGTGCCGGCAGATTTACAGTCTGCTCCCTTTGGCCGCTCGGGCACCGACCCCTATGGAATCGCCAAGGCTATCGGCTGGCTAGCCTT
Source organism: Ilumatobacteraceae bacterium (assembly GCA_040401975.1). Classification (GTDB taxonomy): domain Bacteria; phylum Actinomycetota; class Acidimicrobiia; order Acidimicrobiales; family Ilumatobacteraceae; genus UBA2093. The sequence goes on along the minus strand of JBBANL010000017.1, from coordinate 35,726 downwards.
CCACCCCATGCCATCGTTCGACATTGTCTCCGAAGTTGATCGTCAGGAACTCCGCAACGGAGTCGACCAGGCCCAGCGCGAAATGGTGAACAGATTCGATTTCAAGGGAACCAATTCCTCCATCGAACAGAACGACCTCGTGATCACCATCAAGACCATCTCCGAGGAAAAGGCCCGCGCCATCCGCGTGCTGCTCGAGGAACGCTTCGTGAAGCGCGGACTCTCACTGAAGGGCATCGACTGGGGCAAGTTCGAGCAGGCATCGGGCGACACCGTTCGTCAGGTTGTCACCGTGAAAGTCGGCATCACCTCGGACAAGGCCAAGGAGATCAACAAGTTGATCAAGGAAAAGGGCCCGAAAGGTGTCTCGAGCCAGACGCAAGGTGATCAGGTGCGCGTCACCAGCAAGAAGCGCGACGATCTCCAGGCCGTGATGGCGTTGTTGAAGTCAGAAGACCTCGGCATTCCCCTGCAGTTCGAGAACTTCCGCGACTAGCCCGCCCACGCGTACGAACCGTCGACCGCAACCGGATCGCCGGTGTCGAACCACACTGTGAGAGCACCGCTCCTGCTCACCATTGCGCTTCGCGCACCTCTCATGACATAGGTCATCATGCCGTCGGGCGCCGCATCCGACTTGTGCACCTCGAAAGAATCGGGATAGCGGTGTTCGATCACGTTCGTGCCCGACGATGAGACCGTGGACGTCACGATGTTGCCCGACTCATCGACCCCGATGAGGCCGACGCGCCACAGGTTCTCCGAATCCCATGTGATGTCCGCGGAGATGCGGAACGCCTCGCGCACGGTTCCCTCACTGATCTGTGCCACCCACACGAACGCACCGTCTTTCGTGAAGCCGGATACTGCGATCTCGTCGCCGTTGATCCACTGCGAGCGGTACATCGTCGCGTTGTCGGCCTTCGGAAGATCAAAAGTGGCAATCTCCTTCTCGGGTTCGGTCACCGAAGAAACCACGAGTTGCTCGTACGACACCAGCGACAGCAACCCGCCGTCGGGGCTGATGGCGGGCAGATGGCCGGTCAAGATCTCCCATTCACCGTCTTTGTCCTTGTCGTGATACGTGATGCCGCTGACCGGTTCGCAGCACGCCCCGACGAACACGTCGCACGTCGAAGGCGATACGGCAACGCTCTCCACCACGGTGTAGTCGCCGCCGTACGACTCGGCGAATGGATCGTCGCCGATCTGTTCGAGTTCGCGCGGTGTCGCAGAACCCGGTTGATCCCAGACCACCACCCGGTACTTCTGGTTGATGGCAGCCAGACCGAGCGCGGGGTTGGCGGCTGTCGGCGCGCACTTCCCTGAGGGCACGGTGTCATCGGACGTCGACGACGACGCATCGCCGTTGCCGCACGCCGACAACGAGATGACCGCAAGCGCGACCGCGAGACACCGTCGAAACATCAGTCTTCGCTGGGTGCTTCGGCTGCGCGCTTCTGCAGTTCGTTCACCACGTTCGCATCAGCAAGCGTGGTGGTGTCGCCGAGGTTGCGGCCCTCAGCGACATCGCGCAGAAGTCGACGCATGATCTTGCCGCTGCGGGTCTTCGGCAGATCTGGCGTGAAGTAAATGGTCTTCGGTTTTGCGATCGCGCCGATCTCTGCCGCCACATGATTGCGCAGCACCTGCTCGTCGACTTCGCTGCCGCCCACCAGCGTGACGTAGGCGATGATTGCCTGACCGGTTGTCGCATCGTTCGCACCGACCACTGCCGCTTCTGCAACCGCCGGGTGCGACACGAGAGCGCTCTCCACTTCCGTCGTCGAGATTCGGTGACCCGACACGTTCATCACGTCGTCGACACGACCGAGCAACCAGAGATAACCGTCGTCATCGAGTTTTGCCCCGTCGCCGGCAAAGTACCGGCCTTCGAAACGGCTCCAGTAGGCGTCCTTGTACCGTTCCGGATCTTTCCAGATCCCTCGCAGCATTCCGGGCCACGGGTGAGTGAGAGTGAGATACCCACCACCGCGGGTCACCACAAGGCCTGCGTCGTCGACGAGTTCGGCCCCGACTCCGGGCAACGGGAACGTGGCACTGCCGGGCTTCGTCGTGGTGGCACCGGGCAACGGTGAGATCATGATTCCACCCGTCTCGGTCTGCCACCACGTGTCGACGATCGGACAGTTTCCACGGCCGATGTTCTCGTGGTACCACATCCACGCCTCGGGGTTGATCGGCTCGCCGACGCTGCCCAACAAGCGCAGCGACGACAGGTCGTGCTTCGCCGGCTCCTCGACACCCCACTTCATGTACGTGCGGATTGCAGTCGGGGCCGTGTAAAAAATCGTGACCTTGTACTTGTCGACGATGTCCCACATGCGGTCGTTCGCCGGGAAGTTCGGGACTCCCTCGTAGATCACCTGTGTGGCACCGTTCGACAACGGCCCGTACACGATGTAGCTGTGGCCCGTGATCCAACCGACATCTGCCGTGCACCAGTAGATGTCCTTCTCGGGGTTCAGGTCGAACACGTACTTGTGCGTGAACGTCACGTGGGTGAGGTATCCGCCGGTGGTGTGCATGATGCCCTTGGGTTTGCCCGTGGTTCCCGACGTGTACAACAGGAACAACAGTTGTTCCGAATCCATCGGTTCCGCAGCGCACTCGGCGGAAGCGGAGTCCATCAACTCGTGGTACCAGTGGTCGCGACCGGCGACCATGTCGACCGGATTGTTGCCCCGCCTCACGACGACAACGTGCTCGATCGACGGCGTGTTCTGCAGCGCCTCGTCAGCCTGCGGCTTCAGTGCGAACACTTCCCCGCGACGCCAGCCACCATCGGCAGTGATGAGCACCTTCGCCTCGGCGTCGTTGATGCGATCTGCAAGTGCCTGCGACGAGAAACCGCCGAACACCACCGAATGCGCCGCACCGATCCGCGCACACGCCAACATCGCAACGGCCGCCTCGACGATCATCGGCAGGTAGATGTTCACGCGGTCGCCCTTCACGACCCCGAGACCCTTCAACACGTTGGCGAACTTCTGCACCTCGTCGAGCAACTGCGAATAGGTGACGGTGCGGGTGTCGCCCGGCTCGCCCTCGAAATGAATCGCGGCCTTGTCGCCCTTTCCTGCGAGCACGTGACGGTCGAGACAGTTGTACGACACGTTCAGTTGACCGCCGACGAACCACTTGCTGAACGGCAGGTTCCATTCACAGATCGAATCCCACGGTTTCGCCCATGAAACGAGTTCTTCGGCCTGGCGCGCCCAGAAGGCCTCGTAATCCTCGTTGGCCTCGTCGTACAGATGGGTTCCGACGACGAGAGAGTCCTTCTTGAACTTCTCGGACGGAGGAAACGTGCGCTTCTCCCATTGCAGCGCATCAATTGTGTCGTGGTTTTCCGTCATCGCTACCCCCTCGAACCGTCTCCCGAAGACTAGTGAAATGAGCCCATCGCCCCCCACGGGGAACGGCAAGACTGTATGACCGTGAGTCAATCGCAGCTCGGCAGGGACACCCAACACCGATTCGGACCTGCCGAATGGGGAATGACGACAGCGGTGGCTCTCACATGGGGTGCATCGTTCCTGTTCATCGCGATCGCCATCGATCATGTGGCCACCGGGGTCGTGCCTCTCGCCCGTCTCGCCTTCGGGGCTCTCGCGCTCGCGTGCTTTCCCGCGGCGCGAAAGAAAATCGACAGATCCGACATCGGACGGGTCGCGCTGCTGGGGCTCGTCGCGATGACGATTCCGTTTTATCTGTATCCCCTCGCGGAGAAATCCGTGTCATCGTCGGTCACCGGGATGATCAACGGATCGATCCCGGTCACCACCGTGGTGGCGGCGGCAATACTCACGCGCACGGCCCCCTCGCGGCGAAGGATTCTCGCGGTGATGATCGGATTCGTCGGCATCGCACTCATCTCGTTCGGCAGTGTCGGCGACGACAAGGGCGCCTCGGTGCACGGTGTGATCTTCCTGCTTGTTGCGACGTGTTGCTACGCCTTCACCAGCATCCTGTCGCGAGAGATGCAGGTGAAATACGGGACCCTCACGGTGCTGTTGTGGCAGGAGATCTTCGCCATCATTTTCTCCCTTCCGCTCGGGATACCCGCTCTGTTCGACAGCACGTTCACGTGGTCGGCGGTTCTCTCGCTGATGGTGCTCGGCGCGCTCGGCACCGGATTCGCATACGTGATGTACGGAATGTTGATGGTGCGCGCCGGAGCGGTTCGCGGGGTGATCGGGGTTTTCTTCACGCCGATCGTCGCCACGATTCTCGGCCTCATGTTCCGTGACGAGTCGGTGACCCTTCTCGCGGTTGCCGGCATGTGCGTGGTGATCGTCGGTGCGTACCTCACCAGCCGGCCGGACCGCGTCGTCTAGTTACGCCACTCGAGCACCATGAAGTTCCCGAGCCCGGTTGGGTCGAGCAGTGCCTCGGCCTCCGTGATGCGGCTGCGCATCTTGATGGCATCGAGCGTCGGCGCGGCGGCGGACTCCGTCCATTTCGCACGGCCCTCCTCGACGAGATCGCTGATGCCCCACAACTGAAGGAACTGTGACTGTGTGCGCACCGCGTCGGGTTCACGAACCGACGTCAACTGGTCGATGCACACCTGGGTCGTGATGTCCTGTGCGCCGACGTTCTTCAGGTAGTGCACCCCGCGCTGTTGTTGCACGTATGTTCGCAACCATTCCCGCCACGGCATCGATGCAACCTCGGCGGTGGTCGACGAGCAGTAATCGATGAGCAGAACCGAACCGTGACTGACGGCCCCCAGCGCATCCGACAGCCAACGAGTTGCGGCCGTGTGCACAGGGGCACGCGAGCCGTGGGGGGCCCGAGCCGGGAGACATTCGGGGGCATCGGCAGCAACCAGCACCTCTACGAATCCACCGCCGACGGCAGCGACATGCGACTGGCGCCAGCCGTTGTCGAACACCCACAGCTCGAACGGAAGATTGTCGACGAGCTCGTTCGCGACAACGACGCCGTTCTCGATGTGATGCGGAACGTGATCGGTCGACACGACCGATTCGGGATGCAACTTCCTCTGGTGCTCGCTCACCTCGACCGCGACGTACCGTCCGTGTTCGAGACACTTCGGGTTCGCGGCGAGCACCGAGCGCGCGAGGGTTCCGGGGCCGGCACCGACCTCGACAATCGTGAAATCGGCCGGAGAGCCACAACGCTTCCACACGTCGTCGAACGCCCGCGAGAGAACGGCCCCGAACAGCGGTCCGACCTCGGGAGAAGTGATGAAGTCACCGCGCCTCCCTGCACGACCCGTGCCGGAGTAGAAACCGCCCTCACCGTAGAGGGCGAGATCCATGAATCGGGCGAACGGAACCGAACCGCCGGCGGCCTCTATGGCGCGAACAATTGCGTCAGTTGCCGAACGCACCAGCGAGACCGGCAATGTCACCGAAGTGAATGACGAGTCCCGGGAACACTCCGAGAGCGAGTGTCGCGGCGCCGGTGATGGCGAGGGCCACGAGCAGCGACGAGTGCACCTTCACCGGTGACGAATCACCGTCCGGAACCGGCTTCATCCACATCTCGCGCATGACGTTTCCGTAGTACCCGAATGCAACGACAGAGTTGACTCCGCCGATCACGGCGAGGGCATACGACCAGTTCGTTCCGGCAGAAACGAGTGACTGGAACGCGGCGAACTTGCCGAACCAGCCGCCGAGCGGCGGAATGCCGGCGAGCGACGCCATGAAGATCGTCATCATCGTCGCGACGCCCGGTGCGTACGAGAACAAACCACCGAACGACGAGATCTCGCCGCTGCGGGTCTTGCGCGACACCACCATGATCACCGCGAATACACCGAGGTTCGTCGCGGCATACACGAGCAGGTACGTGACGACCGCGCGCAACGCCGAGTTCGATACTCCTTCAACGCCCGCAACAGCGAGCGGCATCAGAATGAAACCGCCCTGTGCGACCGACGAATAAGCCAGCATGCGCACGATGTTGCTCTGCTTCAACGCCATCACGTTGCCGACGGTCATCGTGAGCGCGGAGAGAATCCAGAACACCGGCTGCCACACGTCGTACGAACCGGGGAACCCCACGTACACCACGGTGACCAGAGCGACGAACCCTGCCGCCTTCGACGCCACCGACAAAAACGCGGTGACCGGTGTCGGCGCACCCTGGTAGGTGTCGGGAGCCCACGTGTGGAACGGGACGGCGGACACCTTGAACGCAAAACCGATAACAACGAACAGCACGGCGACGGCACGAATCGCCGTGACCTCTTCGCCGAGATGCTTGCCGATGTCGACCAACAGCGTCGAATTGGTGATGCCGTACAGCAACGACATGCCGTAGAGCATGATCGCCGACGCGAACACACCGAGCAGGTAGTACTTGATTCCCGCCTCGTTGCTCTTCGGGTCGCGCTTGCGCCACGCGGCCATCATGTACGCGGGAATCGACAGGAACTCGAGCGACACGAACACCGACACGAGGTCACGGCTCGACGCCATCATCACCATGCCGAGCAGGCTCGACAACAGAAGGAACCAGTACTCGCCCTGGTAGTAGTCGCCCTCTCGCAGGTAGTCGGCCGTCAACAACACGACCACGTACCCGGCGAGCAGGAAGAGCCCCTTGACCACGAGACTGAAATCGTCGACGACGTAACGACCGTCGAACATCGACCGTGTTCCCTCGTCGCTGAGTGCGAGAGTCAAGACCGGGATGAATGCGCCGAGGAGCGTGAACGACGCGACCGGAGTGAGGAGCCATTTGCGCGACTCCGACACGAACAGATCGAGCAACAGGAGCAGCACGATGCCACCCGCGAGCACCATCTCGGGTGCGAGCGCGTGGTAATCGACGACCGGCGTCGACCAAGAGGCGGCGAGTGTGCTCAACACGTGATCAGCCCCCGAATGCCTTCAGGGTGACGCCGACGGCGGGGTCGAGAACCTTGAACATCAGTTGCGGGTACACGCCGAACAGGACGATTGCGATGAGGAGCGGGGTCCATGCGATCCATTCGAACTTGTTCACGTCGTGGATGTCCTCGTCGTGACCGTGACCGGGTGCGAACTCTGCCGTCGGCTCGCCGAATGCGGTGCGCTGGTAGAGCCACAGCAGATACCCCGCCGCAAACACGGTGCCGATTGCCGCCACAACCATGAACGTGCGGAACGTCTCCACCGGAAGACCCTTTGCCGGCTGGTAAGCCGAGAGAATCGCGGGGAACTCGCCCCAGAATCCCGCGAGACCGGGGAGACCGAGTGACGCCATGGCACTGAACCCGAGAATCCATCCGAGCTTCGGCATCTGCGTGAGCATTCCCGAGAGACGCTTGATCTCGAGCGTGTGGTAGCGCTCCTTCACCGATCCTGCGATGAAGAACAACATTCCGGTGATCAGACCGTGCGCCACCATCCCGAACATCGCGGCGTTCATGCCGAAGTCGGTGAGAGTCGAGATGCCGAGCATCACGTATCCCATGTGCGCGACCGATGAGAAAGCGATGAGGCGCTTCATGTCGGTCTGGGCAAGACAGCCGAGAGCACCGTAGATGATTCCGATGACTGCGAGAAGACCGATCCACGGTGCCCACTCGCGGGCTGCGTCGGGGAGAATCGGGATCGCGATGCGAACGAATCCGTAGGTTCCGAGCTTCAGGAGGATCGCGGCCAGGATGACCGACCCCTGCGTCGGCGCCTGCGTGTGCGCATCGGGCAACCACGTGTGGAACGGGAACATCGGGACCTTCACAGCGAAACCGACGAACATGCCGGCGAAGATCCAGATCTGGGTGTTCTTTGCGATGCCCGCACCGTTCTCGATGAGGTACGGGATCGAGAAACTCTCGGCACCGGTCTTGAAGAACAGAGCAAGGAACGCCACCAGCATGAGCGCTGATCCGAACATCGTGTACAGGAAGAACTTGAGCGACGCGTACTGGCGGTTCTCCCCGCCCCACACACCGATCATGAAGTACATCGGCAGCAGAACGAGTTCGAAGAACACGAAGAACAGAATGAGGTCGCGCGCAATGAAGGTTCCGGCCATTCCGGTCTGGAGAACCAACATCAGAATGAAGAACGCCTTCGGGTTGCCCGGCGACGGCACGTGGTTCCAGCTGTAGATCATCACGAGCAACGTGATCACCATCGAGAGGAAGTACAACGGAAGACTGATGCCGTCGATGCCGATCAGATACGACGACTTGATGACGGAAATCCACTCGGCATCCGCCGCGAACTGCATCACCTCGGCCTTGTCGTAGTCGAACCGAATCAACGTGAAGATTCCGACTGCAAGCGTCGCGGCGGCGGTGGCGATTGCCACTCCCTTCGACAGTGCCTCTTCGTTCTTCGGAATGAAGAGCATGATCAGGACACCGACAAGCGGCAGGAATGTGCCGACTGTCAGGACCCAGTTGTGGTCGCTTAGGACTTCCATGCCGTGATGCTCCCTCAGGTATTGATGATGACGAGCACGAGTGCACCGATGGCGGCAGCGCCGAACAACAATGCACCGTACTGGTTGACTTTTCCGGACTGAACGGGCTGCAGGGCACCGCCCGCACCTTGTGCGGCGGTTCCTGTTCCGTTCACCGCCGCATCAACCACTTTCTGGTCGATGTTGCGGTACACCCAACCGGCAATCCTGCGGGAACCGATGCCGGCTCCGTTCACGATGCCGTCGAGGACGTTCTGATTGATCCAATACGCACCCCGGGCGATGGGATGCGCGATCGAGCGGACGATGATCAGCTCATAGAGATGGTCGAGGTAGTACTTGTTCGCGAGGAAGGCGTATCCGGCGCCGAGCACCTTGTTGCGCTCGGTGAGACCGACCAGCGACTTGTTCCTGCGTTCGTACAGCTGCACGCACAGCAGCCAACTGAGGATCATCCCGGAGAACACGATGAGCATCGACAGCGCAGCCTTCGACCACTTGAACGGTGCATGGTTCAACTGCGGCGCGTAACAGACGCCTTTCTCGGGTGCCTCGCTGCCGCACGGCGATGAATGGTGGCCGCCCTCTTCCTCGGCTGCAGGAACCGTCAGCACGAGTCGCGTCTCGCCGTGACTTCCGGTGGGCTCGGCGATGCCGGTGGCGCTGACCACTTCGGCGCGCGGCTCGACCCACTTCTTCATGTTCTCCCACTTCTCACCGAACGGCACTGCATTCAGCAGACCCGACCCGATGGCAAGTGTCGCGAGGATTATGAGCGGAATCGTGATCAGCGGGCCTGATTCGCGCGGACCATGCGATGCGTGATCGTCGTGCCCGTGATCGTCATGTCCATGTGCATCGTGCGCGTCGTGACCGTGGTCTGCGTGCCCGTCGTGCGCGTCGTGACCGTGACCCTCGTCGTGATGCTCACCTGCCGCCGCACCGCGAGGCGCCCCGAAGAACGTGAGGTACGTCGCGCGCGTCATGTACGCAGCCGTGAGGAACGCGCCCGCGAGACCGACCACCATGAACACCGTGTAGCCGTTGTGGCCGACGTTGTCGATGATTTCGTCCTTCGAGAAGAAGCCGGAGAACGGGAACACGCCGCACAGGGCGAGAGTGGAGATGATCCACGTCGAGAATGTGATCGGCATGAACTTGCGGAGGCCGCCCATGTCTTTCTTCATGTCGAACGAATGGTGCGATGCACTGTGGCTGATCGAACCCGCGGCGAGGAACAGACACGCCTTGAAGAACGCGTGGGTGAAGATGTGGAACACCGCGGGCAACCATGCCCCGGCACCGAGCCCCATCATCATGTAGCCCAACTGCGAGACGGTCGAATACGCGAGAACCTTCTTGATGTCGGTCTGCACGAATGCGAGAGCGGCGGCGATCACGATCGTGATGCCGCCGATCACCACGATGAAGTTCACGTTGGTACCGAGAATGTTCATCCCTTCGAAGAACACCGGGTACAGGCGCGCCACCAGGAACACACCGGCAACGACCATGGTCGACGAGTGGAGCAACGAACTCACGGGGGTGGGACCGGCCATCGCGTCGGGCAACCACGTGTGAAGCGGGAACTGGCCCGACTTGCCGATGCAGGCGATGAACAACGCAACTGCGCCGACGGTGATTGCGGTCTGACCCGGCGTTCCCGAGAGCGCCCACGCCGCGAGACCGCGGATGCTGAATCCCGACACCCCGAGATTCTTCTGGGTCCAGTCGTTCGCGGCGAAGAACAACACCGAGGTCCCCACGAGGAGTCCGATGTCGCCGGTGCGCGTGGTGAAGAACGCCTTCAGGGCTGCGCGACTGTTCGCACCGTCTTCCCACCAGTGACCGATCAACATGAACGAGCACAGACCCATGATTTCCCAACCGAGAATGAGCTGGATCATGTTCTCGGCCACGACCATGTTCAACATTCCGGCGGAGAAGAGGGTGAGGGACGCAAAGAAGTGCGTGTACCTGCGGTCGCCGTGCAGGTACTCGGTCGAATAGATCTGAACCAGCGTGGAGATGAACGCAACGACGACGAGAATCGTGATCGAGAGTCCGTCGATGTGCTGGCCGATGCCGAACGAGATTCCGTCGTTCTGCCACCATGTCCACGACTTGATGACCGGATCGACGAACGCGTACTCGTCGACGCCGTTGGAGCGCTGGATCCACTGGTACGCGGCGCCTGCGGAGAAGACGAGTGCGCCGACCATCGATGCGATGCCGAATTCGGCTCCCTTCATCGGCATGCGCTTGCCGAAGAAGATGATGAAAGCGAAGGCGATCGCGGGAATCAGCGGGATGATGTACGCGTGGTCGAGGAACCAGCCCGAGGTGAGCACCTTCTCGGTGGCTTCGGCGGCTTGAACGAACATGAGATCAGCCCTTCATCTCTGAGAGTTCGTCGAGACCAACGGAACGACGGTTGCGGTACATGAGAAGAACCATGGCGAGACCCACGCCCACTTCGGCCGCCGCCACCGCGATGACGTACAGCGCAAAGGTGTGACCGTCGGTCGTGCCGTTGCGCAACGAGAACGCCAGCAGGTTGATGTTCACCGAGTTCAGGATGAGTTCGATCGACATGAGAACGAGCACGGCGTTCTTGCGCGCGATCACCCCGTACACGCCGATGCAGAACAGGACGGCTCCGAGAATGAGGAACTGGTTCAGCAACACGGCTTAGTCCCTCCTCGCGAGCACGATTGCCCCGATCGTCGCGGCAAGGAGAACGAACGACAGTGCCCAGAACGGCAGCAGGTAGGGGCCGAACACCTGGTCGGACACCTGTTGCGTCGTGGTGACGGCCGCATCGGTCGGCAACTGCTCGTCACCGAATCCGTCGTTCAGGGCGATGACGAGAGTCGCCAGCAACAGCACGGCAACCGGGATGCCCATGAACCAGTTCTTGTTGTTCAGTTCGGCATCGGTGCCGATCTTTGCGCGCGTGAGCATCGTGCCGAAGAGGAACAACACCATCACCGCCCCGATGTACACGAGCACCTGCGTGATAGCGACGAACTCCGCGGCGAGCAACACGTACTGGGCGGCGGCACCCGCAAGAACGACCACCAACCACAACGCCGCGTGCACGACGTTGCGCGTCGTGACGACGCGGAACGCACCGAAGACCATGATCGCGGCGATCAGATAGAAGCCGACGTTCTGGGCGACGAGCAGATCGGCGGCAACCATCACTTCTTGCCCTTCTTGTCTGCGCCGGCCTCGAGCTCCGGTGCCTCGGGAACTGTCTCCATCCACTCGCCGAGCTTCGACTTGTCGTGCAACAGGTCGGCGATGCGCGGTTCCGAGTACTCGTACTCGGGGCTCCAGAACAGCGCGTCGAACGGGCAGACCTCTACGCAGATTCCGCAGTACATGCAGAGCGCATAGTCGATGTCGAAGCGATCGAGCTTGTTCACCTTTCGTGGCGCGCCACCCGCGCGTCGCGGCGGGGCGAGTTCCTTGTGGCCCTCGATGTAGATGCACCAGTCGGGGCACGAACGCGCGCACAGCATGCACGACGTGCAGTTGCCCTCGTGCAGCGCGATGACACCACGCGCACGGATCGGCGGCGTCTCCTTTTCGTGGGGGTACTGAATCGTGTTCGACCCCTCGACGGCGGTGCGCATGAGGGTGCCGAACGTGACACCGAGACCCTTGAACAGACCGGGAACCTTGGGCTTTGCCATCAGAACGCCACCTTCAGCACTGCCGTCACCATGATGTTGACGAGCGAGACGGGAATGAGAACCTTCCACGCGAACCGTTGCAGCTGGTCCTCGCGGAAACGCGGGTACGAGAAGCGAACCCACATGATGAAGAACACGACGACGATCATCTTCGTGAAGAGGATCAACGGACCGACGATGTTCATCCAGTTGTCGATGCTGTCGAGGTCGGACCATCCGAACCACGCAAACGGGATGCCCCAGCCGCCGAGGAACAGAATCGACGCGATCATCGAGAAGACGCCCGCCGTGGCGAACTCGCCGATGAAGAAAATGAGGAACCGGAAGCCGGAGTACTCGGTCATGTACCCGGACACGAGTTCGGATTCAGCAATCGGCATGTCGAACGGCGTCTGCGTGAGTTCTGCCTGCACCGAAATCATGAAGATGATGAACGCGACGAACTGGGTGAGAATGTACGGGTTGCCGACCCCGTCCCACCCGAACATCGAACCGGCATTCTGCGCGACGACGATCTGCTGCAGGTTCATGGTGCCGGCCTGGATCACCACGCCGACGACTGCGAGAACCATGGGCAACTCGTAGGCGATCAACTGACCGGCCGCACGCAGACCGCCGAGCAACGAGTACTTGTTCGCGCTCGACCATCCTGCAATCAGGATGCCGAGCACCGACACCGACGACACGGCGAGCGCGTAGAAGATTCCCGCCTCGAAGTCGGTGAACCAGGCATCGGGTCCGAACGGCACGACGGCGACGAGAAGGAACGTGCTGGCGAGAACGATGAGCGGAGCCATCTTGAAGATGCGTGCTTCCGGTTGCGCGTTGGCGGGAACGATGTCTTCCTTCTGCAGCCACTTGCCCACTTCGGCGAACAACTGCAACGAACCGTACGGACCTGCTTCCATCGGGCCGAGGCGCGACTGCATGAACGACATCATCTTGAACAGGAACAGGTACACCACGGTGCCGGCGGGCAACAACACGGCCACGAGTCCACCGAGGACACGCAACAACGACTGTGCCCAGTAGGCCAGGTCGGCGGCGATCAGCGAGGAACCCATCAGCGGTCGATGTCTCCGAGAATGAAGTACAGCGAAGCGAGAATCGTGATGATGTCGGGCACGTACACGCCCTTCAGCACCCAGGGAACGATCGAGATGTTGTTGAACGATGCGCTGCGGATCTTCACACGGAACGGACCCAGGTCTCCCTGCGACACCACGTAGTAGCCCATCTCGCCGAGCGGGTTCTCGGTCGAGACCCATGCTTCACCTTCGGGAACCTTGATGATCTTGGGGACCTTTGCCATCACGGGACCGGACGGAATCGTGTCGAGCAACTGGTCGACGATCTTTGTCGACTCGCGCACTTCCTGCAGACGAACCCAGCAGCGGGCGAACGAATCGGCGTCGGGGTGGGTCCACACCTTCCAGTCGACCTTGTTCCACGCCATCGGCAGGTCCTGGTCGCGACGCAGATCCCAATCGACCCCGCTTGCGCGAAGGTTGGCGCCCGACAGCCCGTACTGAAGTGCCACTTCCTTCGGGATGACCCCGATGCCGCGTGTGCGCGACTGGAAGATCTCGTTTCCGAAGAGCAGTTCCTCGATCTGGTCGCAGAAGGTGCGCAGCTTCTTCATCACCATGCGCGTCTCGTCGATGAATCCGGCGGGAAGATCGTCTTTCAACCCGCCGATGCGGTCGAAGTTCGGGTGGAAACGACCCCCGGTTGCGGCTTCGATCAGGTTCAGCACGTATTCACGGTCGCGGAAAGCAAAGAACACCGGGGTGACCGCGCCCAACTGCACGCCGAGGTCGCCGAGGAACAACGACACGTTCGCGATGCGCGACAGTTCGAAGAGGATGGTGCGGATGTGCTGCGCGCGAGGCGGCGCCTCGACGCCCATCAACTTCTCGGCCGCGAGAATGAACGGCACCTCGTTCGCAAACGAACCCAACCAGTCGATGCGGTTCACCAACGCGGTGACCTGCGGGTACGTGCGCACCTCGGTCAACTTTTCGTATCCGCGGTGCATGTACCCGGCCGACGGCTCCGCCCACACCACCTGCTCGCCGTCGAGACGGGCGATGATCCGCAGTGTTCCGTGTGTGGCCGGATGCTGCGGTCCGATGTTGAGGGTCATGCCCTCGGTCTCGAGTTCCACGTTCACGCGTGCATCTGCAGCCTGCGATGCGATGTAGGCGAGTTGCTGACGGTCACCGAGCATTGTCATGATGCTTCGCCTTCCTCTTCGTCATCACCGGGCAACGGCTCGACATCGACGATTCCCGGCCACGGCTTCACGATGCGGGCGAGCAACGGGAAGTCCTTGCGCAGCGGATGCCCCTCGAAGTCGGTGGGCAGGTACATGTTGCGGAGATCGGGATGTCCGTTGAAACCGATTCCGAACATCTCGTGCGTCTCGCGCTCGTGCCAGTTTGCACCTGCGTACACGCTGCTCCATGAATCGACCGCCATCGAGTCGTCGACGTCGACCTTCACCGTGACACCGAGGCTGTTGAACGGTTGCATCACCCTTGCGAACACCTGGAAACGCGTGCTTCCTCCCGTGTATCCCTGCTTGATGGTCGAATCACGCTCGGGCGCGGGTTCGGTCGGATCCTCTTCGCCCTTTCCGAACGGCGACGGCAACCAGTCGATTGCCGACAGGAAGCAGAAATACGAATATCCGAGAGTCTTGAGTGTCTCGGCGGTTGCGCGCCATTGATCCGCGGTGACACGGATCCACATGTCGTCGTTCGGCTTCACCAACGACTCGACGACTGCCGACCCGAGTGCGGCGGTGATGCGTGCCAGTTCGTCTTCGCGACGCTCGTCGCGCGGCGCCTCGGTGGGGGTCTCAGTTGACGACAACGGGAACACCTCCCTTTTCGGCCGACTCACCGTCGACGATGTTCATCGGTTTGGTTCCCTCGCCGCGCCAACGCGCGCCCATGTCTTCGTTCTTGATGCGTTGCTGCAACAACACGATTCCCTCGAGGAGTGCTTCCGGTCTCGGCGGACATCCGGGCACGTACACATCGACGGGAATGATCTGGTCGACACCCTTGGTGACCGAGTAGCTGTCCCAGTACGGTCCGCCGCAGTTCGCACAGCTCCCCATCGAGATCACGTACTTCGGCTCGGGCATCTGCTCGTACAGACGTTTGATGGCGGGGGCCATCTTGTCGGTGACGGTTCCCGAGATGACGACGAGGTCGGCCTGTCGTGGCGATGCCGGCAACGGAATCACCCCGAGGCGCATCACGTCGTAGCGCGGAGATCCGAATGCGGCACCCATCTCGATGGCGCAACACGCAAGGCCCCACTGGTACACCCAGAGGCTGTACGAACGTCCGAGATTGAACAACGACGTCAGCGGCTTCGGAAGCCGACCGCGATCCACGAGACCCATAAGAAACGACCCTTTTCCCCTACACCCAGCGCAAGACGCCCTTGCGCCATGCATACACAAGACCGAGAAGAAGTACCGCGACGAAGATGCCCATTTCGACGAGACCGAACGAGCCGTAGCGCTCGAGCTGGGTGGCCCAGGGGAAGATGAACACTGCTTCGACGTCGAAGATGACGAACAACAGGGCAAAGACGTAGTACCGGATCTGGCTCTGAGACCAGCCTTCACCCACGGGATCGACGCCGCTCTCGTAGGTGATGAGTTTCTCGGTGGTCGGCTTGTTGGGGCGCACCAGCGCCGAGATGCCGAGCAACAATCCGGCAATCAAGAAGGCAGCTAGGCCAAACCACACAACCGTGAGATAGGACCGCAGGAACGGGGACATCGCCTTCGACGCTACTACGGGCGCCTCTTTCGACCCCAACTTCGCCGGGGCCGGTACACGTCACTCCATGTGCTTTTGTGCCACGTTGTGCAGGAACCATTCGACAAGTTGGTCGCACCTTTTTTCCGCATCGGAGACGTGGTTCGACGTGTCTTCCAACAGTCGACGGGCGTCGATCGATTGGGTCTGCAGCTCTGACACCCCGTCACCCGATGCCCACCGGCGAACGATCGACTCGGTCGCCTCGGGATGGAACTGAACGCCGAGCGAGCGCCCGCAGACGAGCGCCTGGGGCCCTGCCGGGGACTGCGCCAGAACGGTGGCACCGTTCGGCACCGAGAATCGGTCGTAGTGCCACTGCATCCACTGGCCCTCGACCATGCACTCAGGGGCCAAATGGGCAGTTTCTGCCACTTTTTCCATCGGAAACCAGCCAATTTCGGGACTTTGTGCTTTTGTGACCGTCCCGCCGAGCACGGTGGCCAACTGCTGGGCGCCGAAACAGATTCCGAGGACCGGAATACCGCGGTCAATGGCCGAGGCGATGACTCGTTGTTCTGCATCGATCGGGCCGTGCTGGTCCGGCCAGTACACGCTCCACGACGACCCCATGGCGACCACCAGGTCGATGTGGTCGAGATCGGGCCAGTCGGCCCACTGTTCACGAAGGAATTCGACGAACGAATAGCCCCGTTCACGCAGCGATCGCCCCACGAATCCGGGGTCTGCATCACTGGTATTCGCAATCAGGGCGGCGCGCACGACCACTACGGTAGGTGACGCATGACCGACTTCCCCATTGATCTCGCGACCATCCGCGCCGCTCGCGATGCGGGGCGGGGTGTGGTGAAGCACACCCCCGTGACAGAGTCGGCGGCGCTGTCGGAACGGTACGGCGGCAGCGTCGTTTTCAAGGCCGAAAATCTCCAGCGAACCGGTTCGTTCAAGATCCGCGGCGCGATGAACAAGTTGACGTCGCTCGGCTCTGCATCGTCTGCCGGGGTCGTTGCAGGAAGCGCCGGCAACCACGCACAGTCGCTCGCCTTCGCTGCACGTCACTTCGGGGTTCCCTGCCGGATATTCGTTCCCGCCGGTGCCTCCATCTCGAAGATGGAGGCCGTTCGGTCGTACGGGGCAACCCTGACCGAGGGTGGCGACACTCTCTCTGACGCTGTCGCCATCGCACGCGACCATGCGGCAGCGACGGGCATGAACTTCTGTCATCCGTTTGACGACCCGATGGTGGTCGCGGGACAGGCGACACTCGGGCTCGAACTCGCCGACGACATCGACGACCTGTCGACCGTGATCATCCCGTTGGGCGGAGGCGGGCTCACCGGTGGTGTCGCACTCGCGCTCAAGCAGTTGAACCCGAACATCCGCGTCGTCGGTGTGCAGGTACGCGCGTGCGCACCGTATGCAGGTTCACCGCCTGCCGAGGGACCCATTGTCACGCTCGCCGACGGAATCGCGGTGAAACAACCGGGCGACTTCACGCGACCGATCATCGAGAACTTCGTCGACGAGGTGGTCGTTGTCGAAGAAGACCTGGTGGCCGATTCGATGGTGATGCTGATGGACAGGGCAAAGCTCTATGTGGAAGGTGGCGGTGCAGTCGGCGTGTCGGCGCTGTTGAGCCGCCAGATCGTTCCCGCAAAGACCGGCACGACGTGCGTGGTGCTGTCGGGAGGAAACGTCGATCTCGGTGTGGTGCCGAACCTGATCCGCAGGCACGAGACGCAGGCGGGCCGTCGCCTCATTCTCTTCGTCCGCATCTCCGACCGTCCGGGCGGACTCGCGGGTCTTCTCACGTTGTTCGCACGGGCAGGTGCGAATCTCATCGAGGTGGAACACGTACGCGAGGGCGTCGATCTTCACGTCCGGGAGACTGGCGTGCAGGTGGTTCTCGAGGTTCGTTCGCGTGACCACGCCACCGAGGTGATGAGGGCCGCTGTCGCCGGCGGATACGAAATCGACGAAGTCACGCCGGGATGAGCAGACCGCTCATTGCGATTCCGGGTCGCCGCAGCGACGAAGCCAAAGGGCAAAGAACCCCGGTCGTGATCGGCGGTCGGTTCTACGCCGACGCCGTGCACCGTGCCGGCGGCCTTCCGTCTCTCATTCCCCCCACCGACGACACCGACGCCGTTGATGCAACCATCGACCGGTGCGACGGCATGATTCTGCTCGGAGGAGGCGACGTCAGCCCGTCTTCGTACGGTCAGTCCGAGAGGTCGCAACTGTACGGGGTCAACGAATTCATCGACAGGTTCGAGATCGCCGCGATTCACCGGGCGATCGCACGGGACATCCCGATCCTTGCGATATGTCGCGGGCATCAGTTGTTGAACGTCGCCCTCGGCGGGACATTGATCCAGCATCTCGACACCACCGCCGACCACCGTGACACGATGCACGACGTGCAACTGGTGCCGGGTTCGAAAGTTGCTCTTGCAATGGGAACCCACGAACCTCTGGTGCACTCGTTTCATCACCAGGCAATCGACGCCCTGGGGAACAATCTCGCGGTCGTGGGAACCTACCGCGACGGAACAATCGAAGCCGTCGAACACACAACTGCGTCATGGATTGTCGGCGTGCAATGGCACCCGGAGGACACCGCCGGAGACGACCCGGCACACCAGGGACTGTTCGACGAACTTGTGCGACGCTCGGCGCGCTGAGGTCAGAGCGGGACAAAGCGCACGAGTCGCGCTGCATCGATGAGCATGTCGGGGAAGAACCCGACGATCAACGTGAACGCGACGGAAACGCCGAGCACCAGGCCGGCTGCGCGCGGGATGTCGATGCGGCTGCTGTCGGATGCGTCTTCCATCCACATGCTGACCATGATCCGCAGATAGAGAAACGCACCGATGACGGCACCCACCATCGCAGTCACCGCAATCGCGTACGACTCTGATTCCACTGCCGACTTGATGACGCCGAACTTTGCCACGAAACCCGAGGTGAACGGCACTCCGGCCTGTGCGAAGAGCAGCGCACTGAACGCCAGTGCCAGCACGGGGCGGCGATGCGCGAGACCCTTGAACGATTCGAGTGAGGTGGCAGAGTCTTCGTGACCCGCCACCACCACGAGAACACTGAACGAGCCCATCACGAGCATCGTGTACACCGCGAGATACGCCATCGACGATGCGAGTCCGTCACTGCCGCGGTGCGATGCGGCTTCCACTCCGACAAGCACGAAACCGGCGTGGCTGATCGACGAGTACGCCAGCATGCGCTTCACGTTCGTCTGCACGACCGCCATCGTCGAACCGACGAGGATCGTCAATGCGGCGAGCACCCACACCACGGGGCGCCAGTCGTCGACCCGTGTCATGAGGCCCGACATGAAAAGACGCAGCAACGCGGCAAAAGCGGCGACCTTGCCGGCAGAAGCCATGTACGACGTGATCGGTGTCGGTGCACCTTCGTACACGTCGGGAGTCCACACCTGGAACGGCGCCGCCGAGACCTTGAATCCGAAACCGACAATCAGGAGACCGATTCCGATCAGCAAGAGAGCGTCGTTGTTGCCGGTGGTGAATTCACCTGTGAGTCGATCGGAGATTCCCGAGATCGAGATCGCCCCCGTCGCGCCGTACACGAGCGCAATTCCATACAGAAGGAATGCCGACGCAAAACCACCCAGCACGAAGTACTTGAGCCCCGCTTCCTGGCTCTGTTCCCGACGTCGATCGCTTGCCGCGAGCAGATACAGCGAGAGGCTGAGAATCTCGAGTCCGAGGAACAACACGATGAGGTTGTTCGAGGCGACCATCACCATGGCACCGATCGCCGAGGTCAACAACAGGGCGAACTGCTCGAGTTGGTCGCCGTTCTCCTCCGCGTGATGGACCGTCATCAGCAGCGCCGCGCAGATGACTGCCACCGAGATCACGATGGTCGCAAAAACCGAGAAACGATCCTCGACGATGGCGTTCGCGACGAGGTACGTGCCCTTGTGGAAGTACAACTCGTTCCACCTGACGCAGGCGGCGATTCCGGCGACGGCGGACGATGAGACGGTGAGCGCGGGTGCGACCCATCGCGGCAGCGACGGCACCAGGGTTGCGAGCAGGAGCAGGCAGGCTCCCGCGAGGAGAGCCAACAAAGGCACGAGAAGTGCCCACTGAATCTCGGGCGCCAGGAGCCCTGCGGACAACATCACTCGCCCTCCTCATGATCGGATTCGTGCGTGTGCCCGCCCGCGGGTCCCGCGGGTGCCACGTAGTCGGAATGGTCCTCGACGTGCGCGATCAACTTGTCGACCGACGGTTCGATGCGTTCGAGCATCGGCTTGGGGTACAGACCCGTGAAGGCAATGAGGCCGATGAACACGAGCACGAGGGCACCTTCTCTGGGGGTGATCTCCGCGAACGACTTGTTTGCTTCGTCGGGTTCTCCGTGGAAGACACGTTGATAGGCCCACAACAGATACAGCGCCGCGAGAATCACGCCCGTCGCGGCCACGACGGTCCACCACCGCGCCGTCTCGAACGAGCCGATGAGAATCAGGAACTCGCCGACGAAGCCGTTCAGTCCGGGCACACCGATCGACGACAACATGACCACCATGAACGCCGCGGCAAAGATCGGTGCCACCGCCTGCAGACCTTTCAGTTCGGCGATCGCGCGGGTGTGGCGCCGTTCGTAGATCATGCCGACGAGCAGGAACAGGGCGCCTGTCGAGATTCCGTGGTTCACCATCTGCATCACCCCGCCACTCAGGGACTGTGACGTGATCGCAAACGTTCCGAGAACGATGAAACCGAGGTGCGCCACCGATGAATACGCAACGAGGCGCTTCAGGTCCTTCTGCATGGTCGCCGCGATCGCTCCGTAGAGAATTCCGATGACGGCGAGCGTGAGGAACACGGGTTTTGCCCACACGGTCGCTTCGGGGAAGAGGTAGAGACCGAAACGGAGGAAACCGTAGGTACCCATCTTCAACAGAACACCCGCGAGAATGACCGAACCGCCCGTCGGGGCCTGGGTGTGTGCATCGGGCAACCAGGTGTGCAACGGAAACACCGGCACCTTCACCGCGAATGCGATCGCAAATGACACGAACAGCCAGCGCCCGGTGTTCGTCGCAAAGCTCGCCTTCTCCGCGATCGTCACGAGATCGAAGGTGAGGTACCCAATGTCGCGACGGGCGAGTGCGGCGGTTGCAATGATGCCCACGAGCATGAATGCCGAGCCGAACATCGTGTAAAGGAAGAACTTCGTCGCCGCATACACGCGCTTGTCGTAACCCCAGCCGCCGATAAGGAAGTACATCGGCACGAGAACGATCTCGAAGAAAATGAAGAACAGGAACAGGTCGAGACTGAGGAAGCTTCCCATGACTCCCGCCTCGAGCAGAAGAATCCACGACAGGTACTTCTTCTCGTCGTGGTGCGGGTCGATGCCGAGGATCACCAGCGGGAACAGAATGCCGGTCAACACGACGAGGAACAGCGAGATTCCGTCGACACCGAGGTGCCACGAGATTCCCCAGCGGGAAATCCAGTCGTGTTGCGACACGAACTGGAACCCGCCGTCATGTGTGGAGAACTGACCGAGCATCCACAGCGACAGCGCACCTGTCGCGACGCTGACGAGACTCGCCGTGAGTTTCACGTATTCGGGGCGGCGGTTGCTGATCAGTGCGACCGCCACCGAACCCAGCAGCGGAAGGATGATGAGCCAGGAGAGCACCGGGAACGGCATCGATTCCGATGCGGAGGCGAGAACGACGTTCGACATCAGAGGACCCCTCTCACGAGGAACCACGCAAGCATCACGACCACGCCGATTCCGATGATCAACGCATACGAACGGACGAGGCCGGTCTGCATCCTGGTCAGAAGTCCGCTCGCTGCCCGCACTTCCCTGCCGACCCCGACCACGGCTCCGTCGACGATGTTCGCGTCGAACGAGGCAACGGCATCGAATGCCTTGTGCCCGACACCGCCGACAACTGCCGACACCGCAGAGTCGTAGCGCCACGCATCTGCGAGTATCTGCGGCTCGACCGCCTTGAATCTGCCCTTGGCATACACGGCCACCGATGCCGCGATTCCGGCGCTGGCAATGACCACGGCGAGGCCCAACAGGAGCCACTTGTTGTTGTAGGCCCACGATTCGTGGATGTCTGCCTCTGCGTGGTGCACGACCGGTTCGAGCCAGTGTTCGAGCCAGTGTGTGTTCTTCGAGAACGGCAACTGCATGACCCCGCCGACGACCGACAGACCCGCAAGCACCACGAGTGGGGTCAGCATCGTCCACGGACTCTCGTGCGGCGTGTGGTCACCGTGTGCACCGTGTTCGTCGGAGTGGTCGTGCCACTTCGCTTCGCCGTAGAACACCATGATCACCTGACGGGTCATGTAGTACGCGGTCAGCAATGCGGTGACGACGCCGACGAGATAGAGGGCGCGGTTGTTCGCGAACGCGAACAACAAGATCTCGTCTTTCGACCAGAATCCCGCGAACGGGGGGACACCGGCAATCGCGAGCCAACCGATGATGAAGGTGAACCCGGTGATCGGCATCACCTTGCGCAGTGCGCCCATGCGACGCATGTCCTGCTCGTGGTGCATCCCGTGGATCACCGAACCCGAACCGAGGAACAGCAACGCCTTGAAGAAAGCGTGGGTCACCATGTGGAAGATGGCTGCCACGTACGCGCCGGATCCGATGGCGAGGAACATGAACCCGAGCTGTGACACGGTCGAGTACGCCAGCACCTTCTTGATGTCGGTCTGTGCGACCGCGATCGTCGCAGCGAACAACGCAGTCACTGCACCGACGGTGGCGATGACATCGCCCGCCCACGGATACGCCGCGTGGATCACCGGCGCCATGCGCGTGAGGAGGAAAACACCCGATGTCACCATCGTTGCCGCGTGGATCAAGGCCGACACCGGGGTGGGACCTTCCATCGCGTCGGGCAACCACAGATAGAGAGGCAACTGCGCACTCTTTCCGCACGCACCGACGAACAACATCATTGCGATGCCGGTTGCGGTGACCGCGGCGAGGCCGCCCTTTTCGGCGGCGTGGTTGATTCCCTCGTACGAGAGGGTTCCGACCGCGCTGAACGCGAGGAACATCGCGACCATCATTCCCCAGTCGCCCACCCTGTTGGTGACGAATGCTTTCTTGCCGGCCGTCGCTGCGGAGTCCCTCGTGTGCCAGAAGGAGATCAGGAAGTACGAGCACGCACCCACACCTTCCCATCCGAGGAACGTGACGAGGAGGTTCTCACCGAGCACCAGCATCAACATCGAGAACACGAACAGGTTCAGGTACATGAAGAACTTGGGGAACTTGTCGTCCCCGTGCATGTATCCGATCGCATAGAGATGAATCAGCGAGCCGATCCCGGTGATGAAGAGAGCCATCGTGATGCTGAGCGGGTCGACGAGCAGCGCCAGGTCGACCGACAGAGAACCGACGGGGATCCACGAGAACAGCTCGACCACGTGATGTCGTTCCTCTGCGGGAAGCGACAGGAGCTCGAAGTAGGTCAACGCAACGACCACGAACGACGCGGCCGTCATCGCAGTGGCGAGCACACCGGCAAACGGCTCGCCGAGTTTGCGCCCGAACAGCACGATCAGGACGAAACCGGCGAGCGGCAGGGCAGGAACGAGCCAAATGAGATCCAACATGAGCCTTACCCCTTCAACGCCGTGAGATCGTCGGCGGTGAGTCCGGAGCGGCGACGCATGATGGCCACGACAATTCCGAGGCCGACAACGACCTCGGCGGCGGCAACGACCATCACGAAGAACACGACCACCTGACCGTTCACGTCACTGACCGCCGTGGCGAGAGTGACGAAGGTGAGATTGACCGCGTTCAGCATCAACTCGATGCACATGAACATCACGAGCGGGTTGCGACGCACCATCACCCCGAATGTTCCGATCCCGAAGAGAACGGCGGCGAGAACGAGATACCAGGTGTCCGTCGGCTGAACGGCGGCGACCAGTGCGTTCATTTCGTGCCTCCCGACTTCACCCGCCGTGCCATCAGCACGGTTCCGACGACGGCCACCAAGAGAAGCACCGACGTCAACTCGAAGGCGAACACATTGTCTCCGAAGATCGAACGGGCGAGTTGACGCACGTTTTCGTCGGGCTTGTCGACGGTTGTCGCGGACAGACCGCTCCCCCGGCTGACCAACACATCATCGGCTGCAACGATCGCGGCGATCACGATTCCCATCAGGCCGAGCCCGACAACTGCGGCAAGCGGCCGCTGGGCAGAAATCGGTTCGAGGTTGATGTCCTCGGCACGGTCGACCCCGAGCAACATGATCACGAAGAGGAAGAGAACGACAATGGCACCGGCGTACACGATGACCTGGACTGCGGCCAGGAAGTGCGCGTTGTGCGAGACGAACATCACGGCAATGCCGAACAGGGTGAGCACCAGGCTCAAGGCGGCGTGCACAGGGTTGGACCGCGTGATGACACCGAGTGCACCGCCGAGCACCATCGCCGCGGCCAGCACGAACACCACGAGTTCCATCAGTTGTCCCCGTCGCTTCCGGAGTCACGGATGTCCTGGGTCGGCTCGGGCTTGCGCACGCCGTACCCCAGTTCGCCGCTCCACGACACGACACCCTCGAAAGTCGCGTCACCCGCGGGTGCAGTGGCACGCATCCAACCCGACGTGTTCAGGTCTTCGCCTTCCCGCCAGTCTTCCCAGGGAAGGTGCTGCGGCTTTCCGTCGTTGCCGACGAGAAGTTCCGACTTCGTGTAGATCGCGTCGCGTCGGTTCGTGAACGAGAACTCGAACAACTTCGTCTCGGTGATCGCCTCGGTGGGGCACGCCTCGACGCACATGTCGCAGTGGATGCACCGGAGGTAATTGATCTCGTACACGAAACCGAACCGCTCACCCGGAGACGTGGGGTTGTCGGGGTCGTTGTCGGCGCCGCGCACGTAGATGCACTTCGCGGGGCACACGCCTGCGCACAACTCGCACCCGATGCACTTCTCCATTCCGTCCTCGTAACGGTTCAGAACGTGCCGACCGTGCAGCCGCTCGGGCTTCTCGATCTTTTCGTCCTTGTCGTCGCGCTTCTTCTTGCGGAACACGCGACCGCCCGAATACTCGGTCGTCACCTTGTTCTTTGCGCCGTGCTGGCGCATGGTGACCAGGAATCCTCCGAAGTAACCCATCAGAAACTCGCTCCGTCCTTCTCGCGGTTGCGACGGCCGACGGCGTGGGCGGCCTGCAGCAACGCATACCCGACAATGAGAACGAGTGCCGAGGAGATCGTGACGACGGTCTGGTCCCAGCCCGCGCTGCGCCCGACTCTCTGGGCGGCGAGCAACATGAACCAACCGAGCGACGCGGGGATCATGATTCGCCATCCGAGATCCATCAGCTGGTCGTATCGGAATCGGGGCAGTGTCGCACGGAACCACACGTAGACGTACAGGAACACGAGAACCTTCAGCAACAGCCACACCGTTCCCTCAAGGGCGTTCGGGATCACGGGTATGTCGAGCACGGTGTCGCCGATCGCGATGGGCTGCGGACCCCCGAAGAACAACGTGACGATGAGGGCTGACATCGTGATCGTGTTCATGAACTCGGCGAGAAAGAACAGTGCGAAGCGAATCGACGAGTACTCGGTGTTGAAACCGCCGACAAGTTCCTGCTCGGCTTCGACAAGATCGAAAGGCGGTCGGTTCAGTTCTGCCGTTGCGGCAACGAGAAAGATGAAGAACGGCACGAAACCGGTGGCGACGATGTTCCAGCTGCCGAGACTCGACTGCATGTCGACGATGCCCGCGGTCGAGAGGGTTCCCGACACCAGCAACACGGCACCGAGCGAAAGACCGAGGGCCGCCTCGTACGACACCATCTGTGCAGACGCACGCACCGAACCGAGCAACGGGTACTTCGAACCGCTCGACCAGCCCGCCAGCATGATGCCGTAGACGGCAATCGATGAGATGGCAAGGGCGAACAGCACACCGATCGGCGGATCCGCGAGTTGCAGCCTTGTCTGCTCACCGAAGAGCGTGACCATGCCCCCCTTGCCGTCGCGGAAATCGCCGCCGAGGGGAATGATCGCGAACGCGAGGAACGCCGGCACGAGAGCGAGATACGGCGCCAGACGGAAGACCAACTTGTCGGCGCGCTCGGGCAACAGGTCTTCCTTGAAGAACAACTTGGTGCCGTCGGCGAGAGTCTGCAGGAGTCCCCACGGACCTGCTTTGTTGGGTCCGACCCGGTTCTGCATGCCCGCGATGACCTTGCGCTCGAACCACACCATCAACATCGTGGCCACAAGACCGACCACGAACACGACCAACACCTTCACCAGCACGACCAGCAGCGGAGTCCACAGAACGTCGCCCTCGAGCATCGGATCGACGGAAAGAATCGGGATCATGCGATCGCCTCGATCCTCACATCGACGACGCTCTCTCCGTGACGAATCAATTCGCGCACGTCAGCACCCGGCTGGTTGAACGGAACAACCGCGCTGCCCCGCGGAACGGATTCGGACACGAAGACCGGCAACACGATCGAACTGTGTGCATTCGACAGACGCACGTTCCCTCCGGCCGGTGCACCGACGCGCTCGAGATCGAGCGGGTTCACCGTGACTCTCGCACCGGGTGCGAGGTTCGACAACGACGGGCTCGTCGCGGTTCCGACTGCGTTGTCGTACAGCTTTCGACCGACGGACAGACGGAAGTCGTAGGAATTGCGCGCCACGGATGTTGTCGACGCAACCGCCTCCCGGGTGACCGCAGAGGAGACAACGACTCCGTCCCGCTTGATCGCCACCGACGTGGTGGTTGCACCGAAGCCGACGACCGACTGGGCCATCTTCTTCTGCACGTCGGCCAGTGTGGTGACGCCGAGGTCGTGGCCGAGCATGTCGGCGAGTTCCGCCGCGATCATCCAGTCGGCGCGAGAGGTTCCCCGCGGGGTGATCTTCTGCACCACGTTGGTGACACGACCCTCGAGATTCATGGTCGTGCCGTCTTTCTCGCCGTATGCGGCCACGGGCAGCACAACGTCTGCATGCGCCGCCGAGGCAGTGAGGAATGTGTCGAGAGCGACGACGAATTTCGCACCTGCGATTCCCCTCCGGGCGAGATCGGCGTCGGGCACGTCGCTCAGCGGATCTGCGCCGAGAAGCACGAGGCAGTCGACGCGACCGGCTGCGGATGCTTCGAGAATTGCGGCAGCATCTGCGCCGTTGCGCGGCGACAGACCGACCGACAATGCACCGCGCACGTTGCCGCGACGCAGCACCGGCAGAACCGAGGCATTCGGCACCGCCGCACACACCGCGTCGATTGACGTCATCACGTGGTCGGCTGATTCGGCGAGATTCGACCGACCTGCCACCACGACCAAGGGGCCCGATGCAATCTGCGATGACACCGCCGCATCGGCCATCAACGAGCGGATTTCGGCGGCAACAGAACTGCCGTCGGCACGAACAGATTTCCATGCGAGCGACGAAAGTCCGGTTTCCTGTGCCGACACCTCGATGATGCGGATCTTCTTCTTGTTTGCCGCATCACGCAGGCGGATGTGCAGCACCGGCAGTTCTTCTTTGAGATCAGGTGCGAGAAGAATCACGGTCGCAGCAGAGCAGGCCGCGTCGATCGTGGCCTGCGGGTATCCGAACACCGACACGGGCAGACCGTCGGCGAGTTGTGCATCGCGCGCGGTCACCCCGAGGGCGTCGGCGAGTTGTGCCCACATGAACGCATCTTCGTTGGTGCCCCGGGCACCGCCGAGAACCGCGATCGACGTCGGCGACGCATGACGCAGCGAACGTGCGACGTTCTCGAGCGCCTCTGACCACGACGTCTGTTGCAGACCGGATGCCGACTTCGTGAGCGGGTGCGTCAACCTGTCGTCCGAGTTCACCGACTGGAAGTTGAAACGACCGCGATCGCACAGCCAACCCCAGTTGACGGGATCACTGTCGACCCCCTGGTAACGCAACAGTTCGTCGCGACTCGACTGGACAACGGTGCGGCATCCGACAGAGCATGTGGTGCACGTGCTCTCGCGCTGCTCGAGATCCCACGGACGCGCCTTGAACCGGTACGGCTGCGCGGTGAGCGCGCCGACCGGACAGATCTGCACGGTGTTTCCCGAGAAGTACGACGCGAAAGGCTCGTCGGGGAAGGTCATGACCTGTGTGTTGTTGCCGCGCTGGGTGAAACTGATCAGCGGGTCACCCGCGACCTCGTCGGCAAAGCGGGTGCAGCGATCGCACAGAATGCACCGTTCGCGGTCGAGGAACACCAGGTCGCTGATCGGAATCGGCTTCTCGTAGTGACGCTTCTCCTCCACGAATCGGCTCTCGCCGGCGCCATGGCTGAATGCCTGGTCCTGCAACGGACACTCGCCTCCCTTGTCGCACACGGGGCAGTCGAGCGGATGATTCGCGAGGAGCAACTCGATGATGCCTTCGTGCGCACGTTTCACCTGCGGCGTGTCGGTGCGCACCACCTGGCCGTCGGCGACGGGGGTCATGCACGACACCACCATCATCGGGCCGCGGGGACCCTCCACTTCCACGAGGCACTGTCGACACATTCCGACCGAACTCATGCGCGGGTGATAGCAAAAGCGAGGGATGTATTCGTCTGCACGGTCGGCGGCCGCGATGATCAACTCACCCTTGCGCGCCGCAACGGTGCGACCGTTGATCGTGATGCTGACGGCGTTCGGATCAGGTTCGGGCATGTCGGCCACGTCGGTGGTGTTGTCGATCGTTGTCATTGACCCACCGCCGTGACGGGAATGTGCGTGCGCTTGGTGACACGGGCCTCGAACTCGCTGCGAAAGAGGGTCAATGCGGAGTGCACGGGAGCGTAGGCCGACGGCCCCACGAAACAGATGGTGTTCATTCGGTACGGGAACGGCACGGCGGTGAGACCGAGCTTTTCGTTCGATGCATGGGGGAACGCACCGGGACAGATCGACTCTCCGACCTCCAGCAACTGATCGAGATCCGCGTCGGTTCCCTTGCCGTCGACCACGCGCGAGAGGATGCGCTCGAGCCAGGTGCCGCCCTCGCGACACGGGGTGCACTTGCCGCACGATTCGTGTGCGTAGAACTTGGTGAGCGTCAGCGCCGCGCGCGGAATGTCTGTGGTGGAATCCATCACCATCACGGCACCGGAGCCGAGCATCGAACCAGCAGGCCCGACCTGGCTTGCTTCGAAAGGCAGATCGAGTTGATCCGGCGTGAACCACGGAGCAGAACCGCCACCCGGCACGAATGCCTTCAACTCGTTGCCGTTGCGGATTCCCTGACAGAACTCGTCGCCGTACAGAAGGTCGCGGAACGTCGTGGTTCCGTTGATGATCTCGTAGACGCCGGGCCTGTTCACGTGGCCCGACACCGCGACCATGCGCGTGCCCGGCGATGTGGCGGTGCCGATGGCGGTGTAGGCGGCCGCACCGTTGCGCATCAACCACGGAAGATTGGCGAGGGTCTCGACGTTGTTCACGATCGTGGGCTGGCCGTAGAGACCGATTGCGGCGGGGAAATACGGTGGCTTGAGACGTGGCATTCCGCGGTTTCCCTCGAGACTCTCGATGAGCGCGGTCTCCTCGCCCACCACGTATGCGCCGGCACCCCAGTGAAGAACGATGTCGACAGAGAAACGCGAACCGAGAATGTTCTTGCCCACGTAACCGGCGGCATAGGCCTCGTTCAGCGCCGCGGCGACCCGTTCCTGTGCAAGTGCCATCTCACCACGTATGTAGAGGAAGCACTGCGAGAGTCCGGCGGCGTAACACGCGATGAGGCATCCCTCGATGAGTTGATGCGGATCACGCTCCATCAACAAACGATCCTTGTAGGTGCCGGGCTCGCTCTCGTCGCCGTTCACCACCAGATAACGGGGCCACACACCCTGGGGCGTGAGTCCCCACTTGTTTCCGGCGGGGAAGCCAGCACCGCCGCGACCGAGAACGGTTGCGTTCTTCACTTCGTCGTGCACATCGGAAGCCGGGCGCCCGAGAGCGGCGCGCAACCCCGCGTAACCGTCGGTGGCGAGATAGCGCGTCAGGGTGTACGAGTCTTCGTGTTCGAAGCGCGATGTCACGATCTTCGGCCGGTCGCCGGCGTAGAAACCGGGGGCGTGCGGCCAGGTGCCGCCGGGATTGCTGGTCATAGCGCGGCCTTTCCGTCGAGCCATGCAGGACCCTCGGTCACGAGTTCGGGATCGACTGCACCCACGCCCTTGTCGGCGGGAATGTGCTGACGCGTTACCGCGAGTGTTCCGTGCTGCGGAATCTCGTCGGACAGTTGTCCCGATCTCAGTTGATCGACCAGGTCGTCGAAGTTCTGCGGCGTGACACGGAAGCGATACCGGTAGTTGACCTGCAGGCACGGCGCCTCGGTGCACGCGGCCTGGCATTCCGCGCGCTCGAGTGTGAACATGCCGTCACTCGTGGTGCCGCCGATGTGCACGCCGAGCGTCTCTTCGGCATGGTGCATCAGTTCCTCTGCGCCCATCAGGGCACACGACATGGTTCCGCAGATGTTGATGAGGTACCTGCCCACCGGCTCGAACTTGAACATCTCGTAGAACGACGCTGTTCCGTACACCTCTGCCGATGTCGCGCCCACGAGTTCTCCGATGTGCGCCATTGCCTCTTTCGTGACATGGCCGTCTTGTTCCTGAGCCAGATGGAGCAACGGGATCGTTGCCGACCGCGGTTTCGGATACCGACCGATGATCTCGCGTGCGAGACGCAGGTTCTCTTCGTTCAGACGTGCCATCAGCGATCGACCTCCCCGAGCACAGGGTCGACGGACGAGATGACCGCCACCGCGTCGGCAACGAGTCCGCCGCGCATCATGTGCGGCAACGCCTGGATGTTGACGAACGACGGTGCCCTCATATGCATGCGATACGGATTCGACGAACCGTCGGACACGATGTAGCAACCGATCTCGCCGCGCGGACTCTCGATGGCCACGTACACCTCGCCCTCGGGGACCTTGAACCCCTCGGTGAAGATCTTGAAGTGATGGATGAGTGCTTCCATCGATTCGTCGATGCGCGCACGGGGCGGCGGGGTGACCTTCTTGTTCTGGATGCGGTAGTCGCCAGACGGCATGCGATCGAGAATCTGGTACACGATCCGCATCGACTCGCGGATCTCGTTGAACCGGATGGCGTACCGGTCGTAGGCATCGCCGTGCGCGCCGACGATCACGTCGAACTCGACCTCGTCGTATTTCAGGTACGGCATCTCGCGACGGAGATCCCACGGCACACCGGTGGATCGCAGAATCGGACCCGTCGCCCCGAGAGCCATCGCCTCACGTGCGGTGATCGCACCGACACCCTGCAGACGCTCGCGCCAGATCGGCTGGCCGGTCATCAGAATGTCGTACTCCTCGAGTCGCGAAGGAAGATTCTCGAGGATCTCGAGGACATCGTCGCGCCAACCGGCAGGAAGGTCCGCGGCGAGTCCACCGGGACGAATGAAGTTGTGATTCATTCGCAGGCCGGTGACCTTCTGGAAGAAACGAAGAACTTCCTCGCGCTCGCGCCATCCGTAGAGCATCATCGACACCGCACCGATGTCCATTCCGTTCGTGGCGAGGAACAGGAGATGGCTGCTCATTCGGTTCAGTTCCGACAGCAGCATTCGCATCCACACGGCGCGCTCGGGAATGTCGCCGTCGATGCCGAGAAGTTTTTCGACCGCGAGCGAGAACACGAGCTCGTTGTTCAACGGCGACAGATAGTCCATGCGCGTGACGTTGGTTCCGCCCTGCATGTAGGTCAACGACTCGCCCGTCTTCTCCATGCCGGTGTGCAGATAACCGATGATCGGCTTGCAGCGCAGAACGGTCTCGCCCTGCAGTTCGAGCATCAACCGGAGAACCCCGTGGGTGCTCGGGTGCTGGGGCCCCATGTTGATGATCATCGTCTGATCCTCGGGAGCCTCGGTCTGCGCCTCGGCAAGTCGCGCCGCTTCGGCCTCGCTCATGCGCAGCACCGCTCCGACCTCGCGGAAGAGTTCCTTCGCGGTCAGATCGGAGCGCGAACGGAGTTCCTGTCCGCCTTCGCTGGTGCCTGCAGCGATCACCGTGCTCATGCGTTTGATCCTTTGAACTGAACCGGGATGGAACCCTGGTCGTAGTCCTTGCGCAACGGATGACCGTCCCAGTCTTCGGGCATGAGGATCCGCGTCATGTCCGGGTGCCCGTCGAACGAGATGCCGAACATGTCGTAGGTCTCACGTTCGTGCGCCTCGGTTCCGGGATGAACATCAAAGAGCGAAGGCAACACTGCATCGCTCTCGGAAATCTGCACGCGCAACCTGATGCGCTCGCGCCGTGACAACGACAGAAGATTCACCACAACCTCGAAACGCTCGGCGCCGATGCCGGCGCCCACGACCCGACCGGGCATGTTGAGATAATCGACACCGGTGAGATCGACGCACATGTCGAATCCGTCTGCAAGCAGACTCTTCACCACCGAAACGTATTGTTCGCGGGCGACCAGCAACACCTTCTGTCCGTGCGATGTCACGACGGGGCAACCGTGGAGCGTCTCGACAGTATCCACCGATGTTTCCTCGCCCGCCGACATGACTACTTCGACCCGAGCGCGACTGGGGAACTTGCCGGCATGTGGGCGTCGAGTTCGACGCCCGCGCCCGCGCCGGTTGCGGAGCGACGACGCATGATCTCACCGTCTTCGATGAGTTGATGGAGAGTCTCGATCGCATGGATCAAGGTTTCGGGCGTGGGAGGGCAGCCCGGTGCGTACACGTCGACGGGGACGATCTGGTCGACACCCTGCACGATCGCATAGTTGTTGAACATGCCGCCGCTCGACGCACACACGCCCATCGAGATGACCCACTTGGGTTCCATCATCTGGTCGTACACCTGACGCAGAACCGGTGCCATCTTCTGACTGACCCGGCCGGCGACGATCATGATGTCTGCCTGACGCGGCGAGGCGCGGAACACTTCCATTCCGAAACGCGAGATGTCGTAGTGCGACGCACCGGTTCCCATCATCTCGATGGCACAACATGCAAGCCCGAACGAGGCGCCCCAACTCGAGCGCGACCGTGCCCACTTCACGAGATCCTCGATGCGGGCGGTGACGAAGTTGTGTTCGATGCCGCCGAGACCGTCGTCGAGTACGTTCTGGACAACACCCATCAGGCGGCCCGTCCGTTGCTGTTCGCCCGGCCCTCGGTGCCCACGACACGAACGGTGCTCCGCGGCGTGATGGCCGGGCCGTCGTTCACATCGATGCTTCCGTTTGCGCGCTTCATCGGGCCCCAGTCGAGTGCGCCGCGCGCAACCATGTACACGAACGCAACGAAGAAGACCGCGCTGAACGCCACCATCTCGATGAATCCGAACGTGCCGAGGAACTCGCTGTCGACGGCGTAGGGATAAGCGAAGATGATCTCGATGTCGAACATGATGAACAACATGGCGATCACGTAGAAACTGACGGGGAACCTCTCCGGTGGTTCGCGACCGGGGACGATTCCGCACTCGTACGGGGCTTCCTTCGCGGTGTTGGGCCGCTTCGGTGCAAGAAGCCGCGATGCGATGAGACTGAGCACACCGAAGAGAACAGCCAGCACCGTCAACGCAACGATGGGAAGGTACTGGCCCATGGCTTATGCCGCCGGGGACTTCAGCGCAAGATTCCCGCGCAGGAATGCTTCACGTCGGTGGAGAACCCACGCGAGCAGGAAGAAGATGATTCCCGAGCCGAACGCAATCAACAGTGCGGGGAGACGGCGCGAACCGAGGTCGCGGATCATCACCACGTAACGGTGCGGTTGGGTCGTGTCGATCTGCGCGCGGGCCGGTGCACGTCCCGGTTCGCTCCGCTGCTCGACGAGGGGCGCAACTTCGACGATCGAGTATCTCGGCTTGTGCTTGAACGCAAAGAAGTCGAACGACTCCCCGATCTTCGGGTAGCGCTCGCCACCCTTGTCGTAGACGGCCACCGGTGTGTACTCGCCCGCAGAGAATTCCTCGGCTTCGATCTGGATGATTTCGTCGGCAGAAGCAACTGCCTGTCCGCGACGCGGGTCGGATTCCTCGAGCACGGTCCAACCTTCTTCGACCAGGGTCTCGGACACCTTCTTCGCGGCATCAGTGGGGCTCATGCCGTCGGTCTTGATCGGCACGTCGACCACTTCGGCGCGATTGAGCAGTGCTCCGTCGCGCACGATGGTGATCGGTTCTGCCGGCTCCCACGTGGGGAACCGACCCTGCAGACCGATTCCGTACACGGCCCAGATGACGGCCATCGACATCATCCAACCGGCAAACGCTGTTGCCGTCACGAGAAAACCGAGACGCGCACCCAGGTTGGTGCCGAGGATGAGGTACGTGCCGCCGATCAACGTGAGGAACATGATGAGAACGACAACGATGCCGCGCAGACCCGGCGAGAAGTCGATGGAAAGAAGAGCAGACAACATCAGAGGCCTCGCACGTATTCGACGATCAATTTGATCTGTTCATCGGTGTACAACTGACCGAAACCGGGCATGCGGCCGCTTCCCTGTCCCTGCTCGCCGTAGCGCTTGCCGTACTCCGAACCGGCCTTGATGAACTCGATCATGTCGGACTGCTTCGGGAACTGTCGGATGCTCGAGCCGCCGGTGAGGTTCGGGCCGAATGCTCCACCGCCGGTTGCCTGGGGGTCTCCGTACGACCAACCCTTGGTGTGGCAACGTGCGCACGAGTACGCACCGGAACCGAGATCGAGGTTGAAGAGGGACTCACCGAGGGATCCGTAGACCTTTTCGTCAACAAGACGCTGAGCCTCTTTCATGATCTCGGCGTTGTTCGCGGCGGGAAGTTTCCCGGTGTCGCAGGTGGGGTTGTAATAGGCACGCGTGGTGTCGCAACCGTCCTGCGGAATCTGGATCGACTTCATGTAGTCGATCAGGGTTGTGACCGCCTGGTCCGTGAGCGGTCCTCCACCGATGGTGCCCCAGGCCGACATCGGCGAGAACGGACGTCCGTAGTTCAGAATGAAACGGATTTCTTCCTCGTTGAAGCGATACAGGACCGTGTTGAGAGCCGGAGCCTTCCACGACACGGCCTTCACCTCGCCGGTCTTCGGGTCGGTGACCGCGTACGCGGCGACACCGCCGGTTGCCTTCATTCCGCCGTGGCAACCCGCACAGTTGAAGCCGCCGTCGGCAGTTGCCGCGAACAATTTCGAGCCCCACTTCACGAAACGCTTCTCGAAACCGAATTCGGCTTCGGCCTGGCGAGTGGGCTCCATCACCCAGTACAGGGGCAGAGCGATCGTGATGATGACGAGGAACACGAGTCCGAGAACCTGGACACGCTCGAGACGCGGACCCTCGAGTTCCTCATCGTCGTAATACGGGCGACGGTTCGCGGCGAGTTTCTGTTCGGATCCGGCTTCGGCACGGCCCTTGCGGATGTTGAACAGCGCATAGACGATCCAGCCGCCGACTGACAGCAGCAGGATGATCCATGCAATCGAAGTGCTGGTTGCGGCCACCATGATCAGTGACCTCCCGATGCACCGACGCAGTGCGGCCCTTCGGCTTCCTGACCCGTCGTGTTCACGCCGACTGCGGGACCGGCAAACACAGCGCCGGTGTCAATGGTGAGCTGACCGTTGTTGACCGAAACAGCAAAGCGATCCATTCCACGGGGTGCAGGACCACCCTTCTTTTCGCCCACGCGGTTGTACTGCGAGCCGTGGCACTGGCACTCGAACCACTGCGAGCTCTTGCACTCGGG
>JBBANL010000016.1:0-37553 GCA_040401975.1 Ilumatobacteraceae bacterium | reverse complement strand
CACGTGCGCATGATGGGCGCGGTGCAGCCGTTCCTGTCGGGTGCCATCTCGAAGACGGTGAACATGCCCGAAGAGGCAACCATCGAGGACATCGAGGAACTGCACATGCTGTCGTGGAAGCTCGGCATCAAGGCCGTTGCGATCTACCGCGACAACTGCAAGGTGGGCCAGCCGCTCAGCACCGCAAAGAAAGACGGTGAGAGCAGCGACTCGTCGGCGACGGTCGATGCAGCAACCCAGGTCGTCGAGCGCGTGGTCGAAAAGATCGTCACGCAGCCCGTGCGTCAGAAGTTGCCCCGGTCGCGCCGTGGCCGCACGTTCGAGTTCCGCGTCGCCGACTGCAAGGGCTTTGCCAACATCGGCGAGTACGAAGACGGTCGCCCCGGCGAGATGTTCCTCACGGTGTCGAAGCAGGGCTCGACCCTGTCGGGCATCATGGACGCGTTCGCCAAGTCGATCTCGTACGGCCTGCAGTACGGAGTGCCGTTGCGCGCCTTTGTCGAGGCGTTCACCAACATGCGCTTCGAGCCCGCAGGCATGACCGACGACCCGGACATCCGAATCGCGTCATCGATCATGGACTACCTGTTCCGTCGTCTCGCTCTCGAGTACATGACCTACGACGAGCGCGCAGAGCTCGGCATCTTCAGCCGCGACGAGCGCATCCAGCCGACGCTGCCGGGCGTCGAGGAGTCGGTTGTCGAGAACAAGAACGGATCCGAGATCGCAACCGACCCGCCGTCGGTGCCGTCGGTGTCGGAACTCAAGACCCAGCTCGATCTCGGCATCGCACCGACTGCTCCGGTGTCCGATCATTCGGCTCCCGAGGGCATGAAGCGCCCCGCACACAGCGATGCACCGATGTGCATGCTCTGCGGCGTGCAGATGCAGCGTGCAGGTTCATGCCATGCATGCCCGTCGTGCGGCAGCACCAGCGGCTGCAGCTGAATCATTGCGACGCATGCGTCGCTTCCAGAAATAGATGAGAGCCCGGGGGTGACCCCGGGCTCTTGTCTGTGGCGGGACGGACAAGACGGGACAAGCATTCATGTCAATCTGCGACTGATGTCGTTACGGTGCGCTCATGGTCACAGCATCTCTCCCCACAGTCTCGAAAGCCGACCGTCTCGCCAGGTGGTCACTCGTCGCGCTGGCGGGGGTTCCCGTCGGCATTCTGTTCCTGACTTTCTGGGCGGTGTGGGTCGACACGAGTCCGACCCTCAGTGCCGAGGACCGCATCCGCGGATGGGAGACCGTGTGGCGTGAACTTCCGGCAACGGCGTTCCTTCTCGCGGTGTGCGCGACGGGTTTTTCACTCGCGGTGTACGCGGGTCGCCAAGGTGCGATCGCCGTCGCGCGTCGAGCCATCTGGTTCCACGGCGCGGCTCTGTTCTTCGTGTTGCTCGTGGTGATGAACGGCAGCGCCGAGAACATCATGACGACACGATCGGCAACGGTGAAGTGGCTCTTGTTCCCCGCTCAGGTGCTGATCGTCGGTCTTGCCGTGTGGGGTGCTCGCTTCCTGGCTGCCCGCCGGCGCAATCACCCCATTTTCTGGTGACATGTAAGCCGGTCACTTAGTATCGGGGGTTGGCCCTACCAGAAGGAGGCCGACATGACCCGCAGTTTTGACATCGATGACCGCAACGTGGTCACCACGGCAGGCGGGCAGCGTGTGCACGCGGGCCACGCGGCACAGAACGAGATCATCAAGGCGGGTTTCTACGAAGTGCGACAAGGCGTGTGGAGCCTCGTCGGAAACGGACTCTCGAACCAGAACTTCATCGAGGCGCCGGAGGGAATCATCGCGATCGACACGGGGGAGTCGATCGAAGAGATGCGCGAAGCCCTGCGACAACTGCGGCAGTTCACCGACGCGCCGATCGCGGCGGTGGTGTACACCCACTTTCACTATGTCGAGGGGACCAAGGCGATCTTCGAAGAAGGCAACCACGTGCAGCCGTTGCCGATCTACGGTCACGAGAGAATCCCGTTCAACAAGGCGCGCACTCTCGCCGAGGTGGCACCTGCGTACTCACGCGGATTGGTGGAACAGTTCGCCATCGTGATGCCGCTCGACGGCCCCGACGCCACCGTCAACGTCGGCCTCGGATACTTCTACAAGAATCCCGCGCACGCGCCCTACACGCCCGGGTACGTGCCGGCGACGGAGACTCTCGGTGAGGGCGGGTCGATCACGATTGCGGGAATGCCGGTGCAGTACCGGTATTCGCCGAGTGATTCCGACGATTCGGTGAACTTCCATTTCCCCACCATCGGCACGTGCGTGCACAACACGGTGTGGCCCACATTGTTCAACGTGTTCGCCATCCGCGGCGAGGAGTACCGCGACCCGCGCATCCTGATCCCGGGAATCGACAACGTCATCAAGTGGGCACCCGAGTTCCTCGTGGCCACGCACGGTCCGGCCCTGGTGGGCAAGGAGAACATCCGGGAGAAGGCCACCCGCTATCGAGACTCGATCCAGTTCCTGTGGGACCAGACGGTGCGCGGAATCAACAAAGGATGGACCGCCGACGAGATCGCGCACCGGGTGAGGCTGCCCGAGATGTACGACGTCGACTACCTCACGAGCGAACGGTACGGAGTCGGCGAACATCACGTGCGACAGATCTTCGCGGGACTGCGCGGCTGGTTCGACGGGAACGAAGAGAATCTGTTCCCCGACGAGCCCTCGTCGCGCCACGCAAAGTTGATCGCCGGATTCGGGGGGCGCGACGAGGTGCGCGCGCAGGCAACGACGGCTCTGTCGGGCAACGACGTGCGGTGGGCCACCGAATTGGCGACGTGGCTCGCTCGTTCCGAGGGCGCAACCGCCGACGACCGCGCACTGTTGGCGTCGTGCCTGCGCGCGATCGCCGCGCGCACACCGGCGGCGAACATCCGCAACTGGGCGATCACCCGGGCCAGGCATCTCGACGGCTCGTTCCCGATGGACCGATTCATGAAGCACAACTTCAACCCGAAGTTCATGGCCGAGACACCGGCGGCCGCTTTGATCCACACGTTGCGTGTGCTGCTCGAGCCGTCGCTCGTCGACGGCGTCGATCACCATGTGGCTTTCACGGTGGGAGACGAAACCTGCGGCCTCCACGTGCGAAATGCGGTGGCCGTGCCGACCGACGGATGGGGGGCACAGAGTGTGGTCACGATGTCACGCGACACCCTGACCTCGATGCTGTCGGGGCGTCTCATGTGGAGCGCCGCCGTCGGTGACGGGCAGATCAAGGTGTCGGGAGACGCCGCAACCGTCGACCGAATCAGGAAGGCATTCGACGCAGAAGGGATGAAGTCGTGAACGGACTGTCTTCCCGGCCCGTCGGACCCGACCTGCCGCGTGCGACTCAGCCGTTCGGCGGCACACTCGGACGACTCATCGAACAGTCGGAACCAGCTTCGCCGTCACTGACCCTGCCGAGCGAGAGTGCGCCGAACATCGTCGTGGTTCTTCTCGACGATGTGGGATTCGGAACATGTTCCACGTTCGGCGGACCGGTGCCGACACCGGCTCTCGACCGGGTCGCGGCACAGGGGCTGCGCTTCAATCAGTTCCACACCACTGCACTGTGTTCGCCCACGCGTGCCGCGCTGTTGACGGGTCGCAACCATCACGCGGTGCACATGGGCGGCATCGCAGAGGGCGGGTCTGCGTTCCCCGGCTACGACTGCATCATTCCGCGTGAAGCCGCGACCGTGGCAGAAGTGCTGCGTCTGTCGGGGTATTCGACGGCCGCATTCGGCAAGTGGCACCTCACGCCTCTGTTCGAACAGACGCTCACGGGGCCATACGACAGATGGCCGACGGGCCTCGGATTCGAACGGTTCTACGGAATTCTCTCGGCGGAGGCGAGCCAGTACGAACCGCCGATGTTCGATCAAACGGTGCCGGTGATGCCGTACGAAGGTCGGGATGACTATCACATGACGGAAGACATCGCAGACAAGGCGATCGAATGGATGCAGCTGCAACGGTCGACGAATCCGCAGCGTCCGTTCTTTGCGTGGTTCGCCACCGGCGCGATGCACTGCCCGCATCACGTGTGGCCCGAGTGGGCAGACAGATTCAAGGGTCAGTTCGACGGCGGATGGGACGAACTGCGCAACGAGATCTATCGGCGACAACTCGAACTCGGCGTGATTCCTCCGGGAACGCAGTTGACTCCGCGGCCCGACGAGGTTCCGTCGTGGGATGATTATCCCGACAAGTACAAGCCTGTCGCATCGAGACTGATGGAGGTCTTTGCCGGGTTCATGGCTCACACCGATGCCCAGGTGGGCCGTCTTCTCGATGCGCTCGAGGATCTCGGTATCGCCGACAACACCCTGTTCGTGTACGTGACGGGCGACAACGGTGCGTCGGCCGAGGGCACGGTGAACGGTGCATGGAGTGCGCCGTCGTTCCAGAACGGCATTCCCGAGGACCCCGAATGGCTCCTCGAGCACCTGGATGACTTCGGGTCGGCAAATTGCGAGAACCATTACAACCTCGCGTGGGCGTGGGCGCTCGATTCGCCGTTCCAGTGGATGAAACAGATTGCGTCCCACTTCGGGGGGACGCGCAACGCAATGGCGCTTCAGTGGCCCGCGCGAATCACTGACCGCGGCGCGCTCCGCACTCAGTTCCACCATGTCGTGGATCTCTATCCGACGCTTCTCGAGGCCGCAGGCATCGAACCACCGGCGAGAGTCAACGGAATCGAGCAGATGGATCTTCACGGAGTCTCGATGATCGACTCCATCGATTCCGGCGGGGCGCCCGAGACGCATCACACGCAGTATTTCGAGATGTTCGGGAACAGGGCGATCTATCACGACGGATGGATTGCGTCGTGTTTCCACGGTCGGCTTCCGTGGAAGAGATTCGACTCGAGCCCGTTCGACGGACCGCAGGAGAAGTGGGAGCTCTACGACATCCGCAACGACTTCTCCCAGGCGGTCGACCTCGCGCACGAGCATCCGGAAAAACTCGCCGCGTTGCAGGATCTGTTCGACGCAGAAGCGCGTCGACACAACGTGTATCCGATCAAGGAGCCGGGCCAGACGATGTCGCCGCGGTATCTCGTCACCGATGCTCTCGCCGGGGCGTCAAAGATGACGTACACCACGGCGAACTGGCGGATGCCCGAGCGCAACGTTGTGAACCTCAAGAACTGTTCGTGGCGAATCACGGCCGAGGTGTCTGTCGACGGTGCCGCTCAAGGTGTGATCGCGTGTCAGGGCGGGAACATGGCGGGGTGGTCGCTGTATGTCGACTCTGGATCGCGCCCCGTGTTCCACTACAACTGGTTCGGGCACGAGCACTACCTCGCGGTGTCGCACACTGCACTCACTGCGGGCAACCATGTGATCGTCGCAGACTTCGCCTACGACGGTGGTTTCGGGGCCGGGGGCGAATTGCTGTTGACGCTCGACGGGAACCCCGTTGCTGCGGTGCGGATCGAACGAACGGTTCCGGTGGTGTTCTCGATGAGCGGCGAGACGTTCGATGTCGGTCTCGATTCGGGCGCGGTGGTCGGGGACTACCCGCACGTGTACCGCTTCAACGGCAGCATCGCCGGAGTGACGCTCGAACGTCTTGACGAGCCGTCGCCGGAGGTGCTCGCCTTGATTGCCGACGCCGAGTTCCGCGCGAGCCTCGCGATTCAGTAGCGCGCACAGTCGGGCCGACGGGGGTACCGTGG
Organism: Ilumatobacteraceae bacterium; assembly: GCA_040401975.1. Classification (GTDB taxonomy): domain Bacteria; phylum Actinomycetota; class Acidimicrobiia; order Acidimicrobiales; family Ilumatobacteraceae; genus UBA2093. The sequence goes on along the minus strand of JBBANL010000016.1, from coordinate 31,851 downwards.
GGCCATGGAGGCGCGCGTTCTCACATGGAACCTGTGGTGGCAGTTTGGCCCCTGGCGTGAGCGCCAGTCGGCGATTCTGTCCGTGCTGCAGGACCAGAGCGCAGACATCGTCTTTCTGCAGGAAGTCTGGGCGCAGGAGGGTGGTCTCGACCAGGCGCAGTGGCTGGCCGACGAACTCGACATGTTTGTCGCCCGCACCGAAGGGCCGTGGTACGACGACGGCGTGAGTCTCGGAAACGCCATTCTCTCCCGGTGGCCGATCGTGTCGTGGGAAGTGCATCGATTGCCCGACGTGACCGGCGCACCGAGCTATCGCCGTGCAGTCGTTGCCTTGATCGACTCGCCGTTCGGGCGGGTGTGGACCGTGTGCACGCACCTCGATCATCGATTCGATGCGTCGGCGACCAGGATCGCGCAGTGCGAAGCCTTGTCGGGCATCGTGGATCAACTTCGGGTCGACCCGGAGAACGAGATGCCGGTGTTGATGGCCGGTGACTTCAACTCGGTTCCCGACTCCGACGAGATTCGAATGCTGACGGGCCGTCGCGAGCCCGCCATCGAAGGTCTCGTGTTCACCGATCTGTGGGAGATTGCCGGCGAGGGAAGCGGATTCACGTGGAGACGCGACAATCCGTACATCGAGGATTCGACATGGCCCAACCGTCGACTGGATTATGTGTTCGTGTCATGGCCGCGCCCCCGGCCGATCGGGAACCCGTCGCGGATCTGGTTGGCGGGACTCGAGCCGGTTGGTGGCGTGCACGCGAGCGATCATGCCGCGGTTGTTGCTGACATTCGTTTGGGTCTCGATACTTCTTCGATCTGAAGACGGCTGTTGTCGCCGCTGCTGTTGTTGCTGTACCGGGTTGATTCAGCATTGACGCCCGGCACGGATTTGTTCCGAGACACAGACCCCGGCACCCATTTTCGAAACGTCTGCGATGACGGCATCCCGACACCCCCTTCTGCCGTCATGACGGCATCCCGTCAAACTCGAACGCCCCCATGACGGCATGCCGTCGCTCTCCTTGGTGCGCACCGACGGCATGCCGTCGAAATGGGGGTAGGGAAGACGGCATCCCGTGAGTTCGGAAAAAGGGTGTGGGGGAGTGTGTGTCCCGTCGCCCGGTTCCGTACACATCTCTCACGCCTATGCCCGCATCGCCGAAAAACCCGTTCTCCCATTTCATTCGCGGCGTCGAAGCCGACGTGTTGCTCGCGATGTGCTGGAACCCGCTCTACGAATCGGCAACATCAATTGCACGTGATTCAGGCCGATCACGCAGTGAGGTGCGAGTCGTCCTGAATTACCTGGTGAGCACGGGTCTTGTCACCGTCCTGAGCCAGGGCGGCCGCCGCTGGTATCACCTGAACCGCGATCACCCGCTTCATCCGATTCTGATGTCAATGTCGAAGATTGACAGGAATCGGTTGGTTACCACGCACAACGCATTCGTTTGATGCCGTTGATGAACGAGCTCTGCAGATAATCGGGCTCGCTCGTGATCTCGAGCGTCGGAACCCGGCGACGGATCTCATCGAACATCACGGCAACCTCGCGTCGCGCGAGATTCGCGCCGAGGCAGAAGTGCGGGCCGCCCGCGCCGAACCCGACCTGGGCCGGGGTCATCGACCGACGCACGTCGAAAGTGTCCGGCGCATCGAACACGCGCTCGTCACGGTTGCCCGACTGATAGAACATCACCACTTTCTCGCCGGCCTTGATCGGTTGCCCGTTGATCTCGGTGTCGGCAGTGGCCGTGCGACGGAAATGGATCACCGGCGTCGCATACCGCACGATCTCTTCGACAGCTGTCTTTGTGTGCGTCTCGAAGTCGTTGAACCAGATGTCGCGCTGGTCGCGGTTCAGGGTCAACTCGCGCATGCCGTGTGCGATTGCGGTTCGAGTCGTCTCGTTTCCGGCAACGACCAGCAAGATGAAGAACGAGCCGAACTCCTGTGCCGACAGTCGCTGACCGTCAACTTCTGCATTCATCATCACCGAAGCGATGTCGTTTCGCGGGTTCTTGAGACGGTCCTCACCGAGCGCGAGCGCGTACGAGAAGATTTCCCCTCCGACCCGCACGAGATCCTCGAACGTGCCCACGTACTCCGGGTCTCCGACGCCGAGAATCGTGTTGGTCCAGTTGAAGATCATCTCCTCGTCGCTCTCGGGGATTCCCATCATGTCGCAGATGATCTGCAGTGGCATCAGGGCCGCCACTTCGCGAACGAAGTCGCACTCCTTCTCCGGGAATCGTTCGAACATGCGGTCGATGACTGCGCTCGACCGCACGCGTACCGACTCCTCGAGCGCCGTGATTTCCTTCGGGGTGAAACCCTTCGACACGATCGAACGAAGACGGAAGTGTTTCGGGTCGTCCATGTTGATCATCGAGCCGAAGAACTCGTTGATCTCCACCGGCAGGTCGCCGATGTTCGAGCCGTTGCCGCTGCAGAACAGTTGCGGGTTGCGGCTGACATGCCAGATGTCGTCGTGACGAACCAGTGCGCGGTACCCGGGCCCCACGGGAATGGGAGAGTTCTCCACGGTTCGCTCCTCGAAGAACCGGAAGGGATCCTCGTCGCGCAACGTCTTGAACGCGGCGAAACGCCAGTCGCGCGGACGGGTCCAGAAGTCAGGGTCTGACAGGTCGATGTCGGAGAGGGAGACGGTGGGGTTTGCCATACGGGCAGATTAGGTCGCGCAACGCCGAATAGACCCTACGAGGGGTGAGACGTGCGTCCGATTGACTACTCTCAAAGGGTCGGTTCGACACGCGAACCACCAAACAGGGAGATTCAGATGCCCGAAGCAGTCATTGTCGCCACAGCCCGCAGCCCCATCGGCCGCGCCAACAAGGGATCCCTTGTCGACCTGCGCCCCGACGACATGTCGGCCCAGATCGTGAAGGCCCTGATGGCCAAGGTGCCCCAGGTGAAGCCCGACGACGTGGAAGACCTCATCATGGGAATCGGCCAGCCCGCAGGCGAGGGCGGTTTCAACATCGGTCGAATGGTGGCAATCCTCGCCGGCCTCGACAACGCCCCCGGTGTCACCGTGAACCGCTACTGTTCGTCGTCGCTGCAGACCATCCGCATGGCCGCGCACGCAATCCGTGCCGGAGAAGGCGACTGCTTCATCGCGGCGGGCGTCGAGACCGTCAGCCGTTACGCATCGGGCGCGAGCGACTCGGCACCGAACCCCATCTTCAAAGAGCCCGGTGCGCGCACCAAGGCCCGTGCAGAAGGCGGCCAAGGCACTTGGGCTCCGCCGGTCGGTCTCCCCGACGCATACATCGCGATGGGTCAAACCGCAGAGAACGTGGTCGAGCTCGAGAACGTGAGCCGCGAGGAGATGGACCACTTCGGTGTCCGCTCGCACAACCTCGCTGTTGCCCACCAGGAGAACGGATTCTTCGAGCGCGAGATCACACCGTTGGTCCTTCCCGACGGCACGGTCGTCAGCAAGGACGACGGACCGCGCGCCGGCACCACTTACGAAGCAACGTCGCAGTTGAAGCCCGTGTTCCGTCCCGACGGAAAAGTCACCGCCGGAAACGCGTGTCCGCTGAACGACGGTGCAGCCGCTGTCATGGTGATGAGCGACACAAAGGCCAAGCAGCTCGGTCTCACCCCGTTGGCGCGCATCGTGTCGTCGGGCGTGTCGGGTCTGAACCCCGAGATCATGGGCCTCGGACCCATCGAGGCCTGCCGTCAGGCTCTGAAGCGCGCCGGCATGACCATCGACCAGATCGACCTCGTCGAGATCAACGAGGCATTCGCCGCCCAGGTGTTGCCGTCGGCCAAGCACCTCGGCATCCCCATGGAGAAGTTGAACGTGCACGGCGGCGGAATCGCTCTCGGTCACCCCTTCGGAATGACCGGTGCACGCATCATGACCACGCTGATCAACGGTCTCCAGTGGGAAGACAAGCAGTACGGCCTCGAGTCGATGTGCGTCGGTGGCGGCCAGGGAATGGCGATGATCATCGAGCGTCTCAGCTGAGCCTCGGCGTCACCTGATCGACGACATCAACCATCCGTGCGGGCGACTCAGTCGTTCGCCGAAGACACGCTCGAGTCGGTGGTGGTTCTCAGCATGAGGGCCACCACTGCTCCGCACAACACCATCAGTGCGGCCGCGAACCCGAACGTGATGACGCCTCCGTTCGTCTCCGACGAACCATAGAGAACCGGTGCGAGCAGCGACATGAGTGTCGCAGCAATCAGGTCGCCGCTTCCGTTCAATCCCTGGGCGGCGGCAGCGCGTCCCTTCGGTGCCACCTGCGCCATCAGCGACTGTGTGGCAGGAATCGACAGGGCTCCGATGACTCCCTCGACAACCGCGAACCCGACGAGCAGCCATGCATTCTGGAGAAGTCCGTAGATGAGCACCAACGGTGCGGTCATGAAGATTCCGATCACCGTCATGCGCGACGCGCCCTGTCGGTCGGCGACGCGACCGCCGGCGGCGCCGAGAACAATGAAGGGAATCGTGTAGAGCAGGAACGTGAGTCCCACCATCAGGTTCGTGCCGCCGCGGTCGGTGATGTAGCGGTCCCACAACGCGTCGTAGATGCCGACGGGAATGAACAAGGTCAGCGAGGCCAGTGCGGCGGCACGAACCGGTCGCAGGCGCAGCAACTCCACGCTGAGACGACGCGACTCGGTCGTCGTGGGCAGCGCGGGAAGGGTCTTCGGCAGAATGATGAGCAGCGCAACGACTGCAACCCCGCTGAAGATGAGAAACGCCCCGCGCAGGCCGAACGGTTCGATCAGAAGCGCGCCGATCATCGGGCCGCCAGTGAAACCGGCGAGTTCCACGCCGCGCAGACGCCCGAGGCGCTCCGCGGCGCGGGCCTTGTCGATGTTTGCCGCGATGGCCTTGATGGCCGGGCCGCTGGTGCCGAGCGATGCGCCGGTGATGGCCCGGGCGATGACAAACATCCACAACGTGCTGCCGAAGGCGAACATTGCCGACCCGATGGCCGCAAGCACGAGCGCCGCCAGCACGAACCGTTTCGGTTTTCCGCGATCGGCGTAGGGGGCGAGGAACAACTGCACGAGAAGCGACGTGAAGAATCCCGCCGCCGAGATGAGCCCGAGTCCGGAGTCGTCGAAGCCGTATTCGTCCTGCAGGTCAGAGAGAGCGGGGAACACCATGCTGTTCGCAACAGGAACACTGAATCCGCACAACAACAACGGACCGATTCCCATCGTGAACGTGGAGAGTCCGCGCAACTTGGCCATGAGTGACCAACCTAATTGACGCAACTGATGCGTCAGCGACCAATTGCGGCGAGCACGGCGTCGTTGAACGCCGGCCAATGAGCCATTCCCCAGTCGTCGAACTCCTTTTCGGCGAGCATCACGCACGCGCAGTCGGCAACGGGGTCAACCCACAGGAATGTTCCGATGCCGCCGAAGTGACCGAAGGTCGACGCCGAGTTGCGCGAACCCGTCCAGTGCGGATTCTTGTGCCCGCGGATCTCGAAGCCGAGACCCCACGGGCACGGGTCCGCCGGACCGATGCCGGGCACCACGCCAGAGAGTTCGGGGAACACCGGCAGGACAGCCGATGTCAAGGTGTCGCCGGTGATGAGGGTCGGCGATCGCAGTTCGTTCACGAATCGCACGAGGTCGGAGACACTCGAATGAACATCCTTTGCGCACGAACCTCGCAGCACCGAGGAGTGCATGCCGAGCGGTGCGAACACCGCGTCGTCGAGATATTCGGTGAAGGCGATTCCGGTGCTGCTCTCGACGTGCGCAGCGATCATGTCGTAACCGGTGTTCGAGTAGATGCGCTTTGCTCCCGGCCGCCCGATCGGTTGTGCGCCCTCGAACGGGTATCCGCCCGCGTGGGCCAGAAGGTGCCGCAGGGTGCAGTCGGTCTGGCCGACCGGGTCATCGAGTGTCACGCTTCCTTCTTCGATGGCCACGAGAGTTGCGAACGCCGCAAGCGGTTTGCTCACCGATGCGATGCGCTGCACGCGGTCGACGTCGCCGAAGGTGTCGGTTCCGTTCGAATGAACGACCGCAATCGAGGCCAACACGGGCCATGTCGATGCGAGGTGCCACGCGGCGTCGAGCGCGCCCATCGTCAGGCGTTGTCGCGAATGAGTTCCGCCACGCGGAATGCGAGGTCGACACCCTGGCGGCCGTTCAGGCGCGGATCGCACACTGTCTGGTAGCGGTAGTCGAGATCGTCGGCGGTCAGGTCGTCGGTTCCGCCCGTGCACTCGGTGACGTTGTCGCCCGTGAGTTCCACATGGATACCGCCCGGCCAGGTGCCCTCGGCCTTGTGGGCGCGCACGAAGCCGGCGATTTCGCCGACGATGTCCTCGAACTGGCGGGTCTTTCGGCCGTTCGGTGCCGTGATGGTGTTTCCGTGCATCGGGTCGCATGCCCACACCACGGGATGACCCGACTCCTTGACGGCGCGCAACAACGGCCGCAGACCGTCCTCGATCTTGTCGGCTCCCATGCGCGAGATCAGTGTGAGGCGACCGGGGACGCGTGCCGGATTCACCTTCTCGCACAACTCGAGCACCCACTCGGGCGTGGTGCTCGCACCGACCTTGCACCCGATGGGGTTCGCCACGCCACGCAGGTATTCCACGTGCGCGCCGTCGAGCTGTCGAGTGCGCTCGCCGATCCACAACATGTGGGCCGACGCGTCGTACCACTCGCCGGTGAGCGGGTCGTGGCGGGTGAGCGCCTCTTCGTAGCCGAGGATCAATGCCTCGTGGCTGGTGAAGACGTCGACCTCGTGCAGTGCGGCATGGTTCTCGGTGTCGACGCCGCACGCGCGCATGAACGACAAGGCGCGTTCGATCTCGTTCGACAACGCGACATAGCGCCGGCCTTCGGGTGTCGACGCCGCGTATTCCTGTGTCCATGCGCTGACGCGGTTCAGATCGGCGAAACCGCCCTTGGTGAACGCGCGCAGCAAGTTGAGTGTCGATGCCGATTGTTCGTAGGCCTGGATCAGTCGCTCGGGGTTCGGCACGCGAGCGTCGGCAGAGAACGTGGGGTCGTTCACGATGTGACCGCGGAACGACGGAAGTTCGACGTCGCCGATCTTTTCGGTGGACGACGAGCGCGGCTTGGCGAACTGACCCGCCATGCGACCGACCTTCACGACGGGAACGCCCATCGAGTAGGTGAGCACGACTGCCATCTGCAGAATGACCCTGAGCTTTTCGCGGATGTTCACCGCGCTGAACTCGTCGAAACTCTCTGCGCAGTCTCCTGCCTGCAACAAGAACGCACGACCCTCGGCCACCTGACCGAGTGCCGACTGCAGTGCACGCGATTCGCCTGCATACACGAGCGAGGGGAACTCGGCGATGCGCTTCAACACGACGTCGAGCGCACCGGTGTCGGGCCACTCCGGCTGCTGTTGCGCCGGGTAGTCCTTCCACGAATCAGGTGTCCAACGGTCTGTCATAGGGACTACAGCCTTGCGTGAAACGGGGTGAAATAGCAACGCCTATTTCCCGTGACAGAGAAACAGGCGTTGCGAGTGGGAGTGGGGTGAAAAACGGTCAGACCGCGAGGATGCGCTCGGCGTCGTCGCGCAGGCCTTCGACGGCGCGGCTCACGAGGCGACGTGCCGCCTCGGCGGTGACACCGAGATCTTCGCCGACTTCGCGGAAGCTCTTGCGCTCGCCGTCGAGCAGACCGAAGCGGGCCTCGACTGCGTAACGGGCACGATCGTCGAGGGTGCCGAGCAGTTCGTCGAGAAGCTCAGAATCGACAAGCGCCATGACGGCGTCTTCGGGCGTTCCCTGACCGTTGTCCATGAGGTCGCCGAGGGTCGCGTCGCCGTCGTCGCCGACGGTCTTGTCGAGCGACACCGGGGTGGTGAGGCGGTGCAGTTCTGCGTTGCCTGCGTCGAGGGTTTCACCGTCGCCGGAGGCCTGACGCAGCGCCGCGCGCAGGCTCGCCGAACGATCACCCGGGATGCGGATGAGGCTGGCCTTCTGGTCGAGTGCACGACCGATGGCCTGGCGGATCCAGAACGTGGCGTAGGTCGAGAACTTGAAGCCGCGGCGCCAGTCGAACTTGTCGACGGCGTGCTCGAGACCGAGGTTGCCCTCCTGGATCAGGTCGAGGAGGTCCATTCCCTGGGGCAGGGGGTAGCGGCGTGCGATCGACACGACGAGACGAAGGTTCGAGCGGATGAAGCGGTCCTTCGCGGCGGCTGCATTGCGCAGGTCGCGACGAAGCGCGGCACCGCGCTCGCCGGCCTCGAGGCGCTTTGCGGCTTCGCGTCCGGCTTCGATCGCCTTCGAGAGTTCGCGCTCGTCCTCAGCCGTGAGGAGAGCAACCTTGCCGATGTCGTTGAGGTAGAGACCAATTGAGTCGTTCATGATGCAGTTGTCAACCGTTGTTTCGTAGTGATTTGTTCCCGTGCGACCCGTGGCAGGGGACACATGGGGGGTTTGCCAAGGAGGGGGTTCTCCAAGTGGGGATTGATGAGAATAACAGATGGGTGGTGTCGTGGCTAGGGGTAATTTGTTCTTCGCCGAATGTGCGGGTAGAAGCACCCCGGCGGCTCCTACACTCGCCACGTGCCGAACCCCGCGAGACGCCGAATCGGACTCCTCGGAGGAACCTTTGACCCCCCACATCTGGGGCATCTGGAGGCTGCCCGGGCCGTGCGCACACAACTCGGGCTCGACCGGGTGCTCTTCGTCGTGGCCAACGACCCCTGGCAAAAATCGGACGACCGGGCGGTGACGCCGGCCCCGATCAGGCTCGAGATGACCGCCGCGATGGTCGACGGCGAGGACGGCCTCGGGGTCGACGACAGGGAAATCCGCCGCGGCGGGCCCACCTACACCGCCGAGACCCTCGAGGATCTGACCAGCGAGCATCCCGACACCGATTTTTATCTCGTGGTCGGGGCCGACACCGCAGAGCGAATTCACACGTGGCATCGCCCCGAGCGAGTTCGCGCGCTCTCTACGCTCGTGGTGGTGAATCGCGACGACCGAACCATCGACGCCGGCGACGGGGAAGTGGTGGTTGCCATGACCCCGGTCGATGCGTCGAGCAGTGAGATTCGTTCGCGAATCGCCTCCGGTGAGACGGTCGAACATCTCACCCTCCCCGCAGTCGTTCGCATCATCGAACGACACGGTCTCTACCGGGTGCGGGCGTGAGTGCAATCCCGGCGCGTCGACGCCGACGCATGATCGCAGCAGTCGTCACTTCGGCACTGACTGCGATTGCATTGCCGAGCGGTCTCGTTCTCGGTGCAGCCGACCTCCTGAACGACTCTGGCGGCAACAACGTGGAGAACAATGCAACGGTGTCGATTCCGCTGACACCGGTCGAGATGATCGCCGTCACGAACACACGCAACGAGCTGGCTGCGATCGCGTTGCTCGCCGTCGATCCCGAACTGCGCGGCGGCACCATCGTGTCGGTGCCCGTTGGTGCGCGCGCCGACGTGCGCGACGGCGAGGCACCGCGTCGCATCGGCGATTCGTACGCCACCGGCGGCATCGAGGCGTTGAAAACCGACGTGGAGAATCTGCTCAACGTGAGCCTCGAGGTGGTCGACGATGTGTCGGTTTCCGACCTCGCCTCGCTGCTCGCACCGATCGGAACCCAGCCGGTCACATTGCCCCAGCCGGTGGTCGACACCGGACCAGACGGCGCGCCGGTGACGGTTCTCGCCGCCGGGGCCCTCACGGTGGGGCCGAACGACATTGCCGCGGCTCTCGGCGCACTGCAGGCCGGGGCGCCCGAATCGACACGCCTCGCACAGGTGAAGGCGTTGTGGACCTCGGTGGCGCGCGCCGGTGTGGCCGTGTCGAACCCCGCTGAGTCGAGCACTTCGGTTGACGGTGCCGCGCTTCGCCCACCGCAGACAACCCCCGAGTTCTTCGCCGCTCTCTTTGCCGGCGCCATCGACGTCTGGCAGTTCAGCGCCACGTTGCTCACCGATCCGCAACGCAACCCGGCCGCCGCCGACCTCTACGACCTCGACGGCGGTGAAGTGTTGACCGTGATGGCAAGCGTGGTTCCTTCGGCACTTCGCCTCACCAGCACGAACATCGCCGTGATGATCGACATTCCCTTCGACAACGTGACGTACGCAAAGGAAGCCGCAACCCGCCTCGCATTCATGGGTGCGAACGTGGTGTTGATTCGCCATGTTCCCGAGACACCAGCCGAAGAGACGGTGGTCTTCTACAACGACGCGATGGGGCACGCCGAAGCGGAGACCTTCGAGAATCTGTTGGGTGAGATGACCTATAGGGAGTCGCAGGAGATCATCGACGGAGTGAATCTGCGCATCGTGCTCGGAAATGCGTTCCTTGCCTTTCTCGGGTCGGGACCGCAGAACACCACCACGACTACGGTGAAGAAGTGACGAATCCCTCTCCGCAACCGGAATCACTCGAACTCGCGACCGCCATCGCTCGCATCATCGACGACAAGAAGGGCACCGACATCATCGTGCTGCCGGTGGGCGACGTGGTGGGCATCACCGAGTATTTCGTGGTTGCGAGCGCATCGAATCCGCGCCTCGTGGGGGCGGTGACCGATGCGGTGCTGGGTGAGGTGCGCGAGACCCTCGGCCGCGGACCGCTGAGGTCGGAGGGAACGCGCGAGAAGCAGTGGGTCCTCATCGATTACGGCGATGTGGTGGTGCACATCTTCGTCGACGATGCTCGTCGTTTCTACGAGATCGAACGCCTGTACAAGGACATCGTCCCCGTCTCTTGGTGAGGGGCCCGACCTGCTTGGTAGGGTGAGGGCTCCGACGATTCGGGGCTGTAGCTCAGTTGGCAGAGCGCTTGCATGGCATGCAAGAGGTCACGGGTTCAATTCCCGTCAGCTCCACCATCAGATTCCTTCCGCATCGAACTCCGCGACGCGATCCACGAAAGTGTCCGGCCACACCAAGTGCGGGTAGTGACCGAGGTCGTCCCACACTTCGAACACCGCGGTCGGCGTCGCTTCGAGCAGCCAGTTCGCATAGTCAACACCCGGGTCGGAGCCGTGCAGTGCGAGATACGGTGTCCTGATTCCGCCGACGAGCGCATCAACCTGTGCATCGAGTTCTTCCGGCGTCGAATCGAAAACCGTTCCCCAGATGCCGAGAACCACGCTCTGTGTCGGTCGCCGGAGGGAATTCACCCGGCTGATCTCGTCGGCAGGCAATGCGCCCATCATCGACCCGAACAGCATGGCGATTGCCGAGGAGAACGATTCGTTGTCACCCTTCAGCATCGGCTCGAGCTGCGAAAGACCCTCCTTGAACGCAGACAGCCGCAATGGTTGGTCGACATTGATGATCCCTCGGCACGGAAACAGGGCGCCGTACGCGCTGACCACCACTCCGCCGAGGGAGTGCCCGATCATGAGTGCGGTGTCTGCATCGGCACCTGCAGCGGTCGACACGGTCTCGCGCACGTCGGTCGCCATTGTGATCGGGTCGTAGGCATCACCCTCATCACTGTCTCCATGACCCCGCAAGTCGACGAGAAGAACCCTGTACTTCTCTCGCAGCGGCCCGACCAACGGACGCCAGGACTCACGGTTCTCGGTGATGCCGTGCACCAGAACGACCAGCGGTCCCGAGCCGTCCATTTCGTGTGCAAGTTCCATGTCGACACCGTATTACACGCGTGCGAACTACGCTGACACAATGCCGTCGGTTGCCATCGTGATGCGCACGTACGAGCGTCCTCTGTTGCTGGCGCGTGCGCTCACGAGCGTGTGTCAACAAACGTTTCGCGATTGGCGCCTCGTCCTCGTCAACAACGGGGGAGACCCCGCGACCGTCGACAGGGTGATCGATATTTCGCGGCTGGCGAACCCGTCGGTTGCAATCTCGGTTGTGCACCTCGACGAACGCGTCGGCATGGAAGAGGCATCGAACCGTGGTCTGGCATCCGTCGATTCGGAGTTCTTCGCCATCCACGACGACGACGACTCATGGCGGCCGGAGTTCCTCGACGTCACGGTGCCGACGCTGCGGAGCAACCCGGACGCGAGTGCGGTCGTCACCGGGGTGACACGCGTGCACGAGACATTCTCGAAGGGTCGCGTGTGGCCGGTGCGCCACGAGAAGTTCTACCTGGTGCCCGAACGGCTCACCTTTGAAGGGATGATCGGCAACAACACGTTCCCGCCGATCGCCGCTCTGTTCCGTCGTTCTCTGCTGGATGGAGTGGGCTGGTTCGATGCATCGCTTCCGGTGCTCGGCGACTGGGATTTCAATCTTCGTGCGGTGGAAGCCGGGCCGTTCGTGTTCGTGCCGCAACGTCTGGCGAACTATCACACGCGAACCCCCGAGAGCGATGTCTCCTCCGGCAATTCGATCACCGTCGGTCAGGAACTTCATCGACGCATCAAGGGCGGACTTCAGCGGCGATGGGAATCGGAACCCGGGCGCGACGGCGTGAGCAAGGGCGAGCTGTCGCGACGGGAAACCGCGCGCATCGACGCAGACGACGCCGCGCGACAGGAGGCAGAATCGCGGGCGAGGGCATCGGGCGGCGCAGCCGCGAAGGTTGCCCGGGTGGCGCGCGCACTGAAGCGACCCCGCGCGGCCGGTCGGGGTGTGGTGCGACGCATCCGCGCGAGGGTGGGGCGATGACACGGCGACCGACCGCGGCAGAAGTGCTCGACGCACGTCCGGGCGTGCAGGTGCTGTCTCTCGATTTCTTCGACACCCTCGTGACACGCACTGTCGCGCAGCCGACCCATGTCTTCGCAGAAGTCGAACGATTGCTTGTCGCGGAATTCGGCGCGGAGTGGATCGGTTTTGCACAGAAGAGAGTGCAGGTCGAACACGAGGTTCGGGTCAGGGTTGCCGGAACCGGTTCGCTGCGCGACATCACCCATGCCGAGATCCTCGGGGCGCTGCAAGCAGAGATGTCTGCGACCGACGCGCAGATCGAGATTGCCCGCGACACCGAAGTCCGACTCGAAATCGCAATGGCGCGGTTGGTTCCGTTCGGACGCGATCTCGCAGAAGAGGCGATCAGGCGCCGCATGCGGGTTGTCATCGTGAGTGACAACTACATGACTTCGGGTCATCTCGCGCGCATGGCGCACGCGGCGGGTCTCGATTGGGTCAGACCCGACCAGATCTACGTGAGCTGCGAATTCGGCGGCATGAAACAGAACGGTTCTCTCTGGAAGACCGTGATCTCGGATCTCGGTGTCCCGGCTGATCGCATCGTGCACGTGGGAGACCAACGCATCGCCGACGGGACAGTGCCGTCGAAGATGGGCATTCACTCGTACATCGACTCGAGAAGTTCTCGTTGGCACCGTCATCCGATGAACACGTGCCCGGCGGTGTTGCCTTTCTCGCGCATCGAGTCGTGGCAGCGCGACATCGAGTTCTCGTACGAGCGCGACCCCGTGCACAACATCGGCGAGAGCATGGTGGCGATGATCGTCGCAGGTCAGGTGAAAGACATGCTGTCGGTGATTGCCGAACGTGACGTCGCCGGTGTGCATTTCGCCGCGCGCGACGGATGGGTGGCCGACTGTGTCTGGCGCGACTACCGCTCGAACGGACACGGACATCTCCCGGAGGCGTCGTATCTGTCGTTTTCCCGGTCGGTGATCGGCCGCGCGAACATCACCGAGGTCGACGAAGAAGTGGCCATCAGGTTCATCGACGAACACGAGCGACTCACCGCACGGCGCATGTCACAACGCTTCGGGTGCGACATCGAGTCGCCGCTCGCACACAACGTGGAGATGGACTCCGCAACGGCGCGCCAAGTGTTGATGCAGAACTCGGACCGTGTCGTCGCCGCATCGAAACAGTTGCGCGAGCGCGTGGTGGGCCACCTGCGGGTGAACGGCGTGCTGACGAAGGGTCACCATCTGGTCGCGGACCTCGGCTGGCGCGCATCGACCATGGCCGATCTCGCCGACATCGTGGCCGAAGCAACGAACGGAAACGCGACAATCGAGGGGCGTTTCGTGGGGTTGTACTGGGACGCCACGATGAACCGCACCCGTGTGCCGATCCACGGATACGCGATGGACGATCTCGGCGCACTCGACGACAACATCAGGCTTCTCGGTGCGGTGCGCCTGTTCGAGTTGCTGGTGTCGGCACCGCACGGCTCGGTGATCGACTTCCACGGTGCAAGCAAGAATTTCGAACCCGTTCACGCACCGCGGAACGATCTGTTGCCCCCGGCGCAGGACAACCTCGTCGCGGTGGCGCTCGCGGCGGCAATGTCGTCGGCCACGAAGATTCTTCTCGGCACTCACCCCTCGGGTGTCACGATCGACGACATCACCCCCGCATCGGTCTGGGCGGCAATGATGCAGGTCGGCCACACGCCGAGACGCGACGAGCTCGAGCAACTGTCGGGGTTGGTCCATGTCGCATCGGTCGACCACGCCGACGGCGGGACTTCGATCATTGCGCCCGCGCCGAAATGGGCGTCGACCGTTCCTCTGCAGTGGTACGGCGACATCTACGACGACACCATGAAGACCCGGTGGTTCCAGGGTTCGCTTCGACAGTGGGAACGCACGCCAGGTGCGCGCGAGTTTGCAGACGATGTGATGCGCCTGTGGCCGTTCATGGGCCCGGTGTGGTGCGACCCCTCGTAGGGTTGTCCGCGTGATCATCGACATCCAGTTCAACCAGGGGTCTGCCCCGTGGCAGCAGATGCGCGAGGCAGTGCTTGCCGCCGAGGCAACGGGATACGACACGGTGTGGAATCTTGATCATTTCTCGGGTGCAATGTTCGAGAGCGACTCGATGATGGAGTGCTTCACGAGTCTTACGGCGTGGGCCACCGCAACCACAACCATCAATCTCGGCACCTTGGTGACCAACATCAACAACCGACACCCCGGTCTGCTCGCCAACATCGTCAGTTCGCTGCAGGACATCTCCGCCGGTCGTCTGCGGCTCGGCATAGGTGCCGGTACGTCGCCCACGAGCCCCTACGGGGGAGAACAACGTGCTCTGTCGATGGATGTGCTGCCGACCATGGCGCAGCGCCATCAACGTCTCGTCGACAACGTGCAGGTGATGCGCGGAATCTGGTCGCACGACCGCGACGAATCGTTCGTCGGATTCCCGCGGCCGCACGTGGAGCCCCCGATCATCGTCGGAGTGAACAGCGTGGGTCTCGCAACCATTGCGGGGCAGCGGTTCGACGGAATCAACACCCGCTTCAACCATCCACAACGCGCCGAACTCGTTCGCGTCGCCCGTGCGGCGGCGGGGGACCGTCCGTTCGATGTCTCCGTGTGGTCACCGTTCGTGACCGAATATGCAGACCCGGATCATCCGTTCCATCGCGAGTTGGTCGCCGAAGGAGTCACGAGGCTCGTGATGTTCGACATCGGCACGCCCGATCTCGCGCTGGTGCAGAGCGTGCGTCGCTATCTCGACTGAGCAAAGATCGGCTCGCCGGCCCTCACCCGCCAGCGAATCGCCATGGTCATCACATAGACCATCATCGGAATGGTGAAGTAATTGATGGTCGCCATCACCATGTCGTCGAGCATCCAGCCGTAGACCATCCACGAACCGGCCGACACGATGGTCATCGCCCAACTGGCCACGGAGATGCCGTGCAGGTTCTCGGCGCGCGCGGTGTGCAGCACCTGAGGGAACAACGACGTGATGCTCACGACGGTTGCGATCCAGCCGACGGTCGCGGCGGGCGCGGGTATGCCGACGGCGAGCAGCACGGCAAGCACGGCGGCGAATCTCGCGAGCAGCGAGAGAGGCAGTTTTCCGTGTCGGTAGAGCACGCCGATGATGATGAGTTGTGCCGCGATGAACTGCGAGTTCGAGAACCAGATCGCGACGCGGTCCATGGAGACGCCGTACGACAACCACAGCGCCGACCCCACGAGGCCGTGCGCCGTTCCGAAGGCCGACACGCCGTGCGACGTGTCGTGGCGAGTCATGCGCCAGACCTGCGGCCAGATGAAGACGAGACTGGTGAAGGTGCACCATGCACCCATGACGGCGTTCATCACTTGACGACGATGTTGACGGTTCGACCGGGGACAACGATCGTTTTCAGCGGGGTCCGTCCGTCGAGTGCGGCGATCACGTTGTCGAGAGCCATGGCGGCCGCGAGGTGTGCTTCTTCGTCCGCGTCCGGCGCGATCGAGATGCGCCCCCTCACTTTTCCGTTCACCTGCACGGGAACCTCGATGGCGTCCTCGACGAGCAACGCGGGGTCGGCAACGGGGAACGGTTCGTAGGTGACCGTGTCGGTGTGGCCGAGACGGTGCCACAGTTCTTCGGCCACGTGCGGACACAGCGGCGACAGCATCTGCACGAGCGGCTCGACGAGAGAGCGCGGAGCGGTGCGGGCGACGTTGGTGTGCTGCGTGAGTGCGTTGTTGAACTCGATCAACTTGGCGATCACCGTGTTGAACCGCAGGCCGGCCATGTCGGCGTCGACACCCGCGATGGTGCGGTGCAGGTGCCGCATCAGTTCGCCGGGAGCCGCATCGTCGGTGACGACGAGTTCGCCCGTGTCTTCGTCGACGATGTTGCGCCAGAGGCGCTGGAGGAACCGCTGCATGCCGACGACGTCGCGCGTGTTCCACGGGCGACTTGCGTCGAGGGGGCCCATCGACATTTCGTAGAGCCGGAAAGTGTCGGCACCGAACTCTTCGTACATCTCGTCGGGGGTCACGATGTTCTTCAGGCTCTTGCCCATCTTGCCGTATTCACGGGTGACGCTCTCGCCGTTCCACGAGTACGCACCGTTCGACTCGACCACTTCGGCCGCGGGAACGGTTTGGCCGCGGGCATCGCGGTACGCATAGGCCTGGATGTATCCCTGGTTGAACAGGCGATGGAACGGCTCTTCGCTGCTGACGTGCCCGAGATCGAAGAGCACCTTGTGCCAGAAACGCGCATAGAGAAGGTGAAGCACTGCGTGTTCGACGCCACCGACGTACAGGTCGACACCGCCGGTGTGGCCGTCGCCCTGCGGACCCATCCAGTACCGCTCGACGTCCTTGTCGACGAATGCCTCGGTGTTGGTGGGGTCGAGATAGCGCATCTCGTACCAACACGAGCCCGCCCACTGCGGCATCACGTTCACCTCGCGCCGGTATTCGCGGGCGCCGTCACCGAGGTCGAGTGTCACCGTTGTCCATTCCTTCACGCGCGCCAACGGCGGCACGGGGTCGCTGTCGGCGTCGTTCGGGTCGAGTGCGGTCGGCTTGAAGTCGGCGAGTTCGGGCAACAACACGGGCAGTGCCGACTCGGGCACGGCGTGTGCGTTTCCGTGTTCGTCGTACACGATGGGGAACGGTTCGCCCCAGTAGCGCTGTCGCGAGAACAACCAGTCGCGCAGTCGGTATGTGGTGGTGGCCACACCGACACCGCGCGCCTCGAGCCACTCGGTGGTGCGCGACTTCGCCTCGGCGATCGACGTGAGTCCGTTCAGCGACAGAGAGTCGTTGGCCGAGTCGATGTACTCGCCGTCGCCGACGAATGCCTCGGGCCAGATCGAGCAGTCGCTGCTCGGCGCGATGCCGCGTTCTTCGAACCACGACGACGGCGGCATCTGGGTGGCAACGATCGGCAGCCCGTACGCGCGTGCAAAGTCGAAGTCGCGTTGGTCGCCGCTCGGCACGGCCATGATCGCGCCGGTGCCGTACCCCATCAGCACGTAGTCGGCGATGTACACGGGGATGTCGATTCCGCTGACCGGGTTGGTCGCGTGCGCGCCGGTGAACACGCCGGTCTTGGCCTTCGAGTCGTCCTGTCGTTCGTCGTCGCCCTTGGCCGCGGCGGCTGCGCGATAGGAGTCGACGGCTGCGCGTGCATCGGCGGTGGTCAGGGCGTCGACGAGTGGATGCTCGGGCGACAGCACCATGAACGTTGCGCCGAACAGGGTGTCGGGTCGCGTGGTGAAGACCTCGATGGGCCCGGCGGCAGAGGCGAACTCGACGCGCGCACCCTCGCTGCGGCCGATCCAGTTGCGCTGCATCAACTTGATCGGTTCGGGCCAGTCGAGACGGTCGAGATCGTCGACGAGTCGGTCGGCATATGCGGTGATGCGCATCATCCACTGGCGCATGTTGCGCTTGAACACCGGGTAGTTGCCGATGTCGCTGCGGCCGTCGGCGGTGACCTCTTCGTTCGCGAGAATCGTGCCGAGACCCGGGCACCAGTTCACCGGTGCGTCGGTGAGATAGGCGAGCCGGTGTGCATCGATGAAGTCGTGCCTTTCCTGCGACGACAAGTCGTTCCATGTGCGCCCGCCCGGAAGCGGACGCTTGCCCGACTCGCACTCGGCAACGAGTTCGTCGATGCGACGTGCGCATTTCCGGTCGGTGTCGTACCAGGCGCCGTGCACCTGCAGGAAGATCCACTGGGTCCACTTGTAGAACTCTTCGTCGGTGGTGCTGACGCTGCGACGTGGATCGTGGCCGAGACCGAGACGACGCAGCTGACGCCGCATGTTCGCGATGTTCGACTCGGTGTTGATGCGCGGGTGGATTCCCGTGGTGATGGCGTGTTGCTCGGCGGGAAGACCGAAACTGTCGTATCCGAGTGCGTGCAGAACGTTGTGGCCCTTCATGCGCTTGAAGCGCGCATACACATCGGTGCCGATGTAGCCGAGCGGGTGCCCCACGTGCAGTCCCGCTCCGGAGGGATACGGGAACATGTCGAGAATGAAAGATTTCGGCTTGCCGGCCAGGCGATCGGAGTCTTTCAACGGACCCGCGGGGTTCGGTGCGTGGAACGTGCCGTTGGCTTCCCACGCGTCTTGCCACCGAGATTCGATGCCGGCAGCGAGACGCGCCGAGTAGCGAAACGGAGGGACATTCGTCGCTGCTGGAGTGGAGGGCGTCGCCGAATCAGTCATGAGTGTGCCATTCTAGATGACGTGTCGAAGCAACGCCCACGGTCGGGTCGCCGTCAACCAAAGGGTGGTTCATCGCACGGGTACCCCCGCACCGCCCGTTTGTCGGAAGTGTTGCGCGAGGTGATCGCCGACGAACTCACCCGCATCGACGACGAACGACTCGAACTCGTCACCATCACTGCGATCGACGTCGACCCGGAGATGAACCGCGCCATCGTGTACTTCGATTCGATGTTCGGCGAGGAGGGCGACGCGGGAGTGGTCGAGGCTCTTCTCGAGCATCGCGCACGCATGCAGGCGTCGATCAACCGCCAGATGCATGCACGCAAGACCCCGATCCTGTCGTTCAAGCCCGACGAGGTCATCCGAAGCGCCGCCCGCATCGAGGAACTTTTGCGACGCAAGCCCGACACGTCGCCTGTCGAGCCCGACAACGACGACTGAGCCATGGCGAAGCGCCGACCGCCCACGGTGCACGGGCTCGTCCTGCTCGACAAGCCAGCGGGCATCACCAGCCACGATGCGGTCTACAGGCTCCGAAAGCATTTCGGTGAGAAGCGAATCGGCCACGCCGGCACGCTCGACCCCGACGCGACCGGCCTGCTCGTGGTGGGTGTCGGGAATGCGACGCGGTTGATCCGGTTCATGTCCGACATGGACAAGACGTATTCGTGCGAGATCGTGTTCGGCAGCGAGACCAACACGCTCGACGACTCGGGCGAGGTCACCGCCACGTTCGACATGACACTTCCGTCGGTCGACGAGATCCGGCGCGTGGTTGCGCAGCGGTTCGTCGGCGACATCATGCAGGTGCCCCCGATGGTGTCGGCACTGAAGGTCGACGGTGTGCGACTGCACCAACTGGCGCGCGAAGGGGTCGAGGTCGAGCGTGAACCGAGACCTGTCTCGGTGTTCGAGTTCGATGTGGAGACGACGTCGGAGCCGTTGGTTCTGTCTGCGCGCGTGCGGTGCGGCGGCGGCACCTACATACGTTCGTTGGGTGCCGACCTCGGTCGTGCGCTCGGGGGTGGAGCGCACATCCGCACGTTGCGGCGTCACACCACGGGGCCGTATTCACTCGACGAATCGTGCAGCATCGACGAGCCGGTGTTGCTGCCGGTGCGTGACGCGGTGCGAGCGTTGCCGTCGCATGTTCTCACCGACGCCGAGGTCGACGACGTTCTGTACGGTCGCGTCCGTGATGCATGGGACGGCGACGGTCCGTGGGCCGCGGTGTCGACAGACGGCGAACTGGTCGCGGTGTTCGAGTTGTGGAAGGACCGCATCGCCAAACCGACGGTGGTGTTCGGGGGCAGATAGCGTTTCGCCCCGTGCACGTGATCACCGACCTCTCCGCGAGCCCGTGGCCCGACAGACGAGCGGTCATCACGATCGGTGCCTACGACGGGGTGCACCTCGGCCACCGTGCGGTGATCCGCCAGGTGCGCGCACGTGCGGCAGAACTCGGTGCGCTCAGCGTCGTGGTCACCTTCGACCGTCACCCGGCGAGCATCGTGCGCCCGGAATCGGCGCCGCGAATGCTGACGAACCCCGAACAGAAACTCGAGCAGTTGCGTCTGACGGGCGTCGATGCGGTGGTCGTGGTTCCTTTCGATCCGGAACAGGCGAAGGAGACCCCGGTCGACTTCGTGACGCGTGTGCTCGTGTCGACACTGCGCGCACAGGCGGTGATCGTCGGTTCCGACTTTCATTTCGGCCACATGCGCCAGGGCAACGTGACCCTGCTGCGCGAGATGGGCGAGCGACACGACTTCACCTGTGAACCGATCGTGCTCATTCCGCGTGCCGACGGCGTGAACGAGCCGGTCAGTTCCACTGCGATCCGCCGCGCTCTGGCCGGCGGGGAGATCGACAGCGCGACACGGATGCTCGGTCGTCCCTATGAATTGAGGGGAACCGTGGTGACCGGCGATCAACGCGGACGCACCATCGGGTTCCCCACGGCGAACGTGCAGGTGCCCACCGGCATGTGCATGCCGTCAGACGGTGTCTACGCAGGCGTGTACACGAGGCCCGACGGAACCGAGCACACCTGTGCCATCAATCTCGGTCGACGTCCGACGTTCTACGACAACCAGCAGTTCTCGCTGCTCGAGGCCTACCTTCTCGACTTTTCGGGCGACCTCTACGGCGAAGTGGCCTCGGTGCAGTTCGAGGCCTTCCTGCGCAGTGAAAAGCAGTTCGGCGGCATCGACGAACTGAAAGAGCAGTTGGTGAAGGACATCGAGCACGCGCGCACCGCGGTGCTCGCACGCCACAGTCGCTAGACGCTCTGCTGCAGGATCCCGTATGCGGTGTTGCGTTGCGCCAGAGTGCGTCGCAGCGGGGCCACGATCTCTCCGAAGCGCCCTTCGGTCATGGCCTGGCCGTGGTTCGCTCCCGCCGCGCGCGAGATGTTCTCGTCCATCAACGTGCCGCCGAGGTCGTTGCAGCCCGACTGCAACAACTGCGCCGCGCCGTGGGTGCCGATCTTCACCCAGCTGACCTGCACGTTGTCGATGAGGCCGTCGTAGAAGATGCGCCCGATGGCGTGCATCAACACGGTTTCCCTGAACGTGGGGCCGCGCCGCGACTTCTTCTGCAGATAGATGGGCGACGCCATGTGCACGAACGGCAGGGGAATGAACTCGGTGAAACCGCCGGTTTCCTTCTGCAGATCACGCGTGACCTTCATGTGCCGTGCCCATGACTCGGGATGTTCGACGCTGCCGTACATGATGGTGATGTTCGAGTGGAGACCCACGCCGTGCGCCTGGCGGTGGCACTCGAGCCATTCCTCGGTGTTCACCTTGTCGGAACAGATGATCGCGCGCACGTCGTCGTCGAGAATCTCGGCTGCGGTGCCGGGCAGGGAAGCGAGGCCCGCCTCCTTCAGTCGCACGAGATAGTCGCGCAGCGACTCGCCGTTGCGATGTGCGCCCTCCGTGACCTCGAGCGCGGTGAATCCGTGAATGTGCATCTCGGGCACCGCGGCCTTCACCGCCTTCGTCACGTCGATGTAGTAGTCGCCGTCGAAGTCGGGATGAATGCCGCCCTGCAACGTGACCTCGGTTGCGCCGAGTTCCCACGCCTCACGCGCACGGTCGGCAATGTCCTCGAGCGTCAGCAGGTACGGGGTGCCCCTCAGGTTCAACGACAACGGACCCTTCGAGAACCCGCAGAACCTGCACTTGTACGTGCAGACGTTGGTGTAGTTGATGTTGCGGTTGTGCACCCATGTCACGGTGTTTCCGACTGCCTTGTAGCGAAGTTCGTCGGCGTAATCGGCGATGAACCCCACCTCGGGGCCGCGCGCACGGAACAGGTCGACCACTTCCTGCTCTCCGAGTTCCTCGCCGGAACGGTGGGCCTCGATGATCTCTGCGACGCGTCCGCGGGCATGCGCGCGCGGGTGCGGCACCAGCGTCATCGGTTTCACGTTCGACCCCGAATACCACTGCGTCGACTTGTGCCCGACCAGCACCACCTCTGCTCCGTCGTGCACCACGTCGGCCGCGGTGACTTTCTCGGGCCACACCGCACCCGGGTCGTCGCGTCCGAGCCCCTCGGCGTCGGTGCGGTCGAGAACGGGGAAGTGCAGCGCCTCGTCGAGCCAGGTGTCGGGCCGGGTCGCGAACTCGGGATAAATGGTGAGGCGCGGTGCGAGGGCGAATCCTTTTTCTTCGGTGACCTCGCGCAGTCGGTCGAGAGCGGGCCAGGGCCGTTCGGGATTCACGTGGTCTGCCGTCACCGGTGACACGCCGCCCCAGTCGTCGATGCCCGCATCGAGCAGCACACCGAAATCGTCGGAGAGATTGGGCGGAGCCTGAAGATGGATCGACGGCGGGAGAATCAACCGCGCCACCGCAATCGACCAGAGGTACTCGTCCTCCGGGCAGGGGCGCGACTTGTGCATCGCGGTGCCGGGCTTCGGCAGGAAGTTCTGCACGATCACTTCCTGCACATGGCCGTGGGTCCGGTGTGCGCCGGCAATCAACGCGAGCGCATCGATGCGGTCGCGTCGGTTCTCGCCGATGCCGACGAGGATTCCCGACGTGAACGGAATCGAGAGACGACCTGCGGTGCACAGCGTGTCGATGCGTCGTTGCGGCTCCTTGTCGGGTGCGCCGCGGTGGCACTCGAGATCGTCGCGCAGCGACTCGAGCATCATTCCCTGTGACGGCGAGACCTTTCGCAGCATCGCAAGTTCGTCCTCGTACAGTGCGCCCGCATTGGCGTGCGGCAACAGACCCGTCTCGCGCAGCACGAGCTCGGCCATGTCGTGCAGGTAGTGCACGGTCGAGTCGTAGCCGTTTTCGCGCAGCCACGTCGCGGCCACGTCGTAACGAAGTTCCGGTCTCTCTCCCAGTGTGAACAGCGCCTCGTGGCAACCTTGGCGTGCGCCCTGTCGCGCGATGGCGAGCACATCATCGGCCAGCAGATAGGGCTTCTCGAGTCGTGCGGGCGGCTGGGCGAACGTGCAGTAGCCGCACTTGTCGCGACAGAGCATCGTGAGCGGAATGAACACCTTCGGCGAGAACGTGATCCGCGTTCCGTGCGCGGCGTCGCGGACCGCACGCGCGCGTTCGAGAAGGTTGTCGAGAGACGATGTCATCAGGTCGTCGATGAACGACTCCGTGATGTGCGACGCCTGAATGAGGTCGTCGCGAGAAAACTGGCGCAACAAGAAGGGCACCTTTCCGGTGAGAAGAGCGGATGGTTCGGTTTTGCCAGTGCCGGTCGACTGCCTGAAGGCGAGTTAGAGAGTGCCTCCACGCGGCCGTGATGACCGAGCACTCCCCAGCGTAGACGGATTATTCGTCGGAATCAGCGTCGGAGATGGCTTCGAACATCGCCGACACGTTGTGGCTGCTCATCGGCACGCGGTGTCCGGTGCGGCTGATGAAGCTGAGTTGAACCCCGGTTGCCGGGTCGAGGGCCGCAAACACCTGCTCGTGACCCTCGTCGTCGACGACGATGTCGGTGAGGCGGGGGACACCTGCGTCGTCGAGGGCGTCACGGGTGACACCTGCGTTGAACACCTCGATCGCGATGTGCTGCACGCCCGAGCCGTGTTCCGACAGGCGGCGGTGCACGGCGGGGTTGTGGTTGGGCCCGACCAGAACGACGGTGACACCACCCGCGATGGCGTTCACCACGGCGGGGTCGTCGGTCGAATGCGTGGTGAATCCGATTCCCGCGAAGAAGTCGCGAGCCGCATCGAGGTCCGCCACGGCGACCACCACGTGGTCGATGCGCACCGCCACCGTGTCGAGTTCGCTGCGCGCACGCGAGCCCGCATCCTTCTCGGGCGTCGGCTCGTCGCGCCCCTCGGCCGCCTCGATGCGGTGCGTCTCCGAGAGCAGCGTGCGGAAGAGTTGTTCCGCGAAGTCGGCATCGATGCCCGCGTCGATGGCCCATTGGCGCCGCGTCTGCAGAACGTCGCGCACGCGTTCCGGTTGGATCACCGCATCACCGGAGTGTCCCTTCGTCTCGGCGACCTCGCGCACGATGTTCAGGCGTTGTGCGAGAAGTTGCACGAGAGTCGCATCGAGTTCGTCGATGCGTGCGCGAAGCTGCGACAGGTCGGCCATGAGTCAGTCGCCCGCGGTCATCAATCGTTCGACGTGTTTGGCGAGAACATCGATCTCGATGTTCACCTGGTCGCCGACTGCACGGTGTCCGAGCGTGGTGACCTCGGCGGTGTGGGGGATCACGGCCACCTCGAATGTGTCGTCGGTCAGGTTGAAGACCGTCAGGCTGATCCCGTCGACGGTGCAACTGCCCTTTTCCACCACGTATCTCATGAGGTCGCGCGGGATGCGCACGACGAGTTGCGGCGCAGGCGACACGATCTCGCCGACCGCATCGACATGACCGAGCACGATGTGGCCCCCGAACCTGCCGTTCGCCACCATCGGGCGCTCCAGGTTCACCGGGTCGCCCGGCTGCAGCCGACCGAGATTCGTGCGAGAGTAGGTCTCGTCGGACACATCGGCGACCCACCAGTCGGGGCCTTTCTCGACAAGGGTGAGACAGCAGCCGTTCACCGCAATCGATGCCCCGATTCCCGAGTCCTCGAGCACCGTCGAGGCCGAAATGGTGAGCCGGGACCCCTCGCGGGAGGCGACAGAGCCCTTTTCCTCGACGATTCCGGTGAACACCCCGTGGAGACTAATGGGAGTCGGGGGTTGTAGGCACCGGAAAATGGCTCGTAGCCTGACAGGGTCCTCGTGGGCTCCGGCGCGCGAACGATGTGTGGCCCGAAAGTCTCGGGGCAGACGCCCTCTCAACATTCAAGGAAAGAGGCTTTTCATGTCGAAGAACGACACCATTGCCACGTACCGTCAGCACGGCACCGACACCGGTTCTCCCGATGTGCAGATTGCGCTCCTCACCGACCGCATCAACCACCTCACCGAGCACCTGCAGGCCCACCCCAAGGATCACCACAGCCGTCGCGGCTTGTTGATGCTGGTTGGCCGTCGCCGCCGCATGCTCGACTACGTCCGCGACCGCGACATTGCTCGTTATCGCGAACTCGTGGCAAAGCTCGGCCTTCGCCGCTAACACACACATCCACCGACACTTCACATTCGTTGTCGGTTGTCAGTCGAGAGTTCCGCACCATGGGGCGGAGTTGGCGACTGGGAACCGGCGTTTGTTGGTGGAACACACAACAACAAAAACAAGGGAGTTCCCATGGCTGACGCAATTCGCGTATCCGCACCCGTTTCGGGGTCGGACAAGACCATCACATTCGAGACCGGAAAACTTGCGACCCAGTCGCAGGGTGCGGTCATTGCAACAATCGGTGGCACCACCGTTCTCGCGACGGCAAACGCCGCGCGGGGCGTGCGTGACGGCATCGACTTCTTCCCGCTGACCGTCGACGTCGAAGAGCGTGCGTATGCAGCAGGAAAGATCCCCGGCGCGTTCTTCCGTCGCGAAGGCCGC
Organism: Ilumatobacteraceae bacterium; assembly: GCA_040401975.1. GTDB lineage: Bacteria > Actinomycetota > Acidimicrobiia > Acidimicrobiales > Ilumatobacteraceae > UBA2093. Next base: position 6,022 of record JBBANL010000016.1, on the reverse strand, counting down.
CCGTCCGAGCAGGCAATTCTCACCTGTCGCCTCATCGACCGTCCGCTTCGTCCGGCGTTCCCCGACGGCTACCGCAACGAGACACAGGTTGTCATCACCGTTGTCGGTGTCGACATGGAGAACCCGCACGACGTCATCGCCATCAACGCATCGTCTGCTGCCCTCATGGTCAGCGGCATTCCGTTCGAGGGTCCGATCGGTGCGGTGCGCATGGCGTACTCGCAGGACGGCGACTGGGTTCCGCACCCCACCTACGCAGAGGGCAACAACGGAACCTTCGAAATCGTGGTCGCAGGCCGCGAACTCGACAACGGAGACGTCGCCATCATGATGGTCGAGGCCGGAGGCACCGAGAAGGCGTTCGAGTTCTATGCCGAGGGTGCACCGAAGGTGTCCGAGCAGGTCATCGCCGACGGTCTCGAGGCCTCGAAGCAGTGGATCAAGGAATCAATCGGTCTCCAGCGCCAGCTCGTGGCCAGCGTCATCGCGACGCACGGCCCGATTGCACCGCTCGAGTACACACCGGTTCTCGACTACACAGACGAGATCTTCGCCGCGGTCGAAAAGGTCGCCACATCGAAGTTGGCAACCGCCATCACCATCGCCCTGAAGGCCGACCGCAACGCGGCGACCGACGCGGCGGCGGCAGAGACCGTTGCCGAATTGTGCGGCGAGGGCGGCGCATTCGCCGGCCAGGAAAAGGCCGTGAAGGAAGCAGTCCGCAGCCTCACGAAGAAGCTCGTGCGCAAGCGCGTCGTCGAGCAGGGCATCCGCATCGACGGACGCGGACCGAAGGATCTGCGCCCGCTGTCGAGCGAGGTCGGAATCCTGCCCGCCGCACACGGAACCGGGTTGTTCCAGCGCGGCGAGACCCAGGTGCTGAACGTGTGCACGCTGGCCATGCCCCGCATGAACCAGATGCTCGACACGCTCGGCCCCGACAACGAGAAGCGCTACATCCACCACTACAACATGGCCCCGTGGGCAAACGGTGAGACCGGCCGCGTCGGTTCGCCGAAGCGTCGCGAGATCGGCCACGGTGCGCTCGCCGAGCGCGCTTTGCTGCCGGTGGTGCCGAGCCAGGAAGAGTTCGCCTACGCGATCCGTCTCGTGTCGGAAGTGCTCTCGTCGAACGGTTCGACCTCGATGGCGTCGGTGTGTTCGTCGAGTCTGTCGTTGATGGACGCCGGTGTGCCGATCAAGGCTCCCGTGTCGGGAATCGCGATGGGTCTCATCTATGCAGAGGGCAAGTACCTCACGCTCACCGACATCCTCGGTGCAGAAGACGCATTCGGCGACATGGACTTCAAGGTCGCCGGAACCGTCGACGCGGTCACCGCTCTGCAGCTCGACACAAAGATCGACGGAATCCCCGCTGATGTTCTCGCAGCCGCTCTGCAGCAGGCACGCGATGCACGCATGCAGATTCTCGACTCGATGAACTCGGCTCTGTCGGCCCCGCGACCCGAAGTCGGTGCAACCGCGCCGAAGATCGTGTCGTTCAACATCCCGATGGACAAGATCGGCGAGGTCATCGGGCCCAAGGGCAAGGTCATCAACACCATCCAGCAGGAGACCGGTGCCGACATCGCAGTCGACGACGACGGAGCGGTCGGCATCGTCACCATCGGTTCGCCCGACAGCTTCCGCGTGGAAGAAGCGCGCGACCGCATCCTCGCAATCGTCGACCCGCCGACGGCGGAGCTCAACGCGATCTACGTGGGTCGAGTCGTGAGCACCACCAAGTTCGGTGCGTTCGTGAACATCCTTCCCGGCCGTGACGGTCTCGTGCACATCTCGAAACTGGGCAACGGCCAGCGCGTGAACAACGTCGAAGACGTGTTGAGCCTCGGCGACGAGATCCGCGTTCGCGTCGACGACATCGACGACAAGGGCAAGGTCAGCCTCACCCCGGTCGACGAAGACGGAAACGACATCCCCGGTGGCGGCGGTGGCGGTGGCGAGCGCCGTGAGCGTCGCGACCGCGACGACCGTGGAGGACGCGACCGTGGAGGACGCGACCGCGACCGCGGCTCACGTGATCGTGACGATCGTGGACCGCGCGAAGACCGTGGACCGCGCGAGGATCGTGGCCCCCGCAACGACGGACCGAAGGAAGTCTCGTTCGAGGATGAGTTCGAGAACGAACTTCGCTCGGAACTGGGCGATCTCGGACCCGATTCGCGTTCCGATCGCGGCGACAGAAATCGTCGCCGCCGCTAACCGCGCACAACGACTACGGTGACTCCCATGATTCGCGTGGGTGTCGTCGGGGCTGCCGGTCGCATGGGTTCCACGGTGTGTGACGCCGTGGTGGCCGCAGACGGACTTCAACTTGCCGCCGCTGTCGACGTCGTCGGCGGCGGCGGTGCCGTGCACGGGGTCACGATCGCATCCGACCTGAAGGCTCTGGCCGATGCCGACTGCGACGTGGTGGTCGATTTCACGGTGGCTGACGCCGCGCGCACGACGATCCCGTGGCTGGCGCTTCACGGGATGCACGCGGTGGTGGGCACGACGGGATTCTCCGAAGCCGACATCGTGTCGTTCGAGAAGGCCTTCACCGGCAGCAACTGCCTGATAGCGGCCAACTTCGCGATCGGTGCGGTGTTGATGATGAAGTTCGCCGAACAGGCGGCCCCGTATTTCGAGACCGCCGAGATCATCGAGTTCCATCACAACGCAAAGGCCGACGCGCCGAGCGGAACCGCGATGGTCACGGCGCAACGGATGGCCGCGGCGAGTTCGCAATGGGCCGACGACCCCACGAAACACGAAGTGATTCCCGGCGCGCGCGGCGGTGTGGGCCCGGGAGGCATCCACGTTCACGGAGTGCGCATGGTCGGGATGACCGCTTCACAGGAAGTCATCCTCGGAACCTCCGGGCAGACACTCGTGATCCGTCACGACAGCAACGACCGCGTGAGTTTCATGCCCGGCGTCGTGTTGGCGTGCCGTCACGTCGCCGATCTGTCGCAGCGACTCACACTCGGCATCGACACGTTGCTGTGACGTGAAAAAGCCCGCCCCTCTGCGGGACGGGCTCTCTCGAGAGTGAATGAAACGGTTTATTTCAGCGCGTTGATCGCCGCGTCGTAGTTCGGCTCGTTCGCGATGTCGGAGACGAGTTCGGTGTGCAGCACGTTGCCGTTTTCGTCGGCAACGACGACTGCACGTGCGAGAAGGCCGTTGAACGCGCCTTCGTTCAGCAGCACGCCGAACGCGTTGCCGAAGCCGCCGCGGAATCCCGACGCGTTCTGCACGTTGCCGAGACCTTCCGAGCCGCAGAAGCGACCCTGGGCGAACGGCAGGTCGTTCGACACGCAGTAGACAACCGTGTTCTCGAGCGACGATGCGATCTCGTTGAAGCGACGAACACTTTGTGCACAGGTCGGGGTGTCGACGCTGGGAAAGATGTTGAACACGACGCGCTTGCCGGAGACGTCAGCATTGCTGAAGTCCTGCAGGTTCGCCGCGGTGAGGGTGAACGAGGGGAGCGATTGTCCGGGTGCCGGAAGATCGCCAACGGTGTTGACGGGCGTGCCGCCGAATGATGTCTGAGCCATGGCGCAGAGCATACGGGGCAAAGGGGCTCATGCTTCGGGGGCGCCGGGCGACTTTCTGCGGGATGCCTGGAACGCAGTGACGGCGAACAATGCACCGACGACCCACCACTGGTAACTGTCGATCCAGCCGAGGAACGAGCGGATCTCTTCCTCGAACGCTTTCCCGCCGTACCACATCACCGTGAGGCGCACGACGACACCGCTGACCAGTGCCGCGAAATAGGTGCGCGTCGGAATTTTCAGGTGCCCCGCGAGGAGACACACGATGTTCGACCCGGGCATGAGGAACACCGCGGCCCATCCGCCCCGCACGGCGAACGACTCGGTGGCCCTGTAGATGCGGGGCATCTCGCCCACCTGCGATTCGGTCCACCTGAGCGCTCGCTCGCCGAAGAGCCGACCCACGAAGAACAGCGCGGTGCCCGCCACCAAGAGGCGAACGAACCCGATCGCAAAGAACGGCAACGCATCGATGAAGGGGACAGAGCCGAGCAGGTTTCTGTTGCGCGAACTGAGCATGAGAACCAGCACGGGTTGCTCGTCGACCAGGGCCGGGCCGATGTTGGTGCCGATGGTGCCGATGGCGAACAGGAACGTGGTGAAGACCAGAAGCACTTTGCGCACCGTGACACCGTATCGGCTTCAGCCTTTCGGGAAGCACCGGAGAGTTGCTACGGTTTTCGCACGAGTGGCCGGGCCACCGAACCTGAGGGGGACACCATGAAGGGCTTGATGCAGCCGACCCAATTGACCATCAACTACCTGTTCGACCGCGCCGAGAAGTACCACCCTGAAAAGAACATCATCACCGCGACGGCGACCGGCATCGAACGCACGACGTACGGAGTGTGGGCCGACCGCACGCGCAGGTTGGCGACCGTGTTCGACCAACTCGGCATCACGAAGCACGGTCGGGTCGCGACGTTTGCGTGGAACACCCAGCGCCATCTCGAGTTGTACTTCGCCGCGCCGTGCAGCGGACGCGTGGCGCACACCCTGAACATCCGCCTCTTCCCCGAACAGCTCACCTACATCGTGAACCACGCAGAAGACGAGGTGATCTTCATCGACACCTCGATCTATCCGCTGATCGAGCCGCTGCTGTCGACGTTCACCACGGTGAAGCATCTGGTGTTCATGTTCGACGGCAAGGGTGAAGTGCCGACCGCCGTCCCGGGTTTCACCGTGCACGAGTACGAGGCGTTGCTCGCCAATGCCGCGCCCGCTCAGTGGCCGACCGACATCGACGAGAACCAGGCCGCCGCGATGTGTTACACGTCGGGCACGACCGGCAACCCCAAGGGAGTCGTGTACAGCCACCGCAGCACGTACCTGCACACGATGGGCACCATGCTCGCCGATTCGGTCGGGGTGTGCGAAAGCGACATCATCCTTCCGGTGGTGCCGATGTTCCACGCCAACACGTGGGGACTCGCACACGCCGGTGTCGCCACGGGGGCCGACCTCGTGATGCCCGGTCCTGATCTGTCGGGTCCCGCAGTGGCCAAGTTGATCGTGGAAGAGAAGGTCACGGTCGCCGCCGGCGTGCCGACCATCTGGATGGCGGTGCTGCCCGAACTGAAGGGCAAGGACACCTCGGCGTTGCGGTGCATTCCGTGCGGAGGGTCTGCGGTGCCGAAGGCACTCAGCGAGGCCTACCGCGCCCAGACGGGTCTGCCGATTCTCCAGGCATGGGGAATGACCGAGACGAGTCCGATCGCCGCCGTGTGCACGTTGTCGAAGGCGGACCGCGCATTGTCCGACGAGGAGCAGGCAGAGTTGCGCACGACGGTCGGCCAGATTGCATTCGGCGTCGAGATGCGCGTGGTCGAACCCGGAACCACGACTCCGTTGCCGTGGGATGGCGAATCGAGCGGCGAACTCCAGTGTTCGGGTCCGTGGATCGCGTCGAACTATTACAACGACCCGCGGTCGGGAGAGAGTTTCACGGCGGACGGATGGCTGCGCACCGGTGACGTCGCGGTTGTCGATGCAAAGGGCCGCATCCGTCTGGTCGACCGCACGAAGGACCTCATCAAGTCGGGTGGCGAATGGATCTCGTCGGTCGACGTCGAGAACGAACTCATGTCGCACCCGAAGATCGCCGAGGCGGCCGTCATCGGAGTTCCGCACCCGAAGTGGAGCGAGCGCCCGCTCGCGTGCGTCGTGGTGAAGCCAGGCGAGACCCTGACGAAAGACGAGGTCATCGAGCATCTGGTTCCGCGACTCGCAAAGTGGCAGCTGCCCGACGACGTGGTGTTCATTCCCGAGGTGCCGAAGACATCGGTCGGGAAGTTCTCGAAGAAGACTCTTCGCGAACAGTTCGCCGAGCACGTGCTGCCCGACGCCTGACGAGCATCAGAGTCGGCCCGAGGCGATGATTCGCTGAAGGAAGGCGCGTGCACGCTCTGACTGCGGCGCCGTGAACACCTGCGACGGCGGTCCCTGTTCGATGA
>JBBANL010000015.1:0-38307 GCA_040401975.1 Ilumatobacteraceae bacterium | reverse complement strand
GCTCGTCCCAGAACACGTCGGTGAGGAACTGCTCGAGCGCCTTGTGCAGCATCGGGCCGCGCCAGATGACTGCTTCTCCCTCGGGCACGAAGTAGCCGATCGAGATGCAGCGCACGCCGTGGTTCTCGGGCGGCAGCAACATGTTGTCGATGATCACCGGGTCGCGGTCGGCACCCAGCATGCGCGGAATCGAAAAACCGTAGATGTCGGCGTCGACAATGCCCACGGTGTTGCCGCGCGCCGCGAGTGCGACTGCGAGGTTCGTGGTGACGCTGCTCTTGCCGACACCGCCCTTGCCCGACGAGATCAACAACGGCCTCGTCTTCGAGTCTTTCGCCGCGAACGGGACCGCACGACCCTCGGCGTGACCGTGTGCCTGGTTGCTGCCGGCCGTCGCGCCTGGGTTGCCGTTCAACATCTGACGCACGTTCGCGCGCTGCTCGTCGGTCATGACACCGAAGTTGATGCTGACCGGGGCGCCGCCGACCAACGGTGACAATGCGGTGGTCACGCGGTTCTGGATCTCGTTGCGCATCGGGCAACCGGGAACCGTGAGCGTGATGGTGAGCGAGACACCCTGTGTCGACACTGCGACGTCGTGCACCATGTCGAGATCGACAATGGAGCGGTGCAGTTCGGGGTCTTCGACGGGGCGAAGAGCCTCGATGACCTGATCGACGGTGGCTGTGGACATGGGGACTCCAAGGGGGTATTTGCACTACGGCGATAGGTAGAATACCTGCGTGGCCGAAGTGAGCACCACCCACGTCATGACACCGAAGGCATTCACCGCCACTGTGTCGGCGATCACCTCTGCTTTCGGCGACCCCACGCGCCGTGCCATCTATTTGTTCGTGCGCGAGAACCCCGACGGTGTGACGGCCGCCGCAATCGCGAAGAAATTCGACCTGCACGCAAACGTCGCGCGCCACCATCTCGACAAGCTCGCAGCCGGCGGGTATCTCGAGGTGACAGTGGGTCGCGCGAGCGGTGCAAGCGTCGGCCGGCCGTCGAAGCACTACAAGGTCGCCAGCAAAGAGATGGAATTCGAGTTCCCCGTGCGCACCGACGACCTGGTGCTCACGCTTCTCGGCAAGGCGCTTGCCGCATTGCCCGCCAACGTCGCCCACGACATTGCCGAACAGGTCGGCAAGGAGTACGGCGAGGCGATGGCAACCGGTCTCACCGGCCACGACGCCGCCGTCGGCACGCGGTCGTTGCGCTCCGCAATCCAGGCGGTGGCCGACGCGCTCACCGCGCACGGATTCGCCGCGCACACCGAAAAGAGCGAGAACAAGCTGCGCATCGTCACGAGTCACTGTCCGTTCGGCGACGTCGCAATCGAGCATCCGGTCATCTGCGCGGTGGAGCGCGGCATGGTGAAGGGAATGCTCGGCGCCATCTACGGCGACACACAACCCGAAACCGTCGGCACCATCGCGGCCGGCGACACGTTGTGCGTCACTGCCGTCTGACATCACCTCACCCCGACCCTCTTCAACACAATCGTTCTCACAAGGAGCCCCTCATGACTGCAGTCGCCGAACCACACACCGACATCACCAACATCCCAGGCATGGTCACCGGCTTGCGCGCCGCCTACCGCGCCGGCACCACCCGCCCGCTCGAGTGGCGTCGGGCTCAACTGCACCAGATGATCCGCATGCTCGAGGAGAACGAAGCAGCATTCGCCGACGCATTGCGCATCGACCTCGGAAAGCCGGCAGTGGAAGGGTTCATCACCGACATCGCCTTTGTTACCGGCGAGATCAAGTTGATGCTGAAGAACCTGAAGAAGTGGAACAAGCCACAGCGCGTTCCCTCGCCGATCGTGACCCAGCCCGCGAAGTCGCGCCTGATTCCAGAGCCGCTCGGTGTCGTGCTGGTGATCGCACCGTGGAACTACCCGGTGCAGTTGTTGTTGGTTCCCGCCGCAAGTGCGATCGCAGCCGGCAACGCGGTGATGATGAAGCCGTCGGAGGTTTCCGGCGCAACGTCGGCAGTGCTCGCCCGCCTGGTGCCCCAGTACATGGATTCGTCTGCAGTCGGAATCGTGGAGGGTGGTGTTGCAGAGACCACCGCGCTTCTCGATCAGCACTTCGACCACATCTTCTACACAGGCAACGGAACCGTGGGCCGCATCGTGATGGCGGCTGCCGCCAAGAACCTGACCCCGGTCACCCTCGAGTTGGGCGGCAAGAGCCCCGTGATCATCGACGAATCGGCCAACGTTCGCGTTGCCGCGAGACGCATCGCGTGGGGCAAGTGGCTGAACGCCGGCCAGACCTGCGTGGCACCCGACTACGTGATGGTGCACGATTCGGTGCGCACCGAATTCATCGACGAACTGCGCACCGCCATCACCGACTTCTACGGTGCCGACCCGCACGCGAGCGACAGCTACGGCCGCATCGTGACATCGCGTCACTTCGACCGACTGCGTTCGCTGATGAACGGCGGCACACCGGTGATCGGCGGCGACGTGATCGCTGACGACCGCTACATCGCACCGACCGTTCTCGAAAACGTCGACATGTCGTCGCAGTTGATGAACGAAGAGATCTTCGGTCCGTTGTTGCCGGTGATCGGAGTCGCATCGGTCGACACGGCGGTCAACCACATCAACGACAATCCGCACCCACTGGCGCTGTATGTGTTCGCGGAGAAGAAGTCGGTGGTGAACAAGGTTCTCACCGAGACCACCGCGGGCGGCGTGACCGTGAACGGCACATTGATGCATCTGACCAGCCCGCACCTGCCGTTCGGCGGAGTCGGAGAGAGCGGCATGGGCGCGTACCACGGCAAGGCCGGTGTGCGTTTGTTCCAGCACATGAAGCCGGTTCTCGCGCGCGGGACGAAACTCGACCCCTCGCTCGCCTACCCGCCCTACACAGATCGCAAGGCAAAGATCTTCAGAAAAGTTCTGTAGGACTCAGTCGCTCACAGGTCGTGCCGTGGCAGCGAGACAATCGCGCAGGTACCTCGCGCTTGCCGTGATCTGTTCGGACCAATCAGCGGCAATCACATCATCCAACGATCGCGGTGTGTACCGGTTCTCGTCGTAGTCGTCCCACACTCCGACAATGCCAAAACCTTCGGGCAGTGGACCCATCACCGCACTGTTTGGCGCATATTCATCCCACGATTCTTCGACACAGCTGACGATGTAGGCATCCTCGCGATAATCGGAGAAGATCACCATTGCGGCACCTTCCGGCCCTGAGTTCTCGAGGATTCGAGCAAGGTTCTTGTTGAACGATGTCGTGCATTCGTTCCAAGGTGTCTGTGCACCCGACAACCACACTTGCTGCGAGACGAACAGCCCGGGCGACCGGGCGAGGAAACCCAAACCAACGCCATTCTGATTGCCGTGCTCGGAATACTCGAACGCGTCGGGAATGGATGGAAAATCAAGCCAATAGCGAGCAAGACTTGGGTCGGCCATTCCCATCTCCAGGCTGTACCCCGCGCCGAGATACCAAGGTGACCCACATCGATGACTCCAGAAGTGCGAGGTACCAACACCACGGAATGGATCAAATGCGGCCTCGAGATTCTCAATCATTCCAGTTGACAACAATGGAGCGACCAGTCCAATCGTCTCCAATTGTCTGGTGAATTCGGCATTTGCATCCCATCCCTGCCTGATCTGCTCCTCGTACTTCGATTGAGTGTCGATGTCATCCTCGAACCTGTGATCCCGCGCGCCGTGAACACGTTCCAGGTAGTCGTCGGGGAACGCAAGCGACACGAATGCGAAGAGCAGTTCACGCGTCTCGTCGGCCGGCTCGTGGGTTGAGTGCACCGATTGACCGTTGGCTCCACGAGCGAAGTATGGCGAGTGAATCACGTGGCCGACGGCCTCCGGCACTTCCATGAACCCTTCGAGCGGATGACCCGAACCAAAACTGATGTAGGTCGACACCATGTCCATGCCGTCGCGCATCGACGGTGTAACCATCTCCTCGAACCGCGGAGCGTGTCTGAACGCAATCGGATCTTCTTCGATGCCCATCACGTTGAAGAGGCGGGCCAGATCGACGCAATGTTCGCAGGTACAGAGAAATCGCGATTCCTTGTCGATGTGGCCGGTTGCCGTGATCATGGCCTCGACGAACTGCCACCGCAGTCGGTTCCATCTGACCCAGGAATAGTCGTTCTTTGTCACGACGCCAGCCTTCCATACCGTGCCCACTCGTTCAACGTAAGAAGGTGAAGATCCACAAGCGCATCCGTCGACACAATCGCCGAGGGGGTGCCGCCACCCGAAAGGAACACCGCAGGGGTGTCGCCGATGTACCAGCGCACCATGCGCTCTCGTTGTGCAAGTTCTTCGGACTCCACGCCTGCCTCCACCGGATTCATTCCCGCGTTGTAGATGATGAAGTCGTATGACTCGTCCGAAAACATTCGCTGGACCGCCATCTCGGTCTTGTCTGCGTACATCACCGGAAAAATAGCCTTTGAAAAGTTGCCATCGCGTTCCGCATACCCCCTGCCGGGGAGACACGTGATGTCAACATGAACTGTCCGGTCCGGGAATTGTGACGCCAAAATCTCCTCGGTGCCGGTTGCCCAGTCTCTGTCGCAGTCGATCACGAGAATCCGTTGAAGTTTCCAGCCCGTGATCGCGTAGCTGACCGCAGCCGCGATGCCGTTGAAGATGCACCCCTTGTCGCCGCTTCCCCGACGAGCACGGTTCATGTTCGGGGACACGCTTCCGCACTGTGTTCCCGACTCCAGCGCGTGGTGCACCGCTGCCATCACACCCGTGACATGCGCGAGCCCCATGGGAAAGAGATGTTCGCTCCACTCAATCCCCGACGATTCAGCAAGCCCCTGTGGTGAGCCGGTGCGCACAGCTTCCACGTATTCGGGTGAATGAACCCTTCGCACATGCTCGAGAGCACACTCGTCGAAGGTGCTGAGCCACACCCTGCCGTCTGCGAAGAAATCGTCCATGGGATCAACGAGTTCCACGCCGTCGATTGGGTCGGTCGCGAGTCGCTTCACGATGTCCGCGGTCTTCACCACGCCAAGGGGTGCAGTCGGGTCTGCAACACAGTCGTCGTTCCAATACAGATTCATCGTGTCTCCTTCGCAAAACGGGGCTTGCGAATGATACGCGTGGGGTGTTGCAGGGTTTTCGAATGCGACGATTCCGTCGCGTAATGACTCAGTCGCCCCAGTGGCGCTGCTCGAGGAACGGATCGCCGTACATGTGGTAGCCGTTGCGTTCCCAGAAGCCCGGCTTGTCGCTGTTCATCACTTCGATGCCGCGCAACCATTTCGGAGACTTCCAGAAATACAGATTCGGCACCAACAATCGCACGGGACCACCGTGAATCGGTTCGATGGGTTCGCCTTCGTATTCCCACACCACCATCGATTCATCTCGCAGCGCGTCGTCGAGCGGAAGGTTTGCGGTGTAGCCGTATTCGGCGTGGCCCATCACGTGGGTGGCGCCGTCTTGGACTCCGGCCTTGTGTAAGAGGTCTTTCACCTTCACACCGCGCCACACGGTGTCGAACTTCGACCACTTGGTGACACAGTGAATGTCGGTGGTGAGGGTGACACTCGGCAATGAAGTGAGTTCCTCGAAAGTCATCGTGAGCGGGTTGTCGACCATGCCACCGATCGACAGATTCCATTCGCCGAGCGCATATGTGGGCACATCGCCCACGTGCAGCACGGGGAATCGGTCGGTGAGGTACTGCCCCGGGGGCAGTCGCGACGGGTCGTAGCCCTTCTCCTCGACTTCCTTGCGGTTGCGGTCAAAGAAACCCATGAGTTCATTCTGCCGTCACCTTGCACCAATATGATGCCCGCATGCCTCTTTATGTCGTACGCCACGCCCAAGCCGGAAGCCGGTCTGCATGGCTCGAGGATGATCGCCTTCGACCGTTGTCGGACAAGGGGTGGCAACAGGCCCGCGCGCTGGCGGAACGCATTGCTCCGCTCGGGCCAAGCGTGTTGCTGTCGAGTCCCCACACCAGGTGCAGGCAGACATTGGAGCCGTTGGGTGAATTGGTGGGGCTGACAGTGCAACCAGAGCCGCGGATCGAAGAGGACTCACCGCTGGAGAGATCGTTGGCCGCAATTGAAGATGCACCCGACAACGCGGTGCTGTGCAGCCATGGCGACGTGATTCCGGATTTCGTGAACGGTTTGATTCGCCGCGGAATGGAGATGGGGTCTGCGCCGCACGCCCTACGCAAAGCGTCGGTGTTCGTGTTGCATCATGTAAACGGTTTGTTCGCCCACGCCGAATACTGGGACCCACCAGCCATATGAACAAAGATTTTCAACAAAGACTCCACAAATACCTTAACGACTGTGATCGTGATGAGAGTCACTTGTCAAACATCGACTTACTGGAGAATTACATTCAAATGTTCACTGGTGGTCAATTCGAATCTTATGGAACGAATGACCCATTCTCATTCTCCTCCGACGATCTCGTTGCCGTGATGATGTTGAGCATGGAAATGAAAAACTCAACCAAGTCAGGTATTTCTCCACGATCAGCGCTCAAGATTGCCGAGAACTCAAAGGATCTTTCATCAATTTTGCGAGAGTTATCGTCGTCAAATCACCCAGACGCAGAGGAAACTTCGATTGAAGAGATGAGTAGTTTTGAAGCTCAGAGACTTCTACTTGACAAATCGTCACCAGCTCAACAATTGGTAAGAAAACTCTTGGAACTGCTCTCAGATTCAGAGAAGTCTCCGAATATCAAATGGGTTGCTGTCTCAAAACTGATTTCAAGGAAACGACCCTCGCTGCTTCCGATACGCGATGGAAGGGTTGCACAACGACTTGGGCATGCAAGGAATCCAACTTCTGACAGATACTTGGCTGAGTGGTGGAAAGATTGGCACGAAGCACTTACCTCCGATCAGAACTTTCCAATTCGTGATCGACTTGAAATGATTCGCCACGAGCTAAAGAAGAACGGACGAGTTGAATTCTGTCCTTCTCTCATCCGAATTGCAGATGTTTTGGTCTGGAGTCGCTGTCAATGCGGAGATTGAAAAAACTTATGCTCCGCCGTTGGTGATGCCAATCTCAGAAACGTTTTGAGTTAATTCTCAACTTTTCCGAAACTACTTGGGCTAGATCTATTTCAAGCACATCAACGAGACGCAACAAATAAATCTGAACGTCAGCAATCTCCATCTCAATTGCTTTTCGCTTCTCACCAACAAGAGAACTTGACATTGATTCGTCAGGGGTCAGCCACTGAAACTCAGCAAGCAATTCACCGGCTTCACCAGCCACGGCCATAGCCAGGTTCTTTGGTGTATGGAACTTCTGCCAATCTCGTGCTTCAGCGAAACGTCGAATTTCAACAATCAATGAATTGAGTACATCTTCGCTCATCTTGATCTAGTCCTTGGGTAAACGTTGCTTAAAGTATTCAGCGGTTGCCGCGTCTGTGAAATACACATAACACCCTTTCATCCCGCGAGTCATCAAGGTCCTGTAGGTGTTTCTGATGATTTCGTCTGCTTTTTGGGAGGCCATAACCGGGTTCTCGCCCATCTCCTTCTTGTAGCCATTCAGGGATTTGTCAGTTTTTGCCCTGGCAGCTGGAATCGTTATCAGTTCGCCGGCTTCGACTATTAAGTCAGGCCCAACTATTACCCCGACATAGTCAAGCTCGAGACCTTGACAGGTGTGGATACACCCGACTTCCTTTACGGAATCGAGACGAATAATCCACGCGTCATTTGGCGTATCGAGATTCCATTTCGCTTCAAATCCGAATTCTGGAAATTGAATATCAATCTCAGAAGACGATTTCTTCTTGCTTACCCATTCCCAGCAGTAACCCGCCACCATTCGTGACTTGTTGTTTTCGGCGTTCTTTTCTTCGATCATGGACTGAAGTTCAGATGGGCTGTCAACAATGCGAAAATCGAATCGGTCGGGCGAGAAGTAACTCTCACTGTCTTTTTTGATATCCAATGCATCATCCAACCAGACCATGTAATCGTCTGAACCGCTGCAACGGAACTGTGATGTCAGTTCAAGATGCTGAATGGTTGCTCCTGCCTCTCGGGCAAATCTTTCTATTGATGAAATTTCTCCGATGTCCTTCCACGTCACTTTCTGTGCCTCATCAATGAAGAAGACCGACAGTCTGGAAGAGTCAATGATTTCTTTGATTTGATTTACTCCGCCCTTGGCGTACTGGGTACGGAGTTTTAGCCGGTGGGCTTCGTCCACAATCAGCGCATCATAGGAATCTTTCTCGACCGCCACGTACGACCCCGATCCGCTGAATAGATCATGAATTTCCCCGTTGCTCAACACGGATTTGAGCTTCTTCTCAAAGACTATTCTTGGGGCTTGATTTGGAGTGATGTAACGAGCGTTCATCCTCAGACCAGACAGACGCGCCAGAGCGTTGATCGAAATGACCGATTTGCCGGTGCCAGGGCCGCCTTTGATGATTACCACTTGCTTCTCGTCTACTTGTGCCTTTGTCGCAGTTGTGACGATTTTCTCCAGGACCGTCTTCTGATCGTCCAGCAACACAAATTCCTCAAGACCTTCGAGCATTGAACCCACTGCATCTGCCAATTGTTTAGACGGTCGAATTGAGGATGTATCAACACGTTTCAGAATTTCGGAATCACCACCTTCGACAATTTGTGATTTGATCATCGTTCTGAAATTCTCGAGATCACCCTTGACAAACACTGGTGCCCGATCCAGATGTTCTTTGTATTTTTCACTGCGAACAACTTCGGCGTCTCTGCAATTATGCAGGTAAGCACAGGCTGCAATTTCAAGTTGATTTGTATAGACGTATTCGTTGTAATTCGCGAGGTGAAACGCATAGCTCCACGCCTGGTATGAAGGATGAACGACATCCCGGTGAGCCCCGCCAAGGAATGTATTTACATGACCTTCAAGTGTGGAAATCGAAATGTCTTCCCACTGCTTCAGCTCAATGATGATCATCGATTCCCTACCCGACGGATTGCGCCCGGCAATCAAGAAATCAATCCGAAATTTTCGCCCGTTCAATCGATACTCAACCGCTACGGATGCATCGTTCGGTATGTCTCTGTCGGACATGACATGGAACATTGCATTGCCGAGCGAGTTACGCCACGACGAAATCTCTGATGGACCAACGGAGATCCCCAGATGCTTCTTGACTTCAGCAGCAACGATGTCATCAATTGATGGCGCATCTTTCAGGAACTTCTCTTTTGTTGCTAGATATGCAAGCACATGCTCAGAATAACTTGACGGGGCCCATGCTTTTCAGTGTTGTTGAGATTCAGTTGCGACCGAATCCAATTGGGTTTTTTGCTGACTCCACCTCGTCAGAACCTGACCCAACATGTTGAGGAGCCAAAACTTCTGACAAGAGTTGGACAAGGGGCCGAATCGCGGTCAGATGACTCAGACAAGGGAGCTGTGTCTCAAATTCAACGTCCCGAACCACTTCATCTGCAAGACGTTTCAGCTCCAGCGCCAACTCCAACGGGGTGATTTGATTCTGTTTCATGGATTCCTTTCGGCTCATCGACTGAGCAGGACCACCCGGCATGACCCGGGTTGGTTAGATCGTCTACGGGCTCAGCCCCTCGGATCTTCTTGATGAATATGACGAGGAAGAAAATTTCTCCCTCAACCCCAGTCTCTCACAAGAACTACGTCAAGTCAACGGCTCGACCCTTTTCGGCGCGTCTCCATTCCACTTTTCTGTTGCAAAGGTCAGAGGCTGAACCCTTTGGCGCGGAGATACCCCGCAACACCTCTCCTATCGGATTCGAGATAGATCTTGAGGAGTTCCGCGGTCGCGAGTGCATCGTCGTGGGCGCAGTGCGCATTCTTTCGGTGGATGCCGAACTGCCGGATTGCGTCATCCAATCTCAGTTGCCCGTGACCCAACTTCTTGCCGAGATACATCGTGCACGGCAATTCCGGCAGCAGCCGTCGTCGCAAAAGCCCGAGCTCAAAATTGATGCGTGCTCGGTCGAACTTCGAGTTGTGACCGAACACAATCCGGCCGTTGACTGCTTCTTCGAATGCAGATGCGATCTGACCGAACGTCGGCGCCTTGGTCAGATCGGAGCTGCGTATTCCGTGGATGCGCTCGAGATGAGGTCCGCCGGAATGACCATCTCCCTTGACCAACGTTGTCCACGATGTCTCGATCCTGCCGGTCGGCGACATGAACACAAGCGCAACCTCGATGACCCGCGCGGGATCATGTAAGCCTGTGGTTTCCGTGTCGAGAACCACGAAACCTTTTCTTGGCACTTCCGGAATTTTCAGTGATATTCCCCGCCCGACCATTCCCCGATAGTAGGAGTCGATCAGACTCGTCAATGAACCGAAAGTGCTGATCGTCAGTGGGCGCTCCGAAGTTTCGTCTGACAACCCGATCAGTGTTGAGCGGCCATCAGCGTCGTTACGGTGTCGGCAGTAGTGTCGTTCAAGGGGCCGACGACAATGAATCTGAGCATCGCAACCTGGAATCTCAACACGTGGTTGAACCGCCGCGACAAAGGGATCTCCAACACCCAGTTGTGGCAATGGGCCGACACCAACATTGGCGCAGACGTGGTGGTGTTCACCGAGGCAGAGACTCCCCCGCCCCGTGCGGTGACCAACGGTCTGTGGTCACTCGCACACAAACCACTCGGGTTCCCCGGGGTCAGCAAATGGGGAACCGTGATTGCCGCCCGAACATCGAGCAACGTGAGGGTTGAGCGAATCACCCACGTCGGCGACTCATACGAACTCGACACCCTCTTCCCCGGCACCTTCACTGCCGCCGATCTCTTCGTGCGCGATGAATGCGTGGCCACGATTGTCGGGCTTCACCTGCGATACCGGAAAGACAAGAACAAGAAATTCATCGGGCACCCAGCGGACGATCTTGATTTGCTGAAGAAGGACTTTGTCAAACTCTTCGAAGACCGAGGGAAACCACTCATCGTGACCGGTGACTTCAATTGCGAGATCGACGAGACGCCGAGCATCCTGAAGAAACTCTGCCGAAAAGAACTGGCTCTTGTCGATGCGTTCGAGGACAA
This sequence comes from Ilumatobacteraceae bacterium, assembly GCA_040401975.1. GTDB lineage: Bacteria > Actinomycetota > Acidimicrobiia > Acidimicrobiales > Ilumatobacteraceae > UBA2093. The sequence goes on along the minus strand of JBBANL010000015.1, from coordinate 27,241 downwards.
GCCTGACGAGACGTTCGAGCAGGACTGGGACGACCGAATCTGCTTCCGGATTGACTACATGTATCTCAGCAAGATTCTGAATGACTCCGTCACTTACCGAAAGGGCGGCATCCCGGATTTCCCCGACTCACTCACGATGAGCGACCATTCACCTCTCGTCGTTGAAGTCGACGTGTCGGGCCTTCTCGGCAACACCTGATTGATGCGTCACTGGCCGCGGGCGACAGCGGCATCGACTTCCTTCACGATTGCCGATACGAAGCTCGACACCGATGCCGGCGGGTTCATCGCCGTGCATACGTCTAACTGTTTCTTCGCCAACGATGCCTGTTCGAGGAACCTGAAATACACGATGCCCAGGAAGCAGTGTGCGTCCGGGTAGGTCGGGTCGGCCTTCTGGGCGCGAATCAGATCGCTGACCGCAGTTGCCAACGCCAACTGCTTCACCTCGCCGGTCGCATCGCGCGACGACAAGGCGAGAATCCACGATCGATATGTCAGCGCTTCCACGTTGTCTGGCTCTAACTTCAACACCTCTGAATACATCTCGATGCTCTTCGCCGGGTCGGAGAAATTCAACTGACGCGCGGTCGCGAGGATGTTCGCCGTGCTCTGCTCGATTCCGCCCGATGCGGTCTGGCCCGGAAGGCGCTGTCCGGATGATCTCGCCACCAACACGCCCGACCCGACCGCGACCGCCAGCACGCACACCGCCACCAGAACCCGTCGCAACCAGGTCGGTCGCGGTGCGTCGTCGGCGACTTCTGTCCCCTGCAGTTCGCGGGTGATTGCAGCGGTGCGCGCCACGTAGCCGTCGCGCAATGCGTTGTAGTCGTCTTCGTCGATGTCGCCGGCGTCCCGTTCACGCTCGAGGTCGCGCAACGAATTCAGCAGGAACTGCTGTTCGTCGCGCAGGTCGTCGCTCATCACACGTTCTCGTCGTCGGTCGGGTCTTCGCCCAACAACCGGTTCACCAGCGCGAAGTCGTCAGCAGTGGCGTCTCCCCTGTTCTGGCCGCGCCACCTGCGGAACGCAATTCCGAGGCCGGTGACCGCACACACCAACACCGCGATCGGCAAGACCCACACCAGCGAGTCGAGGCCCGTTGCGCGAGGCACCAGCAGCACCTGAGCGTTGAACGAGTTCGCGATGGCTGCAATGATCTCGTTGTCGGTCATCGAACCGGTGGCAACGTCGCGCGCAACCTGCTTGCGGATTGCCTCGGCCGCGGTCGCACGCGACACGTACACGCTCTCGCCGTCGCACGTCGGGCATGCGATGCGCTTGGTGATTGCGTCGATGCGGTCTCCCTGGGTCATCGGGCCGCTGTCGCGCGTGGTGCCGACCGCGAGCAACGCAACGACAACGATGCCCATCAGCATCCACACCGGCCACGACTTCACTTTCGCGTTCAGGGACTTCATGTCTGCCATGTCACTCGACCCCCGCGTACTGGTTCTTCAGCAGGGTCATCTGTTCGGTGAGGAAACCGTCGGTGAGCGCACCGATGATGCGCAGACGCACGAAACCGTCGGGGTCGATGATCCATGTCTCGGGCACCTTCGCCACGCCGAACGCAACCGAGATGGCCCCGTCGTCGTCGCGAACCTTCGGCCAGTCGCCGCCGTTCTTGGCGAAAAACGCCTTCACCGATTCGTCGTCGTCATCACTGACCACGGTGTACATCTCGACCGGGTCGTCGGATGCCTTCTGTTCGTCGGCGAAACTCACCAGCAACGGGTGTTCCTGGACGCACGGCACGCACGTGGAGTTGAAGAAGTTGAATACCACCCAGCTGCCCTTGCGGCGCGACAACACGAAGTCGTCGCCGTCGATCACCGTCGAACGAACCTCGGGTGCGGGCTTGCCGAGCAGGGGCGAGCGCGCCACTGTGCCGTCGCTCGGGTCGGCCATCACCAGCACCACGAGAAACGCACCAAGAACGACACCGACAGAAGCCGCCACGAACGGCGCAACTCGACGCGGTTTCGCCCCGCTCACACCGCCTCCTCGACGGGAACGGGTGCAGAGGTCGGATCAGTCGGGCGACGACGTCGACCGGGGAACACCGACAACAACGTGCCGATGCCCATCAGACCTCCGCCGATCCACAACCACAGAATCATCGGCTTGATGAACACCTTGATCTTTGCCGAATCGCTCGAGGGCTTCACGGGCGGCTCGAGAGTGAGATAGATGTCTTTGGCGAACCCGGTCTTCACCGACGGAGTGCCGATGTTGGTGCCCATCGACAGGTACTTGCTGACCGCCGGTGCATACGCCTGACCTCCGTCGATGCTCACCTGCGCGGCAATCGATGTCTTGCGGTCGTCCTTCATCTGGGTGAAACCCACCAACTCGAATGTGTGTCCGCCGAACCTTGCGACCTCGCCCTTGGTGAGCGTGAGTTCCTGGCTGTGGGTGTAACTGTTCGAAGCGCCGAGTGCGACCGCAACGAGAATCACGCCGATGTGCACCACCATGCCGCCGTTCGCCCGCCCGACGAGGCCTTGCACGCCCTGACGTCGTGTGGCGAGCACCAACTGTCGCAGTGCAGCCCCGCCGGCGAAACCGCCGAGTGTGAACGTGAGCAACGGCTCAAAACCGGTGGCGCCCACGAACAACGACACCGCCAGTGCAGCGATGCCGCCCCACGCTGGCCAGAACAACCTCTGCGACAGCAACTCACCCGACGCCTTGCGCCACGGCAGCACGGGTGCCACGCACATGAGGAACAACAACGTGAGACCGATCGGCACCGACAACTTGTCGAAGAACGGCTCTCCCACCACCAATTGTCTGTTCTGCAGAGCCTCGACGATCAACGGGAACACCGTGCCGAGCAGCACCACGAACGCGAACACGCTGAAGATCACGTTGTTGGCGAGGAATGCACCCTCGCGCGACACGGGCGAGTCGATGGTGCCGGGCGCGTGCAGTTTGTCGCCGCGCCACCCGATGAGGCCCACCGACACCACCACGATCAATGCGAAGAACCCGAGCAGATACGCACCGATGTCGGAGTCGCTGAACGCGTGCACGCTGTTCAGAACTCCCGAACGCGTGAGGAACGTGCCGAGAATCGTGAGACTGAACGTGGCCACCAACAACGACAGGTTCCACACCCTCAGCATGCCGCGCCGTTCCTGCACGAGAACGCTGTGGATGTAGGCGGTGGCGGTCAGCCACGGCACGAACGATGCGTTCTCCACCGGGTCCCACGCCCACACGCCGCTCCAACCGAGCACTTCGTAGCTCCACCAAGAACCGAGAATGATGCCGAGCGTCAACAGCCCCCACGAGATCAATGCCCACCGTCGTGTCTCGACCAACCAACCCTCACCGAGACGACCGGTGATCAATGCGCCAATCGCAAATGCGAACGGCACGGTCATGCCGACGTATCCGAGATAGAGAATCGGCGGGTGGAACACCACCAAGATGTGGTTCTGCAGCAACGGGTTCGGGCCGGGTCCGTCGGTGACACCCGGTGCGCCGTCGACGAACGGGCTCGCCGGGCCGATCGTGAGCAGGAAGAAAAAGATCGACACGAAGAACATGGTGGCCATCGCCCACCCCACCATGTGGTCGTTCAGTTTCTGGCGGTACTTGAACGCAACGCCGACCGTGAGCCCCGTGAGCACCAGCACCCACAGCAGAATCGAGCCTTCGAGTGCGCTCCAGATTGCGGTGAAGTTGTAGAGCGCGGGTGTCGACCGCGACCCCACCTTCTGCACGTATTCGAGCGAGAAGTCGCGCGTGATCAACGCGTATTCCATGAACGCGAACGCCCCGGTGCTGGCGAACAGCATGAGCCACGCAAACCTCGGAACGAGTCGCATCACCTTCGGGTCGTTCTGTCGGGTGCCCGACACCGCGGCGAAGAATCCGAACGTCGCCGCAACGAGACCGACGATCAGCGCTGCACGACCGAGAGGTCCCGCTACTGCTGCGCCGAGCACGCGTCTGCCTCTTTCTCCGATTCCGTGATGCGGTCGGAGTTCACCTCGACGTACTCGTTCGAGTGCTTCACTTCGATGCGGTCGCCGTCGAAGGTCTCACCGACGAGGCGGCCGTGCACCACCACCGGAATGCACTCCTGGAACACCCCACCCGGGTCGCCCTGATACGCCACGGTCAGAGACTTGTCGTGGAACGAGATCACGAACTGCGTCTCGCCGTCGACGTTCTTCACGGAACCTTCCTCGACCACACCCTGCACGCGGATTCGTCGGTCGCCGTCGCAGCCGTCGCGCACGCCGACCTCGTCGACGTTGCAGTAGTAGTCGATTGCACTTGTGAGGAACTGGGTGACCACCACGCCGCCGGCGACAATGGCGAGTGCAACGATCACCATCGGAAGCCACTTGCGCTTGCGTGGTTGCGACACCGGCGAGTCGTCACCGGTGCGCGGCGTCAGGTCCACGGCATGTCCTCGCTGGTGGCATGTTCGGCCAGATTCCTGCCTCGGCGCAACACCCACACGGCATATGCCCCGACCGCCACCACGGTGATGATCCAGCTGCCGAGAATGAACCCTGCGTCGTCCATGTCAGCCCACTGCCTCGCTGCGGCGCGCAGAAATCGCTGCGTCGAGTCCGCGGTCGGCGACCGTGTCTTCCAGCGTGAGTCCGCGCTGGCGATGCAGCACCAGCCACACGTACAGGGCGGTGAACGCAACAAGACCGAGGAACAACGAGAACAACATCAGGCCGTCCATGTGCACATCTGTGCCGCCGGTGGCGACTGTGGCCTCCTGGTGCAACGACCGCCACAGTCGCACACTGAAGTGCACCAGCGGAATCTCGAGAATCGCGAGCAGTGCGAGCACCGCCGACCGTCGCGCGCGCTGACGCTGCGTTCCTCCGAGTCGGCGCACGGCCAGATACCCGACATAGGTGATGAAGAGGAATGCGGTGCTGGTGAGGCGGGCGTCCCACACCCAGTAGGTGCCCCAACTCAGACGCCCCCAGAGACTCCCGGTCACGAGCGACACGGCCACGAACAACACGCCGATCTCGGCAGATGCACCGGCAACACGGTCCCACGAGAGAGAGCGGTTGCGCTTCGACAGATACGCGGCCGAACAGACGGCGGTGACGATGAATGCGATGTAGGCGACCCAGATCGAGGGCACGTGCACGTACATGATGCGCACCGATTCGCCCTGGTCGCGGTCGGGCCCCGAGAAGACCAGACCGAACAAAGCGAGCGCCACCAGAAGGGCGAGCACCAGAGCGCCGAGCCGTGCGGTGGCGGGGGTTCCGGTGCCGCGTCGGGGGGTCACGGCCGAAGTCACGGCTCCAAGTCTTACCTGCCACGCCACCGATGAGAAATCAGGCGGACCAACATTCGGCGTGACCTATGACAGGCACGACATCAGCCCCGGCGGGTCCCTGCGCGGCCGCTACTCGTCGATCAGAGGCCCGAACGCAACCGACCCCACCGCAACGAACAACACGGCGAACACCGCCAGAAGACCCACCCACGGCCATCCCTCTGACACCGTGGCTCCCCCGCTGGCGAATGCCGATTCGGTGGCACGTGTTGCGCCGATGAGAACCGGCGCCACCACGGGAAGCAACAACAGGGGCAACAGGGTCTCGCGTCCGCGCACACCGGCGGCGAGCCCGCCGTAGAGAGTGCCGACACAGGCGAGACCGACGGTGGCGACGGGCACCGTGACCACCAGCAACCCGAAACCGGATGCGGAGATGTCGACTGCGTACAGCACCACGGCGGTGAACACGAGGATCACCTCGAGAACCAGCAATTGCACCGCGAGCGCGAGTGACTTTCCCGCGAAGATCGCAACGGGGTCGACACCGGCAACGCGCAACGCATCGAGTGCACCGTCTGCCGACTCGACCGCGAACGAACGCTGGATCACCACCAGCATCGAGAACATGGTCGCGAGCCACACGAGACCCGGGGCGACGCGCTGGAGGATTCCCTCGTTGTCGAGTGCGAATGCGAACAACACCATCACGATTGCGGCAAACGGTGCGACCTGATTGGTGAGGATGCGACTGTTCCACTCGATGCGCAGGTCCTTGCGCGCGACCGAACGTGCGATGCGGGAACGACTCATCTCGCACCTCCGCCGTCGATCGTGATCACGCGCGATGCGAGACCGTTGGCGCGTTCGCTCTCGTGACTGGCCAGCACCACCGTGGCACCCGCCTGCACCGCGGCGCGCAACAACGCATCGAGTTCGTCGCGACCCGCCGCGTCGAGACCCGCATGCGGTTCGTCGAGCAACCACATCTCTGCCCTGCGCACCGTGAGACTCGCGAGCGCGGTCCGTCGGCGTTGACCTGCCGACAGTTGCGAGGCCTTCACGCCGGCAAGACGGCCGTCGATGCGCATGCGCGACATCGCACCGGTGATCTCGTTCTCGGTGGCGCCGACGGTGGCGGCCCAGAACCGAATGTTCTGCTCGACGGTGAGGTCGAGATACAGACCGTTCTGGTGACCGAGCAGACCGACACGCGAACGAATGTCCTCTCTTTGTGTCGCCAGATCGATGCCCAACACGCGGCCCGATCCGCGCTCGATGGGCAACAAACCCGCGCACACGCGGAGAACAGACGTCTTCCCCGCACCGTTCGGACCCTGCAGCAACGCAATCTCACCACGATGGACCGACATCGTGACGCCGGCGAGTGCCGGGAAACCACCCAACACCGCCACCACGTCGTTCAGTTCTATGACGGTGTCCATGCCGTGTTCACGCTAGTGAGCGCAGAACAACGACAACAACGCGCCACTAGGGTCAATGGCGTGAATCAGGTCGAACGGGAGACGAATCCGCCGGGTCCGCGTCGTCTCGACAGGGTGCTCGGCATCGTCGGCAAGACCTTCATCACGACCGGTGTTCTGCTGTTGGCATTCGTCGCATACCAACTGTGGGGCACGGGGCTCGCCGAGAGCCGCGCCCAGGCCGATCTCAAGAAGGAGTTCGCGAGGGAACTGACGGCGCAACGCTCGACGCTGCCAAAGTTCGGAAAGCCGGTGACGCGCATCCAGATCGATTCCATCGGTGTCGACAAGATCGTGGTTGCCGGAACCTCGTATGCAGCACTCGAGAAGGGACCCGGGCTGTTCGACGGATCACCGTTGCCGGGCCAGTTCGGAAACGTCGCCATCGCCGGCCACCGCACCAGTTACGGTGCACCGTTCGGTCGCATCAACGAACTGAAGGCCGGCGACGAGATCGTTCTCACCCGTGCCGGAAGCACGTTCACCTACATCGTCAGCGAGGACCCGTTCGTCGTGAGACCGACCATGGTCGAGGTGGTCGAAACGCTCGAGAAGGAAACCGCGAGGTTGACCCTCGTGACCTGTCATCCGAAGTGGACATCGAAGAACAGACTCATCGTGAAGGCGACGCTCGTGTCGACGCAGAAGCCGCAGCCGGCCACCGAATACGCACCCGCCACGGCGCAACCGACCGAAGTGTTGAGCGGCGGCTGGTTCCACGACCCCGACGCGATCCCCGGGGTGTTGATGCTCGCGATCGTGCTGGTGTCGATTGCGGTTCTCGCACAACGACTGACCGCGCGCGGCCGTCGCGGATGGATTGTCTACCCGGTCGCCGCCGTGGCATTCACCCCGACCTTGTTCGTGTTCTTCGGGTTTCTCACCCGCCTGCTGCCCGCCAACATCTAGGCAATTCCACGACTCCGCGGGTTCGCCCGTACCCTTTGTGACATGACCCCCAACGACCCGGTGCGCGCGCGTCGAGAGCGCATCGCCCACTACAACCTGCTGGCGAACCGCATCGGGTACCTGATGTGGGCGTTCGCCATGGCGTGTTTCATCATGGCGTTCGCATTCGGGTTCAAGGGGCCGCTCGTCACCGCAGTCATCGTGTTGTTGATCGCGGGATCGGTACTTCTCGCTCCGTCGATCATCGTGGGGTATGCGGTGAAGGCGGCCGAACGCGACGACCGCGAGAAAGGTCTCTGACCGTGTCGCACGTCGAGCGCCGCACGCAGATTCTCGAGGTTGCGCTCACTGCGTTCTCCACCGGCGGCTACCACAACACCTCGATGAACGACATCGCCGAGGCCTTGTCGCTCACCAAGCCGGTGCTGTACCAGTACTTCGACTCGAAACGGTCTCTCTACCTCGAGCTGCTGCGCCATGTGGGTGCACAACTCGTCGGCGACGTCACAGATGCGGTGTCGGGAACCACTGACCCGCGCGAACAGACCGAGCGCGGCATGATTGCCTACTTCACGTGGGTGCACACGCACCGCGAGGCGTTTGCGCTGTTGTTCGAGTCGTCGGCACGCGTCGACGAGGAGTTTGCCGACATCGTCAGCGAATTCGAAGACGCCGCGGCGCGCGCGATTGCGCCCTTCATCGCAGTCGATGCCCCGGAAGACAACCTCTACACCTACGCGATCGGGTTGGTCGGAATGGTGGAGGCCGTCAGCCGACAGGTGATCCGCCACGGTCGCGAGTTCGAACCGGAGGTGCTCGGGCGCAGGGTTGCGGGTCTCGCGTGGGCGGGATTGCGTTCGTTGGGTCAGTCGCGCAACGACCAGCCGCGATAGCCCTCGGCAAAGCCGACCCGCTGCAACACTTTCACTGCGGGGTGTTCGGCATCGGGTGCTTCCCCGTCGATTTTTCTCACCTCGCACCCGCGTCGACGACCGTCTTTCACCAGTGACACGAGTGCGTCACCCCACGACGTGTCGACGCTCGATGCGGGGAAAGTGACCAGATGGTGCGAACGCGGATCGAACCACACCAACGGCTCACCGTTCGACAGAACCACCACGGCACCGGCACTGCGCGTGGGACGCCCGGTGGTCAGAGGCCATGCGAGTGTCGCGCCGTAGGGCTGGGCGGGATCGGTCGCCGCGAGCGTGAGAGCCGCAGGCGCATCTTCCGGATGAAGTTCGACCTCGACTGCCGTGCGCGAATCGCGCAACCGGTCGATGGCGCCGGGTAGTGCGAACTGGGCGGCCCCGAGACCGTCGACGAAGTATCCGCGACGCACCTGACCACGTTCCTCCATCGTCTTCAGCACTCCGTAGACGCCGGCGAAACCGCCGACTGCACCCTCGGCGAGGACCGCTTCGCGCGTGACGACGCCGTGACGTTCGAGCATCTGCAGGGCGAACGAGTGTGACGCCTCGGTGACGGTGGGTCGCGGCTGCAACAACGGCGCGACGAGGCTCCACCGGCCCGCGCCGGTGGGCGGGCCCACGCGGTTCAGTCGGCCCGGTCGCGGTCGCGCCACACGGCCGTGCACGCGCGGTGCGGCTCGCGACGACGACGCCCTGCCGCCGGCGATCATTGCGCGCAACGGAGCGAACGTGTCGTTCGTGACTTCGCCGGCCCACACGAGGTCCCACAGGGCGGCGAGCACCTCGGCATCGGTCGCCTGCGGCGCGGCGGCTCGCAACTGCGAAAAGAACACCGCACCGCGCGTGGTGAGCGCGAGCCGAAGAGCGTCGTGAATGTCACCCGTCGGCGGATCGGGCCATTCGATTGCCGGGGCGAGAAGTGCGAGTTGGTCGGCGAAGAACACGCGCAGCCGGCCGTCGCTCGCACCGAGCGCACCCGCACCCACCCACACGATCTCGCCGGCCGCGCACAGTTCGTCGAGATCGCTGATCTTGTAACCGCGAACGCGCAACGGGAGAATGTCGCTCTCGAGCGACGACGCAACGAGTGCAGAGCCCTGCAGAACTCCGAGTGCCGACACCAACGCGTCCTGACCGCGTTGCGGCGCTGTCAGCGAGTGCCACGCAGGAAGGAACCGTGCGAGAGCCGCCTGCTCGACCGGTTCGACCTCGCGGCGCAACGCGGCAAGCGAACGACGGCGCAATTGGCGCAACACATCGGCGTCGCACCACTCGCGTTCTGAGCCGGTGGGTCGGAACTCGCCGCGCACCACCCGCGCCTCCGCCTCGAGCGACTCACACGCGACAGCGATTCGTTCCGCGGTGACGCCGAAATGTGCGGCGGCGTCGGCCGACACGAACGGACCGTGCGCGCGCGCGTACCTCGCCACAAGATGCACCAACGGTTTCGGAACCGGATCGGTGAACGCGGCGGGCAACCCGAGCGGCAACGCACACCCCAGCGCATCGCGGTACAGCGCGGCGTCTTCAGCGGCGATGACGCGTTCCTCACCCGCAACAACGACGGTGATCACGCGACGGTCACGGATGAGTTCGTCGAGCCACTCGCCTGCCGCACCGTCGGTGCGCCGGGCGACCCCCTCACGCGACGTGTCGCCGATGCGGCGCAGAACGTCGTGCACTTCGTCGCGGCTCTTCGCACGTCGGTGACCCGTGAGGCACTGCAACTCGAGTTCGAGATCGGCCAGCACCCCGGCATCGAGCAGTTCGCGCAGTTCTTCGGCGCCGAGCAGAGAATTCAGCAGATCACGGTCGAGCGACAGTGCCGCAGCGCGCCTTTCGGCAAGCGGCGCATCGCCCTCGTACATGTACGCCGCGATCCAGTTGAAGGTGAGGCTCTGTGCGAACGGCGACGCCTTCGGCGTGTCGACGTTGACCACACGAATCGACCGCGAGCGCACGCGCGACAGAACATCGCACAAGGCGGGAACGTCGAACACGTCCTGCAGGCACTCGCGCGACGTCTCGAGAAGAATCGGGAACGACGGATACTTCGCCGCGACAGCCAGCAGGTCGGCGGCCCGCTGACGTTGCTGCCACAACGGCGTGCGCTGGTCGGGGCGTCGGCGCGGCAGCAACAACGCACGGGCCGCACATTCGCGGAAGCGCGCGGCGAACAGGCTGGTGGACGGCAGACCGTTCACCACGATGTCGCGCACCTCGTCGGGATCCATGATGATGTCGTCGGGCGATATCGAATCAAACGATTCCGGCAGGCGCAGCACGATGCCGTCGTCGCCCCACATGACCTCGACCTTCATGTCGAGACGCTGTTCGAGACGTTGCTCGATGGCCATGGCCCACGGCGCGTGCACCGGGGTTCCGAACGGCGAGTGGATGCACACCCGCCAGTCGCCGATCTCGTCGCGGAACTTCTCCATCACGATGGTGGTGTCGTCGGGAACCACCCCGGTCGCCTCGGCTTGTTCGGCGAGGTAGTTCACCACGTTGTTGGCCGCGAACGCGTCGAGTCGGTGGTGCTGCATCAACTTCTCGACGGCCGCGTCGGGGTCGAGCGATCGAATGTCGCGGATGAAGTCGCCGAGCGCGCGACCGAGCTCGACGGGCCGCCCGAGAGAGTCACCCCGCCAGAAGGGCATCTTTCCGGGCTGCCCGGGTGCCGGCGTGACCACCACCCGTTCGAAGGTGATGTCTTCGATGCGCCATGTGCTCGCGCCCAGCAGGAAGGTCTCGCCGGGGCGCGACTCGTACACCATTTCTTCGTCGAGTTCCCCGACGCGCGTGCCGTCGGGAAGGAAGACACCGAACAACCCACGGTCGGGAATCGTGCCGCCGTTCGTGACAGCGAGTCTTTGCGCGCCGTCGCGCGGTCTCACGATTCCGGTGAGGCGGTCCCACACGATGCGCGGGCGCAGTTCGGAGAACTCCTCGCTGGGATACCGACCCGACAGCAGGTCGAGAACGCTGGTGAACACTGCGTCGTCGAGGTCGGCGAAGGCGGCAGTGCGGCGCACCATTGTCGCCACCTTGTCGACGGTCGACTCGCCGGTGATGGCGAGGTGCGCAACGATGTGCTGGGCAAGAACGTCGAGAGGCTGACGCAGATAGCGGGTCGACTCGATTTTCCCGTCGAGCATGTGCCGCGCAACGACCGAGGTCTCGAGAAGGTCGTGTCTGTGCTTCGGATAAATGGTTCCGATGCTCGGTTCGCCCACGCTGTGCCCCGCGCGACCGATGCGCTGCAACCCGCGACTGATGGCACCGGGTGATTCCACCTGAATCACGAGGTCGACCGCACCCATGTCGATTCCGAGTTCGAGGCTGCTGGTGGCAACGATGGCGCGCAGGTCGCCGCGCTTCAGCGAATCCTCGATGACCACCCGCTGTTCTCGCGCGAGAGAACCGTGGTGGGCCTTCACCAGCTCGTCGCGCACAGCGCCGGTGTCGGGGTCGACACCGATTCCCTGCTCGACTGCGAGTTCGTTGAGGTGCGCGGCGAGGCGTTCTGCCTGGCGTCGTGCGTTGCAGAAAATGATGGTGGACCTGTGCTGCAGGATCTGTTCGAGAATGCGCGGGTACACGCTCGGCCAGATGCTGCTGCGGCGCGGCGCGAGGGCGGCAGTGGCGGGGCCGGACGTGAGTTCCCCCGGGGCGGACAACTGGCCGAGGTCTCCCATGTCTTCGACGGGAACGACGACGGAGATGTCGAGCGTCTTGCGCACGCCGGTGTCGACAATGGTGACAGGTCTTGGCTGCCCCTGCGACTGCCCGCCGAGAAACCGCGCGGTTTCCTCGAGTGGTCGCTGTGTCGCCGACAGACCGATGCGTTGCGGCGGGGTATTCGTGATCTCCTCGAGACGTTCGAGCGTGAGCATGAGGTGTGCACCGCGCTTTGTGGGCGCAAGAGCGTGAATCTCGTCGATGATCACTGTGTCGACATTGACCAACGTGTCGCGCACAGACGACGTGAGCATGAGGTACAGGCTCTCGGGCGTGGTGATCAACAGGTCGGGTGGCTTGCGCGCGAGTTGCTGACGTTCCCTGGCCGCGGTGTCGCCCGTGCGCATCGCAACCACGGGTTCGTTGAACGCGACACCGAGTCGATCCGCCGCGAGTCCGATGCCCGCGAGCGGCGCACGAAGGTTCTTCTCGACGTCGAAGGCGAGCGCGCGCAACGGTGAGACATACAACACACGTGTGCGTTGCTTGATCGGCGGTGCCTCGGTGGTGATGAGACGGTCGAGACTCGACAAGAAGGCAGTGAGGGTCTTGCCGCTGCCGGTCGGCGAACAGATGAGCGTGTGCGCACCGCCGACGATGGCCGGCCAACCCTGCACCTGAGGCGGGGTCGGCTCGGGAAACGACGTGGCGAACCATTCGCGCACCGCGGGCGAGAACGCCTCGAGCACCCTGTGATCGGCCATGCACGCAGGGTACCCACAACATGGGTCAGCAGTAGAATGGGAACATGCCCAACCCCGGAGAACATCACCCCGCCTTCGAGGAATATTGCGAGTGCATTTTCGAGTTGCGCGAGGACAATCTCGAGGTGATCCAGGCCCGCATCGCCGACCGTCTGCGCGTGTCGCGACCGTCGGTGTCGGAGATGATCAAGCGTCTCAACGAAGAAGGTCTCATCGCGGTGAACGGCGGCCACATCACGCTCACCGACGCGGGCGAGGAACTCGCACAACGCGTGGTGCGACGTCATCGTCTGGCAGAGCGCTTCATGACCGACATTCTCGGATTGTCGTGGGCTCTCGCCCACCGCGAGGCGGGCCGCTGGGAACACGTGATGTCGGACGCCGTCGAAGAGGCAATGCGACAAAAGCTCGGCAACCCCACCACGTGTCCGCACGGGAACCCGATTCCCGGTTCGGGCTACACCGCCCCGCCGTCGGTGAAACTCGCACAGGTGAAGACCGGTCAGTCGTTCACCGTGTCGCGAATCCCGGAGGAACTCGAGTTCTCCCCCGGCATGTTGGAGTTCCTCGAAAAGACGAACCTGATGCCCGGCATGAGCGGCGCGGTCGCAGTGACGAACGACAAGGGCGACATGACCGTGTCGGTCGAAGGTCACGACATCGTCGTCGAGAAGTTCGCCACCGAACGAATACTCGTCACGGTATAACGGGTTGATGAAATCGTTCCCCCGCACGATCGTTGCAATGTCGTGCGCACTCGTGTTGTCGTCGTGCGCGACGGAGATCATCGACACCGTCGACACCACGGTTGCGAGCGAATCGACCACCACCACACTTGCGACACCGACGGGTAACGTGCAGGAACTTCTCGCACAACTCGACTCCTCGATCGCCGGCCTCGGACAGAAGATCGTCGACGGCGACTCCGCCGCCTACAAGGCGACGTATGCACAGGCGCTTGCGATCTGGGAGGTGCTGAAACCGCAGGTGGAGGCCAGCGGGGTCATCGGGCTCGACGAAGACGTGCGGCGCATCGTGGAACTCGTGCGCACCGCGACGGAACGCAAGCGCCCGGCCGACGCCGACAAGGCGACCCGATTTCTGAGCCTGCTGCGCGAATCGCTGCCGGATCTGCTCGCCGACTAGCGCATCGCGTCGGGAAGCGGCAGGCGATGCACCACCGTGAGGCTGCGCGTCGACCTCGTGAGAGTCACGTAGAGAAGTCGCAGGCCCTGCGGATCCTCGTCGACAATCTCGGCCGGTTCCACCACGATCACGTCGTCGAGTTCGAGGCCCTTTGCCAGACTCGCAGGGACAATCGACAGACCCTGGTCGAGGCCGGCCGCCTGCGCACGTCCGTGTGCCAGCGATGCCGCATCGAGTGCCGCGGAGATGTTGTCGACCATGTGATCCGGACAAATGACCGCCACGCGTCCGTCGCCACGTGCAACCTGTTCGCCGGCGCGCGCGACAACCGCAGACACGAGCGATTCCGCATCTGATGTCGGCATGATGACGGGCAGTTCGTCTCCGTCGCGCACGCTGCGCGGCGCCCGCAGACCGGGTGTCGCGACATGCATGACTTTGTCGGCGAGTTCCATGATCTGCGACGGAATGCGGTAGCCCACCGACAACCCGACGATTCGTGGTTCTTTGCGCGAGGGAAGGTGGTCGAGGACGTCGCTCCACGAATCGGGTGCCAACGGCCCGGTTGCCTGTGCGATGTCTCCGACGATGGTCATCGAACCGCTGAGCGAGCGACGCGTGACCATACGCAGTTGCATCGGGGTGAGGTCCTGCACCTCGTCGACGACGATGTGGCCGTAGGTGCGGATCTCGTCGGCTTCGTCGACCTTGCCGTTGCGTCGCGGCTTCGGCCCCAGCAGGAACCGAGCCTCGTCGAGCAACGCGACGTCGGCATTGGTGAAACGCACGTCGTTCACGGATGCGGATCGCTCGCGGTACAACGACAGATAGTCGGACTCGGGGATCACACCCGACGCCGCCAGTTTCAACAGTGCTTTCGACCCGAACAGGTCGTGCAACAACTGTGCGGGGGTGAGCAACGGCCACATGCGTTCGAGTGCCGCACGCATCTCGATGTTCTCGCGCAGCGCCTCGCGAACGTGTTCGGGGTCGGCTTCGGCGCGCACGGATGCGGCCATCGCGGCCCACACCTCGTTTTCCACGAAGCGACGCGCCTGGTTGTGGCGGTGATAGCGGCGACGAGCCGACTTGATGATCGCCGCGCTGTCTTCGACGGTGAGACGCGCATACGAGGTGCTGTAGGGCAACACGAGATCCTCGCGCAACGGACGTTCGCGGTCGGAGATTGCCTTGTCGATGATGCGCGCCATCTTCTTCTGACCCTTCACGCGCGCAACGTGCGACGGTTCGCGTCCGCCGAACTGCGCGTCGGGAACGAGGTCGGCGAGGATCACCTGTTCGACCCCGGCCTCACCGAGAGACGGAAGCACCCGTTCGATGTAGCGCAGGAACACACGGTTCGGGCCGATGACGAGAACGCCCTGATCCTCGAGCGGGAAACGATGCGTGTACAGCAGGTACGCCGCACGGTGCAGTGCGACCACCGTCTTGCCGGTTCCGGGTCCGCCCTGCACGACCAACACGCCGCCCTGTGGCGAGCGGATGATCTCGTCTTGTTCCGACTGAATGGTGGCGACGATGTCGCCGAGTTGGCCCGTGCGACTGCGCCCGAGTGCGGTGAGCAACGTGCTGTATCCGCGCAAACCCTGACGCGGATCGTCGGTGAGACCGTCGTCCTGGCCGATGCCGAGGTGGCCCTCGCCGAACAACTCGTCTTCGAGTGCGAGAAGTTTTGCACCTTCGACGACGAAGTGGCGGCGACGGAGAAGACCCATGGGGTCGCGCCCGGTGGCGCGGTAGAACGGCTCGGCAACCGGAGCACGCCAGTCGACGACGACGGGTTCGCGGTTCGAATCGGCGACCGCGAGACGACCGATGTGGAAGTTCTCGACATCGCCGTTGTCGCCCGTACGGTCGATGCGCCCGAACACGAGAGCTGCATCGCCGAGGTCGAGTTGTTCGAGACGGTGCACCAGGTTTTCGTCGAACACGTTGCGCTCGAGCCGCGCCTGGAAGGTGCCTCCCGGCCCAGCCGAGGTGAGCTCTCTGATCTTCATTGCGCCCGTACGGCTGGCCTCGAGGCAGTCGTAGGCGAACAGGATGTACTCCTGCTCCTGCGCAAGTTCAGGGTGCTGTTGGGTCATGGACACCAGTCACTTTCGGCTGTTGCCTCCCGAAAATGGGGTTAACGAATGCTATCGGCGCACACATGACCCACAACCCGGAGGCGCCGAGGACATTTGTGTCGACTCGCTCGACGAGACACTCCCGCATGACCGGACCAACACGAGAAAGGGTTTCGTCATGCTCAGGGGTGTGTTGTCGGCCGTGCTCCACCGCGCGGGTTGCATCGCCGTCGTGGTCGCGGCCACGTCGTTGTGGCCCGCACAGTCGGTGAATGCCGGTGCCAGCGGAGACGGGTCGGTGAACGACGAGATCATCACCGCCGAAGTCCGCTTCGATCCCCCGCCGGCGACATCGGCGTGCACATGGGAACCCGTCGCCCACGTGCAGCCCGTCACCGTGAAGACCGATGCAGGTTCGCACACCGAGACACTGGTGTACCGCGCGTGCGACAACCGCGTCATGTCGTATCACTGGGTGCGGGATTCGTCGCCCGGTCGTGTCGCCGAATCGTCACAGTCACGGATCTCGCGACTCGTGAACATGATCGCCTTCCGCACCGCACCGTCTCTCGACAACATGGTGGTCACGGTCGGTACGTGGTTCTGGGTGCCCCGGCAATTGTGGCGACCCGTCAGCGTGACCGCGTGGATCATGACCACGTACGGACCCATTTCCGTCACCACCACCGCACGCCCCCACCAGTTGGTGTATTCGCCCGGCGACGGAAACGAACCGGTGACGTGTGCCGGGCCGGGGCGGCCGTGGACACCGCGCATGAGCGACACCACGACCACTTCGTGCATGTACACGTACCGTTCGGCGTCGCACACCAGACGCACCGGCACGTACCGCGCCCGAGCGACGATCGTGTGGAAGGTGTCGTTCCGTTCGAACCTCGGCATCGGTGGGCCGTTGCCGAGCATCAGAACCTCGTTGCCTCTCACAGCGCGTGTGAACGAACTTCAGGTGTTGGTGAGGTGAGTGTCGCAGCAATTAGCCTTGCGTTGCACCCCCGAAAGGCCTGACATGTCAGACGAAAAAGACCGCTTCCTGCTCGACCGTCGCTACAGCGCGACATTCGAGAACCTCGACGACGACACCCTCGCCGCTCTGGCGAACGAACTCGAGGGCGATCTGCGTGACGGCTTTGCACGAATCACCGGACTTGCCGAAGGCGCCTTCGACGACATGTCGACCCTGGGTGCCGCCGTGCGCGAGGGAATCGCGAAACGACGAGTCGCTCACGATGCCGGGATCATTCTCGCCGAACCCTGCACGCAATGGGCCATCGAGGAACTCGGTGAGGCGTCGGAAGACCCGACTCTCGAGCAATTGAACGAAATGTTGCCGACGGCCATCGAGAAGTTCGGACTCGAAGCCGTGCGACTGATGGTGATCCAGTACTCGCGCTCGCTGAAGGGCTTCCGCGATTTGGTGTCGACCGACGAGCGTTTCGCTGCCGGCGGCACGACGGCACCGGTGGTCGTATTGGAGAAAGACGCTGCGGAACAAGCCGCGAAACGCGAGGCGCGCAAGGCCCGCAAGGCCGCCGAAGCGGCGAAGAAAGCCAAACAGCAGGGCCGTCGCTAGCCGCTGCATCTCTTCGAGCGCCGTCGCGGCGTTCGTCAGCCGAAGAACACTGTTGCGACGTTGTCGTACAGCGACAGGTCGACGCAACGGGTCTTTCCCACCACGTCGTTCAGCGGAACGCGCACCATGTCGTCGTTGCGCACCGCAATCATCACGTTGTCGGCGTCGGCGTGAAGAGCGGTCACCGCCTCGACCCCGAGCCGCGTGCAGAGCACACGGTCGAAGGCATTCGGAGTGCCGCCGCGCTGGACATGACCGATCTGCACGACGCGCGTCTCGAACCCGGTGCGCTGCTCGAGTTCACGGGCAATTTCCGAACTGATGCCGCCGAGACGCGGGCGACCGAACGGGTCGAGGTCGTACCGAGGTTGCGCCATGGTGCCTTCTTTGGGCACCGCGCCCTCGGCAACGACGACAATCGAGGCGTAACGACCGCGAGCGTGCTTGCGCTTCACGGCGCTCGCCACATCGTCGATGTCGAACGGGCGCTCGGGAATCAGAACCGCGGTGGCACCGCCGGCGATTCCCGCATGCGTTGCGATCCAGCCGGTGTCACGACCCATCACCTCGACCACCATCACGCGGTCGTGGCTCTCGGCGGTGGTGTGCAGTCGGTCGATGGCATCGGTGGCGATCTGCACTGCGGTGTGGAAACCGAAACACACGTCGGTCCCCTCGATGTCGTTGTCGATTGTCTTGGGAATTCCGACGACCCGCAGTCCGACCTCTTCGTGCAGTTTCGACGCCACCCACAGCGACCCGTTCCCGCCGACGACGATCAATGCATCGACCGCGAGTTCACGGAGATTCTCCTTCACGCGTTGGGGTCCGTCGGGAAAGTCGAAGGGACTGCCGCGTCGCGTACCGAGAATTGTTCCGCCGCGGGGCAACGCACCGGCGAGGGACGCGACGGTCAGCTCCATCGTTCGCTTCTCGAGCACTCCGTCCCATGCATCAAGAAACCCGACGACGCTGTCGCCGTGGTCGTTGATGGCCTTGCGCACCACTGCACGGATCACCGCGTTCAGGCCGGGACAATCGCCGCCGCCGGTGAGGATCCCGATGCGCATGAGATGGAGGCTAACGAGACCGCGCGTCGATGCGGTTTCTAGACGGGCGTCGTTGGCGGCGGAAGGACAGGCATCTCGGCGTCGTGTTTCGCCTTCTCGGCTTCGAGTTCGCCGAGATAGCGGGGCAACTGGTTCCGCGCGATGGCCGCCGCCAGTTCGATGCGGAATTGAACCTCGGTCGCAACGTCAGGGCCGAATCCGATGCCGGTGGGTTTCGACTTCCCGCTGGTTGCAAAGATGGAGTACCCCGGAGCGTGATGGGTGATGCTCATCATTTTCGCGAATTTCCATTCCTGTGTTCGTTTGGCCCCGGTGAACATGATGCGCTCGGTCGTGACCATGGTGGTTCCCTCGTCGGTCCACTTGATCGACTCGTCACCCGGCGTGACCTGCCCGCGCATTCGACCCGTGTTGACCCTGACGCGGCCGAACAACGGAAACGACACCCCTCCGTAACCACCGCTGTAGCTGGACGGCGCACGCACCACTTCGAGAAACAACGTTCCCGGCATGTAGGCGACGCCGCGTTCGCCGTCGTTGAACAGGAATCCGTAGTCGTTCGTGTCAACCAGTTGTTCGTCGATGCGCCCCTCGGCACAGTCGCGCACGACGGTGATGTATCCGTCGAGAACGTCGGCTTCCTTCTGCCATTCGAGTCGACGTGATTCGTAGTCGGCCAGGGCGGCACGCGACTTGCGTTCGGCATGGCTTTTCTTGAACGACGACAGCAATCCCATGTGGACCACCCTATTGAACGGGTGGTGTTTCGCTGTCGGTTAGTTCAGAAAACTGAGTGGGTCGCCGACGGAGACAATGCCGGGCTTCAGCACCCGGGCATACACGCCGACGTTCTGGTCGAGGTCGCGCACCACGTGCCGCAGGATCGCACGGTCTTCCGGCAGATCGTCGTTGATGCGCCGGGTGATCATCACGCACCGCGGGCACGGGTCGAGAAATTCGATTTCTGCTGTTCCCATGCGCGCGGTGCGTCCCTTCCACAGGAACTCCGGGTGGCCCGATTCTGCACCGTCGATCACGATGCTCGGGCGGAAGCGACGTTCGTCGATGCGTGAGTCGGGAAGTGCCGTGCGCAGGGCATCCATGGCCGACGTGGTCATGATCATCAGGGGCCAGCAGTCGTGGTGGGTGCCGGGGGGCGACTCGAACTCTGCGATCTCGGGCGGGAATGCGGCGAAGTTCGGGAGGGGTTCGTTCTCTTCCCTGCCGAAGACACCACGCAATTCGGCCATCGGGTCGTCGCTGTCGCGCGGACCACGACGGAAATGCTCGAGATTGCCGTTTGCCGGAAGCGAGTCGAGCGCCACCTCGTGACCGAGTGACGATGACAGCACTTGATTCACGTTTTGGTCGCCCGACGACACCGAGTCACCGTTCGGGCACGTGATGGTGACGGATCCGTCGGGATTGCGTGATGCGGAGAACTGCATGAGTTCGCCGATCTTCTTGGCACCGCGGATTCCGCCGCGTTCGAGATCGCGCACCGCCCAGTGACGGTCTCCGACGATTCCCAGTTCAGAAATCTCGACCGACGGGACGGTTCCACCCACCATCGACTTGACGGGGTATGACCACAACTGTGCGACTTTCATCTGCACAGCATTGCACGGATCAGCTGTAGTACGGGTTGGCTCCGGTTGCGTGGTCGGTGACGTCGCGGACCTTCACGATTCCCGGCACCTGCTCGACGAGGGTGGTCTGCACGCCGTCGAGCATCGTCATCTTGCTCATCGAACAACCGTGGCAACCTCCACCCATCGTGAGGTAGGCGACACCTTCTCCGTCGTGTCCGACGAAGGTCACGAACCCGCCGTGGGCAGCAAGTGACGGATTGATGTCTGTCGAAATGACGGCCTCGACCGACGCCGACAGTTCGTCGTCGTTGACGAGACCGTCGATCATCGGTGCGGGAGGCTTGTTCGGGTTGCGGATGATGAGACCCTGGCGGTCGGAAAAATCGAGAACGGCACCGTTGATGTGCTCGAAAGTCTGCAGCGGGATGATGACCTTCAAGCCGCCGATGGTGCGGACTTCGTCGCTGAACGCGGCCTGCGTGACGATTTCGAACGACAGGTCGTACTTGAACTCCTCGCCTGGTGTGGCGATGACCTCGAGGCGCAGACCGAGACGCTCTTTCTCCGGCTCTTCGTCGCGGAGCATGAGCAGCTGGGTGAGTGCTGCTTCGGTGATTTCGATGATTGTGTCGGAACTCTGGGGGGCAAGTGGGCTCACGCCACGCAGGCTAGCGGTTCGGTCTCACTGACCGACGCGAAGACTGTTGCCTCCCCCGTTGACCTGCAAGCGCTGACCGGTGAGATACGAGGCCTGAGGCGAACAGAAAAAGAGGACTGCATCAGCCACGTCTTCCGGCTGGCACACGCGGCCGAACGGAGAGTCTGCGTCCATCGATCGCAGATCACCCATCTCCTTGCGGCCGGTGATGGCCCTGGCGAGCCTCACGCCCATGTCGGTCTCGACGAGCCCCGGCGCGACGATGTTCACATGGATGTTGTGAGGCATTTCTTCTTTTGCCAGCGTCAGTGCGAGCGCCTCCATCGCGGCCTTCCCCATGTTGTAGGGAGCGCCGTTGGCGCTCATGCCCGAGGTAGCGACGGATGAGATGAACACGACGTGACCACCGCCGCGTTGACGCATGTGCGGGATGAACGCGCGGCACAGCTGATGTGGTCCGAGGGCATGCGTTGCGACGAGGTTCCACAATTCTTCGGCTTCGGTGTCGACCACGCTTCGACCACGTGATGCAACACCGCCGTTGAGAACGACGATGTCGAGGGCATTGTGGGTGTTGATGACGTCGTTCACCAGTGCCACGTTCTCTGCGGGAATGTCGTTCGACCCTTGATGGACCGTTGCGGTGCCGCCGTTGTCGAGAATGAGGCGCATTGTTTCGTCTGCAGACTCCTTGTCGCGCTTGTAGTTGATCGCGACTGTTGCGCCCTCGTTCGCCAAAGCAATCGAGATGGCCCTGCCGATGCCGCGACCGCCCCCGGTGACGAGTGCAATTTTTCCCTGTAGTACGCCCATGTCGACCTCCGAATGTCAACCTAGTTCCACGCTTGGAAGAAGTCGCAAGGCAACCTTTGCTCTCTCACCGATGCGTCCCCCGGCACCTCTTTTCGAAACATCTGCAATGACGGCATACCGCCGATGGTTCTGACGCACTGACGGCATGCCGTCGATTTGGAAATGGCGCAGTGACGGCATGCCGTCATCGGGAACGTTCGGAAAATGGGCCAGGGGGTGGGTGTCGCTGTCCACGCCCTTTTGTCGCGTCCAACAGAGTCCGCCCCGGCCCAACTGCCCCTGCACCCACAACGGCGATAATCTGACATTCACAACTCAACCAATGGGGAGCTCGCACGACGACGGCGGGCTGAGAGGGTGGCCGCGGTCACCGACCCAAGAACCTGATCCGGGTAATGCCGGCGGAGGGAATCGGACATGGCACCACGCCAAGCACTCATCTTCATCGGCGGAGACTCGCCGCACGAGAACGCACTCGAATTCGCAGAGCCGGACGCGCTCGTCATCGCAGCCGATTCGGGTTGGGAACACGCGCTCGCCTCGCATCGAACCCCCGATGTGTTGATCGGCGACATGGACTCGATCTCGCAGGAACATCTGCGCGATGCCCGAACGAGAGACATCGAGATCATCGAACACCCGACCGACAAGGATCACACCGACACCGAACTCGCGCTTCAGTTCGCAGAATCACTCAAGATCGAGAACATCCACGTCGTCGCAGGCGGCGGCGACCGGTTCGACCATGTGTTGGCGATGATTCACTCGCTCGCGTCGTTCAGCGAAAGCGCGACCGTCACGGCCCACATCGGTCAATCGTTCGTGCGCATCGTGACACCACGGGAAAAAACGACTCTTGCGACACGCGGGAACGACACCGTGTCACTGATACCGCTCGGAGGACATGCACGGGGTGTCACCACCACGGGGCTGAAATGGAACCTCACGCGCTCCACCCTGAGAGCGTTTGCCTCGCGTGGCGTGAGCAACCTCGCACAGGGCCCCAACGTCACGATCTCGCTTCGCACGGGAGTGATTGCGGCAATCATCACGCCGAATCACGACACCCCGGACAGCGCACGCACGAATCACCCCACCCAACAGGAGCACCAATGAGATTCACACGGCGACTCTGCACGCTCGCATTCATCGCTGCGGCGGCTCTCATCGCACCTGCGTGCTCTCAGCAACAGACGTCGGCGCCGACGGAAGTGGTCCTCGTTGCCTACGACGCGTTCACACCGCAAGAGGGGATCTTCGACGCGTTCACGCAAGAGACCGGTGTGAAGGTGAGAATCGTGACTGCGGGCGACACGGGCACCATGGTGAGCAAGGCGATTCTCACAGCCGGAAATCCCGAGGGAGACGTGATGTGGGGAATCGACAACACGTTTCTCTCGCGTGCAGAGAATGCCGGCGTGCTCGAGTCGTACGAACCTGTCGACGAAGGCGACATCTGCGTGAACTACGACAAGAACTGGTTCGCGACGCGCAAGATCACGCCGCCGACGACGTTCGAAGATCTCGTGAAGCCCGACTACGCGGGACTTCTCGTGACCCAGGATCCCACCGCGTCATCACCGGGCCTCGGATTCCTGCTGGCCACCATTGCGCACTTCGGGGAGAACGACTGGCAGAACTTCTGGGAAGACCTCGTCGACAACGGAACGAAAATCGTCAGCGACTGGACCACCGCGTACACCGTCGAGTTCTCCGGGTCGTCGGGCAAGGGGAAGTACCCGCTCGTCGTGTCGTACGGGTCCAGCCCGCCGGCAGAGGTCGTGTACTCGGCGACTCCCGTCACCGAACCGCCGACGGCGGTGGTCGAGTCGACCTGCTTCCGTCAGACCGAATATGTCGGTGTCCTGCGGGGAACTCCGAACAGGGACATAGCCCGGAAGCTCGTCGACTACCTCCTCGACACCCCGTTCCAGGAGTCCATGCCCCTCACACTGTTCGTGTTCCCCACCGATCCGAAGGCCACACTGCCGAAGGTGTTCACCGACTTCGCAGTGCGGCCCGACACGCCGCTCGTCATCGAGCCCGATGACATCGAGAAGAATCGCGATGCATGGCTCGATGCATGGAGAGCGATTGCCCTCTGATGAAAAGCCGCCGATGAACATCGACGCTGTGTCCCGCACCGCCCGCCGCCTCCAGGTGTTGCCCGTTCTGCTGCTCGCAGTGTTTTTCGCAGCTCCTGTTGCATCGATGGTGATCCGCTTCGTACGGTTCGATTCGCTCGTCGACACCCTCACCGATTCCTCAGTGCGTGGGGTGTGGTGGTTCACCTTCTGGCAGGCAACTGCATCGACCGCGGCAACGCTTGCGGTGGGAATTCCGCTCACATGGGCGGTGTCTCGCCACTCGTTCTTCGGTTCGAGATTCGTCACCGCTGTCGTCACGGTTCCGTTTTTCATGCCTGCCGTCGTCATCGCCACGGGGGTAAAAGGCATCCTCCCCGGGCAACCGACGCTCGGAATCCTGTGGGCACACGTCGTGTTCAACGTCGCGGTCGTCGTGCGCGTGCTCGGCCCACGGTGGTCGTTGATGGACCCCACCATGGAAGACACCGCGGCGGACCTCGGGGCACGCCCGACGAGGGTCTTCACCACAGTGGTGTTCCCGTACATCTCCACCGCCCTGCGCAATGCGACCGCAATCGTCTTCGTGTTCTGCTTCACGAGTTACGGCGTGATCGCGATACTCGGGGGCATATCCCGCCGCACGGTGGAGTCGGAGGTCTTCATCCAGGCGGTACGACTCGGAGACATGCGCACCGCCATCTCGTTGTCGCTGATCCAGGCCGTGGTCGTTTTTCTGGTGTTCCTGATCGGCACACGCAACGGCAGGGCCGACACAACCGACGAAACGAACAACAGGGGCGACGGACGAGTCCGCAACCACGACATCGCCGTGATGCAACGAAGCATCACGCGACGCAATCGCCGACGGGTGACATCGGCGGCATTCATCCCCGCCGCGTTCGTCGCCACCCCGCTCGTCGCGGTCGTGATCAGATCCTTCGTTGTCGAGGGCGCACCTTCTCTCGACGGTTACAGGTGGCTGTTCGACGGAACCACGGAACGGGTCGGCGTCGACTCGTTCCGGGTCGTCACAATCTCGCTCGTCTTTGCGGCGGCATGCACGATGCTCACGGTCGTTGCCGCGACAATCATCGCCTTTGCGAGAAACACCACGCGAACCGTGTCGGCACTGACTGCCCTGCCTCTCGTGGTGTCGGCCGTGACACTCGGCCTCGGCATCATCGTCACCTTCGACTCGTCGCCGTTCGACTGGCGCGGGCACACCTGGTTGATTCCGGTGATTCATGCAGTCGTTGCACTTCCGCTGGCCGTGCGAACACTCGACGGTGCCGTCGACGCGATTCCCGATTCCGTTCGAATGGCTGCCGCGTCGCTCGGAGCAGGGCCGTGGAGAACTTGGTTGCGCATCGAACTTCCCCTCGTTCGACCGGCACTCGCGCGAGCGGCCGGACTCTCCGCGGCAGTCTCGATCGGCGAGTTCGGCGCGACATCGTTCCTCAGCCGCAGCAACTCGACCACGGTTCCCATCGCGATCTCACAATTGATGGGGCACCCGGGAACCGTTCTGCCCCAGGCGGCGTTCGCACTCGCGGCCCTGTGCGTCCTGATGTTCACTCTGGTGTTCGCGGCTACGGTCTGAATCATGAAAGCCGCCGTGTATGACCGTGTGGGAGGGCCCGAGGTCTTCCGCTACGACGATGTCCCCGAACCCGACCTGCGGAAAGGTTCGGTGCGCATCGACGTGAAGGCGATCGCCATCCAGGGCGGCGACTTGTTGCACCGTCAAGGCGGCGTTCTTGCAACCACTCCGCACATCGTCGGGTACCAGGCAGCAGGAATCGTCCGTGACGTGGGTGAAGGTGTCACGCGCATCTCCCCCGGTCAACGCGTCGTCGCAACAATGGGATTCGGCTCGCACGCAGAAGTCGTGTGCGTTCCCGAGCAATCGGTCTGGGTGATTCCCGACGGTGCATCAATGGAGGAAGGTGCCGGCGTGCCGATCGAGTTCGGCACCGCGCACGATTGTCTGTTCGAGTTCGGTCGTCTGAGTGAGGGCGAACACGTGCTGGTGCAGGCCGGCGCAGGCGGGGTCGGCATCGCCGCCATTCAGTTGGCCAAGGCGGCCGGTGCAACCGTGTACGCCACCGCCTCGAGCGACGAACGCCTCGGGAAGTTGAAAGAGTTCGGTCTCGACCACGCCATCAATTACGCAACGGGCGACCCAGCGAAGGCCGTGATGGACCTCACCCACGGCCGAGGGGTCGACCTCGTCGTCGACCCGGTCGGGGGCAAGACACTCGAATCGAGCGTCGCCGCCCTCGCCTACCGCGGCCGCGTCAGCTGGGTGGGGCGTGCCGGTCGCGAACCCCAATCGCCCGAAGTGTGGCCCCTCATGCAGAAGAACGCCTCGATCACGGGCGTGTTCCTCGGCGCCGAGATGGCCGTCAACGGCCACCGCACCCACCCTCTCATCGGGTCATTGCTCGACAGGGTTGCCTCTCGGGAGTTGACCGTGGTCATCGACCGGGTCTTCCATCTGGCCGAGGCTGCCGATGCCCATCGCTACATCGAGAGCCGTCAGGCCTTCGGTCGCGTGCTGATGACCCCCTGACCCCGCCCTGGATGTGACGGGAAATTGGCGACAGAAATCCCCGATTTCACTGACGATATGGAATACGGTTGGAGCCATGAAGAAGCGTGAACTCATTCAAGCAGTAGCCCTACACACCGGACTTCCTCCCAAGGACGCCGCGAGAGCCGTCGAGGGAACCATCGACGTCATCCTTGCGAACGTTGCGAAGGGCGAAGTCGTCAACATCTCCGGTTTCGCGAAGTTCGCGAAGATCAAGCGTCCTGCACGCACCGGTCGCAACCCAGCCACGGGTGAAACGATCCAGATCAAGGCAAAGACCGTTGCCAAGATCACCGCACTCAAGGGATTCAAGGACATCGCACTCGGCGTTGCAGCTGCACCGAAGCTGAACACCAAGCCTGCGGCACCCGCTCCCGCTAAGAAGGCAGCACCTGCGAAGAAGGCTCCGGCCAAGAAAGCAGCTGCAAAGAAGACCGCCAAGAAGGCAGCCCCGAAGAAGGCTGCAAAGAAGGGCAAGAAGCGCTAGTCGCTTCTCCAACACCACTCGGATCAACCCGGTGGCCGTGGCCGAAAGGTCATGTGCCACCGGGTTTTT
>JBBANL010000014.1:0-61678 GCA_040401975.1 Ilumatobacteraceae bacterium | reverse complement strand
CCAGGTCAGGTCCTGACGGAAGCAGCCTCCACACGGGAACGATCGTGCGCCGCAGGTCGCCTGGCCGTCACTTCACTGCTCACGAGCCCCGCGCCTCGCGGACTCCCCCAGTTCGACCTTCGGTCAACGCCCGATCATCGCCCGTTCTGCTCGTTCGATGAGATCGGTCATCTCGAGCCGTTGGGCAATCTTTGCGAGATCTTTCGTCGGACCGCGCCATTCCCAATCGTCCACCGAACCGATTGCGACGTCATCGTCCACGTCGGTCACGACCGTCGCGATCTTCTTGAACAACAGAGCTTCTTCTCGGTTGCCGCGAAGAGTGGCGGCCAGTTTCGCGGCACCGCGCACGACGACGCCGTCGGCCTGCCATTGGTTCTCGTCGTCGGGAATGTTCTCGATGTGCACGTATCTCGCAAGGACACTCGATGCACTCTTTGCACCCCACCCCGGCAGCCCCGGAAAACCATCTGCGGTGTCACCGACGAGACCCAGCCAGTCTGCAATGCTCGCCGGACCAACGCCGAATTTTTCGATCACAGCCGTCTCGTTGATGATCACATCGTTCCTGCGGTCGTACTGCACCACCCTGTTGCCCTTCACCATCTGGCCGAGGTCCTTGTCGGGTGTGAGCATCTGCACCTGGTCGACACGGGCGTCGGCATCAGCCCTCGCGGCGGCAGCGGCGAGGCCGTCGTCGGCTTCGTACTTCACCATCGACCAGACAGGCACGCCGAGAGCCCGCAGTGCCTCCTGCATCACGGGCAACTGTTCGAGAATCTCGGGCTCCATGCCCTCCGACGTCTTGTAGCCGTCGTACAGGTCGTTGCGGAAACTCTCGATGACATGGTCGACACTGACCGCGACATGAGTCGCCCCACCGGCAAGCAACTGCAACGTCGACGTGACCACACCACGAGACGCCGAGAGCGGAGGTGGTGTGCGGTGACGCACTGCCTGACCGAAGTGCTGGCGGTACAGCTCGTAGGTTCCGTCGATCAGATGAACTATCACCTCCACAGTGTGGCAGAGCCGTTGGAACGCACGAATCCGCTGGTTATGATTGCGGGCGCAACTAAATGGTTGTGGTCACAACGATAGGAGCCCCCATGCCTGCTGTCACCGCCGACACGCTCACACTTCCCCGTCTGCCGGCGCCGGCACCCGACGCACGCAATCGATCCGTGCGCGCGCTGACCACCGCGCCTCGCGGACTCGAAGGAGAGGGCTTTCCGGTTCGCCGTGCATTCGCCGGCATCTCGAAGGCCGCACTCGACCCGTTCATCATGATGGACCAAATGGGCGAAGTCGACTACGGCCCCTACGAACCGCGCGGAACGGATTGGCATCCGCATCGCGGATTCGAAACCGTCACGTACATCATGGATGGTGCGTTCATCCACCAGGATTCGCACGGTGGGGGTGGTGTCATCTCCGACGGCGACACACAATGGATGACAGCCGGTGGCGGAATTCTGCACATCGAGACTCCGCCCGAAAGCCTCGTGATCAAGGGCGGACTGTTCCACGGGCTTCAGTTGTGGGTCAACCTTCCGTCACGAAGCAAGATGATTCCGCCCGCATACCAGAACCTCGAAGCGGCAATGGTGCCGTTGCTCACTACCCCTGATGCCGGAACACTGATTCGTCTCATTGCCGGCGACCTTGCGGGAACCAAGGGACCCGGCAGCACTCACACGGCGATTGTCATGGCGCACGCGACCATCTCACCCGGGTCACGAATGACGCTTCCGTGGAACCCTGCGTTCAATGCACTCGCCTACGGATTGAAGGGATCCGGATTTGTCGGAGGGGAACGCCTTGCTTTCGGCCTCGGCCAGGCAGTCGTGTTCGGCGACGGTGACGTGATCACTCTCGAAGCCGGCGCAAGCGAACCTCTCGACGTGATTCTGCTGGGTGGCGAACCCATCGGTGAACCCGTCGAGCAGTACGGGCCGTTCGTGATGAACACGCGCGTAGAATTGCAACAGGCGTTCGACGACTATCAGCGCGGTCGACTCGGCGTTGTCCCCGCGAACGGCATTCAACCGTTCCGCGGCCGCTAGCTCACCTGGGTGAGACCTCCGTCGACCACGAACACCTCGCCGGTCACGTACTTGTTGCGCACCAGGGCGAGTGTCGCCTCCGCACAGTCGTCGGGAGTCGCTGAACGCTTGATCGGATTGATCATCGCGATGCCCGCGTGCTGAGACGACCAGTCCTTGGTCCACGGAGTCTCGACGAGGCCGGGTGCAACGGCATTGAAGCGAACAGGGCCGTGGCTCTTCGCCATCAGGCGTGTCAGTTGATTGAGCGCAGCCTTGGTCATCGAATAGGCAATCGACGAACCCATCGGTCTCACGCCTGCGACCGAAGTGATGTTCACGACATGACCGTCGCTCGACTCGCGCAGATACGGCATCGCGGCCTTCGTGAGCCACCACGTACCGAACACGTTCACCTCGAATGTCTTCATGAAGATCTCGTCGGTCAATGCATCGAGATCGCCATGGGGAACCAGAGTGGTCCACCCGGCGTTGTTGACGAGCAGATCCAACTTGCCGAAGCGCTCGATGGTCCGTTCGAGAAGGTTCTCGCACTGCGCCTTGTCGCTGATGTCTGCCTGCACGTACAGCGACTCCCCCGGCAATGCGTCGGCAACTTTTTGACCGGCCTCGACGCTGCTCGCCGAGTTCACGACCACGGAAGCGCCGAGTTCCGACAGACGTTGAGCAATTCGCTCGCCAATTCCACTCGATGAACCGGTCACGACGGCGACCATCCCCTTCAGTTCCGACACGACACTCTCCCTTCGTTGAGTGTGTTCATCGTAGGACTGCGACGACGACCCCGAGAAAAAGGAAGGGCACAAACGGCAGGTGACTGCGTCTGCCGAACCGGCAAACAACCATCAGAACCGCTGCGGCCACACCGCCGGACACGAAGGCCGTCGTCAGTGCAACGGGAACCAGGGAGAGCGACCGATGGCCGACGAACATTCCGAGATACCCGGCGACAACCGCATCGGCAGCGCCGAGTTCGCCCCCCGACAGAACCTCGATTGCTTTCACCGCACCCCACATCGTCAGTGCCCCCGCCATCACACGATCCATCGCCACCGACCCGGTCACGACAGACAGCGCCGCAAACATCACTGCCGCCACGCTCCACGCAATCATCTGGCTGCGCCGGGGGACCGTGTGGGTGTCGATGTCGACGAGTGACAGCCACGTTCCGGTTCCGGCCAACACGCAGTGAAGAACGACCGTGTCATGATCGTTCTGCGAGGCCGACACCGCGACAATCGCGACGCACAACGCGCACGCGACAACCACACTCCATTGACGCGACGTGAACCGCGCATCGGCAAAGGTCGCACCACGTTCACGTTGGCGTTCGCTGTCGCGCCGGGCCAGTTCCCGACTCGCCACACCGACCAGTGCCGCCACCGTCACCCACACCGCAAAACGCACGCGGGGTGTGTACGGGATGACCGGGTGAATTGCCAATCGCCCTCACGGGCGACGGGTTACTCCTGCACGAGTTCGATCAAGGTGCCGAAGCTGCCCTTCGGGTGGATGAACGCAACGGTGGTTCCGCGCGAGCCCGGTCGCGGTGCCTTGTCGATCGGGGTGGCGCCGGCGGCCACCATCGCAGCGAGAGCCTCCGCACAGTCGTTCACCCGGTATCCGATGTGATGCAGGCCTTCTCCGCGCTTCTCGATTGCCTTTGCAACCGGTGAATCGTCGCGGGTAGGGGTCAGCAATTGCACATAGCTCTCGGCGACTTTCAGCAGTGCCTCTTCGACACCGTCGGACTCGACGACTTCGCGGTGGTCGACGGTTGCTCCGAACGCCTGCTTGTAGTACTCGATGGCGGCTTCGAGGTCCTTCACCGCAATCGCAACATGGTCAATCTCTGTCAACAGCATGAGTTTCTCTCTTCTTCTCTAACGACGGAACCAGTTCAGTTTGTTGCCCACCTTGGCGCGCAGATCGGGGTCGTCGACACCGAGACCCTCCTGCGGAGCGAGGCACAACACGCCGAGTTTTCCCTCGTGCATGTTGTTGTGAACCTGGTAGGCAGCCTCACCGACGTCTTCGAGGGTGAACACCTGCGACATCACGGGGTGGATCATCCCTTTTGCAATCAGACGATTCGCCTCAAACGATTCCTTGTAGTTCGCAAAGTGCGAACCAATGAGAGTCTTCAGTCGCATCCAGAAGTGACGGTTGTCGAACTCCATCATGTAGCCGCTTGTTGCGGCACACGTGACGACCTTGCCGCCCTTCTTCACCACGTAGATCGAAGCAGCGAATGTGCTGCGGCCCGGGTGTTCGAACACGATGTCCGGGTCCTCGCCGACGAGCTTTCTGATGTCGCCACCGAGACGGCGCCATTCGGTTTCGTCGTGCGAACCGTCGTCCTTGAAGAACTTGTAGTTCGCCTTCTTGCGGTTGATGATGTGTTCGCATCCCATCTCGCGGAGGATCGCTTCTTTCTCCTCCGACGACACGACCGCGACGGGAATGCCACCACCGTTCAACACGTACTGCAGTGCGTACGCACCGATTCCGCCCGATGCACCCCAGATCAGAACCACGTCTCCCTGCTTCATGTTCGCACCGTTCGGCGACACCAGCATGCGGTAGCTCGTGGAGTTGCACAGACCGTTGA
Organism: Ilumatobacteraceae bacterium; assembly: GCA_040401975.1. Taxonomy (GTDB): domain Bacteria; phylum Actinomycetota; class Acidimicrobiia; order Acidimicrobiales; family Ilumatobacteraceae; genus UBA2093. Next base: position 57,001 of record JBBANL010000014.1, on the reverse strand, counting down.
CGGCTGCTTCTTCCCATGTCAGGTGACCGGGCTTCGGCATCAACTGGTTGGCTTTCACCACCGCTAGATCAGCGAGACCACCGAAGTTCGTTTCGTACCCCCAGATTCGCTGGTTCGAGCCCATCATCGAGTCACTGTGGGACGACGGATCCTGGTCGTCGACGTGATTGCAGTGAACCGTGACCTTGTCGCCCGGCTTCCAGTTGCGCACGGCACTGCCGACGCGCAGCACGACTCCCGATGCGTCTGATCCGACCACGTGATAGTCGAGGTCGTGACGCTTCGCCCATGCACTCTCGCGACCGAGACGCGCGAGTGCGCCGAACGTGCTGATCGGCTCGAAGATGCTGGTCCACACGGTGTTGAAGTTGATGCTCGACGCCATGACCGCCATGACCACTTCGTCGGGAGCCAGTTCTGGCAACGGAACCTCTCCGATGTGCAGGCTCTTGCGAGGGTCCTTGTCCTGACTCTCGACCCCATCCCACATGTTCTGCTCTTCCTTGCGGACGAACGCCGCGCGGTAGGTGGACGGAAGGGGGATGGCCGCGAGTTCTTCACCCGACGCACCATTCATGATGGCTTGGAGGATTTGGTCCATTCGCACGACGATAGCGAGATTTCGGGTTCCATCTCCTAGCCTGTTTTCACCCACTTCGCACCCCTCGGTGCACTTCTTTCAGGAAGGCAGTCATGGCTGGTTCATACATCGTCGCAGGAGCACGCACACCCATCGGAAAGATGAGCGGTGTACTTTCTTCATTCAGTGCCGCAGAACTCGGCGGGTTCGCGATCAAGGCCGCGCTCGAGCGCGCCGGAGTGAAGCCCGACGAAGTCGAACACGTGATCATGGGTCAGGTTCTGATGGCCGGACAGGGTCAGGTTCCCTCGCGACAGGCGGCGGTGCTCGCAGGAATCCCGATGAATGTTCCGTCCGTCAACATCAACAAGGTGTGTCTGTCGGGCCTCAACTCGATCTATCTCGCCGACCAGATGATCGCGAACGGCGAAGCCGACATCGTGGTCGCGGGCGGAATGGAATCGATGACGAATGCGCCGTACCTCGCACAGGGAGCACGTGGCGGTTTTCGTTACGGCAACACCGAACTGCAGGACGCAATCGTTCGTGACGGTTTGTGGTGCGCGTTCGACGCCTGCCTCATGGGACTCGGCACCGAGCGCTACACCGCCGGCGGAATCTCACGCGACGAGCAGGATGACGCAGCCATGAAGAGCAATCAGCGCGCAGCGGCGGCAATCGCATCCGGCAAACTCGCGGAAGAAATCGTCGACGTCGCGGTGAAGCAGCGCAAGGGCGACCCGGTCATCGTGAAGAACGACGAAGGAGTGCGTGGGGACACCACCATGGAATCACTCGGTTCGTTGAAGCCGGCGTTCGACAAGGAAGGCACCATCACCGCTGCGAACGCAAGCCAGATCTCCGACGGCGGCTCTGCAGTGGTCGTCATGTCGAAGAAGGCGGCAGAGGCACGCGGCGTGAAGCCGCTCGGCGAGATCGTGTCGTACGGAATGGTTGCAGGCCCCGACAATGCATCGCTGTTGCACCAGCCGAGCCGTTCGATCCTGCGCGCACTCGACCGCGCGAACATGAAAGTGTCCGACGTCGACCTGTTCGAGTTGAACGAGGCGTTCGCCGCGGTCGGCATCGCATCGATGCGCGAACTCGGCATCAAGGACGACATCGTCAACGTGAACGGCGGCGCCATCGCCCTCGGTCATCCGATCGGCATGAGCGGCAACCGGCTCGCGCTCACCATCCTCCACGAACTTCGTCGTCGCGGTGGTGGCACCGGTGCCGCGGCACTGTGCGGCGGTGGCGGCCAGGGTGACGCCATCATCGTTCGCACCGTCTGAGCCGTCGCGTTCTCCATGATCAGAGAGCCACTCGAGCGGGCACGTCATCTTGCTCGTTGGGTGGCACTTGCCGGCGTTGTGGGGGCACTGAGCGGAGTTCTCTCGGCAGCGTTTCTCGAGGCACTCGATTGGGCCACCGACACGCGAACCGCACACGACTGGTTGGTCTGGACATTGCCGTTCGCCGGGCTGATTGTCGGGCTGTCGTACCACTACCTCGGTCGGGGCCTTGAACGCGGGACGAATCTCGTCATCGACCAGATTCATTCGCAATCCGAATGGATTCCGCTGCGGCTCACACCGCTCATCTTCGGGGCAAGCGTGGTGTCGCATGTCGCAGGAGGCTCGACAGGTCGTGAAGGCGCGGCATTGCAGTTCGCCGCCGGCGTCACTGACCCCATCAGCAAACGATTGCGCCTGAACAATCACGACCGATCGATCATGTTGGTCACCGCGATTGCCGGCGGATTCGGCTCGGTGTTCGGCGTGCCGGTTGCGGGCGCGGTCTTCGCGATGGAGATCCAGAAGGTCGGTCGCATGCGGTACGAGGCTCTCGTGCCCGCTTTCGTCGCGAGTTTTCTCGGCGACGCGGTCGTTCGCGGACTCGGCGTGAGCCACTCCCCCTATCCGGTGTTCCCGCGCATCGACACCACGTGGTCGATGGCCGGTCGGTTCATCGCGTTCGGCGTGGTCGCAGGACTCGTCGCAATGTTGTTCGTTCACGCGACACGCACGGTGAAGTCCGTCGCCGCCCGTTTCGTCGCATGGGGCCCCGCACGCCCGATGATCGGCGGGGTGCTGCTCGCCGTTCTGGTGCTTGCCTTCGGATGGCGCGAGTACCAGGGCCTCTCCATTCCGCTCGCGATCGAAGCGATGAACGGCTCTGCGGCGGGCCAATGGGGTACCAAACTCGCGCTCACGTCGCTCACCATCGGAAGCGGCTTCGTCGGCGGCGAATTCATTCCACTCTTCGTGATCGGCGCACTGTGCGGGGCCAGCTTTGCCCACATCATCGGTGCCGACATTGCCGTGTTCGCAACAGTCGGTGCCGTGGCAGTGCTCGCGGGCGCGACCAATGCTCCTTTGGCGTGCACGGTTCTCGGCATCGAGCTCTTCGGTGGCAACGGAATCGCATACATCGCGATTGCGTGCGTGGTCGCGTATGTCTCGAGCGGTCACACCGGCATCTACCACGCACAGCCGGTGCGCGTTCACAAGTCGGGCGCGCAGCACCCGACGGACAACGTCTAAGCCTCGAGTTTGCGACGGTTGTCGAATGCCCGGCCGAGCGTGACCTCGTCGGCGAACTCGATGTCGCCACCGACCGGCAGGCCACTGGCGAGTCGGGACACTTCGATGCCGAGCGGCGACAGCATGCGGGCGAGATACATGGCGGTGACGTCACCCTCGGTGTTGTTGCTGGTGCACACCACGACCTCGGTGATGCCTTCCGGCTTGATTCGCGACACCAGTTCCCGCACCTTCAGATTCTCTGGGCTGACACCCTGGAGCGGATCGATCAGACCGAGCAACACGTGGTACCTGCCGCGAAATCCACCTGTGCGTTCGAGGGCCGCGATGTCGCGAGAGTCTTCCACCACGCAGAGGATTGTGGATTCGCGTTTCGCATCGGAACAGATGCTGCACAACTGGGAATCGGCGAGGTTGAAGCACCGATCACAGAACCGCACCTTCTGTTTCGCCTCGATGATGGCGCGCGCGAGCCGGGCGACGTCGTCGTCGTTCGACTTGATGATGTGCAGCGCGAGTCTCTGCGCACTGCGCGGACCGATGCCGGGCAGTCGACCGAGTTCATCGATGAGAATCTGAACCGGCGGCGTGTACGGACTGGCCACGGTCAGCGCCCGGTTGACGAGTCGTCGTCGACAATCGAGCCCTCGGGGAACTCTGACTGGAGAATCTTGACGAGCGGATCATCGGCACCCTCGACGACGACCGTCTCGCTGAGGTCGATCGCCTTGAGCGGGTCATCCGCCACGATCTTGTCGATGGTGGGGGGCTCGGGCGTCTCCTCGATCTTCGGGCGCTCGGTTCCCGACGTGGGATCGGCCTGCACGAAATTGATGGTGCAGGCGACACCGCACACCGCCTTGACCGCGGCCACGACTTCGGCTTCGCGTTCACGCGCGCGCTGGAGCGGGGTGTTCGACGGCATCTTGATGGTGAGCTTCTTGCCGTCGAACGACTCGATGACAGCCGGCTTGAACAGCGCCTTCGACAGGCCCTTCATCGAATCGGTGATCTGCGGCCACGCCTGGGCCGGATCCTTCGTGGCATCTCCTGCGTCTGCCGACGGCGGTTCCGGTGTGCTCTCGACAACCGGCTCTGGTCCGGTCGGGTCATTTGTCGCCGGAAGTTCGGTGGGAACTGACGCGTCAACGGGCGCCGACACCGGTGCAGACGCGCGACCACCGATCTTTGCCCGGCCGGTTGCCGGATTCACCGGCGCAGGGGGCAGAGCGGCGGCGACACCCTGTTCCTTCAATTGCTTGACTGCCTCTTCGAGTTGGGCGACGCGGGCGAGAAGGTTGTCGGTGCTGTCGTCGAACGCGGGCGAGGCAAGTTGAACGATCGCGACTTCGAGCAGCAACCGCGCGTCTGGAGCATGCCGCATCTCGACCATGGTGCTGCCGAGGACCTCCATGACGCGAACGATTCGCTGCGCACCGAGGTCACGTGCCTGAGCGGAAATCTCGGTGACGCGGGCAGCCGGGAGTTGGATGAGATCGGGAGACATGATCGAGAGGAAACAATCGCGCATCACGCGAACGATGTCTTCGGCGTAGGTGTACGGATCGCGGCCGCGTTGCATGGCCTGTGCAATTGCGGTGAGTGCCGTGCCGTGATCGCGACTGATGAGTGCCTTGATGATGTCGTCGAGATGAACCGAGTCGGCCCCGTCGCCACCGCCCGACACCACCAATTCGAGCGCCGACAGAGTGTCGCGGGCGCTTCCCCCTCCTTGACGAAGAACCATGGCGATCGAATCGTCATCGACCTCGAGCTGTGCTTCGGCGACGACATGGCGAACGTATTTCTCGAGTTCGTCGACGGGCAACAGGTGGAACTGCAGGTGCTGCACACGACTGCGTATGGTTTCCGACACTTTCTGCGGATCTGTGGTCGCGAGGACGAAAACCACCTGGGCCGGTGGTTCCTCGAGGGTCTTCAACAGGGCGGCCTCGGCCGCACGCGAGAGCATGTGCACTTCGTCGAGGATGAACACGCGGTGTCGACCGGGGCTCGCCATCGATGCCCGTTCGATGATGTCGCGGATTTCCTGAATACCGTTGTTGCTCGCCGCGTCGAGTTCCAGAACGTCGTAACTGGTGCCGGCATCGACCGACTTGCACGATTCACATTCGCCGCACGGCTCGCCCTTCACCGCTTTCTCGCAATTGAGGACCTTCGCGAGGATTCTGGCGGTCGTCGTCTTGCCGGTGCCACGCGGACCCGAGAAGAGATACGCCTGCCCTTCACGGCCGTTGATGACGGCGTTGCGGAGTGCCCGCACCACGTGTTCCTGGCCGTACAACTCTGAGAACTTCCGGGGTCGGAAGCGTCGGTAGAGGGACTGCGTGGCCATTGAAGTGACCCTACCAATGAGGTGCATCGGGGGCGGGAGTGTGCCATCGTTGAACCACTGCCACGGGGCCGAAATGGCTACCGTTTTCTGAACCCATGCGTCGTCTTCTCACCTTCATCGTTGTCTGGCTGTCAGCGTTCTCGCTGATGTCGGGACATGCCAGTGCCGCGGGAGACAACACCGTCGAGTCGTCGACCCCGGGGGCCGGCGAGGCGATCACGCTGGCACCGACCCAGATCCAACTGCGGTTCACGCAACCCGTCGGCGGAGCCGAGGCAGTGGCGCAGATGGGCCTCGTGCTGACGTGCGACAACAAGATCACGAATCTTGCGTCGCCGCAGCTCGGGTCAGACGGCGTCACCGTGTCGGCCGCGCTGACGCAGGTGCTCGGCAACGGCACGTGCAAGGTCGACTGGACCCTGCCCGACGGAAGTGCGGGATCGTTCACCTTCACCTCGAACGTGGTGCCGACGACAACTGTGCCCGACAGCGTTCCCGGCACCACCGCGCCGACGATTCCGGGCGTGCCGACCGAGACCCCCGATGCCGAGCCGCGACTCGGTGGCCCCATCGGGTTGATGCGGTGGCTGTCGTTCTTCTTCGTCAGCGCGCTTTTCGGTGGAATCGTGTTCATCAGGCTCGCGTGGCCCGAAGGCGTCGAGTACCCCGTCGGCGAACGGTATTTCCGCCAGGTGTCGGTGCTCGCGTTGCTGTCGCTGTACCTGCAGATGGCGCTCGTGACCGCACGGGAATCCGGGTCTGGCATTGGATCAGCATTGTCGCCGACATCATGGGGCCCGATGCTCGACATCACCGAGGGACGGGCACTCATCCTGCGCTTCTTGTTGGTGATCGCGCTCGCATGGGTCGCGTGGATCACCGAGCGCGTGCTGTTCGAGACGTTCGGTGCGCCGACACTTGCTCTTCTCGGATTCATCGCAATGACATATGGCTTCGACCGATTCACCGGGCGAGCCGTGGTTTTCGGTGCCGTGTTGAACGTGGTTCACATGGCACTCATCGCTGTTTGGGTCGGCACCGTCGCGATCATGTGGCGCGTGGTTCTTCACGGACCCGGCGGGTCTGATCTCGTCGAGGCAATGCGCGGCTGGACACGCATCGCAAACCCGATTGCATTCGGCATCGTCGCAACGGGTGCCGTTCAGGTCTGGCGCATTGACGGTCTCAGCCTCGTGAACAGCGGGCACGGCCGTGTGATTCTTCTGAAGACACTCGTCGTCGGGGCCATGCTGTTCGTGAGCGCGGCGGTGCGCCAGTTCATCACGCGCAGTTTGAACACGGCGAAATCATTGAACGAACGCGCGGTGTACCGGTTGAAGAAGCCGGTGGGAGTCGAACTCTCGCTCAGCATCGTTGTTCTGGCGACGTCGTCATGGCTGATGGCCATGCGGCCGCCGTACGTTCTTCCCGCCGACAAGGGTCCGCGCATCGAGTATGCGATCGTGCAGGAACTCGAGGGCAAAGACGATTTCCGCGTGCGTGTGTCGATCACCCCCGGCAACGTCGGAGCGAACCAGGTTCTCGTCGAACTCTTCGGGCCCGCGCGCATCCAGAACTTCGTGGTGAGACTCTCACCCGAAAACCCCAACTTCTCCGGCTACACGATCAATGTTCCCATCACGCGACCCGGTGGCGCACTCATCAATGCCGATGCCGGTTTCCAGTTGCGCGCTGCCGGACTGTGGAAACTCGAGGTCACCGGGGTCACGACGATCGGAGAACTCGAGACTCTGTCGGGTCAATTCATCATCGCCGACGGGGTCACGGTGACCACAGTGCCGAAACAGGGCCTGAAGACCATCGTCACCACCACCGTCCCCGTGCCCGCAACGACCGCCGCCGCAACCACCACCGTTGCGCCGGCCGGCTGATTCTCCTCGTCGACACGGCTCACTCGCGAGCCGGTTTCGGCACTGAATGGGCTCCGTCGGGCCCGACGGCAGTAGCGTTTCCCCCGTGACAGACACGACCGCCGCCAGCATGCAAGACAAGATTGACGACCTCAAAGATCGCCAAGAGCAGGCCCGCAACGCAGGCAGCCCGCGGTCGGTCGAGCGCCACAAGAGCAAGGGCAAGATGCTCGCCCGCGAGCGCATCGAGTACCTGTGCGACCCCGGCTCGTTCCACGAACTCGACATGCTGGCCCGTCACCGTGCACACGCGGCCGGACTCGAGGAGCGGCCCTACACCGACGGTGTCATCACCGGTTGGGGAACCATCGAGGGCCGGAAGGTCTTTCTCTTCTCGCAGGATTTCACCGTCTTCGGCGGCGCACTCGGCGAAGTGTTCGCCGAGAAGATCCACAAACTGATGGACCTCGCGCTGAAAGTCGGTGCACCCGTTGTCGGGCTGAACGACGGCGCTGGCGCACGTATCCAGGAGGGCGTGGTGTCGCTCGCTTCGTACGGCGGCATTTTCCACCGCAACGTGCAGGCGTCGGGTGTGATCCCGCAGATCTCGGTGATTCTCGGACCGTGCGCAGGTGGCGCCGTGTACTCACCCGCGATGACCGACTTCATCTTCATGGTGCGCGAATCGAGCCACATGTTCATCACCGGGCCCGATGTCGTGAAGACGGTGACGGGCGAAGACGTCACCCTCGAAGAACTCGGCGGTGCCATGAGCCACGCCTCGAAGAGCGGCGTTGCAACGTTCGTGTCGGCCGACGAACAGGCATGTCTTGACGATGTTCGTTTCCTTCTCTCTTTCCTTCCCCAGAACAACCTGGAGGAGCCGCCCGCAGAAGATCCGTCTGACGATGCAGACCGGTCGTGTGATGCATTGCGTGACATTCTTCCCGTGTCACCCAACCAGCCCTACGACATGAAGAAGGTCATCCGCGAGGTCGTCGACAACGGCGAATACTTCGAATACTTCCCGCACTGGGCCACCAGCATCACCTGCGGATTCTCGCGCCTCGACGGAATGACCGTGGGTGTCGTCGGCAACCAGCCGATGGCGTTCGCAGGAGTTCTCGACATCGAGTCGTCCGAGAAGGCCGCGCGCTTCGTTCGCACGTGCGACGCGTTCAACATTCCGCTCGTCACGTTCGTCGACGTGCCGGGATTCCTGCCCGGCGTCAATCAGGAACACGAAGGCATCATCCGCCACGGCGCGAAACTGCTCTACGCGTTCTGCGAGGCGACTGTCCCCCGCATCCAGATCATCACGCGCAAGGCCTACGGCGGTGCGTACGTGGTGATGAACTCGAAGTCGATCGGTGCCGACCTTGCTTACGCGTGGCCGACCGCCGAACTTGCGGTGATGGGCCCACAGGGAGCAGTGGAGATCGTGTACAAGCGCGAACTTCAGCAGGCGGCCGACCCGGTGGCGCGACGCAGCGAACTGGTGGCCGAATACACCGAGAAGTATGCGAACCCGTATGCCGCGGCGGAACGCGGTTACGTCGACGATGTCATCGACCCGGCCGACACGCGAAAGAAGGTCATTGCCGGACTTCGCATGCTGCAGACGAAGCGCGAGGAACTCCCGCGCCGCAAGCACGGCAACATGCCGCTGTAGGGAAACGACATGACGGAAGAAAACAACTGGCCCGCACCGAACCCGGACGACGCACCGCGCTCGTCGGTACCGAACGACGGCATCGAGGCGTTGGCCACGTTCGGTCAGAGACTTCTCGGTCGCATTCTCGATTCGTTGAATTCTTTGGTTGCGTATCTCGGCGTCGTGATGATCATCGCCGTGTTGATGGCGGTCACCGGCTCGGAGGAAGGCAGCGTGTTTGCCACAGTCGTCACGGTCGCGGGACTCGCGCTCATCGTTGCGCTGCAGATCGTGTGGGAGGGTCGCGGCGGAAGCCCGTTCCGGCGCGGCATCAGCGTTCTGATCGTCGACCAGCACACCTTCCAACCCATCGGTCCGTGGCGTGCGTTCGTGCGCATTCTCGTGGCGAACTTCAGTCTCTTGATCTTCGGCCTCGGCTTCCTGTGGATGCTGTGGGACCCGAAGAGCCAGACATGGCACGACAAGGCTGCGGGAACCGTGGTGGTGAAGAGATGAACGTCGACGTTGCATCGATCTCGCCGGTTCCGACCGATGAAGAAGCGGCGGCAATCGCCGCCGCCGTCACGATGATGTGGCCCCAACCCGTTGCGCCGTCGTCTCAGTCTCGTGACAAGTCAAATGTGTCGTGGCGTTTCAGTGGCCGATGGTGGGCATCGAACCACATCTCTCGCCGCACACGACCGGGCGCGTAGGTCCTCGTGCCGCAACAGGCTCTCGCCGGACTGCGTGTCATCGACATGTCGACGGTGCTGGCGGGCCCCAACTGCGCGCGGTATCTCGCCGACTTCGGGGCCGACGTCATAAAGGTGGAGCGGCCCGATGTCCCCGACAGCCTGCGCAACATGGGCTGGCGCGACCCGGTCGACGGTGAAGGATTGTGGTGGCGCATCGTCAACCGCAACAAACGTGTCATTGCGCTCGACCTGAAGAACCCCGACGACCATGCACTGTTTCTCTCCCTCGTCGATGATGCCGACGTGCTCGTCGAGAATCTTCGACCGGGCATCCTCGAACGTCTCGGACTCGGCCCCGATGTTCTGCACGCCCGCAACCCGCAACTTGTGATCACTCGCGTCAGCGGTTTCGGGCAGACCGGGCCGTATGCACACAGGCCGGGCTTCGCCACGATTGCAGAGGCAATGTCGGGGCTTGCCTCGATCACCGGGGTTCCGGGCGGGGGTCCGATGCTTCCGCCGATTGCATTGACCGACGAGGTCACGGGTCTCGTCGCGGCATTCGCAACGATGGTTGCCCTGTGGTCCGAGCAGGGCCAGGTGGTCGACGTGTCGTTGCTCGAGAGCATCTTCCAGATCATGGGACCTCTCATCACCGTATGGCTCACTCGGGGCGAGATGCAGGAACGCATGGGATCGTTGATTCCCTACACGGTGCCGCGCGGTGTGTACAGATGCAGCGACGGCAAGTACGTTGCCATGTCGACCTCGAGCGATTCGATTGCCGCCCGCGTGATGACGCTTCTCGGACTCGACGGTGACGATCGGTTCGCCACATTCGCGGGTCGCATCGAGAACCGCTCAATCATCGACGAAGCAATCGAGAAATGGTTCGCGGAACACACGCAAACCGAGGCACTTGCCATCTTCGAAGACATCCAGGCGGCCGCCGGGCCCGTTCTCTACATGCGCGACATCGCAGAGGACCCTCACTACGCAGCGAGAGAGGCCATCGTCTCGGTCGAGGGAACACCGATGCAGTCACTGATTGCGAAACTGTCGAAGACTCCCGGTCGCGTGAGCTGGCGCGGACGTGCACGAGATGCCGACGGCGATGCGATACGCCGACACGGCTGGGATTCCTAGTCCGACACGCCGGTTCACCCCGCGGTTAACTAAAGTTCACCTGTTCGTCAGGGGGACCCTTCATGACCCAAGAAACCGCCCCGCGGTTCAGCCGTGCCCACAAGGTGCTCGGTCTCACCGCCATCGCCACTTTCCTCGTTTCGCTCGACACCAGCATCGTGGTGGTCGCCGAGCGAACCATTGCCGAAGACCTCGGCAATCCCACGTGGATGCCCTGGGTCTTCTCCGGCTACAGCATCGCCTACGCCGCAGGCCTCCTGACCGCAGGGCGTTTCGCCGACGTGAACGGTCGCAAGCGGTCGTTCATGCGCGGCCTCACGCTCTTCAGCATCGGATCGGTGCTGTGCGGTCTCGCGCCCACCACTCACCTGCTGGTTCTCGCCCGCCTCGTGCAGGCAATCGGCGGCGCCCAGCTGACACCCGCCTCGCTGGCGCTGGTTCTTCCCGAATTCCCCGTCGAGAAGCGCACCGTCGCCATCGGAGTGTGGGGAGCAGTCGGCGGTCTTGCCGCGGCACTCGGGCCGTCTGCGGGTGGCGTTCTCGTCGACTGGCTGAACTGGCGGGCACTGTTCTTCATCAACGTGCCGTTCTGCATCTTCACTTTGCTCGTCGGTCGCACATTGCTGCACGAGAGCAAGGACCCGAATGCAACCAAGAATGTCGACCTCGTCGGCACTGCGTTCGGATTCCCCGGCGTTGCACTCGTGACTCTTGCGATCACCCAGAGCAGCGAGTGGGGCTATGTCGACAACCGCACACTTGGCTCGCTAGCACTCGGCATTGCGCTGCTGGCAATGTTCGTGCAGAGGTGCCGCACCGTGTCGAACCCGCTTCTCGATCTCAAGTTGTTCAAGCTTCCGTTCGTCGTTGCGGCAAACATCTCGGGCCTGTTCTTCTCGATCGGGTTTCTCGGCATGTGGCTGTTGAACACGATCTGGATCCAGGTGATCTGGGACTACAGCCCGGCGAGGTCAGGACTCGCGACCGCACCCGGCCCGATCATGGCGGCGCTGTTCGCCGCGCCGATGGGCCGTCTCGCCGTTCGATGGGGACACGCAAAGGTTCTGATGGTGGGCTCAGTGTTGATGAGTGTCGGAACGTTCCTGCTCACCATCACGATGACGCCCACACCCGACTACGTGCGCGATTACCTGCCGCTGATGATTCTCACCGGAATCGGTGTCGGCTGCAGCATGTCGACCTTGTCGAGTTCGGCGAATGCATTCCTTCCACCGGCCCGGTTCGCCATGGGTTCTGCCCTGAACACGACCGCACGGCAGATCGGTTCGGCATTGGGTGCCGCACTCGCGGCCTCGCTTGCCGCGCCGGCTCTGAAGAACGCAACCATGGCGATCGCAAAGAACGAACCGATCACGGATGCAATGGTGTCGTCATACGACAATGCATGGCGCCTGATGGCCGGCATCTACCTGTTCGCCGGGCTCATCATGTTGGCACTGTTCCGCAAGCCCACAGACGAGCAGATGGCAGCAGCCGACGAAGTGGAATTCGTCAACTAAACGACGTCTGCATCGTCACCGGGTCTGGTGTCGATGAGCACCAACCAGGGCAACTGTCCCGCATCGGATCGCGTCTCGAAGACGAACCGTTCGTTGCGGTTCACGTCGAAAAGAATGTCTTTCAGCCTGTTGCCGAACCTCTTGCCGTTCGTATCGACTCCCAGTTGGTCGCACAACTGACGGTATGAATCGCCCAACGCCGAATAGGGAACGGCATGGTGAAACATCACTTCCTTGATCTCAGGGTCGGTGCGGCAGCTTCGCATGAACAGAATGAGCAAGGCATCGGCCTCGTACCCGGGCCACGCAAATGACTTCGCAGACTCGATTACCCGGTTCATCGCCGCCGTGTATTCCGATGGTTTGGGAACCTGCGAGAAATCGACGACACCGACTTCGTGTTGCGTCAGAACGGGCTGCTTTCTGCTCCCCAGGTTGATCACGACGAGATCGTCATCGCTGAGCCGGCCCATTTTTCGTTCGATCTTCTCCGGATACACGTCGACCGGCTTGTCACGAACGATGCCGTCCTTCTTCGGGCCGACTGCGCGGGTGCCGCGACCCCGCTTGTCGAGAAAGCCATTCTTCTTGTAATACGGGCGCACTTCGGCGTAGTCGGCTCTCCACCTAATGAACACTGCGGGTCTCGACTTGTTTGTTCTCCCCCACTTGTCGACACCGTCATCGAACGAGATGTTCACGTACACCAGGTCGCCCCGTTGGAGTTCCTCGCGCCACGTTCCGCGAACCGATTCCGGAACGTAGACAGGGGCAACCGGTGGTCGCGCGCCGTCACTTGTGGGCTGACTCGGCGGGGCCGCAGATTCCGACGGAGTCTTTGCGTGCAACGTAGGCAACAGAGCCTCCAACCGATGACCCCACAGATGGCTGAAGATTCGTACCCTGAAGCGATCACCGGAAGAAACCGAATCCGTCTCGAAGAAGGCGAGAGGCGTGTGCCCGATGCAGGTTCCGTCGTCTGACTCCCACGCATAGTCGCCGTTCTCGAGTTCTCCGATGATCGTGATGTTGCGGATTGCGTACCTGTCGCCGGCAGGAAGTTCGCCGAGCCGTTGCTTCAGAAGATTGGCGTACACCAGATCGACGGACGACCCTTTGCGAATTGCGTCTTTCGTGGCGGACAGGCGCTCGAATTCGGCGAACAACTCGAGAGCGTGTTCCGTGCTCTCGGATTCAGCAGTTTCCTCAGATTCGGTGGCGAGTTCTTCCTTCCACAACTTCATCTGGTCGACAAGCCGACGCTCGAGTCGCCTCTGCCATCGGCGCGTGAACATGTCATTCAGCCACATCTGGGTTCCTCCCTCACGCAGAAATTACTGCGGGGGTGGTCGACTACAGGATGCCGGCGGGGCAGGTGACCCCCGTGCCGCCGATACCGCAGTAACCGTTGGGGTTCTTGCCCAGGTACTGCTGGTGGTACGGCTCGGCATAGAAGAAATCGGTGAGCGGAGCGATTTCGGTGGTGATCTCTCCGTAACCGGCCTTGGCAAGTTGCTCCTGGAACAGTTCGCGAGTTGCCTCCGCTGCGTCACGTTGTGCATCCGACCGGAAATACACCGCACTGCGGTACTGCGTGCCGATGTCGTTCCCCTGACGCATACCCTGTGTGGGGTCGTGGTTCTCCCAGAACACGCGCAACATGTCGTTCGCCGACAACTGCGACGCGTCGAACACCACCAACACCACTTCTGTGTGGCCCGTGAGGCCGGAGCACACTTCTTCGTACGTCGGGTTCGGTGTGAATCCGCCGGCATACCCGACTGCGGTTGAATGCACCCCGGGTGTCTGCCAGAACTTGCGCTCGGCCCCCCAGAAACACCCCATGCCCACGACCAAGGTGTCCATGTGGTCGGGCCACGGGCCGACCAGCGATGTTCCGAGCTCGAAATGTTCCGCCGGAACCGGCATGGTTTGGTCGGTGCGACCGGGCAGTGCCTCGGCGGCCGAAATCATGACTGGGGTCTTGCGTCCGAACATGGTGCCATGTTACGAACAATCGCAACCACTACGGCATGTCGACTAGTGGCGGGTGATGGTGACTTTCTTCGAGTGCGCCTGCTTGCCGCTCATCGGGATTCGTACCTCGAGAACTCCGTCGAGATATCTGGCCTTCACATCTTGGTCGGTGGCTCCTGCAGGCAGCGCAATGGTGCGCACGAATGATCCGTATTGAAACTCGCTGCGGTAATGCCGCTTGCCCTCATGCTTCGATTCCTTCTTTCTCTGCACCATGATGCGAAGCATGCCTTCGGTGATGGTGATTTCGATGTCGTCTTCGGGGTTCACGCCGGGTGCCTCGGCGCGCACGATCAGCTCGTCGCCGTCTTCGTATTCCTCGACCTTGATTGCGGCCTCGCCCACCGAATCAATCCAGGATTCGGGAAAGTCGAGAATGCTGCGACCGGCCATCCACGTGGGCCAGTCAAAGTCTGTTGCTGCTTTGCGTATGAGTGACATGTCAGTCTCCTTTGTAGGGGGTGTGACTGGCACGGTAAGAGAAGCGACGCGAACCTTCAATGGGTCAGAAGATCATCGGGACAAAAGTCGGGAGGAAAGAAATGATTTCTGAATCCCCAGCAATTCATCACAACCGGGGAACACACGCAGACCAGCTTTCACTGCTACAAGACACGCTTGGGTGTTTCCGTGAGCATGTGCCCACCGTGCGAGAGACAAGGCTGATTCGACTGCAATCACGATCATCCTTGTCGTGGTGCCGTCAAGATCTGCCCATTCGTAATCAGTGCCCGCAAAGGGCGCGTCTCGAATTCTCGACAGTTCAGTGACGAGAGCAGACACATTTCGATCATCTTCCTGAAACGCGTCGAAAGCAACCGAGAGAAGATCGAAGTCGGTGGTCAGTCGATTTCCGATGTTGATGTAATCATTGAACGTCGGTGGAATCCACTGCGACCCGACTGATGGGGTCTCGAGCCTGTTGAGGCCCCGACGAATGTCCGAAAGAATTGTGGAGAAGGTGGAGTCAGATATTTCGATGTCCCAGATCGCTGTGCGAACTGCTGATTTTCTCGGACGATCGATGTTCATTCCGAGCCACGCAAGAACCTCCAACGACCGTGACTTGCTGAACGCTGCGCGATTACCGGCCGAATCCTCGACAACCGGGAAACCATAGACACGGACCACCGCATCCCAATCCCCATGAATGTATCTGAGCCGTGGTGTGGTCACGTCTCACCCCGCAACAATCTCGACTGAACGCGAAACGGTGACCGTACGCGAACCGACTCCGAACATTGCCAGCCACCAGGTCCGCACTTGCTTCGACAGCGACACGCTGATTTTTGTAGTGCCGATCTCAATAGAGACGTCATACCCTCTCCCGAGCAGAAAGACATTCATCACGTGCTTCGCGTTCCTCGCATTGATCTGAACCGAATTGTCCCTGATGCCGACGATCTCTTGACCGCCGAGACGTGCCGCAGAGGCAGCAACAGCGGACATTTCCGCATAGGCGTCGATTACTCTTCCCCCGTCGAAGGTCAAAGCAGCCACCGAGACGAGCCCCATGACCGAACACACGAACAATCCGGACACAGATGCACTCTCGTTGTCATTGAAGAATCTCATTGGTGTCGGTACCGGTCGACCGGGGCAACAGCCGTCGCCGTGATGACTCGAGGGCGCACCCCCAACAGACCGAGTCCATCAGTGCGGAGCACGCAACGCAGCCCAACATGCACAGCATCGACAGGTTTGGTCAACTTGACCACCACCGCCGCCTCTCTGCACGGAATTCGTCGAGCAAAGAGTTGACGTTTTGCTTCGCCTTCGGCAACTCTTGACATGGAGTCACTCGACGCCTGCGAGGCACGCCGCGCAGACACGGATGCAACATCACGCAAGTTGATGGACGTCTCGGTGATCCGACCTGCGTGAGCCACCAACATCACGACCAACATCAAGGCGGGCACCACGAACAAAACCTCCACGACTATCGACCCCTTTTCGCTCTTCATTCTCGGTCCTGCTCCGGAACAAATCTCTCAAGTGTTTGTCGGGCGGTTGCTGAGGCAACACGGGGAAGGAAAGGAACTGCCCCTGTGACCCTGAGATGCACGGTAACTAGAACAGAATTCTCCTCGTAGTTGAAGGACGGAGTGCGAGAAAGATGCGCTCCAAGTTCGGCAGACATGAGTTTCATCTCCGCGACGGCGCGACCGTGAGCATCGAAGTGATTGTCAGATGCGCTGGTTATCTCAGCACCCCGGATTGCCAGAGCCATTGCGACATGACCCTGATGAATGAGGGCAGCCAGATGAAAACACATGAAGACAATGAGAAAGACGACCGGCACGAGAATCACTGCCTGCAGACTTGTCTCGGCTCTCTCCATGTCGGGATTCCTGTGAGACATCAACCGAGATCGAGCAAGTTTGCCTTCTCGCGGACGCGAGCGGTGATGATCGCCCCGACAGTGATGGCCAGCGCAACGAGAGCGGCAGCCATCACAACCGTGGTGGCACTCACCTCACCTCTTTCCTTGTCTGTCTCGCGGGATGCGGTGAATCGCACCCAGTAATAGATGAAGAAACTCTTCATGTTGTTTCCTTTCTTTGTGTTCGACTACAACGTCGACATTGTCTGGCTGAATGCAGGAAAGCCGACCAGTACGAGAAACCCGACGAACAGAACGACGAGTGGAAGTCCCATCTTCTCGGTGCCTTCCTCGGCAGAGTGCTCCACACGTGCAAGATTTCTTTTCCGAAGTGCCGAAGCCTTCGCAGCAAGGGAACTGCGGACCCGTGCTCCGCCCTCGCCGGCCAACTGCATCGTGTGCGCAACCTCGACGAGACTTTCGACTCCGGTCTCATGACCCACGGTTGCCAAGGAATCCCAGTACGAGGTGCGAGAGCTGTGGGCTCTCATCACAGCGATTCTGAGATGAGTGAAACCAGGCCCGTCGCCCGCTTCGGCGGCTGCCCTGATGGCCGTCTCGAGTCCGGCTCCACCGGCCATCATCACATTGACAAGCTCGAGAAAGACCGCTGTCGCAAGTTCGAGATGTTGGCGGTAACGACGTGCTTCCCGTCGCACCAGTCTCTCGGTTCGGGATGCACACCAAGTACCAACGAATCCGGCACCGATCAAGACGAGAAACCCGGCTGAAACTCTGACCAACAAGAAACCGACAAGATTGCACACCACGAAAACGAGCAGCCCCACGAGAAGGTCTGCCTTCCGTCTCTTGAACGCGACAGACGTCTCGATCTCGAGAAGAGTGAGATCGGTAGAGGAGATTGCAAACCTTGTCACGACAATCTCGCCTGGCGCAGAAACCGAGGAGGTGCCTCGAGCATCGTCATCGAGCGAAGCCACAGAAGTCCGGATGAAAAGCACGAAATGATCACCATCAGTGCGAAGAACCCGGAAGCACTGAAAAACGGTCGCATGTACTGAGGATTCAGCAGCAACAAGCCGACGACGAATGACGCCACAGAACCAGCAATGATCCGAACAGATGTCCTCGCCCTCGCTCTCGAGACCCAGATGCGCATGTAGAGGTCGGTCTCTGCTCGTGCGGCGTCACTCAAATGCGTGAGAAGCCCGGTGAAATTGCGTGTGTGATGACCGATGGAAAGAATGAGAGCCGCTACGACAAAATCGGAAGTCGGATTGGCGAGAGCCTGGGCGAATTCCCTCAGGGCATCATCAATTCTTTGGTAACGGAGAGCAGCAACAAGCCTGTTGACCTCTT
Organism: Ilumatobacteraceae bacterium; assembly: GCA_040401975.1. Taxonomy (GTDB): domain Bacteria; phylum Actinomycetota; class Acidimicrobiia; order Acidimicrobiales; family Ilumatobacteraceae; genus UBA2093. The sequence continues at coordinate 38,893 of JBBANL010000014.1, read as the reverse complement.
CCGAGATGATCGACGGGGCATGTCGTGCGGTGTCGGAGATGGCCTGCTCGATGCCAGAAGATGCCGTCATCGAGTCACGGAGGTTTTCGGTCCAGACTGCAACTGCTTCGACCAGTGCTCGCTGGTCGTCAACCGCGACCCGGCGTGGCATGCGAAGCCGATGGTTCACCCAGTCCGGGAATGCGGTGCGTCTCATCGCGACCATACGGGGTCACCACCCAGAGAGAATCCACACTGTTCGAGAGCCTGCTGAGTCTTCAGGCGCATCGTCACGAAATTCGAGCCCGACTCATAGAGCGAGAAGACTTCGTTGCTCGAAACTCCTGTGCCGTCCGATTGAACCACCTCATGAATCGAGACGACCCGTCGTCGACCGTTCACCATCTGTACCTGAATCACAAAATGAATAGACGTCGAAATCAAGAGATTCACGGCTTCCATGGGAACACCCATCTGCGCCATTGATACGTACGACAGGAGCTTGGGAAAGACGCTGCGCGGGCTGTCTGCGTGCATTGTGCACATGGAGCCATTGTTTCCTTGACTCATCGCGAGAAGCATCGGGAACGCTTCTGAACCTCGAACTTCGCCGATCACCACACGGTCGGGGTCCATTCGCAGTGCCATCCGGGCCAAGTCACTCATCGTGATGGCCCCGGATCCCTCGGTATTGGCCAAACGGGCCTGCAGAGCGTCGTGGTCGGGGTGCGCATCAGAAAAACGCTCGAGCCCGATTTCAAACGCATCCTCGATCGTGATGATGCGTTCGGTTCTGGGAATCTCGTTGATGAGCGCACGGAGAAGCGTCGTCTTCCCCGATCCGGTTCCGCCGGAAATCACGATGTTCTGCCTCGAGCGGACTGCGGCAGATAGGAAACGGGCGGTCGACTCGTCGAGCATCCCGAGATTCATGAGCTCGCGCAGATCCGAATATTCGAAACGATGACGTCGGATGATGAGCGATGGCCTGGCAGACACCTCCATCGTTGCGAACACTCTTGATCCGTCACTCAACTGAAGATTCAACTCTGGATGCGCGGGGTCAAACCGTTGTTCTCTGTGCCCCATCCGCGCCGCCATTCGCCGAATCAATTCGATCAATTCCTCGTCGGAGTCCACGATTGGTTCGTGTTCGCGACGTTCACCGGTTCGCAATTTCAGCCAAACGTTCGAATTTCCGCGAACATGGATGTCGGATACCTCATCGTCGGCCAGGAGAGGCTCGAGACGACCCAGACCGAGCACGAGATTGACGGCCTCATCAATGACTTCTTCACTTGCATCTTCGGTTTTCGCCGCACCCCAACCCGTCGGATTGTGATAACCCAGAAGATGTTGCTGAGCGACTCTTCTCGCAAGTTCTTTCTCCTCGTCGAGACTTGCAGCAGGAAGATCAGAGTTGTGTCGCATCACTCTGTCGTCCGCCAGTGCATTGGCGATGAGTCGCACCAATTGACCCCTGGTGCTCACTCCGTCACCCCGACAACACTCACCCGGGCCACATGAATCGGTCCGGAACCGGCCAACAACTCCAAAATCTCTTCGCGGCCCTGCACTGTCAACACGATTTCGTCGGAAACTTCCGACTCACCACCGATGTCCGTCACCACAACCGTCTCTTCGATCATCCTGACGTCTCCGGATGCGTCCGGGCCCGGGGTCACCACGACTCGAATGACATCGCCTTTGCTGAGTGACATTGGATAGTTGCCCCGCTTCACGGGAAATGCCATCAAGGCTTCTCCGGCCAGCAATTCGGACCGAACCTCGGGATTTGTCTCGGCGAATGCCTGAACGTCTGCCACAGGTCTGGCTGCGTCCGATGTGTTCAGTCGCATCATGACGAAGCCGCCGAGCACAAGTGACGCAATCAGCCCGACAAGAACCAGACCTCTCGTTTGGATGCCGGAACGTCCGGGGGGCAACACACTGGTGGTCCCAGCCCGAAGAGCGGCGAGTCGATCGACTGATGCATCTGCCGGAAGCCGATGAGATGAGTCCATGGTGACCTCCTTGTAGCGACAGCAGCGAATGTGTGGGCGGGCAACGTATGAAAGGAACAGCTGAACTTCAAGTCAGCACGACTCTGTCAAGTCACCATCGCAGGGCTGTGCCAACCCACTCCGTCGCCGTCTTCGGCCCCCACACCCGTGGGTTAGTTTTCTCATGTTCGGGGTTGTGAACCCCGATGGGTAGTTAGTACCCTATTCTCCCCACCAAGGAGGGCTCATGGCTGAATCTGCGACAAAGAAGGAACGCGCACGACGCGAGACCAGGCGCAGATTCGAACAATGGGCCCGCAACCCCGAGTGTCAGTCGAATGTGGTGTCGGCCGTGCACAACGTGAAGATGGGCGTCGCAGCCCGGCGCGAGAACCCCAACGCCCCACGCGAGGGTCAGTCGGTGTACGCACTCGAGCGTGGCGTCACCTTCGAGGGCTCGCTGCTCACCGACAAGGGGAAGAAGCTTCTCGGTGCCCTGCGCGACTCGTCGGTGCTGTCGCCCGGCAGCAAGAACTTTGCCGACCACCGCACCAAGTCGAACGGCGGAACGGTCGCCGACCTCGACTCCGCCGTGGCGATGGGGCACGACTTTCTCTCGGCACTCGCCAGCGGCAAAAAGTTCGACGGTGCGGTCTCGAGCCTCACCGTACGAATCCCACGCGGCATCATGTTGCCCGAGGCAACGTTGATCATCGACGTGCTCGCGGTGCAGTGCGACGGCGAACTGCCCACCATCGCCGTCGGCGAGGTGAAGACATACGCCGACCAGGGCGGCCACACCCACCGATCAGATCTAGCCACTGCACGTGCACAAATGGGCCTCTACGTTCACGCACTCGAGGTGACCCTCGACGGCCTCGACCTCGGCGACAAGGTGAACGTCTCGAACGATGGATTCCTGATCCTCACCTACCCCGGGTCGAACCAGCCGAGCGTGCGAAGCGGAGAAGACCTGCGCTTCCAGCGCGAGCGCGCACGACGCGGTTTCGAGTTGATGGAAGAGTCGGCGCTGTTGCTGAACGGCGAGTACGGAGTCGGCGACGACACCGACTCAGAAGACCTGCTGAAACTCGTGCTCGAAGCGCCCACATCGTTCCAGGACTCGTGCGTCGCATTCTGTGAACGCGCAGAAGCCTGCTACCAGAAGGCACTCGACAACGGAGACGGTGTTGCACTCGGCAACGAGGTGCAGCGTTTCCTGAACGGAATCTCGTTGCACCGCGCCGACGAACTGATGAGCGGTTCCCGCCCGCGCAACGCCGCCGAACAAGATCTTGTCAAACGTCTCCAAGAACAACTTCCGGAGTTGCCATGAACGCCTCGTTGGAAACAGTCCGCCGTTTGCGCGCGTGGAACGAAGGAAAGCCCCTTCCCCGCGGCGAAGTGATCAACGTGCACGTCGCCGACGATGACGACGCGCTCATCGTGGCATTCCTTCGCATGGGTGGAGAATCGCGCCCATGGGGTGTCGCATACGGAACAGCGGCATCCGGTCCGCAGTTCCTCACCGTGCCCGAGGGCCGTAACCGCCAGCTCGTGGGCGACATGATGGCCCAGTTCGCCGAGGCTCTGTTGGCGCACTTCCGTCATCCGTCGTACTGCGACGAAACGCCCGCCACGTACGCGACCGACTCGCTGCGACAGATCTGGATGCCCGGGCCGACGCACCTCGAGATGCTGCATTACGTCGCTGCAGCGTACGCCCGCACCAAGTGGGACCGCCCCGACATCGACACTCTGCGTTCGCTCGGCAACCTTGCGAACTGTCTGTTTCTCGAGTCGCAGCGGCCTGGGCAACAGGTGGTCAACACCGCGACCGATGCTCTTCAGCGCTCATACGTGTTCCCATCGGCCCCCATTCGTCAGGCACACCTGGGTTCGCTGCTCGCGTGGCTGTCGGGCGGCCGCACCCGAGACACCCGCCTGAAGGCTGCTTCCGTTGCAGAAAAGAAGTCGGTTGCGACCGTGCTCGACCCACAAGTCGAGCGTGCACGCATTCAGCCCCACCTCGACAAGTGGAACGAATTCCGCACCGCGGGCGACGCAAAGGCCATGGCGAAGTGCGAAAGGGAAATCTCGAAGGTTCTCGAGGAGGAACTCACGCATCGATGGAATCTCGTTCACGACTCACTCAATGCGTTGAGAAACGACAAGAGAAAGGCCAACCGTGGTCTGCGCGATCTCGTCAACGACAGCGCAAAGCAGTTCTACTTCGGGTGGGGCGAGCGTGTCCTCAATGAAGAAGCCGGCGAGAACGCATTCTGGCCGAACGTGTTCACCGATTACTCGGCACGCAGCGCGGGATACGCGTTCTTGTCTCGCGCCGCCAACGACCAGAAGGCTCGCTACTTCCTGGTGCACGGCGACAGAGAACTACAGAAGGAAGAACTGGCTGCCGGACACGGCGTGTTGTGCAAGGTTCGTTCGGTTGGAACCAACCCGACGCAGTGGAAAGTGACCTACTCCTACCCCGACCTTCCGTCGTTGAAAGTGGGCGACACTCTGTGCATCGCGGGATACGCGGTCGCAAAGCTCAAGGTCGACAGCGTCGACCTTGAAGCGAAGACTCTCATGTTGCGGCCCGAATGGACCAACAAGCGACGCGACACCGGACCATATTCGATGGCGGCCAAAGACCCCCTCTGGCGCAACATGGACCTTGTCTTGATCGACGACATGCCGTACAGCCTCGACGAGAACCGCGCACGGCAGGCTCGCCAGGGCAAGAAGAACGGTCTCGACATCACCGATTTGATCGTTGCCAAACCGCGACGGCACGCCGCACTCGACGACGACGGTGCAGTCATGATTGCAGGAGCAGAAGAATGAGCGGCGTCTACAAGGAATTGCGTACGTTCATCCAGGGTGGCGACCGTATCTGTGTGGTCAAGGCGCCTCCTGGTTCCGGAAAGTCGTACAACCTGCTCGAGGCACTCGAAGAAGCCCTGAAGTCCGAGCGGCGTATCGCGATCGCCGCGCAGACAAACAGCCAAGTCGACGACCTCTGCAACCGTTTCTGCAACCGCTTCAAGAAAGCGCGCATCATTCGGTTCTCCAGCAGCTCGTACGAAAAGCCGGCTGACATGTCCGACCGTGTCGACATCGTGAGGAACAAGAAAGCCCTCCCGACCGGGCCGTCGATCGTCATCTCCACTGTGGCGAAGTTCGGACTCACCGAAATCAACGACCCTTTCGATGTTCTCTTCATCGACGAGGCGTGGCAGATGACCTGGGCCGACTTTCTCACTATGCGCGATGTCTCCGACCGCTACATCATGATCGGTGACCCCGGCCAGATTCCCCCCACGGTCACGATTTCGGTCGACCGCTGGGAGGTGTCACCGGTCGCGCCGCACGCCCCCGCACCCGAAGTGGTGTTGCAGAACGACGACCTGCTTGCGGTCACCACGGTTCTCAACCTCGACACGTGTCGTCGTTTACCGGAGGACTCGGTGGAACTCGTGCGTCACTTCTACGACTTCATCTTCGGCTCGTTTGCCAAGCCGGGAGAACGCTTTCTTCGCCCCACCAAGAAGACTCGTGGTGACCGTCTCGACCACGCCCTCTCGAAACTCAACGAGAACTCCACGGTTGTCTACAGCCACCCCACCGGCGCCGACGGTGTTCCGGTGGAGACCGACATCGAACTCGCCGAAGTTGTTGCCGGTGTCGCCCGACGATTGCTCGAGTTGGGGTGCGTGGTGTCGACGTCGAAAGACGAAATGGGTGCACCCCGCGCACTGACGCCGTCCGACATCGGAATCGTGTCGACCCACAACCAGATGAACACCGCCATCCAGTCGGCACTTCCTGCCGATCTTGTCGGTGATCAATTAATTCGGGTCACGACACCGGAGCGCTGGCAGGGACTCGAACGAGCCGTGATGATCGCAGTGCACCCGCTGTCGGGTGTGCAGATTCCGAGCGCGTTCGACCTCGAAACCGGCCGTCTCTGCGTCATGGCGTCACGACACAAGTCGGCTTGCATCTTTGTCACCCGCGATCACGTGGGTACCACTCTTGATTCTCACCTCCCGAACGCAGACCAGGCACTGGGTCGCGGCGACACTGTCGGTCGCGGACACGCACAACACACTGCGTTCTGGAAGTACCACGAGAAACGAGGACTCATTGTCTAGCCAACTTCTCCCAACAGACACCGCAAATGCTCGGTTTGCGGTTGGCTGCGCACATCGAGAGGTCAACAATCGCGACCCGCAACTCGCCGGTCTTCCTCGACGCCCTCCCGACGATCAGCAGCAGATGCGCATGGACGAGGGGCTTGCCTACGAAAGTGACGTGTTCAAGGAACTGAGCCGTCTGCACAAGGTTGCATCGATACGTGAACACAACGATCCGGAATCGGCCACGTCTGCTGCGATGAAGAGAGGTGACCGGATCATCATCGGCCCGTCGTTGACGACGATCAACAACCGTTCGGGCAAGCCCGACGTTCTGGTGCGCCACGGTGACGCACCCATGCCGAGCGGTAACTGGGCGTACCTCCCCGTCGACGTCAAGAACTCGAAGGCGCTCGAAGACAAGACAAAGCCGCAACCACTTCTGGTGGGTTCGCTCGAGACGCCGTGGCTCGAGACTTCTGTCTCCACCGATCTCGGACCGGGAAAACCGAAGGAAGACCAGAGCCTCCAACTCGCCCATTACTGGCTGATGCTGGTCGACCACGGTTATGCACCCGACATCGAACCAATCGGGGGGATCATCGATTCGTCGGGCGCAGTTGTGTGGCGCCCGCTCGACGACCAGAAGCGTTCGTTCATCCGTCAGTCTCTCGACGAATGGGATGCCCGGTGGGAAGCCATCGGTGCAATGCGTTCGGGAGACACGCCCCTCACGCGCGCCGTCTATCGCCCGGAATGCGGCGAATGCCCATGGCACGACGTGTGCGAGAGCAACCTCATCGACGAACAACACGTCTCTCTGGTCGAGGGCATCGGACCCGCCGCCGTCGACAAACTCCAGTCAAAAGGAATCGAGACGATTCCCCAACTTGCATCGCTCGATCATTCCGTCATCGATCTCGACGACGATCTGAAGAAGATCAAGTCACTCGCACAGCACATCGATGCCTGCCGGGTGTATCTGAAGGGCGGGAAGTTCCCGTACTCGAAGCGGAATTCGTCGGTGCCTCATGTTCCGCGTGCAGATGTCGAGATCGATTTCGACATCGAAAACGACGACATCGTGTATCTCTACGGCAATTTCGTCACGCGTCGCCAAGCTGACGGCTCGTACGACCCCGGCGAGTTCGTCTCGTTCCATTCTTTCGATCGTTCCGACCCCGACCAAGAAGGGCGTCTGCTCGCTGCATTCTGGAAGTGGCTGCACGACATGGTCGACGAGACAACAGCAGCCGGCAAGACAATCGCGGTGTACTGCTACTCGGGGTCATTCGCCGAGATCCCGCGAATGAAGGAAGCAAGCCTCCGCAACAGCCACATTCCGGGCGTGCCATCCACCGACGACGTTGCCGATTTGGTGAATCAGGAGTGGTGGGTCGACATGCACAAGATCGTGAAGGAATTGCACTGGCCGACCCGCAGGCTGGGGTTGAAGTACGTCGCACCGTTGTCGGGGTTTGCATGGGACGCAGAAGATGCCGGAGGCGGCAACTCGATTGTCTGGTACCGGCGCGCATGTGAACCATCCGACCCGCAGGCCAACGACCTTCAGGCCAAGTTGCTGCGCTACAACGAAGACGATGTCCAGGCAACCAAGTTCCTGCGCCAATGGTTGCACGAGGGGGTCACGGGCGGTGCGTGGGCACTGCAGTCGGTCACCACGCTGCCCCCACCGCAGTCATAGTCGACGCTCACCGACATAGCCACGACTCTCCTGCCCTGCCCCTAGCCTTGAGGGCATGACACAGGCACCGGAGGTTCTCCCCGCGTCGAACGACCCGTGCTGGTGTGGAAGCGGCCGCAAGTACAAGCGTTGCCACAAGGGGACCGAGGGACGCATCCAACCCGGAATCGTAAGCCCGATGCGCTACGTGCCCGACCACATTGCGAAGCCTCCCTATGCAGCCACCGGAATCGTCCCGCGCTACGACGAGTCGCGCGTGAAGAGTGCCGATGTCATCGAGCGCATGCGGGTTGCGAGTGCCGCCGCAGCCGAGATTCTCCGCCGCGCCGGAGACATGGTGCGCCCAGGCATCACCACCGACGAGATCGACATCTTCGTGCACGACCTCACCATCGAGATGGGTGGCTACCCGAGCCCGCTCAACTATCACGGATACCCCAAGAGTGTCTGCACCAGCGTGAACGAGGTCATCTGCCACGGCATCCCCGACTCGCGCGTTCTCGAAGACGGCGACATCGTGAACCTCGACGTCACCATCTATCTCAACGGCGTGCACGGTGACACCAACGCAACGTTCGTTGCAGGTTCAGCCTCGGACGAAGACCTCAAACTCATTCGAGTAACCGAGGAATGCATGTGGCACGGCATCGAGGTCGTGAAGCCGGGGGTTTCCATCAACGAGATCGGCCGCGCAATCGAGGTTCACGCCAAGAAACACAAATTCGGCGTCGTCAGGGCATTCATCGGCCACGGCATCGGCGAGAACTTTCACACCGACATCCAGGTGCTGCACTACTACGACCCGCGAAACACCATGATTCTCCGTGAGGGCATGACATTCACCATCGAACCGATGATCACCGCCAGCGGCGAATTCCGCCACCGCATGTGGGACGACGATTGGACAGCGGTCACCGCCGACGGCAGCCGCACCGCACAGTTCGAGCACACGATGGTGGTCACGGCCACCGGCGTCGAAGTGCTCACTGCCGGACCCAACGCGGTGTCTCCGTGCGCCCCTTGGAATCGGTAACCGCAAAGTCGTAGCGTCTTCATCGTGCTCGATTCTTCGAACCAAGACCGGTATCTCGCCTTCGATCGCGCCACGTGGGCCGAACTCCGCGCGGCGACACCCCTCACCATTCGCGAACCCGAACTCGAGATGCTTCGCGGCATCAACGAAAAAATCGACCTCGACGAAGTGGCAGCGGTGTACCTGCCCCTCACCCGTCTCATCAATCTGTACGTCAGCGCCACACAGAACCTGCACAAGGTGTCGGCGACGTTCCTCGGCACGATGGCTCCGAAGGTTCCCTATGTGATCGGTATCGCCGGCAGTGTCGCGGTGGGAAAGAGCACCTTCGCGCGAATCCTGCAGACACTTCTCACTCGCTGGCCGGACCATCCCCGAGTCGACCTCATCACAACGGACGGCTTCCTCTTCCCCAATGCAGTGTTGGAAGACCGCGGCATCATGAACCGCAAGGGATTTCCCGAGAGCTACGACACGAAGGCGCTGCTGAAGTTTCTTCGCGACCTGAAAAGCGGAACCTCGGAGGTGCAGGCCCCGGTGTACAGCCACGTGGTCTACGACATCATCCCCGACGAACGAATCTGCATTCGGCAGCCGGACATCTTGATTCTCGAAGGGCTGAACGTTCTGCAGGTCGGGTCAGAGTCGAACGAGTTCGTGTCCGACTATTTCGACTTCTCCATTTACATCGATGCAGAAGAGTCACACATCGAACAGTGGTACGTGGAACGGTTCCAGACGCTTCGCGAGACGGTCTTCCGTGATCCGAACAGCTTCTTTCAGAACTACGCACACCTCACCGACGAACAGGCGGTCTCCACGGCGCGAGCAATCTGGCGCGAAATCAACGGCAAGAACCTGGTGGAGAACATCGAACCGACAAAGTCGCGCGCATCGCTGCTGGTGCACAAAGGCCACGACCACCGCGTGACCGATGTTCAATTGCGCCGTCTGTAAGGCGCCTGCCTACTCCTCGGCACTGTCATCAAGTTCGGTTTCTGCAGCCTCGATTTCCTTGAACGCGGCCTGTACCGACAGCAGTGTCTCATCTGAAGCAAGGACACCCTGCGCCTTAGTCAATTCGTCGATCTCACGAATCGGCTTTCGCAGATTGCTCATGACTCGACCGGTCGTGACGGCCTTCAATTTCTTTTGAATGTTGTCGAAATGCTTTGAGATGTCGGTGAGGTACTTGACGTACTGAGTCCAGGCCTTGCTGAATCCGGTGAGGAGACCGAGGATTTCTTTCGCATTCTGTTCCATGTGGAAACTGTCGGTGGCCTGACGAACAACTCCGAGAAAGGCGTACAAGGTCAATGGGGAACACAAGACGACCTTTTTCCCCAACGCAGCATCAATCAGGGTCGGTTTGTGTTGCTGAATGAACCCGATCACGCTCTCGTTGGGGATGAACAAAAGGACGTAATCGAGTGCATTTCGATTCGACTGAGAGACATAGTCACGACGTTCCAGTTCTTTGACTCGTTCTTCGACGTTCTTGAGAAATTGATCGCGATACAAATTGCGCGAGTTCTCGTCTGATGCTTCGAAGTATTTTAGGTAGTTGTCAACGGGAAATTTTGAGTCGAGATACAGCACCCGGTCGGGCGGGAGGAAGAAGCTGTAGTCGGGCTTTCCGCCTTCACCCAAAATTTCTTGCTTCTCATAATTGATGCCGCGTTCGAAACCGGCCTGGGACAGGATATCTTCGAGCATCCGTTCACCCCAGTTGCCGCGACCTTGCGCGCTGGACAGCACGTTGCGAAGTGCCTGAGTCTGGGTGGCGAGACCCTTGACAGCCTCGTCGACATTGCCGAATTTTTCGGTGTTGTGCGTGTGCAGTTTTTCTACTTCTTTGCCGAGCGACTGAATTTGCAACACGAACGGTTGAAGCAAATTCTGGGCTTGGGCTTCGAGCGCAGCTCGTTGCGTTTCCAGCGTCTTGCGGGCTTGCTCGTCTGAGGCTTTTGTTGTCTCAGCCAAGACATTTGTGGCGACCTCGCGGATCTTCGACTCCACTGCACCCTGAACACCCGTACTGATCGCACCGACATCGATCGCTGCCTTGACGGCCTCGACAATCGGCGCGATGTCCACTGTCGGTGTGACCACTGGAACGGGAGCCGGGGGAGCCGTCTCCGGCTGGGGTTTCGACAAACGAAGGCCGATGACGAGAACTGCGCCGATCAACACGACAAGAAGGATGACAATGAGAGTTTCCACGTTTGCATTGTGCCAGAGGGGTGATGCACCTCTGACCAGCCAACGAACACCGCGTGACCGATGTTCGGTTACGCCGCCTCTGACCGGGAGAAAGCGGCCGTGCGCTCCTCGTCGATCCGGAATCGAAGAGTGTCATGACCCACTCGATAAGCCCGGATTTCCTCGAACAAATGATCAAATGCGTGTCGGGTCTTCAGCGAATGACCGAACGGTGAGCACAGAAACATCCCGCGGAGAAACTCCTCCACTTCGCGGTGCTTCATTCCTTTGGTGCGGTCGCGGTACCAGCGGTACAACTGGCCCAGGTCGTCTGCGTCACCCGTGTAGTAGTCCCATGCGCCCATCTTGGTGGGCAGACCGCTACCGGCGTGAGTCTCGGTGATGGTCGGCATGTCGTCGGAAAAACACCGACCACAGTCGATGTCGGCATCACCGTTGCACGTGCACATCCATGATGCCGCACGGGCCAACTGTCGGCGCGACTCTTGTCGGTTCACTTTCGCCCTGTAGCGGCCGTAGTGCCGACGACGACGTGCAAATCGGCGGTTGCCCGTGAGCACAGAACGAGAAAGGTCGAGGACTTTCTCACGCTGCGGGCAGTAACCCGCGGGGAAGTGGTTTTTCATTGCGTCTCCTTTTCAGGTGACCGCACGGTGCGATCAACTTAGGAAATGCATGAAAATTTCCTTGACGCTCATTGATTCAAACGATATCGGTAGTAACGACCTTTATCAACTTCGATCCGGCAAACTTTGCTACCGGTGAAGTGCGTTCAAATAGTTGTACACAGTGATGCGCGAGACACCCATCGCATCAGCAACGTCTTCGACGGCACGTCGCAGAATGAACGCGCCGCGCTGGTCGAGCAGTTTCACCGCCAGTTGCTTCTCGCTGCGTGACAGATTCGGCAACGGTGACCCGAGCTCTTTCTCCACCTGTTCGATCAAACGGTCGAGCGCTCCGTACAACTTGGGCAGACGGACTGCTGCGACGATCTGGCCCTCCCACTCGAGTGCCATGTCGCTGATTCGAGCGTCTTCGACCGAGATGACCTGTGCGCCCACAGCATCGAGAATCGGCTTCATCGCCGCCACCAACGGATGTTGATCAACGGTCACCGATGCACCACTTCTGTGTCGATCGTGATGTGGGTCGCACCGTTTTCGTACGCAACTGACACGAGCGCGTTGAGTGCAGGTCCGACCTTGTCCGGGTCGGCAACAAACGACGAGCCGAACACGCCGATTTCCACCGGGATCCCGAGTGCCTCGACTGCCGCCACGGCACGGGTCACCCGTTCCGGGGGTTCGCCCGTCTCGAACGGCTCGATGGTGAATTCGACTTTGATCACGTGGGCAAGCCTAAGCCCGACAAATACGACCCCTCACCGAGAATTCGCGGCAGAACGAGGGCGATGCTGTCCGGCAACACCCGATGGGCTCCGACCCAGTCGAGAATTCCCTCTGCCGGCACCCACTCGACCTGTTGCACCTCACCGTCCGAGAACTCGAACGGCCCGTCACTTCGACAGAGGAAACACTGCGCCACCAATTTCACGTCGGGGTCTTCGTACGACCCCGAACCGACAAACTCGACCGGGCAATCGACAACCCCGACTTCCTCGGCGAGTTCCCGGCGCGCGGCGGTCTCAAAAGTCTCGCCTGGCGTCACGACTCCCCCGACGGCGATGTCCCACCATCCGGGCCAGATGTCCTTGAGCATCGATCGCCGATGCACCAACAGTTCGCCACGAGGGGACACCACCGCAACGAACACCGACCGGTGTCGCAGACGAGCAGACCGCATCTCCGACCGTGACACCACTCCGAGCACCGACCCGTCGCGATCGACCTCTTCCACCGCCTCGTCAGGAGAGTTCTGGGGTCTGGCCGCCGGTTCCGCCACAAAGTTCTGCCTACCATTGGGCATGAGCAAAAACACACTCTCCACCGACGACGCGCGCGACCAGCACGGAAACCCTGCCGGTCTGCTCGAACAGGCAAACGACGTGTTCGACGACATGGTCGCACTGCGACGCGACCTGCATGAGTGGCCCGAGATCAGCAATCATCTTCCGCGCACGCGTGAACGTGTGCTTGAGGCGCTCGAGGGTCTCCCGCTCGACATCACGCTCCACGAAACGACCAGCGGCATCGCCGCCATGCTCACCGGCGACAAGCCGGGCCCGACCGTTCTTCTCCGTGCCGACATGGACGCTTTGCCGATGCCGGAAGACACCGACGTGCCGTTCAAGTCGCGCGTCGAGAACGCAATGCATGCTTGTGGCCACGACACTCACACATCGATGCTCGTGGGAGCCGCCAAGATCCTGTCGTCGCGCAAGTCGGAGATTCCCGGTCGCGTGTTGTTCATGTTCCAGCCCGGCGAAGAGGGTTACAACGGTGCGAGCGAAATGCTGAACGAGGGACTTCTCGACGTCGGAACGGAGTCTCCCGTGACCGGTGCGTTCGCCATTCACTCCGCATCGAACATCCCCGGCGGTTTTCTCGGATTGAAGGGCGGCACCATGATGGCGTCGAGCGACACGTTCGTCATCACGGTGAAAGGAAAGGGCGGACACGGAAGCGCCCCCCATTTCACTCTCGACCCCGTGCCGATCGCGTGCGAAATCGTGCAGGCTCTGCAGACTCTGGTCACCCGCCGCATCGACGTGTTCGACCCGGGCGTCATCACCGTCACACAGATCCACACCGGTACGACGAGTAACGTCATCCCCGAGACCGCAATGATCAACGGCACGATGCGCGCAGTCAGCGAACGCACCCGCTCGCTGATTCACGACGGCGTTCGTCGCGTCGCAGAGGGAATCGCGTCGGCGCACGGTCTCGATGTCGATGTCCAGCTCAATCTCGGGTACGACGTCACCGTGAACGACCACGACTTCGCCTCGTTCGCCGCCGACGTATCGACGGCGATTGCGGGTGACCGCAACGTTCGCATCATGGACAACCCGGTGATGGGCGCAGAAGATTTCAGTTACGTGTTGAACCGCGTGCAGGGCTCGATGATGTTTCTCGGTCTCATGCCGGACGGAATGGACATCATGAAAGCCGCGCCGAACCACAGCAACCGTGCCGTCTATGCAGAGGATCACATGAGGCGCGGTACTGCGGTGTATTCAGCGATTGCGTTGCGTCACCTCGGGGTCACATTGGCCTGACTTTCCCGGGGTTCGCCCCCCGCGAATAGAGTTCACGCATGGCGAACGCGACTGTGAAACTCGGATACAACACGGGCTATTGGGGCAGCGGTCCGCCGCAGGGCGCACTCGAGGCCATCAAGGAAGCAGACCGGCTCGGTTTCGACAGCGTGTGGACCGCCGAGGCGTACGGCAGCGATTCATTGACGCCTCTCGCGTGGTGGGGTTCTCAGACCCAGAACGTGCGGCTCGGTACTTCGATCGTGCAGATGAGCGCACGCACGCCGGCGGCCACCGCAATGGCCGCGATGACGATGGATCACCTCAGCAACGGACGATTCATTCTCGGGCTCGGTGCATCCGGACCTCAGGTGGTCGAGGGGTGGTACGGCCAGCCGTACCCCAAGCCACTGGCACGCACGCGCGAATATGTCGACATCGTGCGACAGATCGTTGCGCGTCGCGAGCCCATCGATTTCCACGGCGAGTTCTACGACATGCCGTTCAAGGGCGGCACGGGTCTCGGCAAGCCGTTGAAGAGCACGATTCACCCCCGTCGCACGGACATTCCGATTTTTCTCGGAGCAGAGGGACCCAAGAACGTTGCGCTGTCGGCCGAGATCTGCGACGGATGGTTGCCCCTGTTCTTCAGCCCGAAGGAAGATGCGTACTACCGCGAGTGTCTCGACAGTGGATTCGCCAAAAGCGGTGAAGAAAACAAGGCCGACCGGTTCGAAGTGGCGGCCGTCCTCACCGTGGTTCCGGGAGACGATGTTGAGAAATGCGCCGACATGGTGCGCCCGTTTCTCGCTCTGTACGCCGGCGGCATGGGTGCACGTGGAGCGAACTTTCACTTCGAGGTGTTCGCGCGGATGGGTTACGAGGATGTCGCACTGAAAGTGCAGGACCTCTACCTCGCAGGAAAGAAAGCCGAAGCAGCCGCGGCGATTCCGCTGTCGATGGTGGAAGACGTGGCTCTCATCGGACCACCGGCAAAAATCAAGGAAGAGGCCGCGAAGTGGCGCGACACGTGCATCACCACGTTCCTCGTGGGCGGCCCGGCACAGATTCTCGAGTCGTACGCAGAGATTCTGCTGTGATCGCCTCGACACACCCGACACCCCGCCGACATGCCTGAGATCTCCGTTCAGCGGCTCGACCCGCACTTGCCACTCCCTCAGCAGGCTCACTCCGGTGACGCCGGCGTCGATCTGTACGCGCGAGAAGACGCAATGCTTCCCGCGAACGGCGGTCGGGTCTTGATGCCCACCGGCATCGCGATTGCCATTCCCGTCGGATACGCCGGCTTCGTTCTTCCGCGGAGCGGTCTCGCCCTGCACAACGGAATCAGCGTCGTCAACGCGCCGGGTCTCATCGACTCCCGCTATCGCGGAGAACTGAAGGTCGTTCTGCTGAACACCGATGCAACGAGGCCGTATCACGTCCATCGGGGCGACAGAATCGCCCAACTCGTCATCCAGAAAGTGGAAGACGTGACCTGGGTCGAGGTCGAGTCGCTCGATGCGAACGACCGCGGCGGCGGCTTCGGCCATTCCGGCCGGTGAATCACTGAGGCGGCTTCGGAAGCCGAATGGAGAGAATGCCGCGCTCGGTGAGGTCGCGCACCTCGTCGACGGACAGCCCGGCGAATCTCACCAGAACGTCTTCGTTGTCCTCGCCACGGAATTTGGGCACACCTCGCGTCGACGTGTCGGCCGCAGAAAAGACCCACGGGGAGTTCGGCACACGGAAAGTGGAGCCGCTGCGATCATCAACTGCGATGACGGCGTTTCTCTCCCGTGCCCAATCGGTGTCGGTGATCTCGGGCATGGTGCGCACGACGCCCATCGCGAGACCGGCCTCTGCCATCACATCCTCGATTTCCTGGGCGGTCTCGATCGACCGAGCCCACGTGCGGATGATCTCCCGCAGTTCCCCGAAGTTCTTCAGTCGCGACGCCACGTCGGTGAACCGCGGGTCGTTCATCAATTCGGGCATTTTCATCGCCGACACGAACAAGTCGAAGGTTCCCCGTTCGGCTGGGTGACCGCTGACGACGACAAATGTTCCGTCACCCGTCCGGAGAATCGGGTAGTCGCCGGGCTGGAACGAACGAATCTGGTCTGCAGGAACTTCGCGTTCGAACAGTTCGTTCTGCACGTGCTCGTTCACGTACAGCATCGTCTGCGCCATCGAGACGTCGATGTACTGGCCGGTGCCGGTGCGTTCCCGCTGGAACAACGCGGCGAGGACAGCCGCTGCACACTCCATGCCCGTGTACACGTCGGCGTGACTGTGCGGGTCGTTCGACATGTCGCCACCACGGGCACGGGCCTGCAGACCGGTCATGCCCGTTTCGGCATTCACCACCGTGGCGTATGCGCGACGATGGCTCCACGGACCTGTGTTCCCGTAGCCGCTGATGGCGGCATAAATCAACCGGGGGTTCTCCGCAGACAATGCAGACCACCCGAGACCGAGTTTGTCCATCACACCGCCGCGGTAGTTCTCGACCACCACATCGCAGTGCGTCACGATTCTCTTCACGATTTCGACGGCCTCTGGCTTCTTCAGATCGAGGGAAATGTTGCGCTTGCCGACATTCTGTTGGGCGAAATACGTCGACATCGATCCCACCCGCGGAAACGCAAAACGTGTGAGATCACCTTCGGGTGGCTCGACCTTGATCACGTCGGCACCGAGATCAGACAGCATCCTCGTGCAGTGCGGGCCGGAGAGAACCCTCGTGAAGTCGAGCACCCTGATTCCCTCGAGTGGCCGCGAAAACTGCGTGTCTGCCATGCGAATCCGACTGTAGTGAAGGCATAGTCTTGAACCCACATGCAGGAGGCAACGGGCGTGGCAGACGATTTCGAGAACGACGTCGAACAGTTCTTTGCGACGTTGCCCGACGCCATGGCGAACGCCGCCGACCACCCCACCGGCCGCATCCGCGCATACCGCCGGCATCTCGTCGCCCATCGACTCGCAGGATTCGGAATCCCCGAGGAATACGGCGGTCGCACCGACGTACCCCAGGGAGCACGCCGCTTCCAGGAACTGGCACACGGCCGCCTGCCGAAGGAAGAGAGCACACTCGGTATCGGGCTCAACATGGCTGTGCCCATCATCCTGCAGTACGGCACCGAGGAACAGAAGAAGCGTTTTGTGCCCGCGGCTCTGCGCGCCGACGAGATCTGGTGCCAGCTGTACTCCGAGCCGGAGGCGGGCAGCGACCTCGCGAGCCTTCGCACCACGGCCGTTCTCGACGGCGACGAATGGGTCGTGAACGGCCAGAAAGTGTGGACCTCCGGCGCACACCTCAGCGACATGGGCGTGCTGCTCGCACGAACCGGAGACGAGGCCCGCCACCGCGGCATCTCAATGTTGCTGATTCCCATGAACCAGCCGGGCGTCGAAGTGAGGCCGTTGCGACAGATGACGGGCGAAGCCGAATTCAACGAAGTGTTCTTCACCGATGCGCGCATCCCCCGTGACTGGGTGATCGGGGAAGTGAACGACGGCTGGCGCGCCGCCACCGGCCTGCTCGCACACGAACGCAGTTCGCTCGGTCGCGTCGGTGCAGACGAAAAGCGCGAGGCAAGCGGTTCGGCCGCGGTCCCCTTCCACTTCGTCGCAGATCTCGCGACAACGACCAACCACAACACACACGCGGTGATTCGTCAAGAACTCGCCATCGCGTACACGGGCGAAAAGATCATGGACTGGCTCGGTCGACGCACGGTGCACCCGAGTGTCGGAAAGCTGTGGCGCACGAAGCAGGCGCGCTTTGTCGCGTCACTCGCCGCAAAAATGGCGATGTCCGGTGCCGCGGCTCACGACCCTCACGACAAATCGGGCCAATTCTGGATGTACCACGTGCTGAACTCCCCGCGCATGTCGCTCGGTGGCGGAACAGACGAGATTCAGATGAACACCATCGGCGAACGCGCGTTGGGTCTCCCCCGGGAACCGTCGTGACTATTTCCCGCTGAAGTTGGGCGAACGCTTCTCGACGAACGCGGCCGCCGCCTCACGATGATCGGCCGTCGACATGGTGCGCACCATCGCCGTTGCCTCGGCATCGAGAGCGGCCTGCAGCGAAACATCACCGGCCCTGTTCACGTTCTCTTTCATGTAGCGCAGGGCAATCGGTGCACGGTCTGCGAGCGACTGGCACCATGCCACTGCCGCGTCGGGAAAGTTGTCGTCGGGAAGAACGACATTGATGATGCCGAGATCCTTTGCCTCCCGTGCAGACAGACGCGGCGACGTGAACATGAGTTCCTTGGCCTTTGACTCGCCGACGAGCCTGGGCAGGAACCACGACGTGCCGAAGTCTCCGCTTGCCCCCACGTTCGCGAACGCGGTCATCACGATTGCCCGCTCAGCGGCGATACGAAGGTCGGCAGCCAGCGCAATCGACAGCCCCGCACCCGCCGCTGCACCGGGCAGGGCAGCAACCACCGGTTGCGGCAATGTGCGCAATGCAAGACTCACCAGGTTCTGTCGCTGTCGCAGACCGACCACCCGATCCTCCACGTTCACCGGTGACGACGAAGCGTTCCCTTTGTGGGATGCGTTCATTCCCTTCACGTCGCCGCCCGAACAGAAAGCGCCGCCCTCACCCGTGATCATCAACACGCGCACGTCCGGATGAGACGCAATCACCGGCAATGCTGCTTCGAAGCCCGCGTACACACCCTCAGAGAGCGCGTTGCGCACCTCGGGTCGGTTGAACGAGAGAATCGCGACGTTTCCCTCGATGCGGCCGATGAGATCGTTCTGTCCGGTGTCGATTGTCGTCATTTCTGCCCCCTCTTGTGTCACTCAGACTGCCACGCCGACCGCGGTGCCCACGAAGTGCAGCACTAGATTTGAACAGATGGGGGGTGGACCATGCTGATCTGGATGGACCTGGAAATGACGGGGCTCGACCCGGACATCGACACCATCGTCGAGATTGCGACCCTCGTCACCGACGACGATCTCAACATCGTTGCAGAGGGCCCCGACCTCGTGATCTTCCAGCCCGATGACGTGCTGGCCAAAATGAACGATTTCGTCACGAACATGCACACCACTTCCGGGCTTCTCGAGCTCATCAAGACCTCCCGGGTGTCACTCGACGACGCCATGCGTCAGACACTCGACTTCATCAAGATCCACAGTCCCGAGCCGCAAAAGATCCCGCTGTGCGGGAATTCGATCCGCACAGACCGATCGTTTCTCGCCAAATACATGCCCGACATCGAGAACTGGCTCCACTACCGGTGCGTTGACGTGTCGACGGTGAAGGAACTCGTGAAACGCTGGAACCCCGGGCTCGAGCACTCTCGCCCCAAGTCAGAGGGCACCACACACCGTGCGATGGACGATGTTCGCGACAGCGTCGCCGAATTGAGGTACTACCGCGACACCGTCTTCCGCCCCGCCGACGAGACGAAGAAGCAATGACCCCCGATTCGCCGCGACCGCTCAAATCGGAACAGATGCAGGCAACCGACGAGATTGTCGAAGTCGCACCCGGGGTGTTTCGCACGCAGTTGCCGGCGAACATCACCGGACTCGGCCACGTGAACATGTACGTGATGGAAGACGAACGCGGTGTTGCAGTCGTCGACCCGGGTCTTCCCACGAAGGAATCGTGGAATGCGGTGCTCCAACGCCTCGGACAACTCGGTGTGCCGATTGCGCGGGTGCACTCGGTGATCGTGACACACAGTCACCCGGACCACTACGGCGGTGCAGAGCGTCTGCGCTCGGAGTCGGGTGCCGATGTCATCACGCACCGTCTCTTCCGAACGTTTTTCGATCCCACCGAGCCCCCCGACGTCGACGCCGAGGAACTCGCGATGATGATGCGCAGTCCGTTCGATTCGCCTCCGTGGGGTGGCCCGGGAATGGATGTTCCGTGGCAACGCAAGGTGAAGATGCGTGTGGCGCGCCGCTTTCCGAAACTCATGCGCGTACCGCGACCCTCGATACGTCTCAACGAGACCGACCGCATGTCGTTCGCTCGCCGAGAGTGGATGGCCGTTCACACGCCCGGCCACACCCATGACCATCTCTGTCTGTTCGACCCCGAGACGGGAACCTTGTTGAGCGGCGACCATGTGCTGCCGAACATCACCCCGCACATCAGTGGTCTCACCGGCCACGGCGACCCGCTCACTCTGTTTTTCGACTCACTCGACAAGGTGGGGCGTTTCGCCCATGATGTGTCGATTGCACTTCCCGCCCACGGCACCCCGTTCACGAACGTCGGGGAACGGGTGACCAGCATCAAACATCACCACGAAGAACGCCTGCAGAAACTGCGCGACACGAGTGCCACGTTGGGCAGACCCGCAACAGTGATGGAATTCTCGACCCATTTGTTCTCGCCGAGAGCCCAGGGTTCGATGGCTGACAGCGAGGCGTTTGCCCATCTCGAACACCTTCGACTGCTCGGCGACTTCGAACGCATCGATTCGGGTGATGCATTCGAGTACGTGCTGCGCGGCTAGAAAACCTCTACTGAACCTTTCCGCACCACATCGCAGCGTGAACTGTGTCGTTCACGCAGAGGGTCAATTCGATGTCTTCCGAATCGTTTGCGATGTGTCGAACAGTGTCCTGCCCCTGCTCGACCTGAACGACATGCTCCACGACAGCACGGAGCGGTGCTCGAACATCGCGTCGGTCGGCGAGAAACTCCTCCACCACTTCCCAGTAAGCGGCGTTGTTCATGTGACCGACGGCGTCGAAATCAGAGAAGCGCAAGACCCACGGCAACAGATCGACGGACTTGGGGGAATTCTTACGGCGCAACAGCAGCCTCGCTCCGATCGAACGACCGTCTGCCGACTCGGTGAGAATGCCGACGACGTCATCCGGCACCCGGCTCGGTTGCAGGGTGTCCCTGTCGACATGCACCCACAGAGCGGCCGCGTCGACGAGGACCGTGCCGTCGAGGGCGCGGATCTGGGTCCTGCGCTCGGCCCAGTGGGAGCCGATACCTCCGCACCAGGTCGTCAGGGTGATTTCCTGCAGATACGTGGGGAACTCGTGCACGTCGACGACGGTTCGCCGCACCACCCACCAGTGCGGGTCACTCCAGTCCGCATCGCGCGTGTCGTCGTTCGACACATCCTGCAGATAGCGGGCAACGGCATCGAGTCGCAGCCGACCGTTGGGGGTGGCATCTCCCAGCCTCACCCGCCTCTGCGTGGTGAATTCCCGTCCGATTCCCGTTCGGGGCACCATCTCGAACGAGAGGGCAGCCGACCGAAATGACATGGAGCAACCCTATCGGCGGTGCCCAAACCCCTGAAAACATTGACTTTCGCTAAATAGGTTGACGAAGAGGAAACGAAGTGGTTTCCTAGACCCCGATATGCGTACCGAGTTCACCTTCGCATTTATGGCAACCACGGCAGCGGCCGTGGCATTTGCCTATGCGCAGACGGTGACCACTCGTGCGTTCTCAATGTGGTCATCGCCGGCAGTGAAGCATTCCAATAAGCGTTTCACCCGGTGGCCCAGTGGGGTTCTGAACTAAGACGTTCAGAAAATATCTCGCCAGAGGCCGCCGGGTTCCCAGCCCGAGCGGCCTTTTTGTTTTGTCCGACACAACACCCAGAAGGAAACACACACCATGTACAGCAAGATTGACATCGCAAGCGCGGGATCCGCAGTCGACACGCAACCGACTGCCATCGCCTCGCGTCGTTGCTCCGACGGCAACGGAACCCTGAGCTACCTGTTCTTCTCCGACGAATGGGTCGATGTGCAGCGCGCAAAGGCGATCTGTGCAAAGTGTTCCGATGCGCGCGACTGCCTGCAGGGGGCACTCAACCGTGAGGAGCCCTGGGGCGTGTGGGGTGGCGAACAACTCGAGATGGGCCGCGTGGTTGCGGTCCGTCGCCCGAGGGGCCGCCCGCCCGTCAAGACGAAGACAGTCACACCGGTCGAAGAGGTACCGATCCCGCGTCACCTCGTAGCCTAAGCACATGTGGCAGAACCGAGTAAAGGTCGTTGTTGCGGTTCTGTCCATTGTGCTGATTGTCAGCGTCGTCGGGGGGTGGGCCCTGAGTCGGTCCTCCGACGACGTTGACGCCAATCTCACCGAGCCCGGGGTCAAACAGACCCCGGGCATCGGTACCAACGCCAACATCACCGGCGACAAATTCCCCTTCGTCGAGGTCGTCGATGTTCTCTCGGGTCGGGAAGTCACCGTCACTCCCCTCGGCAGACCGACCGTCGTGAACTTCTGGTTCTCCACCTGTGAGCCCTGCAAACGGGAGATGCCTGCGCTCACGGCCGCGGCGGCAAAGTACGGCTCGCTCGTGAACTTCGTGGGGATCAACCCCAACGACAGCACCGAATCGGCGTCGGCGTTTCTCGCGAAGTACGGCATCCAGTACGCGAACTATCTCGACAACGGCAATCAACTCGCTGCGGCGGGGGTGACGACCATGCCCACCACGTTCTTCATCGACGACCGGGGCTACATCGTCAAGACTCGCGCAGGTGAGCTCTCTGCCGCCGACATCGACGCCATCGTCGTGAACGAACTCGGGGTGCGCCCGTGATCGCACTCGAGGGAGACTTCGCCTACAACTTCATTCTCGGTGTCATGTCGGCCGTGAACCCGTGCGGATTTGTTCTGTTGCCCACGTATCTCGTCTACTACCTCGGCACCGAACTGCAGCGCTCCGACAACAGATCAGCCACCCTGCGACGTGCACTGCTCGTCGGATCGGCGGTGTCTTCGGGGTTCGTGGGTCTCTTCCTGATCGTCGGGATCATCACGCAATCGTTCACGACGGCCGTGCGCGACAACTCGAAATACTTCGCCTTCGTCGTGGGTCTCGCTCTCGTCGTCATGGGCGCCCTGATGCTCGCCGGTTGGAAACCGCGTGTCGCCCAACCCGATGTGTCGATCCGACGCGAGAGAACGTTCCGAAACATGTTCTTGTTCGGGATTGCGTACGCAGTCGCATCGATCGGATGCACCATCGGCTTCGTGACATCGGCCGTGTTCGGGTCGGTCGGGCGGCACGGTTTCGTCTCCGGTGTGTTCAGCATCGCGCTGTACGGCGTCGGAATGGCGTCGCTCGTCATCGCGCTGACGGTTGCGCTTGCATTCGCCCAGGTCGGCATGGTGACGACCCTGAAGAGCAGTTTTCGGTATTTCGACAGAATCTCGGCTGCGTTCGTGCTGCTCACGGGCCTGTATCTCACCTGGTACTGGTACGGCGCGATCACCGAACGCGGCAGCGACAGCGTGATTCGAAGAGTCGACTCGTGGCAGTCGACGGTGGTCAATCTGTTGAACGACCTCGGCGCGTGGAGACTCGCCGTCATCTTCTCCGTGGTGATCATCGCGGCGGTCTGGTTCGTGCGTCGCCCCGCGAAAGTCGGATGAACCATGCAGCTCGCCGAACTCCTCCAGTACGACGGCGTCACCGAAGAGTCGGTGCTGCGCTCCGGGTTCGGGTTCATGGCGTTCCATGGCGGGGCACTCGAGGAGATGACCGACATCGTTGCGTCGCGCGCCGCCGAAAGGGCCGGGGCCTCGTATTACGGCATCCAACTGCCCGACAATCTCGAGTGGCACATCCCTTCGCACAGGGTCACAGCGGATCAATCGCCCGCGCTCGGTGCATTCCTCTCGCATGTCGACATCGTGATCACCGTGCACGGTTTCGGAAGAGCCGGCTTCTTCACGTCACTGTTGCTCGGTGGCCGCAACCGTCGACTCGCACAGCATCTGGGCGCGAGTCTTCGCTGTCATCTGCCTGCGTACCGCATCATCGATGAACTCGATGACATCCCCGAGAATCTCCGGGGTCTGCACCAGGACAACCCGGTGAACGTCGTGACCCATGCGGGAGTGCAACTCGAACTTCCCCCGAGAGTCAGAGGTTCCAGCCCGTTGTGGTGGGACTGGGAGGGCCCGGGGCTCACCCCGCACACCGAGGCTCTGATCGACGCTCTTGTCGATTGCGCCACGACCTACTCGCACTGACGCGCGGAAGAGTCACGGAGCGAGACGTGCGGCGCGCCAGACACTCCCGTTCAACGTGTAACGGAAACGATCGTGCAGTCGACTCGGGCGTCCCTGCCAGAACTCGATGGAGTCGATCGACAACACGTATCCACCCCAGTGCGACGGTCGCGGAACCTCCACCCCGTCGAATCTCTCGCGATAGTCGTCGACGAGTTCAGTGAGATCAAGCCGCGAACCGATGGGTTCCGACTGTGGCGACGCCCATGCACCGATCTGCGAGTCGCGCGGTCGCGACGCAAAATATGCATCGCTGACGTCGTCCGGCGCCAATGTCACGACCCCCTGCACCCGCACCGATCTGTGCAATTGCAACCAGGCAAACGTTGCGGCCGCGCGTCGGTCGGCCGACAACTGCCGCCCCTTCGCGCTCTCACGGTTCGTGTAGAAAGTGATGCCGCTCGAGTCGATGCCGCGTGCAAGCACCACGCGCGCGTCTGGGTGCCCGGTCTCGTCGAGCGTCGACAGAACCATTGCGTTCGGTTCTGCAGCACCGGCCTCTTCGGCCTGTTGGTACCAGAGCAACAGTTGATCGACCGGGTTCGCAGACAGGTCCTCGATGTCGAGACCGGCGGTCTCGTACTGCACTCGACGGTCTGCAATGCCCACGTTTACTTCTTCGGTCTGATGTGCGTGGCGCCGCGCATGTACGGCAACAAAACGTCGGGAATGCGCACGCTGCCGTCTTCTTGGCGGAAGTTCTCGCAGATTGCCGCCCACACTCGTGGCACGGCGAGCGCCGATCCGTTCAGGGTGTGCGCGATTTCGGTGCCCTTCTGGCCGGTGCGCTTGAATCTGATGTCGGCACGACGCCCCTGGTAGTCGCCGAACCAACTGACGCTGCTGACCTCCAGCCAGTTGTCGCAACCGGGGGCATACACCTCGAGGTCGTAACTGCGATGGTGGCTGACCCCCATGTCGCCGGTGCAAATCTCGATGATGCGGTATGGCAAGCCGAGCCCCGCAATCAGTCGTTCGGCACGGTCGCGAAGCTCGATCAACAGCTCGGGCGCCTGTTCGGGAGTTGCGAGAGCAAAAATCTCGACTTTGTCGAACTCGTGTGAACGCAACATGCCGCGGGTGTCGCGACCTGCAGAACCTGCCTCGCGACGGTAGCAACTGCTGTAGGCCATGAGACGCGCCGGCAACTGCGTCTCGTCGACGACTTCGCCGGCATAGAGAGATGTGAGCGGAGCTTCGGCAGTCGGGATTGCCCACAGGTCGTCGCGCTCGATTGCGTATGCATCGTCGGCAAACTTGGGCAACTGACCGGTGGCGGTGAGGGTCGCAGTTGTCACCAACGACGGAGGACGAATCTCTTCGAACGCGTCTGCGTTCATGTCGAGGGCGTATTGACACAGTGCACGTGACAAAGTCGCACCGAGTCCGCGTTGCATGGTGAACATCGCGCCGGAGATCTTCGTCGCCCGTTCGTTGTCGAGAATGCCGAGTTCGACAGCGGTCTCCCAGTGCGGCACTCGTTGATGATCACCGAAAGTCGTGGGCATGTTGATGGGGCCCTTCACCACCGGGTTGTCGGAATCGCTCTCGCCGTCGGGTGCCTCGGCATGGGGCAGGTTCGGTATGCGCAGCATGATCTGGCGAAGCGCTTCCTGAACCACCTCGGCATCGTTCTGCAGGGCCTTTTCCCGGTCCCCCATCTCGCGACTGCGTTGCATCAGCGCTTCTGCCTCGTCGTTCTTCTTGTCTCGACGCAGCATCCCGACCTGTTTCGAGACTTCGTTCACCTCGGCACGCAATGCATCTCGTTCGGAGGTGATGTCGCGCAACCGGGCATCCAGCCCGACCGCTTCGTCGACCTGGACCATCAGGTCGGGGTTCCCGCGCCGTGCGAGCGCAACCCTGACATCGTCCAGGCTCGTGCGCAGCAGTCGAACATCAATCACAGGATGAAAGGCTACTCTGCCCTGCTTTCCCGACCCGTGGGGTTTGTTCGTAAGGTATGTGGCGTGTCGGTCGTCGTGGAAAATCTCACCGTTCGGTACGGATCACTCACCGCCGTCGACGACGTGTCGTTCACCGCACCGACCGGAAGCGTCACCGTCATTCTCGGCCCGAACGGAGCGGGGAAGACCAGCACCATCGAGGTGTGCGAGGGGTTCCGCAGGGCCGCAGCCGGCTCCGTGAGGGTCCTTGGCCTCGACCCAACCGGGGATCACGCGGAACTCACCCGACGCATGGGAGTGATGCTGCAGGGCGGTGGTGTGTATCCGAGTGCGCGGGTGAAAGACGTCGTCGGTCACTTCTGCGCGCTCTACGGCAAAGGAGTCTCGCCGACAGAGATCATCGAGCGAGTCGGCCTCGCCGACAGAACAAAGAGCACATGGAGACGTCTGTCGGGTGGCGAACAACAACGGTTGTCGCTCGCGCTCGCACTCGCCGCCAGACCGGAGATTGCTTTTCTCGACGAACCCACATCGGGCGTCGACATCGACGGTCGTGATGCAATCAGGGACATCATCGCCGATCTGGCCAGTGCTGGCACCACCGTGGTGTTGGCATCACACGACATGGCCGAGGCGGAAAAGGTCGCGACGCATGCCGTGTTGTTCCGGGCGGGGCGGGTCGTCGCATCGGGTGTGATGACCGACCTCCTCGGGGTCAGGAAACGTCTGCGTTTCACGTCGGCGCCGGACATCGACGTGGTGCAACTCGGGACATCAGTCGGCAGCCCCGCGCACCACCTCGGCGGCGGCACGTACGAGATCGCCGCGGAATCGTCGCCGCGACTCGTCGCCCGCATCTCGCAATGGCTGGCCGAGCAACACCTCCCGTTGCACGGCATCGACACAGGTACCGAATCACTCGAGGATGCATACCGACGCCTCACGGGAGGAAAGTCATGACACGTGTCTTTCTCCAGTTGCGATCTGAACTGCGTGTCATCCTGCGCAACGGCGAGCAGTTGCTGCTCACCCTGATCATCCCGGTGGTGTTGCTCGCGTTCTTCGGAAACGTCGACATTCTGCCGACCGGAGACGACGACGCACTGAACTTCCTCGTGCCAGGCGTGTTGTCTGTTGCGATCATGTCGACGGCAATGGTCAGCACGGGAATCGCCACCGGTTTCGAACGTTCGTATCTCGTCCTGAAACGGCTCGGCGCCACTCCGCTCACTCGATTCGAGTTGGTGATGGCAAAGGTGCTCTCGGTGTTCGTGGTCGAGGTGGTGCAGGCGGTGGTTCTCCTGCCGATCGGTGTCGGTC
The DNA here is from genome assembly GCA_040401975.1 of Ilumatobacteraceae bacterium. Classification (GTDB taxonomy): domain Bacteria; phylum Actinomycetota; class Acidimicrobiia; order Acidimicrobiales; family Ilumatobacteraceae; genus UBA2093. The sequence continues at coordinate 11,367 of JBBANL010000014.1, read as the reverse complement.
TCGGATGGCGCCCCAACGGGTCCACATGGCCGCTTGCGTTGGTCGCAGTGCTGGCCGGCACCATGGCATTCGGGGGCATCGGCTTGTTCCTTGCCGGTCGGCTCAGGGCCGAAATCAACCTCGCCGCCCAGAACGGTCTGTATCTGGTGCTGTTGCTGCTCGGGGGCATGATCATCGCCCGTGATTCGCTTCCCGAGGCTCTGGGGACCGCGTCACGGGTCCTGCCGTCCTCTGCGCTCGCCGATGCCCTCAGGGCGTCGTTGAACGGCTCAGGCGCCCTTCTCGGCCCGATGCTGATCCTTGCCGCGTGGGCGGTCGTTGCCCCCGTCGTGGCGGCCTGGCGTTTCCGCTGGAACTAGCCCCACCGCATCACGGTGACGTCGTGGCCAGACAATGTTGCGGTGCGCACGGTCTTCCACCCCATGGATTCGTACCACGCCATCTTGTCTTCGGTGTAGAGAAACAATCGACTGTGTCCTGCCTGCACAGCGCGACTCCTGAGTTCATTCAGAAACGTTGTCCCGATTCCGCGTCGTCGATGAGAATCTGCCACGTACACGGCGGCCACCCATGGACCCGGTTCCGGAGCACCCGGTAGTTCGTCGTCTGCGATGAGAGATGCCGTACCGACGAACTCATCGCCGTCCAAGGCGACAAGAACGACCGGCAAAGTTCCGTGACTCTGCGATTCGGAGTAGAGATCGAAGTACCACTCTTCTGTATCGAGCGGAAAGTCGCGCCTCCACAACTGAACAGATGTCGAAGCGACCAGTTGTTGCAGTGCGGGATCGTCGGGCATGTCGATGATTCGAACCGCCATGGGATCACGCCGGAGTGGACGGGCTTTCAGGTGCCGGCTTTGTTCGTTCGAATGCCTTCTCCACTTCCGAATACAGCAGTGGTGCGTCGGTTCCCACGATCTCGGATTCGTCGGGCGTCGACTTCGAGTACGACTGATCGTCGTAGAAACCGCGCATGAACCGCTTGAAGTAGATGTAGATGATCACGCCCCAGATGTACACCGAGCCGCCGAGTTTCATGATGCCGCCAGCGGCCTGTTGATCGCTCAACACCGAGATGCCCCCGACACGCACGTGGGTGTCGTAATGGTCGTACACGGAGCCCTCGGCGAAGGTGAGCCATCCCGCCGGAATGGTGGGTATCAGCGACGTGCCGAAGAGATAGATCATCTTTGCGCCGTCGCTCATGTGCCACTCGCGGATGGGGCCGCACACGGGCATCCAGAACATCAGGGAAGTGACCACCACGAGAACATGCAACGAATAATGCAACGGCCCACCATCTGCGCTGCGGTTCACCAACTGCGGAATGTGGGTGATGAGAAGCGTCAGGTTGTACACCACGACACCGACGACGGGGCGGGTCAACGCTCGAACGACCTTGTACACGCGGCCATTGCCGATCAAGAGCCGGAACAGCCACTCGGGCGTCGACAACAGAGCCAACGGCGGCACGATGTAGGTGATGATCATGTGCTGCACCATGTGCATCGAGTACAGGTACTCCTCTGCCAGGTCGTGCATCGGCCAGTCGCTCGCGATCCACAGAAGCGAGATCATCACGATGAACATCACCTTCTGACGGCGCGGCAGGATCTTCCCCTCGGGGGCGGCCTTCGGGCCGAGCACCTTCACCGTGTACACAAACGCGAGAATGAGCCCGATCATCAGCACCCACACTTCGGGGTGCGCCTGGAAACGCCATGGATCGGGGTTCGTTGTGGGGTCGATTCCGGCGAAGAACACCGTGGAACCGCTTTCTCTCGTTATGCGATGAAGAACTTGAAGGTCGCGAGCGCGACGATGTACACGAACAACGCCAGGCCGAGACCCGTGTAGAACAGGAAGCTGAACAACTTGCTGTCGAACTTCAGGTGCATGAAGTACGACACGACCATCACGAACTTGACGATCATCATGATCATCAACGAGGGCATGAAGAGGGGTCCGAAGTCGACGTAGTAGGTCGAGACCTCGAGGGCCGTGATGGCGGCAAGAATCAGCGCAATCTTGATGTACCCGGCATCGGACATTCCGTGGTCGTGGTGTTCGGTTGTTTCGCTCATGGTTCCCTCTCTTATGCCGGGATCAGATAGACGAGCGTGAAGATGATGATCCACACGATGTCGACGAAGTGCCAGTACAGACCCACGAGCTCGACCACCTCGGACTTGTTGCCGGTGATCTTGTTCTTCTTGATGATGCCCATGGTCGACAACAGCATGATGACACCCACCGACACGTGGACACCGTGGAAACCGGTGAGGGTGTAGAAGCTGGAACCAAACAGGCTGGTGGTGAAACCGAGACCCTCGCGGATGAACGTCGTGAACTCGTACACCTGTCCGCCGATGAAGGTCGCGCCGAGCACCGCCGTGACCGTGAGCCACAGGTTGGTGCGGCGATCGTCGTTGCGCTGGGCCGATGTGACCGCGAGAACCATGGTGAGCGACGACATCAGAAGCACGAAGCTGCTGACCGAGGTGAACGGAATGTCGTAGATCTGCGACGGATGCGGGCCGTCGGACACGCGGCCGCGGTACAGCATGTAGGTGGAGATGAGGCCGCCGAAGAGGAGGCACTCTGATCCGAGGAACAGCCACATCGCCAGCTTGTTGTTCGACAAGCCGGTGGACGAGTGGTGTCCGTGGTCAGCCGCGTGATCGGCTGCGTGGGTTGCAGTCTCAGCCAAGGGGAGCAATCTCCTTCGTGGAACCGTCTGCGGACGGCGGGTCGTAGTCGATGGCCTCGGGAACCGACGGCTCGAGCACCCATCCGTAGGACGCGAGCAGAACGATCAGACCACCGACGACCATGATCGGGGTTCCGTAGACGACTCCCATGCCGAGAACGCCGACTCCGATGGCGAGCACCAGCGGCCAGTACGACGGTCCGGGCAGGTGAATGTCGGTGTCGGCGGCTGCTTCCTCGGCGCGCACGAGATCCTCGCCCTCGGCGACCTTCTTCATCGTGTGCGTTGCGGTGTCTTCGACGTACTTGCGGTGGAAGAACTCGTCGAGATGACGAACAACCGGAATGCGGTCGAAGTTGTGCGGCTTGGGCGGGCTGGTGGCCAGCCACTCGAGTGTGCGGGCGTCCCACGGGTCGAGGGGTGCCTGCTTGCCCTTACGCGCCGTCTGCACGACGTTGATCAGGAACACGAGCACACCGACCGCGAGGATGAACGAACCCACCGAGGCGACCATGTTCCAGAAGCCGAGGTTGAAGAAGCCCTCGCCGGCGCGCGCTTCGGTCCACACGTACATGCGGCGGGGTTGACCCTGGAGACCGAGGATGTGCATCGGGCCGAACGTGAGGTTCATGCCGATCACCATCAGCCAGAAGTTCCATGAGCCGAGTTTTTCGTTCAGCATCTTGCCGAACACCTTCGGCCACCAGTAGTAGAAACCGGAGAACAGACCGAACACCATTCCGCCGAACAGCACGTAGTGGAAGTGCGCGACGATGTAATAGGTGTCTGTTTGCTGGGTGTCGGACGGTGCGACCGAGTGGGTCACGCCCGACAGACCACCGACCGTGAACAACATGACCAGGCCGATCGCGAACTTCATCGCGGTCGTGTACCAGATCTTGCCGCCCCACATGGTGAGCAACCAGTTGAAGATCTTCACGCCCGTCGGAATGGCGATGGCCATCGTGGCGATCGAGAACACCGCGACGGACACGGGACCGAGTCCGGCGGCGAACATGTGGTGGGCCCACACACCGAAGCCGACGAGTCCGATCGATGCACCGGAGAACACCACGAACGGGTATCCGAACAGCGGCTTGCGCGAGAACGTCGGCAACACCTCGGAGATGATTCCGAAGGCCGGGAGAATCAACACGTACACCTCGGGGTGACCGAAGATCCAGAACAAGTGCTGCCACAACAACGGGTCTGCACCCTGCGACACGTCAAAGAACGTGGCACCGTACGAGCGCTGGAACATGAGGAGAACCAACGCCACGGTGATGACCGGCAGCGAGAACACCAGCAGGAACTGCACGACCAGGATCATCCAGGTGAAGACCGGAAGCTTCATCATGGTCATTCCGGGTGCACGCATGTTCAGCACGGTGACGATGAGGTTGATCGAACCGATCAGCGAGGCGACACCCGCAATCTGCAGACCGAGAATCCAGTAGTCGACTCCGTTGCTCGGCGAGAACACCTGGCTCGAGTTCGGCGCGTACATGAACCAGCCGCCGTCTGCCGCACCACCGAGGAACCATGAGGCATTCAGCACGATTCCGCCGACCACCAGCAACCACAGCGACAGTGCGTTGAGACGCGGGAATGCCACGTCGCGTGCACCGATCTGCAGGGGCAGGAAGTAGTTGGCGAATGCACCGGCCATCGGCATGGCGAACAAGAACACCATGGTGGTGGCGTGCATCGTGAACATCTGGTTGTACTGGTCGGCACTCAGGATGTTTCCGTTCGGCGCGGCAAGTTGCAGACGGATCAGCAATGCCTCGACGCCTCCGATGATGAAGAACACCATGGCGACGACGCCGTACATGATTCCGATCTTCTTGTGGTCAACCGTGAAGAGCCACTCTTTCCATCCCTTGGTTTCCACCGGGCGCTTGATGGCGCCGAGGGTCTGCGTGGGAGTCACCACTGCGGGAGCGGTGCTCGTTTCGGGTCTTTCAATGATCGCCATGTTCTTCTCCGATCACTTCAGTGTCAACAGGTAGGCAACGAGTTTGTCGATGTCGTCTTCGGTGAGCCCGAGGTTCGGCATACCGCGGTACTTGCCGCCGGTGGGCTCGAGTTTCGTGGGGTCTGCATACATCGGCTTCATCGCCGGGGCATTGCGCAACCACGCACGCAGATCCTTCTCGTTGAGGCATTCCTCGGACACGCCCTTCAGGTACTTCGCGCCGAATTCCTCGGACTTCGCATTCCACACGTCTGCGCGGCATTCTTCGTTCACGAGGTCGAAGATCGCGCCAGCGAACGTGTTGCGGCTCATCAGATGCGAAAGGTTCGGTGCGGCACCCGAGTACACGTTCTCGTCCGGGGCCGAGATGATCGGCTTGCCGTTTGCGTCCTTCAGGCCGTTGACCTGATGGCAGCGCGAACACTGGTTGATGAAGGTGGTTTCACCCTCGGCAGCGAGCGTGCCGGCAGCCGGCGGTACGTAGGCCTTCTGCTGGTTGGCCACCCACGTTGCGAAGTCTTCTTTCGAGAGCGCAACGGCTTCCATTCTCATGTTCGCGTGGGACAAACCGCAGAACTCGGTGCACTGACCGGCATAAATACCGGGCTTGTCCGCCTCGAGACGGAGAAGATGGATTCGACCGGGAACAGCATCTTTCTTGCCGTTGAGAGCGGGAATCCAGTACGAGTGGATCACGTCGCGGCTCGTCTCGCGCAACAACACCTTTGTTCCCACCGGAATGACCAGCTGACCGGAGCTGATGATCGGTTGGTTGATGCCGAGATCTGCCTGCACGGGGTAGTCGTATTCCCACCACCACTGCTGACCCGTCACGTTGATGATGAGTTCGGTGTCCTCGGTCTCTGCGAGATCGAAAATTCCGCGGAAGGTGAACACGCCGACCACGGTGAGAATCAAAGCGGGGATGACCGTGAGGGTGATCTCGACGAACGGCTTGCCGTGCGCCTGCGAGGGGATTTCCTGCCCCTTGTCACGGAACTTCAGGAAGATGTAGCCGGCGAGTGCCAGAACGATGACTCCCACGATGCCCGCGATCGGGAACACGATCATCTGGAGATCGTCGATCAACTTTGCGTTGGGACCCTTCGGCGCAAACGTGTCCTGGGGGGCGTTGGTGGCACAACCAGCGAGAAAAACCGTCGCAGAGACTCCTGCGATGGCGGCGGCGAAACGACGGCGCGATGACTTCACGGTTGTCACGGTATCCATTGCCTTCTCTTTTGTCTGTGCTGGGTCTGTGTGGCTCACGGCACCACCACCTTGATCTCGCCCTCGGCCCCGGGAACGGTGAACGAATAGACCTGTTCGTCACTCGAGGGCTTGGGGATGTTGACGGTGAGAACTTGTTCCTGGTTCTGACCGGTCAACTGGGTGCAGGTTCCGACCTTTTCCTTCACGCCCGTCTCGGCCACGACCTCGGTGCCGAGGTTCACGACGAGGCGATGATCTTCTTCGTCAAGGTTGCGGAAGAGGATGTTCGTGCTGTTCGCCCGCTGGATGGTGATGGTGTCGACGTCTTTCTTGAGACCGATCATCTGGGCGCGCACCTTGCCGTCTTCCACGAACACGGTCGCGAGCACGGCAGACCGCAGCGACACGGTGTTGTTCGCTTCGTGGTCGTAGTACTTGCCCTCTTCCTCGCCGCATTCGCGATGCGACTTGTCGTAGTGCTTGGCCTCGGCGTACTCGGCCAGTTCGGGTCGTTCGCCCGACAGTGCACTTGCGATGCCGGCAACGGCAAGCGCCAGCATGCCGACCGTGACGGTGAGAGCGGTCGCCTTGCCGCGCAGCGAAGGCTTCAGTGCGAACGCGAAACCGAGCACCAGCACGGCGGCAGCCACGATGATGAAGATGACAGCAGCGCCGCTCTTCGACGCCGTGAGCATGATGCGCGAGAACAAATACGCGATGACACCGAGTACGACCGTCGCAAGTCCGGGATAGTCGAGTGCCCCGATGGCGCGGTGACGCACGTAGCCGTTGTACGAACCGTCGGCAGAGGCCCGCTCGGCCCAGCTCTGCACGGTCCATTCGACGCCGCCACCGACCAGAACCGCGATGCCGAGCACGAACACGATCGGGTGCGTGACCAGTCCGAGCAGAACGACAGCAATGCCGAGAGCGAACACCAACGGCCAGAACGAGTTGGCCGGCGCATACGACGATGCCTCGACCGCATCAGCGGCGGTGTCGGCGTCGCCGTCGCGAGTGAAGAACGAGAAACCGGCGACGAGGCCGCCGGACAGCACCAGTCCGAAGAGCGCATACGCGCCCATGTCCGACGGGTTGACAAGGATCATGTAGAGAACCGCCGACACGAGCGAAAGGCCCGTGAGCCCGACGAAGTACTTGGAACCAGGAGTAAACATGTCGCCCTACTTCTGCACGTACACGAAGAACCACATGGCGGTGAAGACCGCCGTGAGGAAATACCAATAGAACGCGTGCGCCGAGATGAGTTGCTGATCGTCGTCGCGACCACCCACCGAGCGGAAGAACGCAACGGCAGTGAACGCCATTCCGGTGATGACCATGAACATCATCGTGCCGGTGATCGCAAAGAACATCGTTTGGTACGCACCTTCGGCGAGGCCCATCTCCATCTTCATGTAGATGGCCAGTTGCGCATTCACGATCGCGAGACCAATGACGAACGTGATGATCAGGGCGAGCGAGCGGTGTCCCCTGTCGCGACGCTTCGACGCGTAGACCGCCCACTGCGCCATCAACGCGGCGAACGGGAACGTGGAGAACATGGTGTTCGCGGCAACTTCGGGAATCTTGATCGACTCGGGCAACCAGTCCTTGATCATGTAGAGACCGTCGCTCGACTCGCGTGTCGGCGCGCCGGCACGGAACTTCATCCACATCGCGAGCATTCCGGCCATCAGCATCCCGAGACCGGCCGCAACGAGCGCGGTGGAGACGAGAAGTTGACGACGCGACTGCTGCTGGGGGGCTGCGGGCAGTGCGAGGCTCATGCGGGTACCTCCTGGGAAGGCTTCACATCGAGAAGCGGCTCACTCGAATTCACCTGCGGCAACTCGGCGAAATTGTCGCTCGGCGCAGGGGATGGCACCGACCATTCGAGGGTCTGTGCATCCCACGGATCATCCGATGCGCCCGCGCCCGCGCGAACCGCGGACACGAGGAGGCCGACGAAGGCCAGAACGACGAGCGCCATCAACGCGGCACCCACGGCTGCGAGAAGATTCCAGAGAGCGACCGGCCCGTCGTAGTCGAAGCCGTGAACCGCGTGAGCGGGCTGTCCGGCAAAACCTGCGATGTAGAGCGGCAGCGAAGCGAGCACCGTGGCCAACAGACCGAGACCGGTGAGGCCGAGGACCTTCTTGTCATCAAGCACGACGCCCCACAGCTTGGGTGCCCAGTGCGTGATGCCGCCGAGTGCGCACAGAACGGCGCCGTACACCAGGTACGCGGTGACACCGTCGGCAAACGACGAGGCAACGACGTCTGCCGACTCGATGTGTTGCACGAAGCTGCCGGCGATGCCGGCGAGAATCATCAACGAACCGAGCGAGGCGAACGCAAACGACGCCTTCACCGACGGACGACCTTCTTTCAGTGCGAGGAGTGCCACGGCCACGCTCACCAGCGCACCGAGCAACGGAAGACCGTTGAACAACAGGAACGGAAGAGCACTGCTGATCTTGTCGCCGGCAGAGCCGTCGAGCGACAGCACATGGCTGCTCTGCGTCACTGCGCCGAGAACGCCCGACGATGCGAGGCCGAGGCCGACGAGCACAACCGGTCGCAGGGGCTGACGTATGCGGGCCGTGACGGGGGCGATCTCGGCGAGAACCCCGAGTGCCATCACGACGAAAACGAACGAGAGCGGTTCGCCGTACACCCATCCGAGCCACTTCTCGATGTCCTTGTTCGAACCGAATGCCAACTGTGCGGCGGTGTGATCGACATACAGATATATGAGGGTTCCGATTGCCACCGGCAGAGCCAGGATCGATGTGATCGAACCGACGAGTGCCGACCACGAGAACGGCGGGACCATGTCCATGGTCATTCCCGGGGCGCGGGATGTCATCACCGTCGTTGCAACCGACACGTACCCGGCGATCAACCCTGCAGCAACGAGGCCGACGCCCAGCAGGAACAGATCGACCATGTCGGCGTTGCCGCCTCCGGGGCCGCCGTTGCCGAGAATCGACACGAGAACGAGACCCGACCCGAACAACCAGGCCCAGAAACTGAACTGTGCCATTCGTGGCAGGGCAATCGCGCGCGATCCGACCTGCAACGGCACGACCGCAATCGCCACACCGAGGAACAACGGCGCGATGAGTCCGAGAATCAACAAATGACGCGAGTACCACGACAGTTGCAGAGCGGCGTCGCCCGCGAACACTTCGAAGCCAGCCGGGCTCATCCGCTCGAATCCGAAGATGGCACCGAGGACTGCCACCTCGATTGCATGGACGAGGGACCAACCGATGAACAGCCGGCCAATCTTCTTGTGATCGCTGCTGGTCACCCATTGGCCGACGGCGGCAACGAACGGCATGCTTGGCCCGTCTGATGTTGCGCCGACGTGTGAGTCGATGGTGGTCATTTCCGATGGTCTCCCGGTGCACCCCCGAAGTTCTGGGAACCGAGGGGGTGAATACGCCTAGATGTAACGCACTAACACTACCCATCGCCCTTGTTCTGAACGTAAATCCCCGCGTGTGGCAGAGATCGTGCGATTGCGAAGAACTAGCGGACCAGAACGTCGATCGTCATCGCGAAGAACAGGACGGAAATGTACGAAATCGAGAACGAGAAAAGCCTCATTGATGCCGTCGGGCTCGCGCTTCGACCTAGTGCGATTGTGCCCCACACGAACGCCACCCCGAGCGCCCCCGCCGAGACCCCGTAGACCCAGCCCAGGTCGCCCACCGGCACAACCGCAAGGCTCGCAAGGGTGAGAGCGACCGTGTAGCGCACCATCGAGGCGATGACCCGGTCGTGGGATTCCACCACCGGGAGCATCGGCACCCCCGCAGCCCGGTAGTCGTCGTTGTGCTTGATGGCCAAGGCCCAGAAATGCGGCGGAGTCCAGAGGAAAATCACCAAGAACAGCAGCCACGGGGTCCACGACAACGAGTTCGTGACCGCCGCCCAGCCCACCAGAACCGGAACGGCCCCGGCAGCCCCGCCGATGACGATGTTCTGCTTGCTCGTGCGCTTCAGCCACAGGGAGTAGACGAACACGTAGAAGAACGTGGCCGACAGGGCGAGCAGCCCCGACAACACGTTCGCCCCGACCGCCAGCACCACAAAAGCCAGGATTTCGAGCACAACAGCGAAGATCAAGGCATTTCTGGGGGCGATGAGGCCGGTGACCAACGGGCGGGTCTTCGTGCGCTCCATCAGCGCGTCGATGTCGCGGTCGATGTACATGTTGATCGCGTTCGCTCCGCCCGCGGCGAGCGACCCACCAACCAAAGTGACAAGAATCAGCCCGATGGACGGCCAACCCCCTTCGGCCACCACCATCGTGGGCACGGTGGTGATCAGCAGCAGTTCGATGATTCTCGGCTTGGTCAGCGCGATGTAGCCCCCGAGGACCGACTTCGGTGCGCGACCCGCCTCATGGCTGCGCCCCGCAAAGCGGGACGGAACGACGGGGCGGACATTCAGGGGCACGGGTACTCATCGTATGGGGGGTGGGCATTGGCGACCAATCGTGAGCAGAATGTTTCCGTGCCATTCACCACACCCCTGCACGACGATGTGCTCATGAGCCAGGTGGCCGAGCCCGAAGTCGTGGAACGCACGGACGAAGAGTCGGACCTCGACTCGCCGTGGATCGTGCTGGTGTGGAACGACCCCATCAATCTCATGTCGTATGTGTCGTTCGTGTTCCAGAAACTGTTCGGATACTCAAAGGAAAAGGCTGATTCCTTGATGCTCGACGTGCACGAGAAGGGCCGCGCCGTCGTGTCGACGGGCCCGAGGGAGAAAGCCGAAATCGATGTGTTCCGACTGCACGAGCACGGGCTCTGGGCAACAATGCAACACGACGCATGAGGCGCAAACGCGAAGCGGGTCCGATCGAGCCTCTCGATGACGGCAGGTTTGCGTTCCGTCTCTCGATGGACGAGCGCACAACGCTCGTCGGTTTTCTCGACCAACTCGAGTCGCTGCTCACCGGGGACGACGACGACCCGCGTCTTCATCGGTTGTTCCCCGTCGCATACCACCAGGACCCGGAACACGATGCGGAGTACCAGGGGTACATGCGCGACGAACTCATGCAATCGAAGTTGAACTCGCTGCAGCAGGTGCGCAACGCACTGTTGACCGACGACGACTTCACCGAACACCAGCTCTACGCATTCATGACCGTGGTCAACAGCCTGCGCCTCGTGCTCGGGACCCTTCTCGATGTCTCCGAGGACGACGATCTGGACGACCTTCCCGATGACGATCCGTCGTTCGGGCAGGGTCAGCTGTACGGCTACCTCGGTTGGATTCTCGAATGGACCGTCTGGGCTCTGTCCGGGGATTGACCGTATTTTCGGCTTCGGGCGTATTGTTGGAGTGCTCCCGATAGTGTCTTAGTGCTCTCAACTGGAGTCGATCTAGCCCCCATCGTCTAGAGGCCTAGGACACCACCCTTTCAAGGTGGCGGCACG
>JBBANL010000013.1:0-64651 GCA_040401975.1 Ilumatobacteraceae bacterium | reverse complement strand
GACCTACGCATTACGAGTGCGTTGCTCTACCGACTGAGCTACCTGGGCGGGTAGGTCTTCTACTTTACCGACCGAATCTTTCGGTCACCCACGCAGATCAACGTCACCGGGTGCCCGTGGCGCGTCCGCACCGTCGGTTGCCTGAGCAATCTTCCATGCCAGCCAGATGAAGAGGAACTGGAAAGGCAACCGCCCGTATGCGACCAGTTGGTCACCGATTGCCTCGTTGCGCCAGTCCCACGCCATGTAGAGGTTGCCCGGGTACACGCCGACGAACAGTGCGACCGCGCACAGAGCGCCGGTCCGGCGACGTCGTGGTGACAGCAACAGCCACGCAACGATCAATTCGACGACGCCGCTTGCGTATGTCCAGAACGATTCGCTCGGTGGCAACCACGGCGGCACGAGATCGTTGAAGAAGTCGGGCGACACGAAGTGCATCACGCCGGCAAATCCGACGAACGCCCCCATGATCACGGCGACGCGGTTCCAGAGCCGAGTGTTCATTCTGTGTTCTCCGCGAGAACGAACTGGAGAGCGGCATCGGCAGACGGGGAGGGAAGCGACCAGATGAGGTCGCGCAACAGGATGGCCTCGTTCGCATTCAACGTCAGCTTTCTCATTGCTTCGTGAATGCGCGCGATGGCGGTGACGTAGGCATCAGGGCGCAACTGGTCGGTGGAGCGAACCAGTTCGTCGCGGTACACCCCGGCGATCTCGGTGAGACCCGCGCGCAGTTCGTCGGTGCGATGACGCCGCACCTCGCGTTTGTGCTTGTCCTCGAGCTGTTTCTTGCCGCCGCGTTTCACGCCCATCAGCACGAGAGTCTTCTCTATGTCGATGATTTCTTTTTCGTGCCGCAGCAACAGCGGCTCGAGAGACTCGTCGATCATGCCGAGAATCTGTTCGACGATGGCTGCCACCGTGGCCCCGGTGCCGTCGATGCGTCGCGGAATGTTCGCGAAGAAATCGCGGCGGCTTGAGAGTTGGCGGTCGTTCGCCAGCAGTCGAGCGCGCGGCATGCTGCCGTGTGCTGACCGTGCGGCTTCTTCGGCGGCGTCGGCGGAGATTCCCTCGCGCACGAGGGTGTCGACGATGACCGAACTCTCGAGAGGGCCGAAATGAATGGTGACGCAACGCGACGCGATGGTGACGAGTGAATCGACCATCTGGTCGGCGAGCATCACGAAATGGACGCCCGGCGGCGGTTCCTCGAGAGTCTTCAGCATTCGCACGATCGCCGCCGGCTGCATCAGGTCGACTTCGTGCATGACGATCACCTTGCGCGCACCTTCGCTCGGGGTCATGGACGCAACCGTCAACACGTCGTCGACCTGGTCGACCAGGATCGAGGCGCCTTCTCGTCTGATTTCGTGAATGTCGGGGTGAGCCCCCCGCGATGCCATGTCGTTGGTGCGGTGAGCGGGGTCGTCGCTCTCGCTCAACAACGCCCCGGAGAACACACGGGCTGCTTCTTCCTTGCCGCATCCTTCGGGGCCGAGAAAGAGGTAGGCGTGAACCGGTTGCGCGACTGCGTGCGTCAATTGGTCGACTGCGCGGTTCTGGCCGACAATCTTTTCCCACACCGATGTCACGGTGACGAGACTACCCACCGAGTCTGTCGAGCACCTTCGTGCGGATGTCGAGTTCCACGTCGTCTTTCGGTTTGGTTCCGTCGATGACGATCCAGCGGTCGGGGTCTGCCGAGCGGAGTTCTTGGAATCCCCGCGCGATTCGGGCGAAGAACTCGGCTCCTTCGCGCTCGAACCTGTCGAGATCGCGTTTGGCGAGACGCTGGTTCAGCACGTCGGTGGGTACGTCGATGTAAATCACCATGTCCGGTAGGCGGTTGTTGAGGGCCCATGTCGAGATCGACAGAAGTGCATCGGTGCCCAGTTGTCGACCGTATCCCTGGTAGGCGAGCGTCGAATAAATGGACCGGTCGCTCACGACGTGCTGACCGCGGTCGAGTGCGGGTTGGATGATCTCGGCCATGTGCTGGGCACGGTCTGCGGCCATCAACAGAGCTTCGGTGCGTCTGTCGAGGTCGGTGTTGTCGGTGTCGGCGAGAATCGCCCGCAACAACGATCCGATTCGTGTTCCCCCGGGTTCGCGGGTGATGACTGCGTTCAGGTGTTCGCCGAGACGCTTTGTGTGCGTGCTTTTGCCGCACCCTTCGAGACCCTCAAGTGCGATGTAGGCGGGGCGTGTCACTCGTCGTCAACCTTAGGCGCGGCCTTTTTCTTGGCCGCGGCTTTCTTCGCGGGCGCCTTCTTCTTCGTGGCGGCTTTCTTCGCGGGTGCCTTCTTCGCCGCGGTCTTGCGTGCTCCCGACTTTTTCTTTGGTCCGCCGTTCGCCTCGATGTAGTCGCGTCGCAACTGCAGCAACTCGTAGGCGCGCTCGTTGGTCATCGCCTCCATGCGGTCGCCACGGGTGAGCCCGGCATTCGTCTCGCCGTCGGTCACGTAGTCGCCGAAGCGGCCTTCCTTCCCGACGACCGGTTTTCCGCTGACCGGGTCGTTGCCGAATTCCTTCAGCGGTGGTTTTGCCGCGGCGCGACCGCGACCGAACGTGCGCGGAGTGGCGAGCAGCGCGAGTGCCTCGTCGATGGTCACCGACAGCAACTGCTCTTCGGTCTGCAACGAGCGGCTCTCCTTGCCTTTTGCGACATAGGGGCCGTAACGGCCGTTCTGTGCGGTGATCGGTTCGCCGTCGGTGGGGTCGACTCCGATGGTGCGGGGAAGCGACAACAGGTCGAGACAATCCTTCATCGTCATGCGGTCGACGTTCATCGTCTTGAACAGCGACGCCATCTTCGGCTTCTCGAGACCTGTCGGTGGTTCGTCCATCGTGCCCCACTGCACGTAGGGGCCGTATCTGCCCGACTTCACGAACACGGGGAATCCCTCGTGTTCGCCGATCGGCACGTCTCCCTTCGGTGCCTTCAACAACGTGACGGCGACATCACATGTGAGTTCGTCGGGAGTCATCGTGTCGGGAACACTGGCCGTCGTCTCGCCACTGCGCACGTACGGGCCGTAGAGCCCCGGCTTCACCACAACATCTTCACCGGTGTCGGGATGGGTGCCGAGGAGGAACGTGTTCAGTGCGGCGGCATCGATGGTGTCGAGATTCGATGTCACGATGTTGCGCAGACCGGGTTCGTGTTCGCCGCCGAAATAGAACTCCTGCAGCCACTCTTTCTTGCCGAGTTCGCCGCGTGCGATGGCGTCGAGGTCGGCGTCGAGGTCGGCGGTGAACTCGTAGTCGACGAGTGCATTGAAGTTGTTCTCCATCAACTTCACGACCGAGAATGCGGTCCACGTGGGCACGAGGGATGTTCCCTTCTTCCACAGATAATGGCCGCGGTCGACCATCGTCGAGATGATCGTGGCCCATGTGGAGGGGCGTCCGATTCCCTTTGCTTCCAGTTCCTTCACCAGTGATGCCTCGGTGTAGCGGGGCGGCGGCGACGTGGAGTGCGACGTCGACGAGTATTCGGCGACGACCACGGCCTGCCCTTCGGCGAGGTCGGGCAGCAACAACGTCTGTTCGTCGTCTGTGTCGTCGTCTTCGTCGTGCGACTCCTCGTAGGCGGCGCGGTAGCCCGGGAACGTGATGGTTGTGCCGCTCGCGGTGAACTCGCAGTCGCTGCGGTTCGCGTCGGCGGCGGTCGCACCGAGTCGAATGGTGATCGTGAAGCCCTCGGTGTCCGACATCTGCGATGCGAGCGTTCGCTGCCAGATGAGTCGGTACACCGTGAGGTCCTGACCGCGCAGTTCGCCCGAGAGACTCTCGGGTGAACGCAGGGGAAGTGCCGGGCGGATCGCCTCGTGAGCTTCCTGTGCGTTCTTCACCTTGTTCTGGTACTTGCGCGACCCGTTCTGCGACACGTGCTTTTCGCTGTAGTCGCGCGTGATGTACGAACGGATCTCGCCGATCGCCTCGTCGGACAGCGTGACCGAGTCGGTTCGCATGTACGTGATGAAACCGCGTTCGTAGAGACCCTGCGCGATGCTCATCACCTGTCGACCTGACAGGCGGAGTTTGCGGCCGGCTTCCTGTTGCAGCGTGCTGGTGGTGAACGGCGGCTTGGGCGACGAGCGGTACGGCTTTCGGTCGACCTTGCGCACGAGCAGATCCGTTCCCGAGAGCCCGTCGACGAGTTGGTTGCCGAGGTCGGCGTTGATGACGAGAACGTCTTCGCTTGCGACACCGAGATCGGAGAAGTCTTTGCCCGTGGCGATGCGTCGGCCGTTCACCGATACCAACTTCGCGGTGAACGACGGAGTGGTCGATGTGAGGGCCTCGAGAGAGAAATAGTCGGCGGCACGGAACGCGATGCGTGCGCGCTCGCGCTCGACAACGAGACGCAGTGCGGGGCTCTGCACCCGGCCCGCCGACAGACCGCGGTTGACCCGTCGCCACAGCACCGGGGACACCTCGTACCCATAAAGACGGTCGAGGATTCGCCTGGCCTCGGCAGCGTCGACGAGCCCGTAGTCGAGGTCACGGGGGTTCTCCACCGCCTCGCGGATCGATTTCGCGTTGATCTCGTGGAACACCATCCGGTGCACCGGCACTTTCGGCTTCAGCTGCTCGAGAAGGTGCCAGGAAATGGCCTCTCCCTCGCGGTCTTCGTCGGTCGCGAGATAGAGGGCCGTTGCCTCTTTTAATGCAGCCTTCAGCTCCTTGACCACGGTGCGCCCGCGCTCGGTCAGTTCGTACGACGGCGTGAAACCGTTCTCGACGTCGACCGCCAGACCCTTGCTCGGCAGGTCGGCGATGTGGCCGACCGAGGGACGCACGTCGAAGTCGGGGCCCAGGTATTGGGAGATGGTTTTCGCCTTCGCGGGAGACTCGACGATGACTAGTGACTTGGGCATACCCTTTTCATCGCTATGTGATTCGACCCTGCCTTGTCAAGGCAGAACGCCGAAACCCTTGTGGCACTAGGACTTGGTCCCGACAGCCTCGTGATGGGTTCCTTCGACATTGATCCTGGGCAGAAGCTTGTCGAGCCAATTCGGGATCCACCAGTTCCTGTTTCCCAGCAACTCCATGGTTGCGGGAACCAACAGCATGCGAACGATGGTCGCGTCGATGAAGACGGCGACGGCCATTCCCATGCCGAAGAGCTTCAATTGACGGTCCGGGGCGAGCACGAATGCGGCGAACACGCACACCATGATGAGCGCCGCGGCGGTGATCACGCGTGCGGTTGCGGCGACGCCGTCGGCAACTGCGGTGGTGTTGTCGCCCGTACGGTCGTATTCCTCTTTCATGCGAGACAGGAGGAACACCTCGTAGTCCATCGAGAGGCCGAACACGATGGCGAACAGGAACATCGGGGCCCAGGCCTCCACCGGGCCGGGTTTGCCGATCGCGAAGAAGTCACCGAGCCAGCCCCACTGGAACACCGCGACGATCACGCCGTAAGCGGAACCCACCGACAGCAGGTTCATGAGAACCGCCTTCAGCGGAACGAGGATGCTGCGGAACACCGCCATCAGCAACACGAACGAGAGAACGAGAACGATTGCGATGAGCCACGGCAGACGTTGCGACAGGTAGTCCGAGAAATCGATGCCGCCAGCGGTGAATCCGCCGACTTTTGCCTCCACGTTCGTCGCGGGGATCACGTCGTCTCGCAGCCTGTGCACGAGGTCGGACGTTGCTTCGTCCTGAGGTGCGGTGGTCGGGTAGGCGATCACCAGGCCGACCTCGTCGCTGCCGAGCGGAACCGGGATTGCGGCGGCAATTCCCGGGTCGGCGTCGATTGCCTCGGCGAAGTTCTTCATTGCGGCGGCGTCGGCAGGGGTTGCACCGCCGACCGAGATGTACAGAGGGCCATTGAATCCGGGTCCGAATCCCTCGCTGATCAGGTCGTAGGCCCGGCGCACGTCGGTCGTCTTGTCGGCATTGCCGTTGTCGCTGAAACCGAGGCGCAACGAGAACATCGGTGCAGACAGCACGCCGAGCACGAGAACAGAGGCGAGCAGCGAGGTCCACGGTTTGCGCTGCACCACACGGCTCCAGCGCCACCACACCGAATGCTGGTGGTTGTTCTGTGCACGGTGCGGGAGCGCCTCGCGCAACGAGGGCACGAAGAACCGCATCACCTGCAGCACCGCGGCGACCGCGACACCGGCGACGAGAATCGCGAGCGAGTGGGCGAAGATCGCCACCATCGCACTGACGACTGCGATCGTCAACGACAGCACCGCGGCACGCGAGGTGTTGTCGATGCGCTCACCGACCATTGCGAGCAACGACGGCAGCAATGTCACCGATGCAACCATCATCACGGCGACTCCGATCGCCATGGCCACCGAGAATCCGCTCACGAAGGCGAGACCGATCGACAACAGACCGAGGAGTGCAACGACCACGGTGATTCCGGCGAACAAGACCGCGCGTCCCGAGGTGTCAATCGACTCGACGATCGATTCCTCCACGCTGAGTCCGTCGTGCAGTGCCTCCCTGTAACGGGTCACGATGAAGAGCGCGTAGTCGATGCCGACACCGAGTCCGATCATCGCGACCATCGACGTTGCCTCGCTCGGCATCGACATGAAGTTGCTGACGATCGCCACGATTCCCGATGCGGCGGCGAGACCGAGCAGTGCGATGCCGATCGGAAGACCCATTGCAATCACGGACCCGAACGCGAGCACCAGGATGATGACCGCGGCGAGAAGGCCCAGTGCCTCGCTCTCGGGCAGTTCGAACCCGCGGAACAACTGCCCGCCGTACTCGACTCGCACTCCTGGCACGTCTCGCAGGGCTGCGGTTGCCTCCTTCACTTCTTCGGCGACGACTTCCATCTCCGTGAACGACATGTCGTCGGGGGTGGTGAGTTGCACGAATGCGATGGTGCGTGTCTTGTTCGCCTGGGTGGGAATCTCGTAGGGGCTGAGCACGGTCAGTCGGTCGATCTTCGACACCTCCTTGATGGCGGCCACGAATGCGCTCTTCACCGCCGCATCGTCGATGCCCGGGTCGGCCTTGACGACAATCTGACTGCTCTCGCCGCCGTCGTTGGGGCTGACGCGCTCGATCATTTCCTGCGCCTCGCGTGCATCGCTCTCGGGCAGTTGCATTTCGGTGCGGAACGCATCTCCGACGGCGCCGCTTGCAACGGTGATCAGCACGACGAGGGGAAGCCAGATTCCGAAGACCATTGTCTTCTTCCGGCGCACGGCGAAAGTCGCGAGTTTGCGTAGCACGAGGGATCCTTGTTGTTCGGGGGCACAGAAAGGCTAGGCATTTCGGGCACTGTCATCCCCGGAGAACGGTACGGTTTCTGCAGATGAATGCACATGTCACACACACCGGAGCAGGCGGCAACACCGTGCTGACCGGTCGCGTGACCCGACTCGACCGGGGCTGGAGCACGGTGCTTCTCGACAACGGTGACACCGTGCGTGTTCGCAATCTCGGCGTCGAGGTGGCCGTCGGCGATCGTGTGAATGTCTCCGCCGATCTCGAACGAATCGAGTCCGTTCACGAGCGCCGCAGTGCACTCACCCGACGCAGCTCGTTCGAGGGCGCACGCGGAACACGTCAGATCGTGGCGAGCAACATCGACACGGTGTTCGTCGTGCATGCAGTGAATGCAGACATCAACCAGCGTCGACTCGAGCGCGAGCTGGTTCTCGCATTCGACAGCGGTGCGCGACCGGTGGTGGTGCTCACGAAGACCGACACCGTCGACGGATCACGTGTCAGCGAGGTGGTCGCCGCACTGCGGGAGGTTGCACTCGATGTCCCGGTGATTCCCGTGAGTTCGCGGTCCGGATCCGGCATCGAGAACATTCGCGCACTCGCACCGGCGGGCGAGACCGTCGCCTTCATCGGGGCGAGCGGTGTGGGCAAGTCGACATTGATCAATGCGTTGGTGGGCCACGAAGTGCAGCGCACCGGAGAGGTGCGCGAAGACGACCAACGTGGCCGTCACACCACGGTTGCCGCAGAACTGGTACCCCTTTCGGGCGGTGCATGGTTGCTCGACACCCCGGGGTTGCGCGCGGTTACGTTGTGGACCAGCGGTGTCGGGATCGAACTCGCGTTCAGGGATGTGTTCGACATCGCGGAGAAGTGCCGTTTCCGCGACTGCAAGCACATCGACGAACCCGACTGTGCGGTGCTGTCTGCAGTTGCCGACGGATCGCTGAAAGAGGTTCGACTCACCTCGATGCGCCGTCTGGTGGCGGAGGAACTGGCGGTCGAGGAAGAACAGGTCGAACGCGTGCGCGCCGAGGACCGTCGCGGGTTCCGGAGGAGAAAACCGCGCTAGATCGGGAACTGCAGGCCGACGATCGCCCCGCCGCCTGCGTTGTCGAGAACATAGGGACTTGCGTGGTGGTCGTGGGCGAACTGCGCGACGATCGCGAGACCGAGACCGGAGCCGGGCATCGAGCGTGTGGCGGTTGCCCTGTAGAAACGGTCGAACACGAGCGGTTTGTCGGCATCTGCGATTCCCGGACCATGGTCGCGCACTTCGATGCGTTTGGCACCCACGTGAATCTCCACGGCAGATTCACCGTTGCCGAACTTGATGGCGTTGTCGACCATGTTCGAGATTGCCCGCTCGAGTTGGTGCGGTCGCGCGGCCACCACCGTGTCGCTTGCCGCGTGAACAGTGACGGGGGAACTGGTGCGACGTGATGCACGCGCCGCAATCTCGTTTGCAACGTCGGCGAGGTCGACCTGTTCGACGGCTTCTGCTTTCCTCTGGTCGGTGGCGAGCGCGTTCAGTTCCGCGCTGAGGTCGGTGAGTTCGTCGACTTCGGCCTTGATGTCGGCGAGAACAGCGGCTCTGTCGGCGTCGCTCAGGGTTGCGCGCTCGAGCAACTCTGCGTTCGCCCGCAGGCTGGTGAGTGGAGTGCGCAGTTCGTGGCTTGCATCCTGAACCAGGCGCCGTTGTCGTTCGCTGCTGTCGCGCAGCGCCGCGAGCATCGAATTGAAACTCCGTGCGAGTTGCGACACCTCGTCGTTTCCGTTGATCTCGATGCTCCGGTCGAGATCCTGGGTCTCGGCGATCGATTCGGCGGTGGCCGCGAGGTCCTCGATGGGTCGACTGACCCGGCGGGCAAAGAGAGATCCCGCCGCACCCGACAGCACGACGGCGAGAGCGGTGAAGAGGGGCAGCAACACGCGCATTCCCCGCTGGGCGTCGACAACGATCTGATTGTCCTTTGCGACCTGGATCAAGGTGCTGTCGGATGCGGCGATCGTCGCCATCTTGAACTGGTGTCCCCGGATGACGACGGTGCGTCTGTTGATGTCGCGGCTGCCCGGCGTGAGCGACCGGTCGGTGTCGTCGACGGGCAGTTCAGGGTTCTCCTGTCGACCGAGGATGCGTCCGTCGGGCAGCACCACCTGGGTGATCGAGTCGGTCTCGGTCTGCAGAATCGCACGGTTGGCGGGGCCGCGGCCGAAGGCTTCGTTCCACCTGAAGTAGGGATCTGCGGCGATCTCGAGAATCTGGTTGATGCGGTTGTTCAGTGATCCGTCGACGCGCTTCGACAATTCTCCGGACGCGATCCGGTACGCACCGATGCTCATGGCCGTGGCGAGAACGAACACGAGACCGGCGGTGATCGCCACGAATCGGGTGCGCAGGTTCATGACGCCTTCACCGTGTATCCGACGCCGCGAACGGTGAACACCAGACGGCTCTCACCCTGTTCCTCGGTCTTGCGCCGGAGATACCCGATGTACACGTCGAGAGACTTGGAGCTCGTCTCGAAGTCGTACCCCCAGATGTCTTCGTAGATCTGTTCACGTGTGACGACCCTGTTCGGTTGTTGCATCAACAACTCGAGAAGATCGAACTCTGTCTTCGTGAGCGTGAGAGTGCGGTCTCCGCGCTTCACCTCGCGCGACAGCGAATCGAGGGTGAGATCACCGACGCGCAACACCGCCGCCGACTCCGACTGTGCGGTGCGTCGCAGCAGCGCGCGGCAACGGGCGAGCAGTTCGTCGATGACGAACGGCTTGACGAGATAATCGTCTGCACCTGCGTCGAGTCCGGCAACACGGTCGCCGACTTCGACGCGCGCAGTGAGGAGAAGGATGGGTGTCGACACCCCGCGATGACGGGCCTCGCGACACACGGTGAGTCCGTCGGCGAACGGCATCATCACGTCGAGGATGGCGAGATCGAACCGTGATTTGTCGAGGGCTTCGAGTGCCGCCTGCCCGTCGTTCACCGCCGTGACCGCGTAGTTCTCGAGCTCGAGCACCCTCTGAACGGCCTTGCGAACGGCCGGATCGTCCTCTGCGATGAGTACTTTCCGGGTGTCCATGACCTCACCGTAGCCATGAACCACAAGGGTTTCATGATCCTTGGTCGGATTCTTGACCTCTTCTTACTCTTCTCATGTTTACTCCTTACCTAGAGCCGTGAAAGTGGTTGCAGCCAGGAACACCTGGTGAACACCCACCACACAGAAAGCACCCACATCATGAAAATGAACTCCCGTTTCGCAAAGGTCGCAGTGGCCTCCGGACTCGTCGTCGCAACCGGCGCCGCAGTTCTCGGAATCACCGGCTTCGCCAGTGCCCAGTTCGCAGGAAACCCGTCTTCGGTCGTTTCGGTTGTCGACGATGCAACCAATGGTTCGTCGTCGAGCACAGACGATGCCGCAGCCGACGCGTCGCAGGCAGACGGAAATGTCAGCGAGAAGAGCACCACAACTGCCGCAGGTGAATCGACTCACCAGCGCCCGCAGGTTCTGGCAGCCGCGGCCGGCGCTCTCGGCATGACCGAGGCCGAGCTTGTTGCAGAGTTGAAGGCCGGCAAGTCGATCAAGCAGGTCGCAGAGGCAAAGAACGTCGATCTCACGAAGGTCACCGACGCGATGGTCGCCGCGATGAAGGCTCACCTCGACGCCGAGGTTGCTTCCGGTGAGCACACCCAGGCCGAGGCCGATGCGAAGCTCGCCAAGTTCACCTCGCGTCTTGACGAGATGGTGAACCGTGCCGGTCTCCCGCAGCACGGAGGTCGCGGCGGACACGGTGACAAGCGCGGACACGGCCCGGCCAGGTTCGCCTCCGCGAATCTCGCAACCGTGCTGAAGTTGACCGAGACCGAACTCCACACGCAGCTCAAGTCGGGTAAGTCACTTGCCCAGATCGCAGAGGCCCAGAATGTCGACATCGCCGACGTGAAGTCCGTTCTCACTGCCGACTTCAAGGCTCACCTCGACGCCGAGGTTGCTTCCGGTGAGCACACCCAGGCCGAGGCCGATGCGAAGCTCGCCGAGTTCACCTCGCGTCTCGACGACATGGTCAACCGGGTTCGCCCTGCTGGAGGTCACGAAGGTCGCGGTGGTCACCGCGGTCGTCATGGACACGGCCCGATCGGCGACATGCCGCCGCAAGACGGCACCGCCCCTGCACAAGGCACGTCAGCCGACATCTGAACAAGTGTCGCCGTTTCGGCGACACAGGTTTCCCCTTCAGGCGACCGGAGTTCGAGTTTCACTCGGCTCCGGTCGTTCTGTTTTTGCGGGGTCAGGAACCGCCGATCGACGACAGAACGGTGACCGCACGGTCGAATCCGGTGTCGGTCAGGCGTCGTCGCAACCCGAGCTCGGTCGAGACCACCACGAGATCGCCGTTCGCCGCTCGGGCCCTGCCTGCGGCTCCCAGCAGAAGGCCGAAGCCCGCGTCGTCGACCAACCCGGCGCCGTCGAGGTCGACCACCACGGTTGACCCTTTGCCGTCGGTGACGAGCCGGGCCAGTGCGTCGTTGAATCGGGGTATCGACACGATGTCGATGTCGCCGGTGACCATCAACACGTGACGGTCTCCCACCTGTGAACGGCGCAGCGACAACTCCATGTTTCTCACGCTAACGCCTTCTCAGCCGAGCACAATCGGAGCCTCACGCATCATGGTGACCGACTGGGACAGCAGAGGTGACGGCAACAATCTCGTGAACCACCACACCCCCGTTTTTCGCTCTGCAGTGACCGTGATGAAATCTCCCTCTTCGGTCACCGTGAGGGTGACGCGAGTGTCGCCGACCGCACTGCGGGCGGCCGATGCAGGATCGTCGGAGGTCACTGCGGCCCGTGCGGCCGTGCGCGCCGCGTCGTGAAGCGCCAGAAATTGCAGACACACCACGGTGGAGCCGAACAACAAGGCAATGCACCCGACGAACAGCGGCAGAACGAGTGCGAATTCGACGGTTGATTGCGCTCGCGAATCACGGTGTCGGTGCATTCGCTCTCGCCAGAATCGAATCGAGAACTCCGTCGAACAGCGAACCAATGCGCCCTGCACCGCCACCGGCAGTGGCCCACGCTATGACGAGGCTCGCGATGATGGCGGCGACAAGGAGAATCAATGCGTATTCGGTGGTGGCCTGTGCGCGTTCGTCGTGTCGGGATGTCATGGGGTCTCCGTGGTTTCGTGCGGTTCTGTGTCGTGTCGGCTGGTTTCGTGCGGCTGCATAAAGCGAGTCGTGCTCATGTCGACGACGAGAGTGACGACAAGCTCGCAACGACCAGTGGCATGAGTACGGCAAGCCCGAACGACGGCAACATGCACAGAACAATCGGCATGCTCAACGCAGTGGTGAGTTGCTGTGCACGCACGGCAATCGTCGATGCCCGACGTTGTCTCAACGACTCTGCGAGTCGGTCGGCTGCTCGGCGAAGCGGCAATCCACTGGATGCACAGTCGGTGATCAGCTGCTTGAGAGCAGCACCCGTGTCGCCGAAGAAACGCGCGAGTTCGTCGAGTGCGTCGTCGAGCGGTTCACCCCTGTCGAGACGTTCTGCGATGCGTGCACCGCATTCGTTGACATCGCGGAGGCCGAGACACGCACCCACAACTGAATGTCCGGCATGGACAGACACCGAGACCCCGGTGACCAGCATGTGCGCATCGCGTTCGTTGTCCGGTCGGTTGACACGTGCGACGAGTCTCGCTGCCCACAACCACCCGACGACGTTGAGAGACGCCGCAACCACCATGCACACGAGCCCCGCCGGGGACACAACGGCCGACCCGAACGACCGTGACACGGCGAGCCCGAACGCGATGAACCCGACGGGCAGCGACGACAAGACCCGCATGGTGATTCGCGCATGGGCCGTGTGCGTGGCGGTGAGTTGTTCGAGAGACGCCTCCGACCGGAGGAGTTCGCCGGCATGCCTCAGCGCACTGCTCACGAACGCCCCGTCGCAGACGCACAGTGCGAGCAGCGCGCCGAGCTCGCGGTGTTCGGTGTCGGCGAGGTCGCGCTTCACCTTCTGCATCACCGATGCGAACGGCTCCGGCGACCGCAGATGCGGAACGCAGACGAGTCCGAGACTGCGGGGCACGCGGCCGCCGGACACGAGCCGCAACATGGCATCGCGCGACGACTCTCCGGTGAGGATTGCCGAGGCGAGAAGATCGCACACTTCGGCCGCCGACACCTGTGGGAGTGCGTCGCCATCTTCGGGAAACCGGTGAGTCGCCGGCGATCTCGGCGAAGAATCCGACAGACGTATCCGGGTGACGCGACGGTCGAAGGCTCTGAATGCCCGTGGTGCGAGGAACAACAGCACGACGACTGCGATGAACAAGGTGACGAAGGGTTCGATCACCCGGTTGTCGATTTCCGCGGGCAGACGATGTCGGTGATGGTTCGTCGACCTCCGGGCAGACGTTCCACGTGCACCACCGCGTCGATGGCAGATTCGACGAGACGGCGTGCATCGTCGATCGACCATCGGTGATGGTGTCTCGTCACCAGGGCAACGATGCGGTCGACGGTGTCGAAAGCGGATGCCGCGTGAATTGTCGACCACGAGCCCGTGTGGCCCGAGCCGAGTGCGAGCAACATGTCGATGACCTCGGCGCCGCGGACCTCCCCGACAATCAATCTGTCGGGACGCATTCGCAGACTGGTGCGCACGAGATCGTGGAGCGCGATCTCGCCCGAGCCCTCCTGGTTTGCCGGGCGGGTCTGCAGTGCCACGAAGTGCGGTTGGGCGCACTTGATCTCGGAGGTGTCCTCGAGGCACACGATGCGCTCGTGCGGCAGGAACAACTGCGTCACCGACGACACGAGGGAGGTTTTCCCCGACCCGGTGGCCCCCGACACCATCACGTTCATGCGAGATGCGACGAGCGACCGAACCTGGTCGCACCGTGTTTCGTCGCCGAATGCGACCAACGGAAAGACCCGGGAGGGAAACCTGCGGATGTTGATGCTTGCGCCGGTCCGGGCGACGGGCGGCAACACGACGCATGCACGCGAACCGTCGGGAAGCGCAGCATCGAGAATCGGATGCAGGTTGTCGACCTGTCGGCCCGCAGCGCGCGCGATCCCCTCGATCAACAAGGTGACCTGCGCTTTGGTGAGCGTGTCGACGGCGCGCAAACCGCGGTGGTCGTCGACCCACAACTCGGATCCGTTCACGACCATGACCTCCCGAACGTCACTCGACTCGAGAAACGGTTGGATTGACGAGACCCCGAGTGTCACCCGTGCGACGGGGTGGTGAGACGGTCGCCGAACAGTTGATCGACTCGCGAGGGCAACAACCCCGCATCGACCGCCCTGGCGATGGCGGGTGAGTGCGGCACGACGGTGTGCTGACCGGCTCCGAGCACGTGCACCACGTCGTTCACGGTGAGTGCGCGACCGTCTTCGTCGACGATGTATGCATTGACCGGACGCGGCAGGGCAACCCCGCGCCGCAGGGTGAGATAGCACGGCCGCACCACAGTCGCGATCGTTGCACCGGTGTCGCGAAGTGCTGTGGGAAGAAGCGTGACTCCCGCATCGATCACCACGTGGTGCGGTGACTCGGTGATGAACCGGGCCAACGCGGACCATCGGGGTTCTCCTTCGATGAACTGTGATCCGCGGGGGACGACGAGAAGATTCTGTTCGGCCTCGACACCGCACGCCATGAGACCGGAGGAACCATCGGACGACGATTCCGCCAGCCAATCGTTCGCACCCGCACCGTGGGGTTCCGCAATGCCGAGCACGGCGGGGATGTCGCCGCACAGGTCGACGAGAACAGTGCGAACGTTGCGGTGCGCCGACAGAAGTGCGTGAGCAGTTGCGGTCACGGTGGTGCCGTTGCCACCCTTGGGCGACGTGAAGATGATGGACATTGCCCTCCTCGATGAACGGAGGTCATGTGTGCCGGTGGTGGGGGCTCGGGAAGTGTCAGCGAACCTCGTTGAGCAACGGTGTGCCGTTCACCCAGCGACCGAGATTGTCGATGAAGATCTTCTCTGCACGGCGACCCGAGAGGGGAGACGCACCCGAGCTGTGCGGCGTGATGATCACGTTCGGCATGCCCCACAATGGCGAATCCTCCGGCAACGGTTCCACGGCGAACACGTCGAGTCCGGCACCGGCGAGGTGCCCCGACTGCAACGCACCGATCATCGCGGGTTCGTCGACGAGTTCACCACGCCCCACGTTGATGAAGAACGCCCCCTTCTTCATCGCGGCAAAGCGTCGTTCGTCGAACATCTCCCGCGTGTCGGGTGTCAACGGCAGAGCCACCGCCACCCAGTCGGCGTCGGCCAGAACCGTGTCGAGCTCAGCGAAGGTGAACGTGGGGCAGGGTTCGTCGCCGACTGGGGTGCGGCGGATCCCTGTCACGTTCATGTTCAGCGCGACACCAAGGCGGGCGATCTCGTTGCCGATCGGGCCCATTCCGATCACGACGAGATTCGCCGAGTCGAGTTCTGCGAATTCGTGGCGCTGCCACTCGCGTGCATCCTGGTGTTGCAGCCACGCGCGGACATTGCGGCTGAGCGCGAGCATGTAGAGAACCGCAGTCTGTGCAATCGGTGATGCGGTTGCCCCGGACGAGTTGGTGAGCCTGACCCCGCGTTCCATCAACTGAACGAAGAACGGGTTGTCGACACCTGCCGAGAACGTGTGGAGCCATTGCAGGTTGGTTGCCTTCAGGATCGACAGTGCAATGCCGCGCGAGCGCTCCGGCCAGAGGTCGCTCGAGTAGAACGCGGCGTTGATGGTGGGAATGATGTCGTCGTCGATCGGGTCGTCACCGACATAGATCACCGGTGTCACCGACGGCGCGATCGCTCTGATTGCCTGCTCTTCGCGCCGCCACACGTTGTCGCTCACCAGCAAGACGAGGTCGGTACTTTCGGTGGTCATTTCCACAGACTAGGTACCCGTCGCTGCAACCGCAGTACCGTGTCGTTCGTGCGCGTTCTGTTCGGATTCTTGTCTGTCTTTTCCCTCGCACCGGCCCACATCGGCTCCGGTGACAGCGTGCAACCTCGCGACACGGTGTCGGTGATCACCGGAACATCGCCGGCGCTTCCCGACGGGGTGCGGGTGAGCATCGTGGGCGGCGACACGTTCGTGCGCGTCGAATCGGACGGCGTGCGGGTGGAGGTGCACGGATACGACGACGAGCAGTACCTGCGCATCTCGGCCGAAGGAGTCGTCGAGGTCAACGAGGCATCGATGACCGCGGTTCTGAACGGCGATCGTTACGGAAACGTCGATGTCTCGAACGTCGACACATCGGGAACACCGAAGTGGAAGGTCGTCGCGACGAACGGAGTCGCGATGTGGCACGACCACCGATCGCACTGGATGAGCCCGAAACCACCGAGCGCAATCGACGCGACGGGGCGAGTGCTCGACTGGAAGATTCCGATGATCGTGGCAGGTAAGAGAGTTCTCGTGTCGGGAACCCTCTACGTGCGGGACAAGGCGAGCGTCGCGTGGTGGTTGATCGGCATACCGGCGATGTTGCTCGCGGTGGCGCTCGCATTGATGCGACGTCGCGTGTTTCTGTGGCTCGCCGCGGTCGTCGCATTTGCCGGGATGTGCGTGGGATTTCTCGAGTTCACGGGGCTGCCGGAAGGTGCGCGCATCACGCCCGTGATGTTGATGTTCAGTGCGGGAACCCTCGTGATCGCGGGTCTTGCGATCGGCGCATCACGTCGCGACGGCGGTCATTACATCGCGGTGAGTCTGAACGCCGGAGCAGGCGCTGCGCTAGTGATCATCGCATGGTTGTGCTGGGACCAGGTTCGAGCCGCGTACGTGCCGGGGCTCGACTGGCCGTGGATGGCGCGCGTGGTGATACCCGTGATGCTCGGAACGGGAATCGTGACGGCGTTCGACGGAATCGCGAGGGTTGCGCGCCCGTTGCCGAAGACCGACTAGACGGACAAGAGGTCGCGCGCGCCGGTGTCCGACGACGGATGGCGCAACTTGCTCATCGCACGCGCCTCGATCTGACGAATGCGCTCGCGTGTGAGATTGAAGTGTTCTCCCACTTCCTCGAGCGTGCGTCCCTCTCCGCCGTTGAGGCCGAAACGCAGTTTCAGGATCTCGCGCTCGCGCTCGTCGAGAGGCGAGAGGAGACGCTGGATTTCCTCGGGAAGCAACGACGTTGCCGCGGCCTCGAAGGGCGACTCGGCAGAGCGGTCTTCGACGACATCGCCGAGTTCGGCATCACCGTCTTCGCGGAGGGGTTCCGACAACGAGAGAGGCTCGGCGGCGAACCGCAGCGCCTCGGTGACCTTGTCTTCGGGCATCTCGACTTCCTTCGCCAGTTCGGCGAGAGTGGCGGGGCGACCGAACTTCAGCTCGAGGCGCGAGCGTGCCTTCTGCAGACGTGCGAGGGTGTCCCCGGCGTGGACAGGAAGGCGAATGGTGCGACCGGTGTTCGCGATGCCGCGCGTGATTGCCTGGCGGATCCACCAGGTGGCATACGTGGAGAACTTGAACCCCTTGCGCCAGTCGAACTTCTCGACTGCGTGCATCAGGCCGAGGTTGCCCTCTTGGATGAGATCGAGAAGGGGGAGACCGGATGCCTGGTACTTCTTCGCGATCGACACGACGAGACGCAGGTTCGACTGCACGAATGCGCGTTCTGCGACCTCTCCCTCGCGGATGGCCTTGCGCAGTTCGCGACGCTTGGCGGCCCCGAGTGTCTTGGTCTTTTCCATCTCGGCGGCGGCAATTTTTCCGGCCTCGATGGCCTTTGCGAGACGCACTTCGTCGTCTTTGGTCAACAGGGTGTACTGACCGATGTCGGTGAGGTAGAGCCTGACGAGGTCCTCTTCGTCGCGGTCAATCCTGTCTTTTGCCACTCGCTACCTCACCTTTTTCGCGTCCCACAGGGGGCGGATACGGGCAGGATACCGAGTGCGTTAGTCACCGCAACAGTTGTGAGGTAACAAAAAGTTATTGGCGGTTCTGCCACCAAGAATTCAACGAAAACAGTTAGTTTTTGGGCATGGCAAACCCTCTGCTCAACGACAGGGCCCTCGGCCTCGGCAATCTGGACCAACCCAACAACACCTGGGCACCACCCACGACCCAACCCGTCAGCGACGGCCCGGTCACGCGTTGGGACGGCGGAATCATGACCGTTCGCGGCACTGCTTCGGCGACGCTCATGCTGCTCGTTCTCATCCTTGCGTCGGCAACGGTCACGTGGATGTCGATCGCCGAACCGCTTCCCGGTGGTGTCATCCAGTTCCCGACCGGGTGGGTGATTGCAGGCGTCATCATCGGTCTCGTTTCTGTCATCGTCGCTTCGGTCAAACCCCATCTGGCAAAGTTCGCGGCCCCCGTGTACGCCCTCGCAGAAGGTGTCGTCGTCGGCGCAATCAGCCGTGCATATTCAGAGGCCTACAGCGGCATCGTGATGCAGGCGATCGGAACAACGGCGGGTGTGTTCGTGGTGATGTTGCTTCTCTACCGCAGCCGCATCATCACGGTGAACGACAAGTTCCGCCGGATCATCATGGGGGCGATGCTCGGTCTCATGGCGTTCTACCTGATCTCGTTCGTTCTCGGGATCTTCGGCAACATGCCGTCGTTCATCAACGACGCCAGCCCGGTCGGAATCGGGTTCAGCGTGTTCGTCGCCGGTCTCGCGGCATTCAATCTCGCTCTCGATTTCGACACCATCGAGCGCGGCGCGGCCAACAAGCTGCCCGCGCACATGGAGTGGTACTGCGCACTCGGTGTCACGGTGACGCTGGTGTGGCTGTATCTCGAGATTCTCCGCCTGCTGGCGAAACTGCGCGAGAACTGAGCCGCTCTAACCGGGGTTCCTGCGCGACGTCGGGTTCGCTGCGAGGTGGGCCGGGTCGATCGTCTGTCCGGTGATCTCGTCGTTCCAGTACGTGCCGTCGTCGAGTCTCTGCAACGCGGTTTCCACGTCTGCGAGGTCTTGTTCGATGGCGTCGAGATCGAGCGGCTCTTCCGGGTTCACGGTTGCCATCGTAGGCATCCGGGAAGTTCGTGCACGAACACGGTGTCGTGACGTCGCACTTGTAGTCTCGCCTGCATGACTTTGCCCTTCCCGCCACTCGATGGTTCAGCACAAAAGACCCAGAAGTTCCCCTCGGCCCCGGAGATGGGCATCGATCCGTCGAAGCGTTACACCGCAACGATGGAGACATCGATGGGCACGTTGGTCATCGCTCTCGATGCCGCTCGTGCACCGAAGACCGTGAACAACTTCGTGTACCTCGCGGCATACCACTACTACGACGGCATCATTTTTCACCGCATCATCAACGGATTCGTGTGCCAGGGCGGAGACCCGACGGGAACCGGCATGGGCGGACCCGGCTATCGCTTCGACGACGAACTGCCAAAGCCCGGTCAGTACCAGATCGGTTCGCTCGCCATGGCGAACGCGGGGCCGAACACGAACGGGTCGCAGTTCTTCCTCATTTCGGGTCCGAGCGGAGTTCAGTTGCCGCCGAACTACGCATTGTTCGGTCAGGTGGTGAAGGGGCTCGACGTCGTTGATGCGATGCAGAAGGTGCCGACCGCCCGCGGAGACCGACCCGTCGACGACGTGGTGATCAAGAGTGTCACCATCACAGTCGCAGACTGAGATTTCGCTCGCCGCCGCACGGCGAATGGCACTCGCGGCGCAGGGCCTTTCACGTGCGCGGCCGGAAGGCCGGATCGACCGCCGTCATCTGCGGAGGGTGTTCGATGATGTGGGGGTCATTCAGATCGATTCGGTGAATGTTCTGGTGCGCAGCCAGGAACTTCCGTTGTTCTCGCGTCTCGGCAACCATCCGAGGTCGTTGATTCCCGACGCAACACACGACGGAGAACTGTTCGAGTACTGGTGCCACGAGGCGTCGCATCTTCCGGTCGAGATGCACCCACTCATGCGGTGGCGCATGGAACAAGCCAGACGGGGCGAGATGTGGGGCGGTCTGGTTCGCGCGGCAAGGAACAACCCGGCGTTGCTGAACGAGATACGGGACCGGGTGAACAACGACGGACCCGTCGTCGCGGGAGATGTGAAGACACGCAAGGGGCCGAAAGGTTCGTGGTGGGACTGGGACACGGGCAAGGCACTGCTCGAGTACCTGTTCTGGGCCGGTGAGATCACCGCGCGTCGTCGAGCAAACGACTTTGCGCGCGTGTACCACTCCGTTGCCGACGCACTTCCGTCTCACATCGTGAACGCGGCGACGCCGACCGAGGACGAATCACGCCGTGCCTTGCTGTTGCGCGCCGCGCGCAGTCTCGGCGTTGGCACCGCGAGCGACCTCGCCGATTACCACCGCCAGACGCCGACGCGCATCAAGTCGTTGCTCGCAGGTCTGGTGGACGAAGGCGCTCTCGAATGCGTTCGCGTCGAGGGCTGGAAGCAGCCGGCCTACAAACTTCCCGACGCGGCGACGCCGCGCACGGTGCAGGCTCGGGCGTTGTTGTCGCCGTTTGATTCGATGGTGTGGTGCAGACCGCGCATCGAGCGTCTCTTCGGTTTTCACTATCGAATCGAGATCTACACCCCCGCGCCGAAGCGCGTGTACGGCTACTACGTGCTTCCGTTCCTGCTGGGTGATTCGCTCGTGGCGCGCGTCGACCTGAAGTCCGACCGTCAGGCAGGCGTGTTGCGGGTGCTCGGTGCGTTCAGCGAGGCGAACACCGATGTTGCGCACGTGGCGAGCGAACTGCACGACGAACTCAGACTGATGGCCGAGTGGCTCGGTCTTGCCGATCTGAGCATCGCCAACAACGGCGACCTGGCTAGGCCGTTGGCGAAACTTGCGAAGGCGAGATAGCCCATCGAATCGTCGATGTCACGAAAGAGCCGATCGGCTTCAGCAACGTCTTTTCGGTGACGGGCAGATACGGGAGGCGCAGGTCGGCGCGTGCCCATGCAGGGAGAATGGCGACCGCCGCGGCACCGATGAGCGAATACGGAACCCGCGCCACGGCGGGGAGCGGCGGGTCGACGAGCAGATAGCGAACCACATCGTTCGACTCCGGCGTGCCGCGCAATTCATGACGGAACATCGCGAGCTGGTCCCTCAACCCCCGCACCGATCGTGGCGGTGCCGGCACCCCGAGTTTCGATGCGATGAGCGCCATGTCGGCGACATACCCGTCGCATTCCGCAGGTGTCAGGGGAGTCTCTCCGTATTCCTGGTGTGCGCGAAGAAAACTGTCGACCTCAGCAACGTGCACCCATCTCAACAAGTGAGGATCGTTTGCGGCGTATGCACGACCGTCGGCGGCTGTTCCCGTGACGCGTTCGTGCACCGCCTTCACCCGGTCGACGGCCTGTTGTGCGACGTGGTCGGGCCCGAATGAGGTAGCCGCGAGGAAGTCGGCGGTTCGCTGCAGACGACCCCACGGATCGTTGCGGTAGTCGGAATGCTGCGCAACGCCCGCCATCGCCAACGGGTGCAGCGACTGCAGCAACAACGCCCGCATGCCGCCGATGAACATCGATGAGTCGGCATGCACCCGATGGATCGGTCGGTCGGGGGAGAACCACCGCGGACCCGGGGTCAACATGATTGCTGCCTGCTTCTGCTCGGCGTCGTCTCCGATGACACGCTGGCGAAGAGCCTCGGCAAGCGCCGCCCGCACGGTCTCCACTCGTTCCGTGAGGGGAGCAGGGAGAGCGACCATGGGTCTCATCGTGCCACCCAATCGGGCGGAATGCACGTGCGAATGTGTCACTCGGCGCGACCACTACGCTCACAACGTGACCGATTTTCCAGGGACCCCGTCGGAGAACAACGGCCGTCGATTGCCGCGTTGGGTGGTGCCCGCCGTGGCCATTTTCTGGTTGGGCTATCTCACCACCTTTGCGGCGCGCTACACCTGGCACCGTCTCAGCAGCCTGCTGATCCTGATGCTGGTGTCGTTGTTCATCGCACTCGCTCTCGAGCCTGCCGTGAACCGATTGGCACTGCGCGGATTCAAGCGCGGTTCTGCCACCGCCCTTCTGATACTCGCGGTCGTCGTTGCGGTTCTGGGTTTTGTCGGCGCGATGGGCACGGTTGTCACGCAGCAGATCGCCGACGTGTTGTCGAACAGCGAGAAATACGTGAACGACACGGTGAAGATCATCAACGACACGTTCAACGCCAACATCGACCCCGCCGCAGTGAACGAGCGCATCTCCGACCCGAACGGCGCCGTGCAGAAGTTCATCGACGCCCAGCAGGACAACGTGTTCCGGGTGTCTGTGCAAGCGCTCGGTGTTCTCTTCCAGGGATTCTCGGTGTTGCTGTTCTCGTTCTACCTCGTGGCTGATGGTCCGCGCCTGAGACGCTCGATCTGTTCGCGACTCCGACCCGAACGTCAACGGTCGGTGCTCGACGCATGGGAACTCGCCATCACGAAGACCGGCGGATTCCTGTACTCGCGCGCGTTGCTCGCGGTGGTGTCCGCGTTCTTCCACTGGATCGCGCTGCAGGCAATCGGGGCACCGGCGCCGATCGCCATGGGTCTGTGGGTCGGGCTCGTGTCACAGTTCCTTCCGGTCATCGGTACGTATCTGGCCGGCGTGTTGCCGGTGCTGCTCACGTTCGTCGACTCGCCGGTGAAGGCACTCGCGGTGATCGGATTCATCCTGGTGTACCAGCAACTCGAGAACTATCTGCTCGCGCCGCGCATCACTGCACGCACACTCGAACTGCATCCCGCGCTGGCATTCGGCGGCGCACTCGCCGGAAGTGCCGTGCTTGGCCCGATCGGCGCGATCCTTGCGCTGCCCGCAGTCGCGATGGGTCAGGCGCTGATCTCGGCGTGGGGAGTGCGTCACGATGTCATCGACGATCCGCTGACCAAACTTCCCGACGCCAAGCCGAAAAAGTCGCGCCGCAAGAACTCTGCGGGTGGTTGGGACGACCCGAGTTGACGGGAGTCGACCCATCGCAGTTCGAGCCGCTCGCCGTCGTGTCGCGCAGTGGCGTCGACGAGAGCGTTCACTTCGGCGCGCTCGTGGCGTTGAACCAGTCGGGCGACGTGAGTTTCTCGATCGGCGACCCGGATGTCGAGATCTATCCGCGGTCGTCCACCAAACCGTTCCAGGCACTGGCAATGGTGCGCGCGGGTCTCGACCTGCCGCCCGGGCAACTCGCGTTGGTGTGCGCGAGCCACAACGGGGAACCGGTTCATCTCGAGACCGCACGGGCGATCCTCGCGTCGGCCGGGCTTCCCGAATCGTCGTTGGCGAACACCGCGGATTTCCCGCTTCATGTTCCGAGCGCGCACGCCGCCATCCGTGACGGCATGGTGAAGACGTCGTTGCAGATGAACTGCAGCGGGAAGCACTCCGGGATGCTGGCAACGTGCGTGAAGAACGGTTGGCCGATCGACTCGTATCTCGACGTCGATCATCCGTTGCAGATCGCCGTCACCGCGACCATCGCCGAACTCACGGATGCCGAACCCGCCGCGATCGGGGTCGACGGTTGCGGGGCGCCCGCACACGTGGTGTCGCTGTCGGGTCTTGCGAGGGCGATGAGAAAGATCGCCGTCGGCGCGGCAGGAGATGCGGGTGACGAAGTGTTCACCGCGATGTCGGAGCATCCCTACGTGGTGGGCGGCGAGGGGCGGCACGTGACAACAATCGTGTCGCACGTGCCGGGACTCTTCGCCAAAGACGGTGCAGAGTCGGTGTACGTGGCGGCAACGCGTGACGGCAGGGCGGTCGCACTGAAGATGTCCGATGGTTCGGGGCGTGCGACCCCGACGGTGCTGCTCGCCGCACTGCAACGACTCGGTGTCGATGTGTCTAGGGTTCCCGATTCGATCCGCGAGGTGGTGTTGGGTCACGGGCGACCCGTGGGTGAGGTGCGCGCCGTCGGGATCGACGAGGCCTGACATGGCGATCCCGTTTGTCCCCCGCATCGATGATGCCCCCTACGCGGTTGCCGAGAACATGACGCCGTTGATCCAACGGGTGATCGCAAGGAATCCGTCGAAGTTCAGCTACCACGGAACCGGCACGTACGTGCTCGGCACGCGTGACGTGGTGGTGATCGACCCCGGCCCGGAACTCGACTCCCACCGCGATGCGCTCGCGTCGACGCTGAGGGGCCGCAACGTCGTGGGCATCGTGGTCACGCACTGCCATTCGGATCATTCACCACTCACCGCCTGGCTGCACGGCGAAACCGGTGCGCCCCGGTTCGCAATCGGCCCCCACCGCACCTACGAGGGGTTCGTCGAGGAAGACGACTTCGACCCGACCGAGGAAGATCCCGACGAGAAGAAGGACGACGAGGAACGCGAGACCATCGATCTCGCATTTGCACCCGACGTTGCGGTCTCCGACGGTGACACGATCATCTCGACGAAGGAGTTCTCGTTGTCTGCCGTCGCGACACCCGGCCACACCTCGAACCATCTGGCGGTCGCGATGGACATCGACCGCGCACTGTTCACCGGCGACCATGTGATGGGTTGGTCGACGACGATCGTGTCGCCACCCGACGGCGACATGCGGGCATACATCGACTCGATGCGCAAAGTCATCGGGCGCAACGACTCGATTCTGTGGCCGACGCACGGCGGACCCGTGACCGACCCGCAGCCGTTTCTCGCCGCATACCTGGGGCACCGGCTCGAACGCGAGCGACAGATCGTCGCCGAGATTGCCGGTGGCAACACCACGATTCCGGGAATCGTGAAGGTTCTCTACGCGAACGTCGACAAGAAGTTGCACCGACCCGCGAGGCGAAGCGTGTGGTCGCACCTGCGCAAGCTCGTCGACGACGGGGTCATCGCGACAACCGACGGCGAGCCGCCGCGGTTGCTCGGCGAATACGCACTCGCCTAGCGAACGAGCCCGGGGGGAAGAGTCTCGGCATCGAAGAGACCGATGAAGTCCTTTGTCGAGCCGTTGAGATGCCGTTGGGGGTCACCCATCCGCTTGTCGATGGTGCGGCCGGTGCGCGATGTCGTGCCGAACTTCGTGTACACGGCGAAATTCGGCCATGTTCCGTTGATGTCGAGTTCCATCGCCGTCGAGCACCCGGCAACGACGAGAGTGTCGGCGAGCATGGCGATGTTCACCTTGCCGACGGCCACGTACATGATGAGTCCGTCCGTCCTGAGGCATACGGCCGAGCGAAAGTTGTACAGCTTGTTGTCGTGATCCTTGCCCCAGTCGACATCGTCGTAGGTGTGATACACGACCTTGCCGTTGTAAACGAGCGGCGGAAGGTTCTGTCGCAGAGACAACCACTCCTCGTCGTTTGTCATGTTCTTGCCCCACACACCGACGGTGCTGGTGCCGTCGGCACGTATACCGAAAGTCGCGTATCCCTTGCGCATCGGCTTCACGGTTCTTCCCTCGGTGACATAGCCACCGGGGTGGTGTTCGAAACGGAAGCCGCCGTTGAAACTGCCGACGAGGTACTTCTCGGCGGCGCCCTTGATCTTCGATGAGTTCTTCCATCCGCGACCGCCCGGAACCTCGGTGCCGTTGAACAGTGCCGCGCGCACCTTGTTGGGGTCGTAGGTGGCCATGGTGGCGACAACCGATCCGTAACACCACAACGGGCGGATCGATGTGGCAAAGACGGCGGGCTTCGACCTGGCGCGTGCAACAACGACCCATTCACCTTCGCCGCGCAGTTCCGGCGTGACCTGGGGTTCGATGTCGGCGGGGCGAGCGGGAAGCGTGGTGGTCGTTGTCGTCGTCGTGGTGGTTTCCCCGGGGAGCGTCGACGTGGTGGTCGTTGTCGTCGTCGTGGTGGTGGTCGTCGGCACGGCTGTCGTGGTGGTGGCAATCGTCGTGGTTGTCACCACTGTGGTTGTTGTTCCGACGTTCGGACAACTGCTGGTGCGCACGCGACTCGTCTGGCGTGCCGGCCCGGTCGGCGTGGTGACGGGACGGGTCGTGGTGGGCCCGCTCGGGGTCGTCGAACCACCGGTGGTTGACGACGGGGCGATCGTGGTCGTCGGCGGTTCGGTGTCGACGGGAATCAGAGCGAGAGTGTCGGCCGGAGCCGCGGCGGGCGGGTCGTTGTGCAGCCACGCCTCGAGTTGGTCGACGACCGAGCCCAACCCCTTGTTGCGTGCCCAGGACGCGAGGCTCTGCTGGATCGGGTCGTTCGAGTTGGCGAGCACGTACCGACCGGCCGAGAACATTGTGACCACCGTGAAGATCGCGACGGCACCTGCGACCAGGCGGATCACTCGTCGTCGCGTCATTCGGACAGACTACGAGATTACGACTGGCTGGACTTGTCGCGCAGGTGACGCCCGATGTAGGCGACGACGACGTCTTGTGTGTCCTGGTCGAAGTACACGTGGATGCGCACGAGGTGCACCTTGCGACCGCGTCGGAGATGTGCCTCGGCACGCACGGTTTCGCCGCGCCACGTGATCACGTAGTCCTCCTCGAACTTCTGTCGCGCGTTGTCGGAGATGCGCGGGGCGAAGTCGAGACCCATCTGACGGCAGGCGAGGCCGATGCTGGTTCCCGAGATCTCGCCGGCACGCCACGCGCGGGCCACTTCGTTCAGGCGCACGAGATCCTGGAGAACGCTCACGGGTTCGGGTCCCTCGAGGTTCTCGCCTGATTCGATTGCGCGCTCGTGGAACACGAGCTGGGGGCAGTGTTGCCGTGCGAGTCGCAGCGCTTCTTTCATCGACGACACCGCACGAACCTGTGCGGTGCTGCCGGCCTGGATCTCGAGCGACACGTTGCGCAGGATCAACTCGTCGAGTTGTCCGCCCTTCTGTTCGATCTGTGCGCGCTGCTCGGCGATGATGCGGTCGGCGTCGGCCAGGGCTGCCTGCATGTCCTCGACCGTTGCCTCGAGCTGTTCGACGAGCATCGACTGTTCCTCATCGTCGTTCGAAGACTCCCGTGGCTCCCGCGTCGTGTCGACGATCTGGTCGTCGTCGTATCGCGGCGGAGGGGGAATGCGCGGCGCACTCAATGCACGCGAAGCAACCTCGGTGACGGTGCTCGTGAGTCGCTGCAGGAACGCAAGTTCCTGACCCGCACGGATGTCGACACGCCTGTACACGATGGGTCGCTGCGGACTTGCCCAGTGCACCACCACGTTGTTGATGTCGACGAGGGCCTCTCCCGTGAGCGCGATGTAACCGTCGAGCGATTCGCGCGTCGTGAACCGGAACTGGTGCACGAGCCCCGTGAGCGGCCCGAGAGACTCGGCGAGCATCGGGGCGGCGTTGCTCTTCTGGTCGGTGAACTCGATGAGAACGGGCAGCGTGCGGCCGGGCGCAAGGATCAGCCCGGCAACCTGTTCGCCCTGTTCCCGCGTTGCGACGATCCTCGTGCGGGTCGAGAGGTATTCGTTCGCGTCTTCCATGCGCACCGAATTGAGGACATTGGACAACAACCACACCACATGCGGCGGCAACGGCTGGGCAACATAGGGTGCAACGCGCACCGTGGTCGGCGTCGCGACGATGCGCAGGTCGAAGGTGAGCCGGTTGGCGATGGTGACAACGGTTGCCGTGATGGTCTGTGCGTACGGGCGACCCGATTGCGTGTGGGTGATGGTCACGCGGAACACGGGGTCGTCGGACCCCTCGCGCACACGGACGGTGATTCCCGGGGCATTTTCGTCGAGGGGGTAGTGCTCCATCTGCCAGTCGGTGACCAGGTCGATGAGAGTGAGACGTTCCTTCTCGGATGAATCAATCGCAGAGAGAGTGGTGGCGAACGTGGTGATCACGGCACCACCCGCCGGTCATCGATAGGGCTGAAGCGCCTCGTGCACCTGGCTGAGGAGGGAAGTGACGACCGCTGCTTCATCGAGTCCGAGTGTAAGCAGGTGATCGAATGCCGCCGACTCGATATTGATGGAAGGGTGCAGTTGGTAGAGCCTGTGGGGTGAATGCGGCTCCACCGGGGTCTGCAGCCGCACGTTGCCCGGGGTTTCCCTGTCGATCCAGCACTGCGCCGCGGTTCCGAGGGCCGACACCGACCAACCCGTCTCCATGCGCAACGACCACGGGGTGCCCCGGCCCGGTCCTCTCGGAATCGAGACCGATTCGGGGGTGCTGCGCACGGGTACCTGCATGCGCACGACAGGTGCCGTGTGATCCTCGTGGAGAACCTCGGCAATCACGACGTCGTGGGCCACCGACAGAACCAGGGGGTCATCCTGCAGACGTGCCGACGTGTCGTACTGGTCGGGCGTGACCACCTCCCACACCCACGGTCTGCCGCATGTCTCGACGGTGGGAACGTTCATGCCGACCCACGCGACGGAGAGACCCGGCATGGTGACCCGACGCCACGAGAGGGACGATGTCTGCTCGGCAAGCGAGCGTTTGACCTCTTCCACAATCGTGAGCACGGAACCCGATAGTGCCTTGTTTCGGTCCGTGAATGGTGGATACCCCGACGAGTGTCAGACTTGTCGCGTGCCGTTCTTCCACAGATCTGATGTGACTCTTCACTACGAGATGTCGGGCAACGGTCCGCGGGTTCTGTTCTTCAACGGTTCGGGGGCGACATTGAAGACGTCGCGGCCGATCATCGATGCACTCGCGAAGCACTGCACGGTTCTCGCACATGATCAACGCGGGCTCGGAGAGACATCGATTCCCGACGGCCCGTACACCATGCAGCACTACGCCGCAGACGGGGCCGCTCTTCTCGATCACGTCGGTTGGCAGGCATGTTCCGTGGTGGGGATCAGCTTCGGCGGGATGGTGGCACAGGAGTTCGCGGTGACTTTTCCACAGCGAGTCGAGAGACTCGTGTTGCTGTGCACGTCGGCAGGAGGAGACGCAGGTTCGTCGTATCCGTTGCATGAGCTCGCGTCGCTTGACGCAGATGCCCGCGACGCGAGAATCACCGAACTCACCGACTCGCGATGGACCCGGGAGTGGTTGGACAGCCATCCGACCGATGCGGCGATCGTCGCAATGAGACGAACACAGGCGGGGGTGGCGAAGTCACCCGAGGTTCTGCGTGGTGAGCGTCTCCAGTTGCAGGCGCGGATCGGTCACGACGTGTCGCAACGCCTCGGCAACATCACGGCCCCGACGTTCGTCACCGCCGGAAGGTACGACGGCATCGCGCCACCGGCGAATTCGGAGGAAATCGTTCGCCGGATCCCCGATGCGACGCTGAAACTCTACGAAGGAGGGCATCTCTTCTCGGCACAGGACAGAGATGCAATGCGCGACATCTGCAGATTCTTGGTCACGGGGAGGCGACCGTGAGACCCAACGTTCTCCTCATCACGCTCGATCAGTTCCGCGGCGACTGTCTGTCGTCTGCGGGTCACCCGGTGGTGCGCACCCCGAATCTCGACGACCTCGCGCGCAACGGCGTGCGTCTCTCGCGTCATTACAGCCAGGCATCACCGTGCGGGCCGGGTCGCGCATCGCTGTACACGGGCACCTACCAGATGAACCACCGCGTGGTCGCGAACGGAACCCCCCTCGACGATCGATTCGACAACATCGCGCGTGCCGCGCGGAGGGCGGGGTACGCACCGGCACTGTTCGGCTACACCGATCAATCGATCGACCCCCGCGTCACCACCGGTCCCGACGACGAACGTCTGCGCTCGTACGAGGGGATTCTGCCCGGTTTCGACAGCGTGCTCGACCTCACCGGCAACTACAGACCGTGGCGCGAGTTCCTGAAGAGCCACGGTCACGACACGGCGATGGGCATTCTCGACTTGTTGCGCACCGAGAACGAACGCCCCGCCGAGGTCAGCACATCGGCGTTTCTCGCCGGGCAGTTGTTGGACTGGGTGCAGAACCGGGGCGAACCGTGGTTCGCTCATGCGAGTTTCATCCGGCCGCACCCGCCGTACTCGGCGGCCGGTTCGTTCTCGACGATGTACGACCCTGCCGACGTCGGTCTCCCGATCGCGCGCGCCGACGAGGTGCACGGGTTCCACGAGGTGATGCTGCAACTCGACTCGACGAAGGCCCCCACCGATCCGCAGGAACTCGCTCACATGCGTGCGCAGTATTTCGGCATGATCAGCGAGGTCGACGCACAGCTCGGTCGCATCTGGCAGGCGTTGCGCGAGAGTGGCCAGTGGGACAACACGGTGATCGTGGTGGTTGCAGATCATGCCGAATTGTTGGGAGACCACGGTCTCAAGGAAAAGGTCGGGTACTGGGACACGAGCCAGCACATCGTTGGCATCGTGCGGGACCCGCGCCATCCGGCAGGACACGGAACCGTGGTCACACGCTTCACCGAGAACGTCGACATCATGCCGACGCTCTGCGAGGCGATGGGGATTCCGGTTCCGGCGCAGTGCGACGGATTGCCGTTGACGCCGTTCATCGAAGGAGTCGAACCGGATTGGTGGCGCGATGCGGCGCACTGGGAGTACGACTGGCGTTTCGCTCTCATCCCGTTCGATCGGTACGAGTGGCCGTGGAGTCGAAGACTCGAACAACTGAATCTGTCGGTGCGCCGCAGCGACACGCACGTTTATGTGCAGTTCGGTGACGGTGATGCGTTGTGTTTCGACCTGACCGCTGATCCGCACCAACGGGTGCTCACCGATGATTCCGCCGTGCTGTGGCGCGAGTCGCGGTTGCTTCTGCAGTGGCGAATGGAACACGCCGAACGCACTCTCACGGGGTTTCTCGTGGAAGAGGGCGGAAAGGGTCGTTGGCCGGCTGCGGTTCCGTGGCGCGAGACCGACTGACTCGTCACTCGCTCAACGAATCACGACCAGGTGTCGTGGTGCACCATGTCGCTCAAGGGTGCGCGACGCAGCGGGCCGTGTTTTCCTTTCGGGTGTCCGAGGGGAATCATGGCGTGGACACCCCATCCGTCGGGGAAACCCAGGAGGTCACGCAGTTCGTTCTCGCGCGAACAGATGAGAGTGGTGAGCACGCCCCCGAGCCCCTCGGCGCGGGCTGCGAGCAGAAAGTTCTGCACGGCCGGGTACAGCGATGCACCACCGACGACCGGATGACGGCCGAGACCGGCATCGGTCACGTACAACGCGCCCGGGTCGTGCACGAAGAATGCGACGACCGGAACATCGGCGAGATTCTCCGCGAGTGCGGTTCCGGTGCCGAACTGTGACCGTGCCTTCTCGAGCACGTCATCGGGTTGGTCGCCGAGCCGTGCGATGTTGTAGTCGACGTACTTGCTCCACTCGTCGGCGTACAGCGTCGAGATGCGCCGCTTGAGATTCGTGTCCGACACGAGAATGATGCGCCACGGCTGGCGGTTTCCGCCGCTCGGCGCCCACAGTGCGGCCTGACACACGCGTTCGAGTGTCTGTGCGTCTATCGGGGTGCTTTCGATGCGACGAATCGACCGTGTGGTCGACAGCAACGAATAAAAGTCGTCGGTGAGAGTCATGCAGGCAAGTCTGTCACCTGCCGGTCCGGTCAGCGTCGGTGGGCGCTCGCCGGCCACGGTGCCGCGTCGAGGCCGAGTGCGACGAACAGCGAATGCAGGAGAGCGGCGTACTCAACCGAGAGATGAACACGCGTGAGACGGACCAGTTCGTCGCGGAACAGGACCCCGTGTCCGTCGATCCGCACCGCCGTGTGCGCAATCTCGTGAAGGAGTGTCGACAACGTGGTTCGGCGACCGAAGATGCAGATCGTGTTGTCGTCGACGAACGTCGCCGCCTGCGCCGTGGTGCGCTTGCGGGCGAACTCGAGGCGAGGCACGTCGAGATCCTCGGCATGGCAGATGCGCTCCATGAGTTGCCGGGCATCGTGTGCGTTGAGTTCGCGCGCACCGACGAGTTCGTCGGCGAGATGTTCGCATGCGTACGTGAGCGTCTGTTCGCGAGAACCGCGCGGGTACTGCGACGCGAGAGCGCGTGCACGCTCGACGAGTTCGCCCAGTTCGTGGTTCACAGTTCCCCGCGCACTCCACTGGTGAACGAACGGCCGCCCGTGGAGAAGCCGCGTCCGGCGGCCTGACCGCTCGCGTATGCGCCCGACGACGTGTCGGTGTACGAACGACCCCCGGACAACGGCGGTGCGGTGGCGCGCAATTCGCGTTGGGCACGCTTCATGCGATCGGCGAGCACCAGCCCCGAACCCGGACTCTCGTTGATGAATTCGTTGCGTGCCGTGCCGAGAGCCTCGACGATTCCGCTGATGAATCCGTTCCACCACGTGGTGCGCCACGAACGGTCTCCGCGGGGGAGCAACCGCGCGCCGAGGATGTCGGCCGCGCAGAACAACGTGTAGGCGGCGGTGATGTCACTGTCGCGACCGTAGAGAATGATGACGCACGAGTCGTCTTCGTCGAAGTCGCGGTAGCCGTCGCACGAATGCAGCCTGGCGATGTTCCACAACATGTTCTGCCGACGCACGCGGTAGAGGCCGCTGACCGTGAAGGTGCGGATGACGACTTCGGTGTCGTCGATGTCGGCGGCGTCGGCAACGTCGTTCGCCGAGAGCCCGTGCTTCTGCATCAGTTTCGATGCGAGCGCGAGCGCCGTCTCTGCCTCGGCCTGGAGGGTGTTGGGGTGCCTCGCAAGAGTGAGAAGCGCCTGGATACGGTCGCGTTGGTCGGTCATGGCGCGCACCCTAAGGGGAGGGTGGTCAATGGTTCAGAACGTTGGCCAGGAAGGTGCGTGTGCGTTCCTCCCGGGGTGCCGAGATGACCTGCGACGGCGGGCCCTGCTCGACGATGACGCCGCCGTCCATGAAGACGACCCGGGATGCGACGTTCGAGGCGAATCCCATCTCGTGGGTGACGACGAGCATCGTCATTCCGTCGTCGGCAAGCGACCGCATGACCTGCAGCACCTCGCCGACGAGCTCGGGATCGAGTGCACTCGTTGCCTCGTCGAACAACATCACATCGGGGTTCATGGCGAGCGCGCGGGCGATGGCGACGCGTTGCTGTTGACCGCCCGAGAGTTGACCCGGGTATGCATCTGCCTTCTCCCCGAGCCCGACTCGCTGGAGCAACGAGCGACCGATGTCCTCTGCAACGGCCGAGTTGCGCTTCAACACCTTGCGCTGGGCGATGCACACGTTCTCGAGGGCCGTCATGTGCGGGAACAGATTGAACTGTTGGAAGACCATGCCGATCTTCGTGCGCGCCTCGTCGATGTCGCAGTCGATGTGGGTGAGTTCGCGACCGAGCACCA
Source organism: Ilumatobacteraceae bacterium (assembly GCA_040401975.1). GTDB lineage: Bacteria > Actinomycetota > Acidimicrobiia > Acidimicrobiales > Ilumatobacteraceae > UBA2093. The sequence continues at coordinate 31,291 of JBBANL010000013.1, read as the reverse complement.
CGATGCGACCGCTCGAGGGTTTCTCGAGCATGTTCACGCAGCGCAGCAACGTGCTCTTCCCCGAACCGGACGGCCCGATGATGCACACCACTTCTCCGCGCTGCACCTCGAGGTCGATGCCGCGAAGCACATGGTTCGCACCGAACGACTTGTTGAGTTCGCTGATGCTGACCACGTAGTCGTCGATGAACACGGTTTGGTCGCTCATTTGCCGGCCGCCTTCGCACGTCGTTCCATCCACGCGACCAACTGCGTGAGCGGGAGAGTCATCGCGAGATACACGAGACCGGCGACCATGAGCGGAGTCGCATTGGCCGTCGAGTTCACGCCGTCGCGTCCGAAGCGGGCCAGATCCTTCGTGGCGTCGGTGACGCCGAGAACCGAGATCAGCGAGGTGTCCTTGATGAGCAGCACGAACTCGTTGGTGAGGGGCGGCACGATGATGCGCAACGCCTGTGGGATCACGATGGTGCCCATGGCGCGCGGGTACGACATGCCGAGCGACCGCGCCGCTTCCATCTGGCCCTTCGGCACTGCTTCGATGCCGGCTCGGATTGTCTCTGCCATGTACGCAGAGGCGACGAGGGCGAGGGGAACCGCACCCTGCATGTAGGCATTCGGCCACTGCCAACCGGTGGCGATCGGTATTCCGAACCCGAGGATCAACAGGGTGACGACGAGCGGGATGCCGCGGAAGATCTCGATGTACGTGGCGGCCAGCCAGCGGTACGGGCGGATTGTGCTGAGTCGCATCAGGGCGAAGATCAGGCCGAGACTGAGACCGCCCGCGAAACCGAGAATCGTGAAGATGACCGTGTTCTTCGCGGCCTTGGTGAAGATGTCGGGGAACTGTTCCTTGACGATGTTCCACCGGAACATCGCATTGCTGAGCTTGCCCCAATCAACGAAAAGGACCATGGCGACCAGTGCAGCGATGCTGATTGCATACACGGCATACCGTGTGTACATCGCACGCTTGCGCTTGCTGATCGCCATGGCCCCCTCGTGTGTTGATTCGACCGGGTCAGCCGATGAAGTACTTGTCGTAGATCTTCTGGTACTCGCCGGAGGCCTTCAGATCGTCGATGCCCTTGTTGAGGATGTCGAGCAGAGCGGAGTTGCCGGTCTCGACCGCGAAGCCGTACTGCTCGGGGGTGTCCTCGAACTTCACCGACACGGTGGAGGTTCCCTGCTTGTCGGCACGTTCCTTGTTGATGAGGTAGTCCTGGAGAACTGCGTCGACCTGGCCCGACTCGAGAGCCAGGAACATTGCGGATGCCTCGTCGAACGACTGGATCGTTGCGCCTTCCGGCTTGTTCTCGTTTGCGAATGCCTCACCGGTTGTTCCGGTCTGCACGGCAATGGTCTTGCCCGCGAGTGCATCGAGGGAGTTGTAGGTCTCTGCATCCTCGCTGCGCACGAGAAGCGACTGGAACGCATCGAAGTAGCTCTTCGTGAAGTCGGCCGCGTTCTCGCGCTCTTCGGTGATGGTCATCGACGAGGCGACCATGTCGCACTTGCCGGCCGCCGGTGCGAGCCAGATGCCGTCGAACGGCTGCACGCTGACTTCGAGTTCGAGGTCGTTCTCGGTGGCGATTGCACGGACCACGTCCATGTCGAAGCCGGTCCATTCGCCGTTCTCGTCCTGGAACTCGAACGGTTCGTACGGGGCGTCGGAACACACGGTGAGCACGCCGTCCTTGACGAGCTCGAGTTCACCACCCTCGGCGACCGTCGTGTCTGATGATGAATCGTCTCCACCGCATGATGCGACGACAAGTGAAAGTGCCGCAAAAGTTGCGAGCACACGTGAATAACGGGCCATAGTGACTCCTTGGTTAGCCGTTGTTTTGGATACGTGAACCTTAGACGAACGGGGTAGTCCCCATAATCTCTGCACTCGGGCAATACTTGACGATGTGCAACGGCGCGAGGACATAGAGGGCCTGAGGGCGATTGCGGTCGCCGCGGTCCTTCTCTTTCACGCCGGGGTGCCGGGGCTCGACGGCGGGTACGTGGGTGTCGATGTCTTCTTCGTTCTGTCGGGTTTTCTGATCACCTCTCTCTTGGTGCAGGAGAGGACATCGACGGGCGGCATCTCTCTGGCTGCCTTCTATTCGCGTCGCATCAGGCGTCTTCTGCCGGTGTCCTCGCTCGTCGCTGTTCTGACACTGGTTGCGTCGTACGTGTGGCTGGAGCCGATCCGGGTGCGTTCGCTCACGAGCGACATCATCGCCACCGCCGGGTTCGCCTCGAACCTGTTGTTCGCCCACAGGGGGGCCGACTATCTGCAGTCGTCGTTCCCGCCTTCGCCGTTGCAGCACTACTGGAGCCTTGCGGTCGAGGAGCAGTTCTACGTGGTGTGGCCCGCCCTCGTCTTCGTGGTCTGCCTCGGCATCTCGAACACATCCCGCCTGACGGCACGCGTGCGTGTCGGGTTCACGTCGGGGGTCGTCGCGGTGGCGTCGTTCGTCGCGTGCATGGCGTTGATGAACACGTCGCAACCGTGGGCGTTCTTCGCACCGCACACGCGGGCGTTCGAACTCGCTCTCGGTGCACTGTTGGCGGTGCTGCCGGTTGCGACCGGTCGTGTCGCAACATCGCTCGCAGCCGGTGCATCGTGGGTCGGACTCGCGGGAATCGTCGCGAGCGTCGCCACGTTCTCGGAGACGACCAGGTTCCCGGGGCCGTGGGCGCTGGTTCCCGTGGTGTCGACCGTGTGCGCGATCGCCGGTGGAACGTCGGCCCGGTGGGCGCCGGTGGCGATGTTGCGCTTCGCACCGTTCCAATGGCTCGGTTCGCGTTCGTATTCGGCGTATCTGTGGCACTGGCCGATCCTCATCATCGCCGAACCGGCACTCGGTCGTGAACTGAGCGTCGTCGACGGTCTGGTGTGCACGGCGATCGGGTTGGGTCTGTCCGAGTTGTCGTTCCGTTTCGTCGAGAATCCGGTGCGTCGCAACATTTCGATTCGCGGTCTCCGTGCTGCGGCACTCGCCACGGCACTCATCGCATTGTTGGGCGGGTCGGCGGTGCTTGCACGCAACAATCCGCCCAGCATCACGCTCGGGCCCGATGCAACGACGCCCGTGCTGACCACCACCACCCTTGCCGGCACCACCACGACGGTTCCCGTTGCACCCGAGATGCCGCAACTCGGTGTGCCCCTGCAGGCCATCTCGGATGCGGCGCGAGCGACCGGTCTTCCCGGCAATCTCACACCGTCGCTCCAGGCGGCCGTCTCGGATCAACCGGTCATCTACGACGACGGTTGTCATGTGCGTTTCACGCCGACTGCACCGAAGGCGGGATGCTCGTTCGGTGACGAGGCATCACCTGTGGTCGTGGGTCTGTACGGGGATTCGCACGCCGCACAGTGGTTCCCGGCGTTCGAGAAGGTCGCGATCAAGAGAAAGTGGAAACTCAACGTGTACACGAAGGCCGGATGCCCGCCTGCCGAGGTGCTCGTGTACAACAAGGTGCTCGGTCGGGTGTACCCGGAGTGCAAGAAGTGGCGCGCAAATGTTCTCGATGCAATGGTCGCAGACGGGGTGAAGTTCGTGTTCGTCGGTCACTTCGATCGGCTCCTGTCGGCGTCGACCCGCAAGCCGATGTGGCAGAAGGAATGGCGAGAGGGAATCCAGGGAACGCTCGACGCACTGCGCGCGCGCGGAATGACCCCGATCCTGGTCGAGGACACCCCGTACCCGGGTCAGCAGATTCCCGCGTGTCTCAGTCGCAACTACACGAATGTGCAGCAGTGCTCGCCGACGATCACGAACGGTTATCGCGACGACATGTTCGAGATGCGGCGTGATTTTGATGCGGCAGGTGAGCACGTGGTGTGGGTGCGCAACTGGTTCTGCACCGAGAACGTGTGTCCCACCGTTGTGGGAAATTTGTTGGTGTACCGCGACGACAACCACATGTCAGTGACGTATGCGGGCTTTCTCGCGCCGTTGCTCGACGAAGCAGTCGGTCCGGTGGTGGATTGGTACACACGTCCTCGTTGATTCCGTGTCACACTTCAGACATGGAACAGAACAAGACACAGCGGGAACTGCTCGACGGACTGGTTGACAGCGGGGTCATCAACGAGGACCAGGCAAAGAACATCATGTCGGCACCGCGCTGGTCGTTCTCGATACGCGAACTCGTCTCGTATCTCGCTGCACTCATCATCGCGGTCGGAGTGGTTCGTTTGCTTGCGTACGCACTCGAGGATGCATCGGTGGGAACGATTGCCGCGGCGTTGTACGTGCTGTCCGCTGCACTCGGTGTCGCATCGTGGAAACTCATGTCGGGATCAGAGATCAAGCAACGTCTCGCAGAAGTGTTCGAACTCGGTGCGCTGGGTGCCGCCGCGGGCGGCACAGGAATCGTTCTCGACCAAGCCGACATGCGCAGTGAATGGATCGGGTTGTTGTTGACGGGCGCGATTGCCCTGTGGGGTGTGTTCCGTTGCCGTGCGGCGCGGTTCTCGGGCACCGTTGCGCTGTCGGTGGGAACCGTCGGCGTGGCCATAGCCCTGAGCGCGGTGCTCGACGTGGAGAATCAGTTCCTGAATGGTGGTCTGTTGCTTGCCGCGGGAGCGTTGCTGGCGGTGGTTGCCCTGACCGACATCGGGTCGCAACAGTTGGCCCGCGCAGTCGGTTCGTTGTTCATCATCATCGGTTCGATGACCATCGGTTCGGCAGAAGACTGGTCGCGACCCGCCTCGATCATCACCGGGGCCGCTCTGTTCGCCGCCGGAACCGTTCTACTCGCCCCCGAGATGTTGCTCGCCGGAGCGTTCTGTGTGGTTGCCGGGGTGGTGATGACCGTGATGGAGTGGGTCAACAACGAGATGGCCCAGGGTCTCGTGATCATCGCGACGGGTCTGGTGGTGTTGGGCGCGCTCTCGGCGCAGATGCGACGTGCGGTCAGTCGACCAGAGCCTGGTGCACGAGTTGCTTGAGCTGCGGCCGTAGCGGCCAGGTGCTCGACGGCAGCAACTGCGTCATGATCGTGTACACGAGATCTTCCTTCGGGTCGACCGTGAAGTTCGTGCTTGCGGCACCGCCCCAGCCGTAGTCGCCGACGCTGCCCGGAACTTTTGCGCTGACCGGGTCGATGGTGACGCTGACACCCAGACCGAACCCGACTCCGTCGAACGCGGTCTCCGAGAACAACGGTCGGCCGTAGGCGGTGAGGTCGGCGTTGCCGGGAAGATGGTTCGACGCCATGAACTTCACGGTGCGTGGCGACAGAATGCGGACTCCGTTCAATTCGCCGCCGCCGCGCAGCATCTCGGCGAATTTCGTGTAGTCGGACATCGTCGACACGAGTCCGCCGCCACCCAGATGTGCCTTGGGTTCGATGCTTGCACCGGCACCCATCACGTCGTTGCGCACCCGACGACGGTTGTCTGCCGGGTTCGGGATGTAGAGAGCGGCGAGTCGATCGGTTTTGTCGGCGGGGCAGTGGAATGCGGTGTCGGTCATGCCGAGCGGTCCGAAGATTCGCTTCTGCATGAATTCACCGAGTGTCATTCCCGAGAGAATCTCCACGACGCGACCGAGAACGTCGATTGACATCGAGTAGGCCCATTCGGTTCCCGGCTGGAACATCAACGGCAGGCCGGCGAGCATGTCGCAGATCTCCGCGAGTGAGGCATCGCGCGGGGTTCCCCATTCGAATCCGGCGTTGCGGTACATCTGGTCGACGGGGTTCGAATACACGAATCCGTAGGTGAGACCGGCCGTGTGCGAGAACAGGTGCCACATCTCCATCGGTTCGGTCACGGGGTCGAAACGGGGGGCGGTGACTGTGCCGCTGCGGAACACCTTCTGATCGCCGAAAGAGGGGATGTACCACTTCACCTGGTCGCGCATCTCGAAGAGACCCTCTTCCCACAGGATCAGTGCGGCAACCGCACAAATCGGCTTGGTCATCGAATAGACGCGGTAGATGGTGTCGTCGGCGATCGGCTTGTTGTTCTCCACGTCGGCATGGCCGTAGGTGGTGTTGTAGGCCAGTTTTCCGCCGCGGGACACGGAGATGTGCCAGCCCGGAAGACGACCGTCGTCCACGTACTTGGCGAAATGGCTGGTGATGCGCTCGAGGCGGGACGCATCGAATCCGGCTTCCGAGGGGTCGATGTCGAGTGGCAGGTTGCTCATGGGCGAATGGTAGGTCGTATGACTACGGTCACGCTCAGTCGGGAAGTTATCCTCACCTCATGGGTCCCGGAATCGACCGGGGCACGCCACGGGGACACAAGGGGGAGCCATGGGAGAGTTGATCGACTGGACCACTGCCTTCGACATTTTCGACAAGGACTACATCGAGAATCCGTACGAGATCTGGGACCAACTGCGCGGGGAATGCCCGATTGCGCACACCGACAAGTGGGGCGGTTCGTGGTTGCCGACGCGGTACGACACGGTCACGAAGATGGCGCGCGAACCCGAGTTGTTCTCGTCGCGCGAGATTCTCGTGGTGCCGCCTGCAGAGCCACGAGGTTCGGGCGCATACGGAGTCACCACGGGCGCGCCGATCGCAGTCGATGCACCGATGCACACGTGGACCCGTCGTCAGTTGCTGCCCGCGTTCTCGCCGAAGGCCGTCGACGAGCTCGAGGTGTTCACCCGTGCGTGGTGCCGCGAATTGATGGACGTCATCGCCGGCAAGGAAACTGCAGATGCCGCAGTCGACTACGCCCAGCAGATTCCCGCCCAGGTGATCGCCACCATGCTCGGTGTTCCCACGACAATGAAAGACACGTTCACGAAGTGGGTGCGTTGGAGCCTCGAGGCCGGTCTCACGAACCCGGAACTGCGCATCAAGGCACGTGCCGAACTGCAGGACTTCTTCATGGGCGAGATCATCAACCGCCGTGAAACCGGCTCGACGTCCGACCTGATCGGCGAGCTGGTGCACGCCGAGCACGACGGCGAACCGTTCCCCGACGGACTCATTCTCGGCATGTGCGGCCTGTTGCTGATTGCCGGGGTCGACACCACCTGGAGCGGCATCGGTTCGTCGTTGTGGCACCTCGCCACGCACAAGGAAGACCGCGAGCGTCTCGTTCGCGAGCCGGAGATGATCCCCTCGGCCGTCGAGGAATTCCTGCGCGCATACTCGCCGGTCACGATGGCACGCCTGGTGAACGACGACATGGAATACGAAGGATGCCCGATGCACGCCGGCGACCGGGTGCTGATGGCGTTCCCCGCGGCCAACCGCGACCCCGAACATTTCGAGAATCCCGACCAGGTCATCATCGACCGTCAACACAACCGTCACGTTGCATTTGGCGCGGGAATTCACCGGTGCGTCGGATCGAACCTTGCGCGCATGGAGATGCGCGTTGCGATCGAGGAGTTCCTCGCGCGGGTTCCCGACTTCGAGTTGATCGAAGACGCCGAGGTCACCTGGGCCGGCGGTCAGGTGCGCGGGCCGCGCACGGTTCCCGTGCGCATCAACAAGTCGGTGGGGCACTAGCCCCAACCGAATTCATTCGGGTCGCGCGAAGTCGCGGTACGCAGCAAGCGCACGCGGGCCGTACACCGTGCCCGGGCCACCGCTCATGCTGATGGCGACCCCGATCGTCTCGGCAACTTCTTTCTCAGTCGCCTTCGCGAGCGCCGCGCCGCGTGCGTGACTCGCGATGCACCCGTCGCACCGCACGGCGATGGCGACGGCGAGCGCGATGAGTTCCTTGGTCTTTCTGTCGACGGCACCGTCGCCGAATGCTGCCTTGTGAAGTTCGCCGAATCCGGCGTAGACCTCGGGGATCAGGTTGCGCAGTTCGCGCCCTTCGGCGCCGAGTTGCTGCAGCAATCCGCGGCCGTGGTCGTGTGTGTGGTCACTCATGACACAAGTGTGCCCGACGCGGCGACCCTTTACTTCAGCACTTCGAGCGCGTTGTTGTCTGCCACGCAGTTGAGTGCCCGCAGCAACATGTCCTGCAGCAACTGCTGACCGCGCTCGTTCTGGTCGGCAAAGCCGCCGAACGTGGTGACGCCGTACGTGACGCAGAAACAGATGCAGATGAGGTACTGGCGCCACGCCTCTTCACGGTCGACCTCGATGCCGTGGCTCTCGAGACGCTTCAGGTAGGTCTCGAGCAGTTCACGGTCGTGACCCCTGCGAACGTCGGTCGCAATCGACTGGCTGATGTAGTAGCCGACGTCGTAGATGCCCGAGCCGGTTCCGATCAACTGGAAGTCGATGACCGCGGGCTTGTCGCCGTCGAACATGATGTTGTCGGCGCGGTAGTCGCCGTGGCACATGGTGGTGGGTGTCATCAGGTTCTCGAGCATCCACGACACCTTTCCTGCCCAGATGCCGCCGATCTCGCGAACACTGTCGGGCAGGAGATGCCCGGCGTACTGTTCGACGTTCGGCCAGCCCCCGGTCCACAACATCGGCAGCACCGCGTTGTAGGTCGGATTCGCGAGCGGCTGGAACGTGGCTTCGTATTGGGCAAGTTTCGGGCTGCCCCACCACATCGCGTGGAAGTCGGCGAGCTTCTCGAGAAGTACGCGTGACTCCTCGAGGCTGATGCCGTCGAGCTGGTTCAATGCGCGCATGTGGCCGATGTCTTCCATCGCGATGGTGAAGTCCGTGTTGTCGCCGGCGATGGCCTGAGCCAGACACTTGGCGGTACGGAACGGGGCATCGGTTGCACAGTCGCGGTAGAAGATGAGTTCGCGAATGTAGAGAGCAAGAGCATCGGCGGTGAATCGCTGCGTTGCATCGTCGGTGGGGTACTTCACCACGAACGACTTCGGGCCCTTCGACGTGGATCCCGAGTACGTCGGAGTGATGCGCTGGAGGATGCTGAGAATCCCGACACCCTCACCGATGCGTTCGGTCGACACGCCGGTGACCGACACACCTTCCTCGAGGTTCCCGCTGCCGCGCAGCACACCCTCGACCCACTGCGGAGTGATGTCGGCGTCCGACTTCAGAAGCCCGAGGCCCGATTCGATCAGGTCGACGATTGCCATTTGTGTTCCCCCATGTTCGACGCATCCCCCGATGCGAGAACCCCGACAATAGTGCGCGGGTTGGTGACGGTAAACCTCGCGGGGTCATAGCCTGACCCCATGTCAAAGGTGCGAGTCGGCGTGATCGGAACCGGGATGATGGGGTGCGAGCACCTGAAGAACCTGATGGGTCTCGACACCGTCGAGATCACGGCGATCAGCGACCCGAACGACGAACCGCGCGAGTGGGCCCGGTTGACAATGGGTGAGGACTTCGAATCCGTCGCGGCGTACGCCCACCACGGCGACCTGCTGTCGTCGGGTCGGGTCGACGCAGTGGTTGTTGCATCGCCGAACTTCACCCACAAGTCGATTCTCGACGACGTCTTCTCGACCGATCTTCCGGTGCTCGTCGAGAAACCGATGTGCACCACCGTCGACGACTGCGTCGATGTTGTCCGTGCGCAGCGGAACAGGTCTGCGCTCACGTGGGTCGGCCTCGAGTACCGCTACATGGCCCCCATCGCAGAACTCGTGCGGCAGGTGCGCGGCGGTGCGGTGGGCGACCTGAAAATGCTCGCGATACGAGAACACCGTTTTCCGTTCCTCGTGAAGGTCGACAACTGGAACAGGTTCAGCCGAAACACCGGTGGAACGTTGGTGGAGAAGTGCTGCCACTTCTTCGATTTGATGAATCTCGTTGTCGCATCGCGCCCCGTGCGGGTGATGGCAAGCGGCGGACAGGACGTGAACCATCTCGACGAGTTCTACGAGGGCGAACGCAGCGACATTCTCGACAACGCGTATGTGATCGTGGAGTACGAGAACGGTGTGCGCTCGATGCTCGATCTCAGCATGTTCGCCGAGGGGTCGCGTCACGAGCAGGAGATCTCCGCCGTCGGCACCACCGGCAAGGTCGAGGCGTTCGTCCCCGGCGACGGCAAGGTGTTCGTGGGCGATCGCGCAAGCCGCAGGGTGTCGACGGTCGACGTGGCCATCGACCCCGACGTCGCCCATGTCGGTTTCCATTTCGGTGCGAGCTTCATCGAGTGCAAACGATTCGTCGATGCCGTGACCAGTGGCGGTCAGCCCGAGGTCACCGTCGACGACGGTTTGTGGAGCGTCGTGATCGGTGCGGCCGCCCACCGATCGATTGACGAACGCCGCAGTGTCGACATCGCAGAATTCGGGATTCCGTTCTAGATCCGGGCCCGCGGTGCTCACGTCGTTGCCGGCCCCGCGCGACGGCATTTGTCGGAGCAGAACTTCACGTTCTCCCAGTCGCGGGCCCATTTGCGGCGCCATTCGAACGGACGGCCGCAGTGTTCGCAGAGACGGGGCGGGTGGCCGTTCTTCGATTTCGGGACGCGAGTCACGCCGTCAAGCGTAGGCACCGCCTCGGCACGAACGGTACGGTGACCGCGTGAATGACCTCGTGCTGCTGCTGAATGTCGTCGCGACATGGACCATGGTCGGTGTGATCTGGTTTGTGCAGGTCGTTCATTACCCGTTGCTGTCGGTGGTGCCGGTCGACAGCGCGGCGGGCGTGGCCGTCGAGCACCAGAAGCGAACGGGTTGGGTGGTGATGGTGCCGATGACCGTCGAAGGCGTCACCACGTTGCTGCTTCTCGGAATGGTTCCGGCGGGGGTGGCGTGGTTCGTGCCGTGGCTCGCGGGTGTTCCGTTGGCTGTCGCTCTCGGGGCCACCGTGTTGTTGTCGGTTCCGCGGCATGCGCGAATGGCGACTTCGCCCGATGCACAGGTTGGCCGCGAGCTCGTGTCGACGAACTGGGTGCGCACCGTTGCATGGTCGGTTCGCGGAGTCGTTGTGGCTGCGATGCTGCTCGCGACGTTGGCGGAGCGGTCGTGACGTCGTTCATCGACAGGGCGCTCGACGCAGCGGTTGTTCCCGGCTTCTCGCGCGTCGGGTTCGCAGTGAGGTCTCGCGTCGGGCACTGGAAAGACGTGTCGTCGATGCCGATGCACGGCAGAACAGTGGTGATCACGGGGCCGACATCGGGTCTCGGCGCGGAAACAGCCCGCATTCTCGCGAGGACCGGTGCACACCTCGTGCTCGTCGGCCGCAATCCCGACAAGTGTGCCGCGATGGCATCGGAGATACGTGCGTTGCAGGGCACCCCGGCGGTCGATGTCGTGTGTGCAGAGATGGGAGACCTCGTATCCGTGGCGTCGGCGTCGCGCGAGATCGCGCGGCGTTTTCCGCGCATCGATGTTCTGGTTCACAACGCGGGTGCCCTGTTGAACGAACGCGAGTTGTCGCCGCAGGGAATCGAGCAGACAATCGCCTCCCACGTGGTGGGTCCGCACCTGATGACCACCGTGCTGCGTGACGCCCTTCGCGCGGCACACGGTCGGGTCGTGACCGTCTCGTCCGGCGGCATGTATGCGGCACCTCTGCCCCAGTTGCACGAGGGCGCGCGTCTCGAGATGTCCGAATACGACGGCACTCGCCAGTACGCAATCGCGAAGCGCGCGCAGGTCACACTGAACTCGATGTGGGCACGACGCGAACCCGACGTTGAGTTCGCCGCGATGCACCCCGGGTGGGCGGACACCCCCGGAGTTCAGGAATCGATTCCTTTGTTCCGCACGGTGACCCGGCCGATTCTGCGCACCGTCGCCCAGGGTGCCGACACGATCGCGTGGCTGGCGGCGGTCAGCCCGTTGCCCCGTGAATCCGGGTTGTTCTGGTGCGACCGCGCGGTGCGCGGGACCCACAAGGTGCCGTCGACGCGCGGCAGCGACAATCAGGATGCGCGCGACGCCCTGTGGAATTGGTGCAACGAGATGATCGCGCCGTTTCTCACGGCGTGACGATCACGGCTCGACGCACTTGTTCCTGGTGGTGCCGATTCCGTCGATTGTCGACACGAGGATGTCGCCCGACTTGAGGAACACGGGCGGCTTTTGACCGGCGCCGACGCCGCCGGGGGTTCCGGTGAAGATGACGTCGCCCGGCAGCAGCTGAACGATTCCCGAGAGATACGACACGATGTCGGACACATCGAAGATGAGATCGTCGGTGTTCGTGTCCTGCACCGTCTCGCCGTTCAGCGTGCATGTCATGTGCAGGGAATCTCGGTTCTCGAGACCGTGTGCGTCGACGAGCCACGGGCCGAAGGGGGAGTAGTTCTTGCGACTCTTGCCGAGGTTGAACTGCGGCGGCTGGCTTGCGAACTGAAGTTGACGGTCGGAGACGTCCTGGCCGACGGCGACACCCGCAACGTGCTTCCACGCGTCTTCTTTCGCGATGTCGCGACCGCCCGTCGACACCACGACAACCAATTCGACCTCCCAGTCGATTGCGGGGCCGTACACCGGAATGTCTGCGTTGCCGTGGGCGATCGACGAGGAGAACTTGGTGAAGGTCAGCGGAGTCTTCGGAATCTCCATGCCGCTCTCTTCGGCATGCGTGCGATAGTTGAGACCGATACCGAACACCTGGGTCGGCCACGGCGAGGGCGCATCGAGCGATTCGACATCACACGGTGTGCCGCTGCCGGAAAACGAGGCCGCAAAGTCGCGCACTTCGTTCCAGCGCCGGAACGCGTCGATGGGTTCCGACGAGAAGAGTCCGTTGCTGGCTTCGGCGAGGTCGACGAGAAGGTTGTCGGGGCCGATCACCAGTTGGGCACGGCCGTTTTTCGAGGCGAATCGCAATGTCATGACCTGCACTATAGTCTGGGTTAGTCACTTGACTAAATCAACTTGATCAGCCCTGAAAGAAACGAGACAGCCATGGCATCACCCGTCAAATTTGCTCACGTGGTTCTGAAGACTTCGCGGTACGCAGAAATGCTCGATTGGTGGAAGTACTTCCTCGAGGGTCAGGCCCGTCATGAGAACGATTTCATCTCGTTCATCTCGTACGACGACGAACACCACCGCATCGCCATTGCGAACATCCCGAATCTCGAGGACCGCGATGCGAAGGCATGCGGCACCGAGCACTTTGCGTTCACCTACGCAAGCCTCGACGATCTGTTCGGCCAGTACGAACGCATGAAGGCACGCGGTGTCTCTCCGTACTGGACCATCAACCACGGCATGACCCTCTCGGCCTACTACCGCGATCCCGACGGCAACCAGGTGGAGACACAGGTCGATGCGATGTCGATGGAAGAGGCAGATGCGTTCATGGCCGGGCCGTTGTTTGCGGCGAACCCGATCGGCATCAATGTCGACTTCGAGGTTCTCGCGCAGCGGTACCGCGCCGGCGAGCCTGCTGCGGCCATCACCGACTACGCAACTGCCGGACAGTGATCGTCGACGAAGAGAAGTCGACACGCACGCGCGTCGACACGGAGGAAAAGCTCATCCGTGCAACCGCCGAGTTGCTGGGTGAAGTGGGGCCGAATTCCCTGAGCATCCGCGCCATTGCCGAGCGCGCCGGGGTGAACCACGGGCTGGTCCACCACTACTTCGGCGGGAAAGATGCGTTGCTGCGGGCCGCAATGGAGCATCTGGTGCACGAGCATCACGAGTATGCGATGGAGCAGTCGCGACATCAACCGTTGCCGGCACCGTTTGCGCTGCTCGGCGATCCCACGTACCTGCGCGCGGTTGTTCGCGCCGTGCTCGACAACGAGATGTCGTTGGCCCGTACCGAACTCACCGAGGAAGTCTCGGTGCCGCGCAACGCGATGATGCACATTGCACACGAACGCGGCGATCGACACCCGTCGACCGAATTGAAGGCCAAGGTCGGTCTGGCCATGGCGATGGAGATGGGGTGGGCGGCACTCGAGCCGTTCATTCTCTCGGTGGTCGATGCATCATCCCCGGAGGAACAGGAGAGGGTCCGCGTCGAGGCGCGCAGGATCCGCAACCAACTCATGGCCGGAATGGTGCACGACAATGCGTGACGTCACGATTCTCGGCGGTGGCCCGGTCGGTGTTCTGCTGTCGGTTGTTCTCTCGGACATGGGCGTGTCGAACATCGTGATCGACCGCGACGAGACCCCGTACCAGTTGCCCCGCGCCATCGTAATGGATGACGAGATCCAGCGCGGGTTCCACGACCACGGTTTGGGTGACTGGCTGCTCGCGAACACCGAGCCCCTGCAGCGAGGCGACTTTGTCGGCCCGGACAACGAAATCGTGATCGGCGCCGACATTCCTCCTCTCGGATTGCAGGGAGTGCCACCGGTGGTCACGCACTTTCAACCCGATCTCGACACGATGTTGCGTGCGGAAGCACAGCGCCGCGGGGCCGAAGTGCGTTGGGGTCGCACGGCAGTCGACATGATCGACAACGGCTCGTCGGTGACGACCACTCTCGACGACGGTGAGGTCGTGGAATCTCGGTGGTATGTCGGGTGTGATGGTGCGAGCAGTTGGACACGCAAGAAGGTCGGTCTGAAACTGGAGGACCTCAAGTTCGATCAGGACTGGTTGGTTGTCGACGCCGAACTGAATGAAGGCGCAGAGGTTGATCTGCCGGTCGGCGTGAGGCAGTACTGCCGCACGGACCGACCGTTCACGTACGTGCAGGGAGTTCGGCGCTACCGGCGCTGGGAATTCCAGATCCAGGAACACGAGGATGCACAACGTTTGAACACCGACGAGGGTCTGTGGGGCTTGCTCGACGGAATGATCTCGCCCGCCAACTCGCGACTCGTGCGCAGCGCCGTGTACAGGTTCCACGCAGTGGTTGCGCCCGAGATGCGACAGGGCAATGTGTTCCTCGCGGGAGACTCGGCGCACCAGACTCCGCCGTTCGCCGGGCAGGGTCTGAACTCGGGAATGCGCGATGCAATCAACCTTGCGTGGAAACTCTCGTTCGTGAAGCGTGGTCTCGCAACCGAGAGGATTCTCGACACATACACGGAGGAACGCGCACCCCACGTGCGCAGCACCATCGCACATGCAGTTGACATGGGTCGTCTCATCGACCAACTGGGCGGTCGCGTGAGTCACGGGGTCGACGTCGAGAGCGGGTACGGCGGCTCGCGGCCGAGTCCGCACATCGAATCGGGCATCGTCGCCGGTGACGACCCCCGTGTCGGTCACCAATTCTGGTTCCACCCCGAGGTGTCGGCTCGTGCCCGTGACAACGGTGCTTCGTTCGTCGTGGTGGCGAGAGAGAACATCGAGATCCCGGAATCGTTGCGGCCGTTCACGGCTCCCGTGCTCGTTGCACCCGATGCCGTGCAGGATGCACATGCGATCGTGGTGCGCCCCGACCGCTACGTGGCTGCCGTTGCACGGTCGGCGGGGGAACTGGCCGACTTCGCTCACGCCATCACCGCACGTTTCTGATTCATCGGCCACTTGTTGCAGGGCCATGGGCAGTTCCAAGATTTATTTGTGACAACAAATAAAACGGTGTACGGTTGCAGGGAAGGGGGCAGTCGTGATCGAAGTGAAGACATCGGTGTTGATCGTGGGCGGCGGCGGAGCGGGTTTGACCGCGTCGATGTTGTTGTCGGGTCTCGGGGTCGACTCGTACCTCGTGAGTTCCCTGCCGACCACGTCGATCCTGCCGAAAGCGCACATTCTGAACCAGCGAGCAATGGAGATCATGTCCGACGCAGGTGTCGCAGACGAGATCTACCGTCAGGGCACTCCGCCCGGGGCGTTTTCGCACACGGCCGTGTACATCGGTTTTGCCGGACACCCATCGGCGGGGCGTCAGGTGGCAAAGCTTGAGTGCTGGGGAACCGGTGGAACGAACGAGACATGGGTTGCTGCGAGTCCGTTGCTCTCGACCAATCTTCCCCAGATCCGGCTCGAGCCGATACTGAGAGACCGCGCCGAGGAACTCGCGCCGGGTCGTGTCCGTTTCAATCACGAGTTGATCACTCTCGAACAGGATGCCGACGGGGTCACCGCGGTGATTCGCGACAAGGACACCGACACCGACTACGAGGTGCACGCCCGGTACGTGCTGGCCTGCGACGGTGGTCGCACGGTCGGGCGTCAGGTGGGAGTCGAACTCGAGGGTCTTCGTCGCGCAGCGAGCCAGGTGTCGTTCCATCTCTCTGCGGATTTCACGAAGTGGAACCAGGACGACGATGTCCTCATTCGCTGGATCGGCATGCCGCACCTCGGCTACCAGGTGGTGATGGTGCCGATGGGTCCCGGCGTGTGGGGGTCGCGGTCGAAGGAGTGGGTGGTGCATCTCACCTATCGGTACGAGGATCCGCGCGCACTCGATGACGCCGAGGTCGAACGCGATCTGCGCCACGCCCTCGGCATCGGGGACCATCCGCTCGACATTCATGTGATTTCACGGTGGGCTTCCGAGGGGATTCTCGCCGACAAGTTCTCGGTCGGTCGGGTGTTCATGTGCGGCGACGCCGCCCACAGGCATCCACCGACGGGTGGCCTCGGGTTGACGAGCGCAATGCACGACGTGCAGAACATCTGCTGGAAACTCGCGATGGTGCTGCAGGGTGTCGCAGGTGACGAACTTCTGTCGACGTATGCCGACGAACGCAGACCGGTCGATGCGCGCAACGTGCGGCGTTCGCTCGAGAACGCGGCTCAGTGGAGGGTCACGTGGGATGCGCTGCAGTTGAGCGACCCCGGTCTCTCGGTCGACGAGAAGTGGGCACATCTCTCGCGGCTCTGGAGCACCGACCCCGCCGACGACGAATTCAAGAAATTTGCCCGCGACGTGTTCTCGCATCACTCCATGGAGTTCCACGAGCAGAACATCGAATACGGGTACACGTATGCGTCGTCGGCGGTCGTCGAAGACGGGACACAACCGCTCCACAATCCGGACGACATCAGGTTGTACCTGCAGGAGACCCGCCCGGGTCACCCGTTGCCGCACGCATGGGTCGAGCAGTCGATCGGCGTGAAGACATCGACCATCAACCTCGTGACGCAGGGCCGTTTCCTGTTGATCATCGGCGAGGACGGCGAAGCGTGGCGCACTGCCGCACACGAAGTTGCCCGCTCGCTCGGCGTGCCGGTGGACGTGGTGAGCATCGGACACACCACCGGCGATTATCTCGACCCGCGCCTGGCCTGGACCAAGAACCGCGGCATCTCGGGTTCGGGTGCTGTTCTGGTGCGCCCCGACCGGTTCGTCGGTTGGCGCAGCAAGGAGATGGTTGCGGATCCGGTTGCCTCACTCACCGGGGCGTTCGCATGCATCCTGCACAGGTCGTGAGCGGTGGCGGGAATGTTCGAGGAATCGCCGTCTGACCGGTTGAACCGCAGGACCTACATTCACATGAACCTGGCCGCCGGAATCCTCGGTCGGGACGTGGAGCGCATCTGCGAGACGGAGAACCTGACGGAGGCACACTTCAGGGTGCTGTGGGTGTTGTGCCGCGAGTCGACGCCGGCAGGTCGCGCCATGGGTGACATCGCCGACGGACTCATCAACCGTGCGGCCGATCTCACGCGTCTCGTCGACAAACTCGAAACGTCGTCGCTGGTGGTGCGTTCACGGCCCGAACATGACAAGCGAAGCGTCGTCGTGCGCGTGACACCGAAGGGTCGACGCGTGTTCGAGCGATTGCACGAACGCATCCGCGACGTTCACGACGAACAGTGGGCCGGTTTGACACAGAACGAGCAGCGCCAGTTGGTCGACCTTCTCGGTAAGGTTCTGCGCACACGTGCACAGGATGCCGTGAGGAACTCGTGGCTGATGGGGCCGACAACATGACGGACGAAGACGAGCAGAAATTCAGGGTGCGCCCCGAGGTGAACGAGCGGCACGACTGCATGTCGTGCGGATCGCATCTCGCCACTGCGTGGAGCACTCCCGAGGGCAGGGCCTGGTTGTGTCGCGAGTGCGCGACGCTGCACGGGTTGGGGTGTCCCTGACCCGCTAGGCGAGAACCTTTCGCAATCCCTTCGTGGCCGAGTCGCCGACTTTCTTGAACACCGCGCCGAGAAAGAGGTTCATCGGCGCAACGATCCAGTTCGCCGTGAGAATCGCGTCGTAGGTGACCGTGCAGCCCGTGTCGGTCGGGGTCACGGTGATGCGGTCGATCGAGGTGAACAATGTGTTGCGGCCCTTGACGAGGACATTCGTGAATTCGTCGTACTCGACCGTGTCGTAACGAAGCACCGACGGCTTGCCGCCGACCCCGCGCACGGTGATGTCGAATTTCGAATGGAGGCCTGCACCTTCTCCGCCGACCTGTTCGACCGAGATGATGTTGCGGTCCCAGTCGGCGAAGTTGCGGAGATCGGCCATGTAGCGGAACGCTTCCTCGGGGGTCTTCGAGCTTGTGACGGTGGTGACGTATCGGGCCATGGGTGTGACGGTATCCCCAATCGGCGCGGGTTGTTCGCGCGGCGACCTCTCGTAGCGTGTGAAAGGTGATGCAGGAATGCCCCGAGCCGGTTCGCCGCGCCGTGATGGTGCAGCAGTGGCGCGATCTCGCATACCTGCACTGGCGCTATCCCGCAGACGAAGTGAAGGCACTGCTTCCCGCAGGTCTCGAGGTCGACACCTTTGACAATTCTGCGTGGGTGGGGCTGATTCCTTTCTCCATGCGCAACATCGGCCTGCCCCGACTGCCGGCCGTTCCGTATTTCGGGTCGTTTCCCGAGGTGAACGTGCGCACCTACGTGAGGCACAACGGGATTCCCGGCGTGTGGTTCTTCTCGCTCGACGTCAACCGGTTGATTCCCGCCTTCGTCGCCCGCACCACGTACTTTCTTCCCTATTGCTGGGGAAGAGCACGCAACACCCGCGACGATCGATCTCTCGTCACCTCCGTCGACAGGCGGTGGCCGTCGCGGGCCGCGACCGACATTCGCGTCGACATCGGTGACGCCATCGAGCAACCGGACGATCTCTCGGTGTTTCTGTCTGCGCGATGGGGCCTCTATTCGAAAGGCCTGCGCGGCAACCTGCGGTACGCACCGGTCGAGCACGAGAAGTGGCCGTTGCATCGGGCTTCCCTCGTGTCGCTCGATGACTCGCTCGTCACCGCCGCCGGACTCTCGTCACCGTCCGGTGAACCCCATGTCATGTTCTCGCCCGGCGTGTCGGTGCGCATCGGTCTCCCGCGTCGGGTGAGTGTGTCTTAACGGCGTCGCGGTCGCGCCGCAGGCATCCAATTCTCGCCCGCGGTGATGTTGATCTCGTCGACGAACCTCTGGCCGATCGGTTCGACGATCGACAGGAAACGTTCGGTGGATTCGACACCGAACGTTTCCCACACAACGCAGTTGAGTTCGTCGGTGCGGTCCTCGAGTTTCTGTCTGTATGCGACGCCGGCGTCGTTCACGACACCGTCGGTGACGAATCCGCGTCGCCCGAGGTTGGCGAGTGCTTCGGCGATCGACGAGTCGTCCGCGCCGCGACTGCGCGGGATCCACTCTTTCGGATACCCCATCCAGGCATCGTGCAACAGTCCCGCCTCGACGACTCCGATGTCCTCGGACACGAGGATCCCGAAGTGCGTGTCCCCCCGCCATTCGCGCAGGGTGTTGAGTGCGTTCCATGCGCTCAGTGCGGGTTTCTCGGGTCTCGGCCACGACTTGTGCGCGCCGAAGAGAACACGACCCGATGCAGGAATCGCGTCGACAACCTTCCACAACGGCTCGGCAAGTTCGCCGAGCGGGTCGATGATGTCCGGTGTCATTCGCCGCAAGCCGGCAAGAACTGCTTCGTCGCGTGCACGCGAGACTGCATGCCAGTCGTCTGTGTGGCGTGCGGTGTGGTTCCACGCGCCGTGGACAAAATCGCGATGGATGGTGTAGAAGGCGGCGAACAACGCTTCTGGTCCGGCGGGGCACAGCGGAGCACCGCGGTTCACGATGTAGTGACCGATTCCGCCCGGCACGCCGAGAGCCTCGAGGTTGTCCTTTGCGGTGGGGTCCCAGAAGATCCAGCCGATCAACTGGTGCGATGCAAACGACGCACGGCGGGTGAGAGAGAGCCAGTCGGTCATGTGCGTGACGCTAGCGACATGCGCACGCGGGCGCGTCGAGTAGACGGTGTTCAGTCGCCGACGAGGCCCGAGAGAGCCGCGTGAATCTCGTCGGTGCCGTGGTGCGGAACATCGTCGAGCCGACCGAGATAGGTGATCGAGACCTCGCCGTTTTCCACCGCACCACCGTCGGTGTGGTCGTCCATCTTGTTGGTGTCGCCGTATTCCATGCGCACGTAATACGAACCCTCGTAGCCCTCCTTGGGTTCCATGTTCGCGTTCACCATCGCGCGCGGCACGATGGTGCCCACCGTGGTTCGTCGCCACCCCTTCATGTCGGACACCTCGAGATTCGGCACGTTGATGTTGATCACCACCGGTTCCGACGGCGTGTTGGCGAGATAGCCGTGCACCACACGTGATGCCACCTCGGCCGCAGAGTGCCACTTCTGGCCTTTCACCGCGTCGTCCCATCCCTGGCCCTCGATGCCGAACCCGGTGACTGCCTGACTCACTGCGATTCCCGAGATGCCGCCGTTGCGTGCGGTGATCGCCGCTCCGACGGTTCCCGAGTGGTACACCGAACGACCGACGTTTGCCCCGGGGTTGATGCCCGACACCACGAGATCGAACGGGTCGCCGTAGAGACCGAGACGTGCGAAGAACACGCAGAGGGCGGGCGGACCGCTGACGGCCCACGCGTTGTCGAGTCCTTCGATGTGTCGACGGTGCACTTCGGGTTGGATGATGTGCAACGCCCCGATGGCGGCACCCGCACCCGAGTACTCCTGGTCGGGTGCGGCAACCACCACGTCTCCGAATGGCTGCATCGCCCTGGCCAACACGTGCAGGCCGACCGAGTCGATTCCGTCGTCGTTTGTCACCAGGATTCTCATGCGTCTCAGTCTGCCGTACCGCGGTGAACGCAACCCAACGGGGAGATGACGAGTGGGCGTCATTTGACACCGGTGGTACGGTTCATTTCACATCGGCACGGGGAGAACGATCATGACCTACGCAGGCGACCGCATTCTGTACGACGCAGACACGCACATCATGGAGCTGCCCGATTTCCTGAGGAAGTTCGCCGACCCCGAGATTCGCGACCTGCTGCCCCTCGTGAGCTACGGGCGTTCGATCGTGACCGACGAAGAGGTCGAGGTCATCATGGCGAACGGTGCACGCCACACCGAAGAGCACAAGCAGTCGCTCATCGCCCTCGGCGACCGCATGATCACCGAGGTGAAGGAGATCCAGGCGCTCGGCTCGTTCGACAAGCACGATCGAGTCATTGCGAACGACATGCTCGGGTTCATCAAGCAATTGGTGTTCGCGACGCACAGCCTGCACATGCCGTTCTCGCCGAGTGCCAAGATCCCCGACAACCTGCGGTACGGCGGCGCACGGGCCCACAACCGTCACATGATGGATTTCTGTTCGGTCGACGAGCGACTGATGGGTGTCGCGGCGATTCCGCTCGAGAACCCCGAACTCGCTCTCGAGGAAGTGAAGTTCGCACTCGACGGCGGGCTGCAGGCGATGTGGGTTCCGCACCGTCTGGCCGGCGATCGTTCCCCGACGCACGTCGACTACAACCCGATCTGGGCGTTGCTGCAAGAGGCGGAGGTACCCGTTGTGTTCCACGTGGGTGGCAACCCGTTGCAGTTGCCGCCTCAGTGGAGCAACACCGGCCGCGGGGTCACCCGCGACTGGATGGGTGGCGGCGAGAACGTGCGCGCGCGGGATGCGGCGGTGCTGCACCAGGGAATCGAGACGTTCGTGAGCATGTTCGTTCTCGACGGCGTGCTCGAGGAGTTCCCGCGACTCAAGCTCGCGTCCGTCGAACTCGGCGCCGGTTGGGTGCCCGAGATGCTGGTGAGACTCGACCAGATCCATCACGCGTACTCCCGTGTCGACGACCGTCTGAAGGGTTTCACGCGCAAACCGTCTGAACAGATTCGCGAGCAAATGGGCTTCACGCCCTTCGTGTTCGAGGATGTCGGCCGACTCATCGATCATTCGAACGACGACCTGTACCTGTTCTCGAGCGATTATCCGCACACCGAGGGCGGGCGCGATCCGATCGCGCGGTTCGAGGGATGCATGCAGAACGTCTCGCGCGAGGCGGTCGACAAGTTCAACTCGGGCAACTTCCTGAAGATCTTCTCGCACGCACGCGACAACGCACGTCGGTAGTCGCTTCGTCACCGAACGAACCGAAAGGTCGCGCCGATTGCGACGACTGCGGGCAGGGCACACACGACCGACACGGTGAACGTGCGCATCGACGTGTCGAAACCGAGGAACCCGCGCATGGGGGGAACCGCGACGCAGATCGCTCCCGTCGCCGCCAACAACGCGATCAGCGCCAGTCTCTTCACCGTCAACGGTGATGCAACTCGGTGCAGAAGTGCGAAGAAGCACAACAGCGCGGTGATCGACGCCGCAGTGCCGGTCGTGTCGCGCGAGACCCGGTCTGCCCCCACCACGCAGACTCCGACAACGGCACCGAGAGGGACCGACCGCGACACGATTCTCCCCAGAAAACCGGGAGTGAATCTCCGGGCGTTGTGCGAGAGCGCAAGAAGGAACGCGGGAACCCCGATGGTGAGGGTCGACAACAGCGTCATCTGGCGCGGGAACACGGGGAACCGGGTCGCCGAGACGGCACCGACGACAATCGCGAGGAAACTCATTGCGTTCTTTGCGAGAAACAACTGGGCGACTCGCTCGATGTTGGCGATGACGCGCCGCCCTTCTGCGAGGATCAGCGGCAACGACGAGAATGCGCTGTCGAGCAACACGAACTGGGCGACCGACTTTGTGGCGGGCGCGGCGTTCCCCATGGCGATTCCGACGTCGGCGCACTTGAGGGCAAGCGAATCATTCACGCCGTCGCCCGTCATCGCAACGACGTGTCCGCGTTGTTGGAGAGCCCTTATCATCATCCGCTTCTGAACCGGTGTCACGCGCCCGAACACCGAGGATTCCTCGACCGCTTCACGAATCTTCTCGTCGTTCTCACCGAGTTCGCGTGCATCGATGACGGTGTCGGTCTCGATGCCGAGCGCGCGAGCGATCGAAGCGACGGTGACCGGGTTGTCACCCGAGACGACCACGACGCGCACCCCCTGGTCTGCAAAGAACCGCAGGGTGTCATGCGCATCGTGCCTGATGACTTCGCGCAGAACGACCAGAGCCATCGGCTCGGGCTCACCCGCCGTGTCGTGTCCGGTCGGCCACCGGTGCGACCTGCACAGCAACAGCACGCGATTGCCGTCTGCGGCGAGTGCCCCGACCCGCGACGTCACCTCTGACGAGTGCGGGGCGAGCATTTCGGGAGCCCCGAGAAACCATGAGCCGTGTCCCTCGAAACGGGTGGCTTTCCACTTGCGGTTCGAGTCGAACGGAATCCGTGCCGTGACGACCCACCCTGCGATGTTCGGGTACCTCTCGTGCACGGCCTGCAGCGTCGCATTGCGGTCGACGTCGTCTGCAAGGGCTCCGAGTGCGCACGCAACCTCGTCGTCGTCACCTTCCGTGAGGAGTTCGCACGACCGGAATCCAATCGTGCCCGTCGTGAGCGTTCCCGTCTTGTCGACACAGACGACATCGACACGTGCGAGTCCCTCGACTGCCTCGAGATCCTGCACGAGAACGTTGCGAGACGACAGCGACAGAGCGGCAGTGAAGAACGCGAGGGTCGAGAGAAGCACCAGTCCCTCGGGAACCACCCCGACCAGACCCGCGACGCCCCGCAACACTCCCGATCGCAGCGATTCGTGGTCGAGACGGGCGATGGCCACGGCCTGCAGGGGAATCGCCACAAGGACCACCCAGCCGACCCACCGCAGCACTGTGTCGAGCCCGCGCGTGATTTCGGATGTGGTGCGGACGAACACCCGCGCCTCGGCGGCCAACGTGTTCGCGTGCGCATCCGCACCGACGGTCGTCGCGCGGAACATCCCGTCGCCGGCCGACACGAAGCATCCGGAGAGGACACCGTCACCGGTGTTCTTCGTGACGGTGTCGCTCTCGCCCGTGAGATTCGATTCATCGATCTCGAGGTGGTTCGATTCGATCACTATTCCGTCCGCGGGAATCTCGTCGCCCGGCCTCAGAACGATGACATCGTCGAGCACCACGTCGCCGACGGGGACAATGAATGTCTCGCCGTCGCGAACGACGGTCGAAGTCGGCTGATGGAGAAACGCCAACGCATCGAGTTTCCGTTTCGCACGGGTCTCCTGAACGATGCCGATCGACGCGTTGACGACGATGACGAAACCGAAGAGGGCATCGACGGGTGAGCGAGCGAGGAGAACGACGATGCACAGAGAACCCAGCAACAGATTGAAACGCGTGCACACGTTCGTGCGCACGATGTGTCGAAACGTTCTGGACGGCGGCGGCCGGAATGCGTTAGTCCGGTGCTTGGCCACTCGATCGGCGACCTCACGTGCGGTGAGACCGACCTGGCTGTGCACGTCGTCACGGTACTGACGACACGTGAGCGACTGCTATGAAGGAATGTCCCTTACTGCAGTGCGCCCTGTGCGCGCAGGCGCGCAGAGATGTCGTTGCACTCGACGCACACGCTCTCGGGAATCACGCCGAGTCTCATGAGGCCCGCGAACATCTTGCAACCGATGCAGAAACCGAATGCGGCCTCGAGAAAAGCGGGACCGGCAAGTGCTGCTGCGACCCACCGCGACGCGGTGTCGAGATCGAGCAGATACAGCACCGATGCAGAGACGCTGAACAGGGCGCCGATTCCCTGGGCGAAGCGCTTCGGTGGCCCGGGAACGATTCGGTGCTGTGCGTTGATGCGCGGTGTGATCACCTGGGTCGCCAGGCGGGCGAGCGGGCTGAATGTCGGCCCCGACAGAACCCGTGCGACGAATCCGTATGTAAGAGGTATCAGCAACCAGGCCCAGCCCATGACGGCAAAGCCGGCTGCCATGGCCACGGCACCGGTCGCGACGATGCGGGCAGAGGTGTCGTTCACCTCGGTTGGAAAGTTGAGCAGTTTGGTCACCTTTTCAGCCTAGGCAGCCTGTTCACCATTCCCACCCGCGGCGCACTCGGTTGGACGGCGCCTCGGGGTCGTCACCTAGGGTGACGAAATGGATTTTGTCTACCCGCCCGAAGCCGACTCGTACCGCGCCAAGGTTCGCTCGTTTCTCGATGTGAACCTCCCGAAAGACTGGAAGGGAATCGGCGCACTGAACCACGCAGATGCTGCGACATTCACCGAGGACTGGCGCATGAAGTTGCGCGACAACGACTTCCTCGCAGTGACCTGGCCGAAGGAATACGGCGGTGCCGGCCTCGGCCACATCGAGCAATTGGTGTTGGCAGAAGAGTTCGCCCGCGCAGGAGTCCCCGGCGGCGGTCCGAACGACGGCTTCGGCATCGGCATGCTCGGCAACACGATCATTGCCGTCGGCACCGAGGAGCAGAAGAAGCACTTCCTGCCGCGCGTGCTGTCGGGTGAAGACCGTTGGTGCCAGGGCTATTCGGAACCCGCTGCGGGATCCGACCTCGGCAACCTCGGTTGTCGCGCGGTGCTCGACGGCGACGAGTGGATCATCAACGGCCAGAAGATCTGGACGTCTGCAGGACATCTCGCGAACCATATCTTCGTGCTTGCGCGCACCGCGCCGGACGAAGTGAAGCACCGCGGCATCACCTTCCTTCTCGTCGACATGCGTCAGCCCGGCGTCGAGGTGCGACCCATCAAGATGATGTCGGGAGACTCGGAGTTCAACGAGGTGTTCTTCACCGACGCACGTTGCCCCAAGGAGAACGTGGTCGGCGAAGTGAACGGCGGCTGGATGGTCGCGATGACACTGCTCGGCAACGAGCGCGGCGCGGGAGCCGCCGTCAACAGCATCTCGTTCCGCGGAGAACTCGACAAGCTCACGAAACTCGCGAAGGAGAAGGGTCTCACCGGCGATCCGCACATTCGCCAGCGACTCACCAAGGCGCACACGAAGGTCGAGATCATGCGTTTCCTCGGGTATCGCGTGCTGACCGCGTTCATGAACGGAAGCCGTCCCGGTGCCGACGCATCGATCGGCAAGTTGTGGTGGTCGGAGTACCACAAGGAAGTCACCGAACTCGCAATCGACATTCTCGGTGCCGATGCACTGGTGCCGGTCGGTCAGACTCCGCACACTGCGTTCACCACCGACTCGCCCGGGTCACCGAACGATTCGGCGAACTGGGTCGGCGTCTTCTTGAATGCGCGCGCCGGAACGATCTATGCGGGAACCAGTCAGGTGCAGCGCGGAATCGTCGGCGAGCAGGTGCTCGGTCTGCCGAAGGAACCACGCGCCGACGGCGGACCGTGGAAGTCGATTCCCGGCCACGGCTGATCACATTCTGATCTTCCGGACGACGTGAATCGTCCGACAACTCAAGGGGGCAACATGGGCAAGTACGAGACCGTTCCTGCGGGCGCAACGATGGCGGAGAACACACCGGTGTACCCGCCGCTTCCGACCGCGCCGAAGGGAACACCGAACATCGTGTTCTGCGTGTTCGACGACGTCGGGTTCAGTGATTTCGGTTGTTACGGAAGCGAGATCCGCACGCCGAACATCGACCGTCTCGCCGCCGGCGGTCTGCGTTACACGAACTTCCACACGACATCGCTGTGTTCGCCGACCCGTGCGTCCCTGTTGAGCGGCATGAACCACCACGCCGTCGGCATGGGCTCGCTCGCGAACTACGACTACGGCTTCGAGGGATACCGCGGGCACATCCGCAAGGACGCCGCGTTGTTGCCCGAGGTGTTGCGACCACTCGGGTTCAACTCGTGGGCGGTGGGCAAGTGGCATCTCACACCGATGCATCACATCGGCCCCGCCGGACCGTTCGACCTGTGGCCGACGCAACGCGGGTTCGATCGCTACTACGGCTTCATGGACGGCGCGATGAACCAGTGGGACCCGTTCCTCACGGAGGACAACCACCACATTCCGAAACCCGACCGCGAGGGGTACCACCTCACGGAGGATCTCGTCGACAAGTCGATCTCGATGATTGTCAACCAGAAGAGTCTCGCGCCGGACAAGCCGTTCTTCCTGTATCTCGCATTCGGTGCCGGTCACTCGCCGCACCACGTGCGCAGGGAACTCATCGACGAATACGTGCCCGTGTTCGAGAAGGGTTGGGATGTCACGCGCGACGAGCGAATTGCCCGACAGAAGGCGATGGGCATTGTTCCGAAGGACACCGTTCTGCCGCCGCGCAACCCCGGCGTGCGCGCGTGGGAGGAATTGACCGACGACGAGAAGCGCCTCTACGTGCGCTTCCAGGCCGCGTACGCGGCGATGCTGACGCACACCGACGAACAGATCGGTCGTCTGGTGGCGACTCTCGAGATGGTGGGGCAACTCACCAACACCATCTTCATGGTGATGAGCGACAACGGAGCATCGCAGGAGGGAACCCCGAACGGAACCCTGAACCAGGGCCGCTACTTCGAACGCACGAAGTTCGACCTTGCTGACACCCTCCGTTACATCGACGAGATCGGCGAGACCCAGTGGTTCAACAACTATCCGCTCGGCTGGGCGATGGCGGGCAACACTCCGTGCAAGTTCTACAAACAGAACACGCACGGAGGCGGCGTGCGCGACCCGTTGGTGTTGCACTGGCCCGACGGTTTCCCGCAGAACGCCGCGGGCACGTTGCGCCACCAGTTCCATCACGTGTCCGACCTCGCCCCGACGATGCTCGAGGTGATCGGCACGGAAAAGCCCGAGGTGCTGGGAGGGGTGCAGCAGATGAAGATGCACGGCACCTCGATGAAGTACTCATTCGACAATCCCGATGAGCCGACGCACAAGAAGATTCAGCACTTCGAGATGCTCGGTCACCGCGGTCTGGTGAAAGACGGCTGGAAGGCAGTCGCGATGCACAAGTACCGCACGCCGCTCGACGAAGACACGTGGGAGCTGTACAACCTGAACGAGGACTTCTCAGAGGCTCACGACCTCGCAGAGGAACACCCGGAGAAGTTGAAGGAACTCGTCGCGCTCTGGTGGGAGGAGGCGACAAAGTACAAGGTGCTGCCGATCGAGGACGGTCTCCGTTCGCCCAACAAGCGCCCTGCCGTTCGGTTCTTCCGGTTGTGGCCCGGCACGGAGAGAATCCCGTCCGACAACTCGCCGCAGTTGATGAACACCAGCCATCGCATCACCGCACACATCGTCGTGCCCGACGGTGGTTGCGAGGGCGTCATCATGAAAGACGGCGACCAGTGGGGTGGCTATGCAATGTTCATCCAGAACGGCGAGGTGTGTTACCGCTATCACTTCCCCCAGGAACCGCACGAGATTCGCGCGCGGGTTGCGCTGACACCGGGCGAGCACGTTCTCGAATGGGAGTTCACCAAGACGACGCGCATCGGTGGACACGGCGTGCTGTCGGTGGACGGCACGAAGGTCGGCGAGGTGGAGATTCCGCAGATGATCCGCGGCTGGATGCCGTTCAACGGAATGGACGTCGGTTGCGACAACGGGTCACGCGTGTCGCCCACGTACCGGTCGCCGTTCCGCTTCACGGGTGCGATCAAGTACGTCGACGTCGAACTGTTGAGCAACTCTCCCGCACCTGATGCGAAGGTGCATCACGATGCCGAGATGGGCAAGCAGTAAGCACGACACGTTCGGTCGTTAGAGTGAGCATCATGAGTCGTCGTCTGTTTCTCGTGGTGTCATTTCTCGCGTCGCTGTGTGTCGTGCCGGTGGTGGCACCGGCAGAACCGGCGTCTGCGAACCCACTCGGCGTGTACATCTACAACACCTCGTTGACGGCGAACAAGGGTCTGGGTTTCTGCGCGTCGGACACGGTGAAGGGGTGCATCGAGTCGATCACGATCGACGGGGTTCCGTTGGTTCCCGTTGCGAACCAGATGCAGGCCCACTACGGAATCGGCGGAGGTCTCTACGGTGGCCCCTGCCGCTTTGTCGACACCACGGTGGCGCAGTGTGAATATCCCTACATGGTGATCTACCCGGGGCCGTTGCGCTACGGAACTCCGCTCGGAAATGTGGTCGTGAATTTCCGTCGCCAGGCGTCGACGCACCCGACTTCCGCAGTGAACGCAGTCATCGTCAACGGCGCATTGCAGTCGTTCACACCGGCAGCCCCGGCGGTGCGCGACGTTGCCACAATCTCGGCCCAAGCCGTGGAGATTCATTCGGCATCGACCGGATACTGCCTGGGTTGGGTCATCGAGATCGACACCTGCACCATCGGAGACGTCGCGACGTCGAAAGTCTCGAATCGCGTGTCGATGCTCTTGCTGCCCGCGATGCGCAGTTCGGTCGTCCCGCCCGACTTTGTCGACGACACGTGTCGTCAGATTGATCCGAGCAACAATTGCCTCATCAACGTGTTCGACGAAACGAGTCGCGGTGGATGGGTCGACACGGATGCCTCGGTGTTCGGTCTGACTTCGACCGATCGTTTCACCGGAG
Source organism: Ilumatobacteraceae bacterium (assembly GCA_040401975.1). Taxonomy (GTDB): domain Bacteria; phylum Actinomycetota; class Acidimicrobiia; order Acidimicrobiales; family Ilumatobacteraceae; genus UBA2093. The sequence continues at coordinate 1,948 of JBBANL010000013.1, read as the reverse complement.
CAGCCCAGCTGAAGATTGCGGGCCCGCATTTCAGGCTCCCCGTCAACGGGTCGCAGGATCTCAACCTGTCGTATTTCAGAATGTTCATGCCGTCGGCTTATCTGAACGCTTCGTTCGGACTGACCCCGTCACAGGCCAATGCCACCACGTTGCCCGTGAAACGAACGGTTGGAAGCGGATCGACTGTGCCGGTTACTCAGTATGTGCCGAGCGACGCGGGTCTTCTGGTGAACACGACGGGAATCGGTTTCTCGATACCGACGGTCTCGGTGCAGCGGGTCCTCGTGGTGAAGAGGAACAAGGCTCTCACCGCTGATGCCATTCTGAAGGCCGCGGGCGTCTACCAGACAAAGAAGTTCGGTGCGGCAAAAATCGTCGTCAACTCGAGGAATGGCATGAGGTACTCGGCCAAGCGCTACTCATTCACAAAAGTGAAGACCCTGACCGTGACGGTCAAGTACAGGTCGACAAAGTTGGCGATCTCGGAACGTCGTCTCACCGTTCAGGTCACTCGATAGGAGACCCATGTCCGGGTTGACGTACGGCTCGTATCTGAAGATTCCGCAGTTGTTGAAACTGCAGGAACCGTTGTCGGACGGGCCCGAACACGACGAGATGTTGTTCATCGTCATTCACCAGACGTACGAACTGTGGTTCAAACAGATGCTGCATGAATTGACCGCGACGCAGGCGGCACTCGAGTCGAACGATCTCTATCGGTCACTCGCACTCGTCGGTCGCATCCGCACGATTCTGAAGACCCTCGTCTCGCAGGTCGACATTCTCGAGACCATGACGCCGTTGCAGTTCAACTCGTTCCGCTCGCGACTCGAATCGTCGAGCGGATTCCAATCCGCACAGTTCCGCGAGTTCGAGGCCGTTCTCGGACGGCGCGGGGAATTCGCCGTCGACGGACTCGATGCCGAGCAGAGGCGAAGTCTCGATGCGGCTCTCGCCAGGCGTTCCCTGTGGGGCAGCACGTTGGTGTTGCTGAACGCCCGCGGTCATGCGGTGCCCGCGGGTCGCCTCGCCGACACGACGTCATCGATTGTCGGTGCCGACGACACGGTGCAGGAGGTTCTCGCCGGTGCATACCGCAGCGACAACGAGGTGGCGCTGTTGCTCGAGCGACTCGTCGATCTCGACGAAGGTGTGCAGGAATGGCGTTACCGTCACGTGAAGATGGTCGAGCGCACCATCGGCAACAAGTCGGGAACCGGTGGGTCGAGTGGCGTTGCCTATCTCGCCTCGACACTGTTCAACCCGGTGTTTCCCGATCTGTGGGCCGTGAGAAATCGCTTCTAGCGGTGCTTCCGGATTCGGTGGGAGAAATCCTGCCGGCCGGGTCTCCCCGGCCGGCACTTCGGATTTGTCCCCGGGTCAGAGTGCAGACACGTCGACCGATGACGGAACGATCACCGCGTCGATGACGTGAATCACGCCGTTGGATGCGGCGATGTCGGTGGAAGTGACGTTGGCGTCGTTCACCTTGACTCCACCTTCGGTGGTGATGGAGAAAGTCGAACCTTCGACGGTGCTGACATCGCCCGCGGCCACGTCAGCGGCCATGACCTTCGCACCGACCACGTGGTAGGTGAGAATCTTGACAAGCACTTCTTTGTTCTCCGGAAGCAGAAGCTTTTCGAGCAGTCCCTCGGGGAGTGCCTCGAACGCGGCGTTGGTCGGGGCGAACACGGTGAACGGTCCCTCTCCGGAGAGGGTCTCGGCCAATCCTGCCGCGGTGATTGCCGCGACGAGAGTCGAGAAGTCTGTGTTGGCTTGCGCGACCTCCACGATCGTGCCGGTCTCCTGTGTCATTTCTGATGTGTCCGATACAGGAACCGACGTGTCAGCAGTTGAGCCGTCTGCTCCGCACGCCGACAGCACCATCATCGATGTCACCGCAATTGCAGTCAGTGTCTTTTTCATTGTTGTCTCCTTGGGGGAT
>JBBANL010000012.1:0-65654 GCA_040401975.1 Ilumatobacteraceae bacterium | reverse complement strand
GCGAGCAGTGGTGCTGAACGAGCCGAAGCCCGGCCATGCCACTTTTTCGCCCTTCTTGGTAGAAGCCACCACCAGGTCGAAGAAAGCGGTGAGTGTGCGTTCGGCGTCAGCCTTGGAACACTCTGCTTGCTTCGCAACCTCTTCGATGAGCTCTGCTTTGGTCATTGTTTTTCCTCCTCGGATTCGGAGTGGTACTCACAATCTCAACTGGAATTTGCGACGAATGCAAGCATTCAAATGCTTGCAAATGCAAATATCGCCGTTTTCGTGTCCGCGCGCCGATCGTCGATCTTCTCCCGACGAGCACGTTGCGCACGGCGCACGCGTGACCCGCGCAGGGTCGAAATGTTGCAACATCGGTGCGGCGTCGACACCGGATGAAACTCTCGACGAGCACACGACACACCATGAAACCGTTGCGCCACAAGGGTTTCCCGAGACCCGGAACATGTGCATCGCAGTATCCACAGCCGAGAACAACTTCCGCGACGACCGTCGCGCACACCGCGCCACGTCACCGGATCAAGTGTCGACGCGAGTGTCGATGCGTCGCCGACAGACGCGTGACCGACGTCATTTCGGTGTCCCAAAAAAATTCCGAAAAATTTCCGCAATCGACCCGAAAACGGCCTGCATCGGTCGATCGACGTCAAAAAATTCGCGAGCATCCACCACTTCACGTCTCGTGTTGGTCAATGATGTGACTCATCGATGGAGTTGCGGAGCGCATCGATGCCGGTGTCGAGTCAGACGAGAACTCGACGACGAGCATCTCGAAAAATGGCTCTTCCGTTCGCACGCGAATCGTTCTCGACACGTCGGTGCTGGTTGCAGATCCCGGCTGCCTTCATTCGTTTCCCGGTTGCGACATAGTCATTCCGCTCACCGTCGTCGAAGAGCTCGACGGATTGAAGAGCCGACCCGATGACGTCGGTCGCGCCGCTCGCACCGCACTGCGCACCATCGAGGATCTGCGCCGTCGGGCCGGCGGCTCGATCCACCAGCCGGTTCCCCTCGGTCCGGACCCGGAGGGTGCAACCATCCACATCGAGGTGAACGGCATCCAGCGCGACCGACTCGTGCAGAACGGCCTCAACCCCGAGGTGCCCGACAACCGCATCATCGGGGCGGCCCTCGGACAGTCGCTGTTGGCCCCGACCCAGGTGATCTCGAACGACGCAGGGCTGCGCATCAAGGCGGCGCATCTCGGCCTCGAGGCCGCCGAGCACCAGCCTGTCGGTCGGGCGGCCAACACCAGGCCCATGGGGTGGTTCACGCTCGACGTCGACGGCCAACTCGTGAACCAGCTCTACGAACACGGCGAGATTCCCGCCCAGATGTTCGACCGCGAGCACGAACTCGTGGTGAACGAGTTCGCAGTCGTGAAGTCAGGTTCGCAATCTGCCCTCGTGCGCTGCACCGGCGAAATGGTGGAACTGCTTCCTGCGGCGTCACCCGAGGCGTGGGGGTTGCGGGCACGTTCGAAAGAACAGAGGTTCGCGCTCGAGTTGCTGCTCGACCCCGACGTCAGTGTCGTTGCCCTCGACGGTCGCGCCGGCACGGGCAAAACGGTGATGGCGATCGCAGCGGGTCTCGAACAGGTGGTCGAGTCGCGCACCTATGAGCGCCTCGCCGTGTACCGACCTCTGGTCCCCGTCGGTCGCGCCGACGTCGGTTTCCTGCCCGGCGGGCTCGACGAGAAACTCGACCCGTGGATGTCGGCAATCCACGATGCGATCGTTGCGCTCACCGACCAACGCAGCAGCCACGACGCACGCCGCCTCATTGACGACCTGTCGGCCCGTGGTCAGCTTTCGCTTGAGTCGGTCACGTTCCTGCGCGGTCGCTCGCTCCACCGCCAGTTCGTGGTTGTCGACGAGGCACAGAACCTCGAGCCGACCACACTGAAAACGATCCTCACCCGCATCGGGGAGGGAACCAAGGTCGTCTTCACCGGCGACACCAGCCAGATCGACGCACCGTACATGGGTGAGTCGAACAACGCGCTTGCGGTTCTCATTCACGCATTCGCGAACCAGTCGTGCTTCGGCCATGTCACCCTCGCATCGTGCGAGCGCAGTGAAGTGGCGAGCCTCGCTGCCGAACTGCTCTGACGCCTGTGTCACACTGAGTGGCATGGCAGACACTCCCGATTCCCTCGTTCGTGACTTCATCACGCGTCTCGTCGCGCGCGACCTTGACGGTGCCGCACTGATGGTCACCGACGACTTCGAGTACGACAATGTCCCCATGGGCAAGGCGTTCGGACCCGACGGCCTGAAGAACACCCTGTCGGGCTTCTTTGCGATGTGCTCCGGCATCGACTGGGAAATCCTGCGCCAGACGTCATCGGGCAGCCTTGCGCACGGCATCGTGTTGAACGAACGCGACGACAGGGTCGAGATCCACGGACGTTGGGCAACCCTTCCGGTGGCCGGAGTGTTCGAGATACGGGACGGCAGACTCGCGCTGTGGCGCGACTACTTCGACCGCCAGACGATCATCGATGTCATGACGCCACCGTCTGCGTGACCGATGTCCGATGCGGTGAACCGACACCGTGCAGCACCCCGAACGTAATGTGACACGCATGACGAACCCGCACACATCTCCTGCACGACCCGACCTCGGAGAACTGTCGTTCGCAGTCGTCGACTGCGAGACCACCGGTGTCAACCCGGAAACCGATCGCATCGTCCAGGTCGCAGCCGTCATCGTGAACTCGTCGGGCCAGATCGTCGACGAGTTCTCCACCGTGGTCAAGCCCGAGAGCCCGGAGGCCTACCAACACGGGGCCGAACACATCCACGGCATCTCCGAGGAACAGGTCCGCAACGGCATGCCCCTTCGAGAGGCGCTGGAGCGACTCTGGTCGATCAGCGACGGAAACGTCTTCACCGCGCACAACGCCCGTTTCGACATCGGATTCCTCACCGCAGAGTCCCAGCGGGTCGGCCTGACGCCGCGAATAGACAACCACATCGACACCTTGGCTCTGGCACGTCGTCTCGATGCCGACAAGTCGCGACGCCACTCACTCGATGCACTGTGCGAGCACTACGGCATAGAGCGAGAGCGTGCCCACGATGCAAAGGCCGATGCGACCGCCACCGCCGAGCTGCTCATGCACCTCATCGGCGAACTCGGCGTCAATCGACCCGATCAGCTACCCGAGCTGTTCTCGTAACGAGACAGCACGTCGCCGGCGGTGCGACGCAACAGGTCCACCTCGGTCTCGGGCGCCACGACGGTTGCGGCTCCCTCAGCACGAAGCAAGAGACGACCGAGCCAGTGTTCGCTGTTTGCGACAATCTCGATGCGATACGACCCGTCTGCTCGCTCCTCGAGAACGGTGCACGGATAGGTCTCGACCACCCACGATGCACGGGGTGCCACCTCGAGAATCGCCGTGATCTTGCCGTCGGCATCGGCGAACCAGTCGGGAACCTTCACTTCGTGGGCAACAACCGTCACGTGTTCTCCGGTGCGCTCCACGCGGCGGATTCGGTCGACACGGAAGTGACGCAGGCTCCCCGAGAGATCGTCATCAGCAGTGATGTACCAGTGACCACGATCGGTGAAGACCGAACGCACCGTGACCTTGCGGACTTTCTCCGAGTTGTCGGCGGGGGTCCAGTACGTGATCGTCAACCGCTCGCCCGTTGCCGCCGCATCGGTGACATCGTCGAGGTACTGAGGCGATTCGTTGTCGACGTCGACGATTCCCTCGCCGAGCACCTTGCGCAGTTTCCTCACCGCGGACCTCAACTCGCGGCGCCTGCTGAACCCCGGGATGTCCTCGGCGGCGGCGGCCAGAAGACTGAGGCCGAATGCCTCGGAGGGAGTCAACTCGAGACGCCGTTCGAAGTGCTTGTTGACCCCGACGTAGATGAATCCCTCGTCGATGTACACCTCGGTGAGCTCGAGGGGCGTGTACGGGGGCATGCCGCACATTGCTGCGAGCTCGATGTCCTCGATGAGATCGGATTCGCTGATGTTGAACTGACGCGCCATGTCGGAGATGGCCACCTTCTCCCGCTTCATCAGCCACGGCAACATCACGAGGAGACCCTTCACCCGGTCTTCTGCGCGACGTGGCCCTCTGCGCCGGCTCATGCCGCGCCCCCGGCCATGCGACGCAGATCGTCGATGATTTCCTGTCTCACGTGGTCGGGTGACAACACCTCGGCCCGGTCGACCATCGCGTACAGCCACGCCTTGAACGCGACGCGGTTTCCGCACGCGACCTCGACATCGACGGATCCATCGGCACGACGGGCCACGATTGCATCGTCGCCCATCTCGCGGATCGCGGCGGGCGCAACACGATGGTCGAGGCGAACCACCGCCACTTCGTCGGCACCCTGTTCGAAACGCTTGGCATCGCGTTCGAACGCGCTGAGCAAGTCGAAGTCGACGGGCCGCACGAATGCGTTCGGTTCGCCGGCGGCAATGTCTCCCTCGATGCGGTCGACGCGGTACGTGACCTGCATGTCGCGTTCGACATCGCGTGCGATGAGGTACCAGAAACCGTTGCGCGCCAGAAGGCCGTACGGCTGCACCACTCGGTTCTTTCCGCGGTACGCGAACGAACACACCGACTGCTTCTCGACCGCCTGCCACAGTGTCGGCAACGACTGCGACTGCGCAGTCACCTTGACCGTCGTCGGCGCATCGACGGAGTTGACCTCGCCGCCCAACCACAGAATTGCCTGCTTGCCCCACGGTGTGCCGATCTGCACGAGTGCGGCCGCCTGTTGCAGAGCATCGAGTTCAGCATCGGTGAGACCAAAGTCGATCAACGCATATTCGGTGCGGTCGATGGAGTACGCAGTCTTGCCGGCATCGCTTCCCGAGAGCGTCTGCGTGGTGATCGGGAGACCGAGCGCACGCAACGAGCGCTTGTCACGTTCGAAAGCCGTGCGGCGCGCCTCTTCGGCGGCGGGGTACTGCCCTGCCATCTTGTTCGAGATCTCCTCGAGTGTCACCGGTCGGCTCGACTCGGTGAGCAACGCGACAAGGTTGAGCATTCGCTCGGTGGAATTCACGGTGGGTTGCCTGCTCGCCATTCAGGGCAGGATAGACCCGCGACACGCAAATCACATTCACGATGTCAGGGGTTTTTTCGACGCAACGTGAACCAACGCAACAGGGGGTGTGTCAAGGTTTCGTCGACCTGGGCATGTGCGTCGCGAATCATCTTGTGGAAATCGTGCGCCAGAATCTTTCCGAGTTCGACTCCGAATTGATCGAAACTGTTGATGTCGCTCAACCAGCCCTGCACCGCGGTCGAGTGCTCGTACATTGCGATCAACGCGCCGAGACCGCGGGCGTCGAGTCGGTCGATGAACAGAACCGAACTGCCGCGGTTGCCGGGAAAATCCCGGTGCCCGTCGGCGTTCGGGGAACCGACAGCCAGTGCCTCCGATTGGGCGAGCATGTTCGACACGAGCATGTCGTGGGCGACCGCATCGTCGCCGAGTGGTTCGACCGACCCCACGAACTCGACCGGCACACCCGCGTGTGCCTGGTGCAGAAACTGGAAGAACGCGTGCTGGGCGTCGGTGCCGGGCGCACCCCACACGACCGGTGCGACGGGTCCGGTCAGCCTTGCGCCGTCGATGAAGACTCCCTTTCCGTTGCTCTCCATCACGAGTTGCTGGAGAAACTGTGGGAGCAGCTCGCAATCGAACATGTACGGCACCACCGCCACGCTCGTGTGGCCGTGCACCGCCGTGTTTGCGTACCACACCAATCCGTGCGCCACCGCGAGATTCGATCCGTACGGAGCAGTCGCGACATGGTGGTCCATCTCGCGCATTCCACCGAGCATCTCGAGAAATCGTTCGGGTCCCACCGCGCACATCACGGGAAAACCGATCACCGACGACACTGAGAACCGGCCACCGACACCCTCGGCGAACTCGAAACAGTGCTCGGGGAGAAATCCGTCGTCGACCGCGCGACGTGGTGCCGCAGTCGCGGCGTAGAAACGCGAGTTCCACGACACGCCGTTCAGGTTCAGCCAGTTCTTCGCCCGCGAGGCGTTGTGCATGGTTTCCACCGTTGTGAAGGTCTTCGACGACACCACGAACACGGTGGTCGCGGGGTCGAGATCACTCACGGCCCGGTCAAAATCTGCTGGGTCGATGTTCGAGACGAATCGCACGAGAGGGCCGTCGTGATACCGGCGCAGTGCCTGCGTGACCATTCTGGGTCCGAGATTGCTCCCGCCGATACCGATGTTGACGACTGCCTTCACCGAATCGTCGGCCCTCAGTCTGCGGGCGCAGTCGAGGGCTTCGGTGAGCCGTGCGTGTGCCCATGCCGCATGTTCCGACGATGCCGGATCGGCGCGCAGTGCCGCATGCAGCACCGCGCGGTGTTCGGTCGGATTCGTTTCCTCGCCTGCGAACATCCGACGGAATTTCTCGTGGATGTTCCGTTCCTCGGCAAGGTCGAGCAACAACGACCACATCTCCGTCGAGATCGGTTGACGCGAAAAATCTGCGTGCACACCGGCGGCATCGAACGTGAACGCCTCGGCGCGATCGGGCGTGTCGAACAGCGCGCTGATCGGGGGGATTCCGGAGGCGAGCGCCTTCAGTCTGTCGAGCGTGTCGGTACCCACCGAGACCAAACTACTTCTGCGCTGCAGCCCTGATGAGCCGCAGGAACGCATCGCCGGCGGCAAGGTGGCGATCCTGGTCGCCTCGCGCACTCATGCGCCCCAGTCCCGCGAGAATCGACGCAGTGAGGTCCGCAAAGGCCGCCGGCGACGCACCGTGCAGAATGTCGTCTGCATGCGACGACGTGCTGATCAAATCGAGAGTCAGCCTGCGGAACTCGGATCCGAATGCCTCGGTTCCCTGGGACACTTCCGGATGTCGTTTCACGACCGCCGAAATTCCGGTGATGAATCCGACGATCGACGGCGACGACGCACCCAACGTTCCGACGATGCCGAACAACGAGGTGAGACGTCGTTCGAGAATCTCCGACGACTCCTTTGCATCGGCGAACACGTCGACGAACACCCGGGTGATCGAATCGCACACCGCAACGTACATGTCGGCCTTCGACGGAAAGTAGTGGTACAGGGCCGCGCTCGAGATGCCCGCGCGTGCGGCGATGTCCTTGTTGGTGGTTCCTTCGAATCCCTCGGCGGCAAAGACTTCCTGCGCGCAGCGAACGATGCGTTCGCGGGTGTCGGTCGAATCGCTGTCGACGGGGCGCCCGAGTTTCCGTGCCTCGCGCACACCGGTTTCCTTGCCCCCCGACACTCCGATTTTCCTAACGTGGTTTTGCGTAATAGACGAACCAACCGAGCGGCGTCACGGCGGCAGCAAGAAGAATCTTCACGGCATCGCCGGCGAGAAACGGACTGACCCCCAGCTCGATGGCGTTGCGACCCTCTCCGGCGAGGGGAATGTCGAGCGAGTGCGACAACCACACTGCACCGCATGCGTAAATGATTGCTGTTGCGAACACCATGCCCGACAACGACGACACATAGTTCCGGTCGTCACGGCGGTCTGCGAACCAGCCCACGACACCCGAGGCGAGAACGAAGCCCACGAAATATCCGAACGTCGAGCCGGTCGCATGACTCCATCCGCCCGTGGCAGACGCATAGAAGGGCAAACCGACGGCCCCCATGGCCCAATACGCCGCCTGGCTCATCATCGCGTGACGCGCGCCGAGCACTCCCCCCACCGTGAGAACGGCGAACGTCTGCCCGGTGAGAGGCACGGGGGTGAATCCGAGATGCACCACCACCTGTGCGCACAGTGCGGTGAAGAGTGCGGCTCCGAGCACGAGAATTGCGTCCCGTATCCACGTGCGTTCCGATGCCTTCGGCAAGGGAATGAGGTCGGCAAGAACGATGGGGGTGGTCCGTGTCATGACCACAACCCTACTAAGGGGTCGTAGCCGGGCTCACGGTCGACGATGTGGTCGTTGTTCTGCGCGGTACGGATGTCGACGGCGGCACGAGTGTCGTGGTGGTGAAGTTCGGATCCTTCTTGTCCCATGCCGGGGGCTGCGAGCCGTATTCCTCGGGTTCCTTCACGCCGTCAAAGACGTAGATGCGATCGTTGTACTTGACAAGTTTCTGGAAGTACTCGGAGATGAAGATCGGGATCCTGATGCATCCGTGAGATGCGGGTTCGTTCGGAACGTTCATGGCGCCGTGCACTGCAATTCCGAAATTGAAATACACCGGGTTCCACATCGTGCCGAGTTTGCTCTCGCGCAGACCGACCTTGCGATTGTAGAAGTAGTAGAGACCACCGGGAGTGATGGCGTCGCCGCACCAACCCTCGTAGATCGGCTCGGTTCCCGTCTCGTTGCCTTCTTCACCCGGGTCGATCGTCACGGGTTCACACCACCGTTGACCGGTGCCCGACGAGATGTGAGTGACGAGAACGAGTTCAGGGCCCTTGAACACCGCGAGCACCTGCTCGGGCAGATACACCTCTGCATGGTTCGGGGTGCCCGGCTGGCGACGCGGCGCAATCGTGACGTTTCCGCGCATGCTGTCCCACAGTGCGGGTGTGACGAAGTCAACCTTTTCCTTGCCTTTCAATCCGAGTACGGCGCCCTGAAACGCCCAGACGGCCATGCGGGTGTCACCCCCGAAGATGCCGTCGACCTTGCCGGGATCGAACTTGAGTTCCTTCAGCCGCACCTGCAGGCGCCTGACATCGTCGCCCTTTGCACCGTTCTTGATAACACGGGTGAGCGGGAAACACGTGACCGGCGATGCCTCGGTGCACTGAGTGGCCACCGAGGTGGTCGTGGTGGAGGTGGTGGAGGTTCTCGACGCGTTGGCGTTCAGAACGAACGCCGACACGACCACGGAGAAGACGGCCGCGGCGATGATGGCGGGGCGCCATTGCGTCGACCAGGGCTCCGGCGAAACGGGCCCGTCGTCATACCCGTGCGGGTCGCGGAACGAGTCATTCATCTCGGGGTCGAACGGGTCGCTCACAGACCCAGAACGCTACCAACGCCCCAGAAAGGAGGGGCATCGGGTTACACCGTCGGTCGGATGTTCCTGATTTCGCGACGCAGCGAACGTGCCTCGCGGAGGATCTTGAAGATGACGGACGGCGAACTCAGGGTCGACACGCCCCGCGTGCGCGGGAAGTAATCGACGCCGAATTGGATCACCGTGTAGCCGTGTTTCTGCGCCTTCACCACGAGCTCGGCATCGATGAAGGATCCCTCACTCTTCAGTTCGACGCGGCGGAAGATGTCGGTGCGGCACAGCTTGAACGCAAAGTTGATGTCGCGCATGCGGACACCGAACAACACCCGCACCATCAGGTTGTAGAAGAACGAGTACACCGTGCGCACGTACCCCTCACCCGTGCGATCGAAACGGTATGCGCTGACCATGTCGGCGTCGTAGTAGCGGAGCAGTCTCATCGCCTTGTGCACGTCGTGCATGTCGAACGGGAGGTCGGCGTCGGTGTAGAGCACGAGGTCGCCCGTCGCTGCGGCGAAGCCCGACTTCATCGACCCGCCGAGCTTCCTGTTCTCGGGGTGGCGAACGACCCGCACGCGATGATCGGCGGAGGCGATGCGCTCTGCGATTTCGGGGGTCGCATCGGTCGATGCATCGTCGATGATGATGACCTCGTAGTCGATGATGTCACCGCCGGCCATCAGGTCTTCGCATTCCTCGCGAGCCGCGTCGATTGCTCGCTCGATGTAGTCCTGTTCGTTCCACATGGGGAAGAACACCGACAACTTCCTGAACGGCGTCTTCTCCATGGCGAGTCAGGCTACTGCTGGCCCGAGTGCGGCGACCCACAGTACGGTGGGGTGATGGATTTTGATCCGCCGTCGCTGACGAAACCGGAACGGGGCGATCTCTCCGACGGATGGCGCACCGTCTCGTTCATCACCTGGATTCTCAGCGGGGCGAGCCTTGTTGCCATCGCCATCACGAGCCGCACCATCGGACGCTCGATCTGGTGGCTCGGGCCCGAGAGTGACCCGGCATCACCGGTGTTGCTGCTGGTTCCGTTGGTCATCATCGTTGTTCCCCTCGTCGTCACGTCGAGAATGCCCCGGCGCATCACCGTCACGAATCTGGTGGGCTCCTCCCTGCTCCTCTTGACTGCACTCGGCGACGTCGGCAGCTCCCCCGCGGTCGCGGCGGGTGTTGCCCTCGTCGGCGCCCTTTCGATGGCGGTATCTGTGTCTCTTCTTTTCGTTGCCCGGCAGTACCGTTAGGGGTCATGTCAAAAGTCCTCACTGAACTCCCCGTCGGCGAACGGGTCGGAATCGCCTTCTCGGGCGGTCTCGACACGTCGGCTGCAGTGGCATGGATGCGGGAAAAAGGTGCGGTGCCGTGCGCCTACACCGCCGACCTCGGCCAACCCGACGAGACCGACCTTTCCGGAGTGCCCGACAAAGCGAAGGAATACGGTGCGGAGATTGCGCGACTCATCGACTGTCGCGAGGAACTCGTGCACGAGGGCCTCATCGCCCTGCAGTGCGGTGCATTCCACATCACCACCGCGGGAAAGACCTACTTCAACACGACCCCGCTCGGGCGTGCGGTCACCGGGACCCTTCTGGTGCGGGCAATGCGTGACGACGGCGTCGACATCTGGGGTGACGGCAGCACGTACAAGGGCAACGACATCGAGCGCTTCTATCGCTACGGCCTGATGGTGAACCCCGACCTTCGCATCTACAAACCGTGGCTCGACCCGACGTTCGTGGACGAGATGGGCGGCCGCACCGAAATGAGCGAATTCCTCGCGGCGCGCAACCTGCCGTACAAGGCGTCGAAAGAGAAGGCGTACTCAACCGACGCCAACATCTGGGGCGCAACGCACGAAGCCAAACTGCTCGAGGAACTCGACAACGGCATGGACATCGTCGAGCCGATCATGGGAGTCGCACACTGGAAGGACGACGTCGCCATCGACGCCGAGGTGGTGTCGGTCAGATTCCACGAGGGATTTCCCGTCGCCATCAACGGTCGCGAGTTCGCCACCCAGGTCGACCTCGTGATGGAGGCGAACACGATCGGCGGGCGGCACGGTCTCGGCATGAGCGACCAGATCGAGAACCGCATCATCGAGGCGAAGAGCCGCGGAATCTACGAGTCACCGGGGCTCGCACTTCTGTACATCGCGTTCGAACGTCTCGTCACCGGAATCCACAACGAGGCCACCATCGAGAACTACCGCACGATGGGTCGTCGTCTCGGCCGACTTCTCTACGAAGGACGTTGGTTCGACCCGCAATCGCTGATGCTGCGCGAACCCCTCATGCGTTGGGTCGGAACCGCAATCACGGGAGAGGTCACGCTTCGTCTCCGTCGCGGCGACGACTACAGCATCCTCGACACCACGAGCCCGAATCTCACGTATGCGCCCGAGCGCCTCAGCATGGAACGTGTCGACGATGCGGCGTTCGGCCCGCTCGACCGTATCGGACAACTCACGATGCGCAACCTTGACATCGACGACAGCCGCAGCAAACTCGATGTCTATCGGTCGGCCGGAACACTGCCGAGCGGCGGTCTCCTCGCCATCGAAGACAACTCCTGACACAACCCGGCAATCAGAGCCGCACGCGCGGGCAACGTGTCGGCAATCACGTGCTCGTCGTCTCCGTGAGCGCCACCGCCGACCGCGCCGAGTCCGTCGAGCGTCTGCACGCCGACCGCCGCGGTGAAGTTCCCGTCCGAGCCGCCGCCGACGACGACACCGCCGAGAGACGGGATTCCGAGGCCTGAAGCAACACGCTGCGCAATCGCGAACAACTCGGTGGACGCGGATTCGTGCATCGGCGGGCGACCGATCCCTCCCGACACCGACAGACGGGTTCCCTCGACACTCGTCACGAGTTGTCCGAACGCCTCCTCGACGCGGGGCTTCTCCTCCGGCACGGCGACCCGCACGTCGACAGACAACGTGGTGAGGGCCGGCACGACGTTGTCGGCAGTGCCCGACGAGGCAAGCGTCGGCGTGACCGTGGTGCCTCGCTCGGGTGCGGCGATCGCGACGATCTGCGGGATCATGTTCGCGAGTTCCACCAGCGAGTTGATGCCTTTCTCCGGCTCGAGACCTGCATGCGATGCGCGGCCCTCGATGGTCACCGTGAACGTTCCGGTTCCCTTCCGACCCGTCTTCAACGCGCCACCGTCGGCGCTCGGCTCGAGCACGAGAACCGAGCCGCACGCACGGGCACGTTCCTCGAGCAATTCCTTCGAGGCGCGGGAGCCGATCTCTTCGTCTGCTGTCAACAGAATCTCGACGCACGATCGATCTTCGAGCGAGGCGACCGCGTGCAGCGCCTGCACGATCCCGGCTTTCATGTCGAACACCCCCGGCCCGCGCAGGACTCCGTTCGCACTCGAGAACGGGAGTCGGTCGATGGTGCCGACCGGGTGCACAGTGTCGTGATGACCGAGTATCAGCACCTTTGCGTCGGGCCCACCCACCCAGTGAACATGCGGGCCGACGGGAGAGTCGATCACGACGGGGCGTGACCCGAGAAGCCGCAGCATCATGTCGGACAGAAGTTCGGCGTGCGTCGTCAACCGCGACACGTCACGCGACGGCGACTCGGCCTCGACCAGGGTCCTCACGTCGTTGACCATGTCGTCACGGTCGAATCCGGGAACAGAAGCCATGGGACAATCGTGCCACGAATCAGACGCGGAACAACGTCTCGATTACGGCGTCGGGATGCTCGAACACCCACGGCAACGGTTCGACACCGATTCCGTCTCCCGTCGGCACGGATATCGAGCCATCGACGAGCGTGAACGGCGCGGTGACATCCCGTGCGAAATACCGGTTCGATGCACTCAGGTCGGGGGTCATCGTGAATCCCGGCAGCGAGGCAAGCGCCAGACACGATGCGCGACCGATGCCCGTCTCGAGCATGCCGCCCACCCACGCGTCGATGCCGGCGGCGCGCACGACGTCGTGCATTGCGACTGCCTCTGCGATTCCGCCGACCCGCGACGGTTTGATGTTCACCACCGAACAGGCTCCGGCTTCGATCGCCCGTGTCAGGTCGTGGACAGTCGACACCGATTCGTCGAGACACACCGGGGTCGACATGCGCCGCGACAGTTCCACGTGACCGTCGAAGTCGGTGGCGGCGAAGGGCTGTTCGACGAATTGCAGACCGAAACCGTCGAGACCGACGAGATGTTCGATGTCGGCGGCGGAATACGCGCCGTTTGCATCGGCCTGCAGCACGACACCTGGCCCGATCGCGTCGCGCACCGCACGCACCACGTCGATGTCACGACCCGGCTCGATCTTGAGTTTGACGCGCCCGTACCCCTCGGCAACACGCGAGACCGCGGCAGCGACGACGTCATCGATCGAGTCGTGCACACCGACGACCACGCCCGGGCGCACCGTTGTTCTCACGCCCCCGAGCAACGACGCCAACGACACTCCCTGCGACCGCGCGTGCGCATCCCACACCGCCGACTCGAGCGCGTGCTTCGCGAAACGTCGACCGTCGATCCCCCACCAGGTGTCGCTCAGCATTTCTCCCGTGCGGGTCTCGCCGCGACACAGCAACGGTGCGAGCTCGTGCAGGGCGACAAACGATTCGCCCGCATTGTCCCCCACGTACCGAACCCCCACCGGCGCCACATCCTCGCCCCATCCGGCGACACCGTCGTCGGTGACCACCCTCACGAGCGATGCCGTGCGATGGTCGTGCGTTCCGTGCGACGTTCGCAACGGATCGACGAGCGTCATCGGAACGCGGACAGATGTCACTTCGACGATGCGCATACGCCCCCATCATGTCAGTGGGGCCCACGCATTCACAACCGATGTCGCGTGACGGAAGGACACTTCGGTCTTCTGCAGCGTGCGAAAGTTCGGTCAAGTGCAGCCATGAAGAAAAAACCAACTCATTCAACCCGTATCGGAAGCCTGCTGACATCACTCGCCACTCTCGTGGTCGCGAGTTGCGGTCTGTTCACGCTGTCGTCGACCGCACTATTCGACGACGCAGAATCGGCGGCGCTCGATGTCTCGTCGGGTTGGGTCGACGTTGCGCTCGGTGGTTCCACCATCGTCGCACTGTCGAATCTCAAGCCGGGAGACGTGCTCTTCCGTTCGATCAACGTGGCAAACATCGGCTCGCTGGACTTCAGTTACGCCTTGACTGCATCGCGCCCGACGAACACCGGTTCACCTCTCGTCGACGCCATGCAGGTCGAGACCTGGCGCACGGAGAATGCCGAGGCATGTGCGGCCGCCACCTACCAGAACGGCACACGCGTGGCCACCACGTCGTCGCTGAGCTCGCTCGACGTCTCGAATGCGAACCTCGCTGCCGGTGCGTCGGAGACTCTCTGCATGATGCTGTCGCTGCCGTCGTCGACACCCAACGGCATTGCGGGCAAAACCGCCACCGTGACCCTGACAGTGGCATCGCAGCAGATTCTCTGATGTCGCTGGGGCGGGTTCAACTCGTTGCAAGAGCGTGCGCAGCGGTGGGTGCGACAGCGGCACTTGCGCTGCTGGGTTCCACGCTCCTGGCGTCGAACCGGGGAGAGATTCTCGTGAAGATCGAGGGTGGGTCGATGAGACCCACCCTCGATCTCGGCGATGTCATCGAGGTGAGCCCCGACAGGACACCGAAGACAGGCGACGTGATCACATTCGTGCACGAGGACCATCGCACCACCCATCGCGTTGTTCGGGTGTGGAACGCGACGAGCCCGGATGGCGAGATTCGCACGCTCTTGCGCACACGCGGAGACGCCAACCGAGTCGATGATCCGTGGGTGGTGACCGACACGCAGATCATCGGGGTGATGGTTCCGAAATCGCTCGCCGCGACGACCGCCGCGACACTCGAGCGTCACAGCTCGATATTCGCTCTCTTGTTCGCCCCGTTGCTGCTCGTCACGGTGTTCGTCGAATCATCGAATGTCGCGGTGACGATGAGAAAGCCGAAGCAGGAGGATTCCGAGTGCCCGGAGCGGGAATCGAACCCGCAAGATGTTTCCATCCGGGGGGTTTAAGCCCCCTGCGTCTGCCAGTTCCGCCATCCGGGCGGGAACGTTCTCAGGCTACGCGCGTTGACGGGCGCGGGGCCGCGGATTCGACCGTGAACTGGAGCATCGTCCGCCACAGCAGCGTGCGGACCCGGTCAGCTTCTGCCGTGGTGAGACAGTTGATGACGATGACCCCTTCGATCATGTCGCCGATTGTCGCGGTGAAGGGCCTGTCGGCGATGCGAACCGCGACGACACCTCCTTCTCCGTCGCGAGACCGGCGCAACGACCTGTTGACACCGACGATGCGCGGGGGTGTCCTGAAGCCGGGAACAACGAGGCCCAACTCGCCGACACGTTGAGCGAGAACGCGGGCCGCCGCGGTGAATTTCGAAGTGGCCGAGTTGCTCATGTTCTGCAGTGTGCCAGAAGGGTGTTGCACGCCTTCCCCGTCGTGCCACTCCCGACGCATAGTGTGGGGAACACCGTGGAAGTCGAACTCAATCCCCTTCAACAGGCAATCATCGACTCGCTCGGGGTGCCGCCGAACTGGGAACCGCTCCCCGATCACGTCGTCTCCGACGTCGAACAGCAGCTCGCCGACGCCCTCGCGCCGCTCGAGGGTCTCTTCACGTTCGACGCCCCGCTACGCGTCAACAAGCATCACATCGCCACGGTTCTCGGCTGCGAGGAGTACCACGTGCTGAACCGCCTGCAGCCGTTCGCGTGGAACATCAACACCGTGCGCGGCACCATTGCCCACAAGGGCATCGAGCTCATGCTCAACTGGCGCGGCCCCGTCGTGCCCGGCGAAATCGTCGATGCGGCGATCACGAGCGTCGCAGAGAACCCCCGTGAGAGCGCGTCCGAATTCATCGTGTCGCTGCCAGCCCACGAACTCGCCGAGCTGCGCGGAAACGTCCTCACCGCCGTCACGAATTTTCTCGAGTGCTTCCCTCCGATCAGACCCCAGTGGCGACCGATGGTCGAGTACTCGGCGAGTTACTCGTTGTTCAACAACTCGATCATCTTTTCGTCGCGAATGGATCTCGTGCTCGGTGGCCCCGGGCGCAAGGTCATCATCGACCTCAAGACCGGTCGGCTCACCCCCACGCATCGCGACGACCTTCGTTTCTATGCCCTGGTCGAGACGTTGCGCAGCCGACAACCGCCGCGCAGTCTCGGTTCCTATTCGCTCGACGCGGCAAGGCTCGACGACGAACCCGTCTCCGAGGGTCTGTTGCAGGCGTCGGTGCGTCGAACCGCACAGGCGACGCTCCTCATTGCCGACCTCGCATTGAAGACCCGCGTGCCCGACAGACGTCCCGGGTTCCAGTGCCGTTGGTGCCCCATCAACGACGAATGCGAGGTCGGTGCGAGATACCTGCGCCAGATGAGCGGCGAGGAAGACGACGACTAACTCGTCGGCATCCCCGACACGTGCGGCGTCATCAGCGCGAACGGCACACCGAGGCCGACGCTCGACCGGACAGTCGAGATGTATCGACCGGGCTGGGTCGCTTTCTTCGGCGGAGAGGTGACCTGCTCGCCCACCTCGTCGAAGTAGTCGAACAGATCGTCGACGCTGACCACCATTCCCCACAAGGTCGCACCCGTCGTCGTGACGTGAGGTCCGGTGACAACTTCGATGATCGTGTTCTCGAGTCTGTGGAACCGCTGCACCGCTCCGTTGCCGAGTTCGCGTTCGCGACGCACTTCGAGCCCGAGCTCGCCGGTGATCGCAGTGCACGTGCGGTCGATGTCGTCGGTGTTCACCACCACATGATCGAGCGACACGATGCGCTGCCCGCCGATGCGGCTCTCGGCAGACGTCGACGACCCCCGGTCGCTCACGATGCGCGTGGTGATTCCGTCGATCGAGACTTCGGCATCGCAATCTGCCGCGATGGTCCACCCCGACAAACCCGACACGGACGGGTCGAAGGTGAGCTCGACATCAGCAAGAAGACATGCATCGCCGGAAGAGGTGAGCCCGATGCTGTGCCACGATGAGCGTTGACCGCCCGCAGTCAGTCCGACAAGGCGGGCCATGGAAGAAAACGGCCTAGCCGCGACCCATGTTCGGACGCTTGCCGTGGTTGGCCTTCGAGCGGCGCATGCGCGCCTTGCGCTTCTTGGTCTTCTTCGACATAGGAGACGATGCTATCGGGACGCCACGCCCACCCCACCGGGCCGACACCGCCCCGGTGGCGCCGGGTTCCCTACGGTGCCGGTTGCCAGTAGTAGTAGCCGGGCGCAGAGGGGGTGCCGTCTTTCTTGCGATTGACACACACGTAGGTGACACCACCGGATTGCCCGTACTGGCCGACCTCGGCTGACTTGCACCGCTGGTGCGGGGTCACCTGCGGCAAACCGGACCCGCCTGCGATCGTGGTGCTCGACGACGAAGTCGACGCCACCGACCCGGTTGTCGGAACCTTGCCAGGCGAGGTCGACCCCCACGGCGCGACGGTGGCCGTCGGGCAGTTCTTCGTGATGATGTTGCGCGCCCGGCCCCACTCGCTGTCGTCCATCGAGAGTTTCCACTTCGACTTCACGGCAATCCACGCAACGATGTACGTGCAGACTGCCTCTCGACGGGTCGGGATCCAGTTCGACGGATCCTTGTCGCTCTTCGATCTGTTGGCACCCGCAGTCACCGCGATGAGCGATCGCGGGTCGGAAAGGTCATTTGCGAATTTCTGCCGTTGGGCGGCCGACCACGCCCATGCTCCGGAGTCCCATGCTTCCTTCAGGGCGACGACATGGTCGATGTCGATGCCGGAGGGATTCGTGTGCGTGACGCCGTCGTACTCGGAGAACCAGTCACCCTCGACCACCTTGCACCCGTAGGCGTCGACCTGTGCCGGCGACAGAGACTCGGCAATCAACACTTCTTCCCGCGTGTCGCAGCCGTCTCCGTCGTCGTCTGTCCAGTGCCTGAAGAGATCGCGCGAGTACCCCTGTGGTCGCTCGTTCATTCTCGGAATCGTTGCGAGCACCGCCAACGCCGAGCGCGCCGAATTCCCCTTCGGGGGCTTCGTGGTCGCGGTGGATTTTCTCTTCACCGTGGTCGTCGTCTTCTTTGCGACCGGTGCGACCGACGAGTCGGCGCGCGTGACGGTGACGCAGCCGAGAGAGACAACCATCGCGATTGCCGGGAACACCACGAGGGCACGCCTCGAGCCACGGGTCAATGTCGACATGTTGCCTGTCTACTACACACGCGCCGGAACGCCGGCGGTGCCGTCGTCACCGAACCACTTGTTGCCCCACTCGGCCAACTCCTCGAAGATGGGAATGAGTTCCTTGGCTGCCTCGGTGAGGTGGTATTCGTGGCGCTTCGGCCGGCTGCTGTATTCGATCTTTTGCACCAGACCTTTTTCGACAAGAGTGGTGAGCCTGTCGGTGAGGATGTTGCGCGCAATGTCGAGACTCGCCTGGATCGCCTCGAAACGATGGTTGCCGTCGTTGATCGTCACGACAACGAGCGGGGTCCACCATTCACCGACCACGGACAGCGCCCGCGCAAGCCCGTGCGGCAGGTGGTCGAAATTCTTGCGCGGGGTCATGGTTCGCCACACTAAGTGACCCCTGTGTCGTATTTGCGGAATTACGCACTTGTCATTTCCTCAAATGCGGGCTCTAGTTCTATGAAAATGCACTCACCTGGGCACACATCGGCGGCCTGAACCACAGCGGCGATGTCTCGCTCGCGAACCATCGCCAGCGAGCCCGATCCACCCGGGTCGTTCAGGGGCTCACCGAGTTCGGCGACGTAGGCGATGCCGTCCTCGAGCTGCACGAACACATCGGGACAGTGATCGACGCACAGGCCGTCTCCCGTACAGAGGTCCTGATCGATCCACACGCGCACGCGCTCACGGTACCTGCAGCATCGGCTTAGCCTTCACCCAATGACTTCTGCCACGCCCCGTGCCCCGCGACGACCTCACGCATGGCAACGACCGGGCGGCGCCGTCGAAGACCCGTATGCCTGGTTGCGCGACAAGTCGGACCCCGCAACCATCGAATATCTCACGGCGGAGAACGCCTTTGCCGACGGCTGGTTCGCCGAACGGCACGCCACGGTCGAGCAGATCTTTTCAGAGATCAAGTCGAGGGTGAAAGAAGACGACTCGAGCTATCCGGTGAAGCACGGCGACTGGTGGTACGCCTCGCGCACCGAGACCGGAAAGTCGTATGCCATCCACACCCGTGGCACATCTCCCGATTCGGCCTTCGACCAGTTGTTGCTCGACGAGAACATCGAAGCATCGGGGGGCGACTACTTCTCGTTGAGTGCATTCGACGTGTCGCACGACGGAAACCTCCTTGCCTGGTCGAGCGACACCGACGGAAGCGAGATGTACACCATTCGCATTCGAAACATCGCCGACGGAAAAGACTCCGACGACGTCATCCCCGACACGACATGGGGCGGTGTCGCGTGGAGCGCCGACAACCGGCACCTCTTCTATGTGAAGCCCGACGACGCAATGCGACCCTTCCAGGTGTGGAGACACGAACTCGGCGCACGGGTCACCGACGATGTCCTCGTTCTCGAGGAACCCGACGAACGCTTCTTCGTGGGAGTCGCCGCCTCGCGGTCGGGTGAATGGATCATCATCGAATCGGGAAGCAAGACGTCGAGCGAGTGCTGGGTGATCGACGCGAACTCCCCCACCGACGCACCACGTTCGCTCGCCCCGAGACGCGACGACGTGGAATACCAAGTCGACCACTGGGGTGACGTCTTTGCCGTGATCACGAACCTCGACGCACCGGATTTCCGCGTGATGACCGTGCCCGTGTCGGGGGGCGACTGGACCGAACTCGTTCCGCACTCCGGCTCGCAACGCATCGTGCAGTTCGAGTGCTTCAGGGACATGGCGGTGATGATGCGTTGGGAAAAGGCCCAACAGACTCTGTCGGTCGTTCGACGCGACGGTTCGGTGGCGCCGATTCACGTCTCCGACGAACCCCACGAAGCAGAGTTCGATTCGAACCCCGACTACCTCACCGACGGCGTGAGAATCTCGTATCAATCCCTGACGGTTCCGGCCACCACCGCGCGGTACTCGATTGCCGATTCGACGCTCACGACACTGAAGCAGGTCGAGGTTCGGTCGTGCGACCTGTCGCGTTACGTGTCGACCCGCACATGGGCAACGGCGCGGGACGGTTCCCCGGTTCCCGTCGACATCGTTCGGCATCGCGACACCCCGATCGACGGATCAGCCCCGGCACTGCTCTACGGATACGGGGCCTACGAGATATCCGTTGCGCCGTGGTTCTCCGTGGCCCGGCTTTCGCTTCTCGACCGCGGATGGGTGTGGGCACTCGTGCACCCGCGGGGCGGCGGCGAAATGGGCCGGGCGTGGTATCTCAACGGAAAGTTGCTGAACAAACGCAACACGTTCACCGACACCATCGACGCGGCCGCCCATCTTGCGAATGCAGGGTTCTGCGACGGTTCGCGCATCGTCGTGCGAGGCGGCAGCGCGGGCGGTCTCCTCGTGGGTGCGTGCATCACGATGGAGCCGAACCGATTTGCCGGCGCCATCGCCGAGGTGCCGTTCGTCGACGTGGTCAACACCATGAGTGACCCGTCACTCCCCCTCACCGTCACCGAATGGGAGGAATGGGGCGACCCGCGCGGGGAACCGTTTGCGTCGTACATCGCCTCGTATTCGCCCTACGACAACACCACACACCGCACGTACCCACGTCTCTACGTGACGGCCGGTCTGAACGACCCGCGCGTGAGTTACCACGAACCGGCGAAATGGGTGGCGAAACTGCGGCACGAGTCGCCCGAAACGCACGTTGTGTTCAAGTGCGAGATGGGTGCAGGTCACGGTGGCCCTTCCGGTCGCTACGACCAGTGGCGCGACGAGGCGCGCGCTCTTGCATTTGCTCTGGCGAGTGCCGGCGGTGACGGCCTCTAGACGTTCGCGGCGGCGCTCACGAGCACCGCGATCAATCCGAGATTGCGCAGCACGTGCCGCCACGATGGCGGGCGGGAAGAACGAGCACCGAAGCATGCACACGGAACCTTGGAACCCGTGAGCACCATCACGGCGAGATAGACGGTGAAGACAACGAGCAACACGGTGGCCAGTCCGAGCACGACCGTGTTCGGTTCGAGCACCACGAGACACGCGCCCAACACCAGTTCGAGTGGCGGCAACGAATAGGTCACCACCCGCCACAGACCCTGGGCGCGCGCATCGACCTTCCACTGGGCGAATCCGGTGACCTTGCCGGCGCCGGAAAACAGGAACACGACTCCCACCGCCGCGGCGAGCAGACGCGAGGTCATCAGACGTTCGGGTAGTTCGCCGCGACAACCTTGCCGCGGAAGAACACCATCGCATCGCCCGCGTTGTCGGCATGCGACAACGACTCGACGCGTCCGACGACGAACCAGTGGTCGCCTGCTTCGTGTTCTGTTTCGATGGTGCAGTCGATGGTGGCGACGCAGTCGGCAAGAACGGGATTCCCGAGCGTCGACGACGTGTGGGCGACACCGGCGAACTTGTCGTCACCTTCTTTTGCGAATTTCCAGCACAGGTCCTCCTGCGACGCCGACAGCACGTTCACGCAGAACCGACCCGATTCGCGAATTGCCTGCCACGAACGCGACGAAAGACCGGGGAGAAAACCGACCAGTGGCGGGTCGAGCGACACGGAGACGAACGACCCGATCGTGATCCCCACGGGAGCACCGTCGGGGTCGCGCCCCGTCACGATGACGACAGATGTCGGCGCGTGACCGAGAACGGAACGGAACAGGGACGGGTCGATGTGCGAGGTCACGACCCCACAGTAGACGAGGTGCGTCAGACCGAGATTGTTGCGCCCTCGCGGGCGAAGAAGACGTCCATCGGCTGACCCTTGCCGCACGAACCCATCGCGTCGAGCGCGTTGTCGCTGCGGTCGGGGTCGTGGTGATAGAGGGCCAGACGCCTGGCGCCGCACTCTTTCGCGATGCCGATTGCGAACTCGGGAGTGCAGTGACCCCAGTGCGCCTTCAGCGCGAACTCCTGTGGCGTGTACTGCGAATCGTGGATCAACAGATCGACGTCGTGTGCGAGCTCGCGCACACCGTCGGGAAGAACGAACGAGCCGTCGAGAGGCTGCTGATGATCGGAGATGTAGGCAATCGACGAGCCGTTGAACTCGATGCGATAGCCGACCGTGGGGCCGATGTGCGGAACGAACCGCGAACGAATGCGGTAGTCGTCCATCTCCCAGTCGAGGTCACCGACGTCGGTGAACGAAAAATTCCCGGGGAAGTCCTTGAGGCCGACGGGAAAGGTGGGCGGCGACACTGCTTCGTGCATTGCACTCTCGAACGTGTGACCGTCGTTCTGTTGCGGCCCGAAGATCTGCAACTTCGCACCGGGATGGAGCATCGGCGTGAAGAACGGAAGACCCTGCACGTGATCCCAATGAAGATGCGTGACGAGAGCGATTGCATTGAGGGGTGTTTCTGTTCCGGCCGTGTACTGCTTGCCGAAATAACGAACGCCGGTGCCGAGGTCGAGAAGAATCGGTCGACGACCGGGCGCACGCACCGACACACACGAAGTGTTGCCGCCGTACTTTGCAGTCGACGGACCATGGCACGGCGTCGATCCACGCACCCCGTGGAACGTCACAGTCAGCATGGCCTTGCCCCCATGCGAAGAAACGCTACGGAACATCGTCGTGCGACGCATCACTCTCGCAGGTGACGCCTGTCGCACCGAAAGGGCTACGGTTCAGCCATGGCATCTTCCATCTCCACGAACACGGCTTCGGCGAACGGCATCGACTTCACCTATCTCGAGTGCGGCACGGGACCACTTGCCCTCTGTCTCCACGGCTTCCCCGACTCGCCTCACAGCTGGCGTCACCTGCTCCCGGCACTCGCCGATGCGGGGTTCCGTGCAGTGGCTCCGTTTACCCGCGGGTACGCACCGACGTCTCTCGCGGCCGACGGCATGTACCAGACGGGTGCGCTCTCGGCCGACGCCAATGCGCTGCACGAGGTGCTGAACGGAGACGAGAACGCGGTGATCATCGGGCACGACTGGGGAGCACCGAGCGTCTACGGCGCGGCCGGATCAGAGCCCGACCGGTGGAAGCGGGTCGTCGGCATGGCGGTGCCCCCGGGTGGTGCCATGAACGTCGCGTTCGTGAACAATTCCGACCAACTGAAGCGCAGTTGGTACATGTTCTTCTTCCAGCACCCGCTGTCGGACCTGGTGGTTCCGAACAACGACCTGTCGTTCATCGACATGTTGTGGGACGACTGGTCACCCGGCTACCCCGGCGCCGACGATGCGGAGAACTGCAAGTCGTGCCTGCGCGACCCGGCGCACCTTGCCGCCGCTCTCGGCTATTACCGCTGCACGCTCGGTGCAGGGCCGCGGTCGGAAAGATACGACGCGATACAGGCCGCCGGCGGCACCCAACTCACCCAACCGACTCTCTATCTGCACGGCGCAAACGACGGGTGCATCGGACGCGAAGTGGCCGAGTCGATCACCACTTTCGCGCCGTGGGCCAGACTGGAGATCGTCGAGGGTGCGGGTCACTTCCTGCAGCTCGAGAAACCCGACGTCGTGAACTCGTTGGTCGTCGACTTCGTCACCGAGACCTGAGAACGCGTCACGGCAGGGCGAGGTGACGCCCTCGGCGCACCAGCAGACCCTCTGTCACCAGCGCGTCGACGAGAGCACCGGCACGAGCCGCGTCGTCGACCCTCATTGCGCGCACGACGTCGGCATCCCGGGTGATCCCGTCTGCAACGGCGCGCAGTGCACGACCGCGCGCCTGTCTGTCGGATCCCTCGAATCGTGCCTGTGGCCGGCTGGCGCCGGCAGAACCCGGCGCGGGATCATCACCGTCGCCGCGCCATGCACAGTGACGCGAGAGACAACAGGAGTCGCACTTCGGTGAACGCGCCGTGCACGTGCGTGCCCCGAAGTCCATGATGACCTGGTTCCATTCCCACCCGAGCCCGTCGGGAACCAACGAGTCGGCGAGGGTCTGCAGGTCCCGTGCCGACATCGAGACACCCTCGAGGCGCGACAGCACACGCGACACGTTCGTGTCGACCACCGCAACGGTCTCGTCGAATGCGAATGCGAGCACCGCACGCGCGGTGTACGGGCCGATGCCCGGCAGGGTGAGCAACTCTTCCAGTGTCCGGGGAAACTCGCCCCCGTGATTCTCGGTGATCGCGATCGCCGCTTCACGCAGGTTCCGGCAGCGACGTGGGTATCCGAGCCCGGACCACAACCTCAGTGCGTCACCGAGAGGTGCGTTTGCTAGCGCGACGGGCGTCGGGAACTCCCCGATGAAACTCTCGAACTTCGGCAGAACTCGCGACACGGATGTCTGTTGAAGCATGACTTCACTGACCAGCACGCGCCACGGGTCACGAGTTCTGCGCCAGGGAAGATCCCGCAGGGAGCCGCTTCCCCACTTCAGCAATTCGACCGCGACGCGGTCGTGGCGGGTCAGTCGGCCCACACGTCCTGACCGTCGTACGGTCGCCGACGATCGGGGGCGAACTCGCGTTTCCACACCATCACACGACGACGGAAGTAGCACACTTCCTTGCCGTCCTGGTTGAAGCCCTTGGTCTCGACCGTGACGATGCCGCGATCGTTCTTCGACTTGCTCTCTGCCACCTCGAGCACGCGCGTCTCTGCGTGGATGGTGTCGCCGTGGAACGTGGGGAACTTGTGCTGCAACGTCTCGACCTCGAGATTGGCGATCGCCGCACCGCTCACGTCGGGAACGCTCATGCCGAGCACGAGTGAGTACACGAGGTTGCCGACGACGACGTTTCGCCCCTGCACGCTCTCCTTTGCGAACCAGTCGTTGGTGTGCAACGGGTGGTGGTTCATCGTGATCATGCAGAACAAATGGTCGTCGTACTCGGTGATGGTCTTTCCGGGCCAGTGACGAAAGACGTCACCGGGCACGAAATCCTCGAGATACCGACCGAAGGGGCGTTCGTGGGTTGTCATGGCGCCCCACGCTACTCAGGGCGAGCCGAGCCGTCCGTATCGTCGTCGTACTCGAAGTCGTTCGGGTCGAATTTCGGCATCGGATGCTGACCGGTGCGGTCCTTCGGTGCGAATTTCTCGACCCAGTCGACGGTGGTGAGACCGCGCTCGGTCTGCGTCTGTGCGACCTTCGGCAGCGATGCGAGACGTCGACGTCTGTCGATCGACCACGGGCCGAACTGCAGCGAGAGATAACACATCCAGCCGATGAGGATCGGCAACCAGTACTGACCCACGCGGTACGAGATGATTCCCACGGTCGCGGTGCGGCGGCCCAACCCGAATCCGACAAGCATCGGGATGTAGATGCCCTCGACGATGCCGAGCCCCCCGGGAGTGATCGGCACCACCGAGAACACGTTCGCGATTCCGAATGCGACAATCAGTCCGTCGATCGCCACGTTCCCACCGAACGCACGCAGAAACACGTACAGCGACACGGCATCGAGTGCCCAGTTCACGGTCGCCCACCCGACGACCCTCTTCAGCAACTGCTTGTCGCGGTACATCTCCTCGATTCGCTGTCCGAGATGGGCGAGCACTTCTGCCGCATGGTGCTCGTCGAATCTCAGACGTCGCGCAATCGTGCGCACGAGGCGTTCGGAACGACCCTGTCCCTCGACGAGTCCGAAGATGAGAAACGCGGCAAACGTCATCAGGATCACGCCGATCACCGCGGCGGTTCCGTACACCGGGTTCACGCCGCGGATCGGAATCGACACGATGAGCCCGAACCACAGGATGAGGTTCAGAACCACTGCAGAACCGATTCCCGCGGTGGCAAGGGCGAACGCGGCATCGGTTCCCTTCGCGCCGCACATGGTGATCAACTTGTACCCGAGCGTCGAACTCGCCGCGCTTCCACCCGGAACGATGTTGCCGAGCGCCTTGGTGCTCAATTGGATGCGGTAGAGGCGCAGGGTGCTGATGTGCTGCCCGCTCTCGCCGAGCGCCGCTTTCGTCAGGAGCGAATAGGCAAGCAGCGACGCCGCCTGCAGACCGATGCCGACATAGAGATAGGCCGGCTCGATCTTGTTCAGGTCGTTCACTGCATCTCGGAATCCGGGAACGAGCGGCAGGACGAAGAAGTACACCACCGCACCCGCGAGCACGATCTGGATCGGCCGCAGGAACGCCATGCGTCTCTTCACCGGTGCGTTCATCTCATCCATCGTGTCGCACATTCGGCTCCCGCACGGGGAATTCGGAGACGATTGCCTCGAGTTGCGACCGAAGTTGATTCCCGTACTCGGCCGGCGACTTCCCGAGATGAACCAGAACCACGTCGCGCCGGGGCGACACCCACGTGAACTGACCTTCATAGCCCTGCGCAATCATCGAACCGGGATCACCCGACCGGGTCCACCAATGGTGGCTGTACCCCATGCCGGATTCCTCTTCGATTGCATGCGCATCGGCACAGTCGGCCACCCAGCCCGACGGCAGTATCCGTTCACCGTTCCATTCGCCGTCGCGCAGGTACAGATGTCCGAATCTCGCAAAATCGCGTGCCGTCGCGTAGACGTACGACGAACCGACGAACGTTCCCGCGTCGTCGAACTTCGGGGTCGCGGTCATCCCGATCGGGTCGAACAACCGGGCATTCATGAACGACAGGACCGCATCGTGGGATCCGCGCTTCTCCCCGAGCGCGTTCGCAAGAACCCGGGCGACGATGTTGGTGGTGCCCGACGAGTATTCCCAGTGGTCACCGGGCGCGTGCGCCGGCTGCTTTGCAGCCGCGTACGACGCATGATCGCCGGTGTGATCCGACTCACCGAACAACATCTCGATGACATCGGATCTCGTGTCGTCGACGTAGTCCTCGACCCACGAGAGTCCGCTGCGCATCATCAGAAGGTCGCGGAGAGAGATTTGCGACCGTTCGTCACCGGACCATTCGGGGAGAAGCCCCGTGCTGTTCACGTCGAGCAGTCCGTCGCCCACGGCAATGCCCACGAGCGCGTGGGTGATGCTCTTTGCCATCGACCAAGAGATGTGAGTGGTTGATTCGTTCGAGTTCGCCCCGTACCACTCGACGACGATGCGAGCATCGGCCACCACGACAAGTGCATTGGTGACGCCGTGGGCCGGCGGGCGATGCACCAGGGAGTCCACGGCCCCGTCGAGCCGCGCCCGGTCCACGTCGAGCGGCGCGTTGCCGGTGGTCCATGCCGAACCGGGGAACGACCTGCCTGCCACGTCACGACATTAGGCGCGCGAACCGCGACCCTCGACGCGCACGCGTGACCAAATACCAGCACCGACACGGGCCCATCGGGTCCCCAATCATCGGGCTAATGGGCCGAATCGGTGCGTGTCTCACTAGCGTTTCTGACATGACTACCGCCCCAGACCTCCAGACAGCCGCATCGGTCATCTCCACCGCCAGAGCGATGATCGACACCGCCATTGCATCGCTCGTCGCAAAGGGCGGCCCCGACACGAACCAGACTCTCGCCTACGACATCGCACACGTCGCGGCCGCGGTGGAGACCGCCCGTTCGCTTCTCGACTACGGCGCAAAGGGAACTGTCGAGGGCAACATCACCTGCGCGTTCACCGCCGACATGGTTCACGACTTCGTCTCGCGACTCATCGGTCGCGAGAAGCTGTGGGGCGTCGACCCCTCGGCACTCGCGGGCGCACACGACTTCGTCACCACGTATCGCGACCCGTCGTTCCTCGCGTCACTCGCAGACGTGCAGGGCCCGCGTCACCTCGCAGACGAATTCGAGATGGTGCAGGACACGTTCCGCTCGTATGCAACGAAGGTGGTCGCCCCG
Source organism: Ilumatobacteraceae bacterium (assembly GCA_040401975.1). Taxonomy (GTDB): domain Bacteria; phylum Actinomycetota; class Acidimicrobiia; order Acidimicrobiales; family Ilumatobacteraceae; genus UBA2093. The sequence goes on along the minus strand of JBBANL010000012.1, from coordinate 37,788 downwards.
AAGGCCGAGCACGTGCACCGACACAACGGTGACGTGCCCGAGGAAGTCATCTCGGGCCTCGCAGAGATCGGTGCGTTCGGTTTGAGCGTTCCCGTCGAGTACGAAGGATTCTCCGAGGGCGGCGAGGGCGAATACATGGCGTCCGTCATCGCCACGGAAGAACTGTCGAAGGCGTCGCTCGGAATCGGCGGGTCGTTGATCACACGCCCGGAGATCCTCACGCGCGCACTCGTGAAGGGTGGAACCGAGGCACAGAAGCACGAATGGTTGCCGAAACTCGCGAGTGCCGAGGTGCTGTCTGCAGTGGCGGTGACCGAACCCGACTACGGCTCCGACGTGGCCGGTCTGAAGACCACCGCAGTCGAGGCGCCCGGGCCGAACGGCGAAGCGGGCTGGCTGATCAACGGGGTCAAGACATGGTGCACGTTCGGTGCGCGCGCCAACGTGTTGATGCTTCTTGCACGCACCGACCCCGATCGTTCGAAGGCGCACCGTGGACTCTCGCTCTTCATCGTGCCGAAGCCCATCGGGGATGCGCACGGCTTCATGTTCACCCAGGACGGCGGCGGAAAAATGGAAGGCCGCCCGATCGACACGATCGGATACCGCGGCATGCACAGCTACGAGATCGCCATCGAGAACTGGTGGGTGCCCGAGGCGAACCTCATCGGCGAGCGCGACGGTCTCGGCAAGGGTTTCTATCTGCAGATGGCCGGCTTCGAGAACGGTCGCCTGCAGACCGCCGCACGCGCCGTCGGCGTGATGCAGGCCGCCTACGAGGCAGCACTCGACTACGCACAGAACCGCGTGGTGTTCGGGTCGGCGATCAGCGACTACGAACTCACCCGCGTGAAGCTCGGACGCATGGCCGTGATCACCCAGGCATCCCGTCAGTTCTCCTACGCGGTCGCGCGCCTGATGGGCAAGGGCGAGGGCGCGATGGAAGCGAGCATGGTGAAGGCCTACGTGTGCAAGGCGGCCGAGTGGGTCGCCCGCGAGGCGATGCAGATCCACGGCGGCTACGGATACGCCGAGGAATACAGCGTGAGCCGTCTCTATGTCGACGCACGCGTGCTGTCGATCTTCGAGGGCGCCGACGAGACCCTGTGCCTGAAGGTGATCGCAAAGAACCTCTGCGAAGCCGCGAAGTAAGGTCACGCAATGCGTTCCGCCAAGGACTTCTTCAAGCCACTCGCGGCAGGTGCACCTGCACCGTTGCACGAGATCCCGTTCAGACCGTCGCGGGTCATCCATTTCTTCCCGCCGCACAACGAAAAGATGGTGTCGAAACTTCCCGAGACCATCCCGACGGTCGACATCATCCTCGGCAACCTCGAAGACGCGATTCCGATGGCCGACAAGGAAGCCGCCCGTGCGGGGCTCATCAAGGTGGCGAACGAACTCGACTTCGGCTCGACGCAGTTGTGGACCCGGGTGAACAGCCTCGATTCGCCGTGGTTCCTCGATGACATGATCGACATCGTCACGAAGGCCGGCGACAAGTTCGATGTCATCATGATTCCGAAGGTCGAGGGACCCGAAGACATCCACTACGTCGATCGGTTGCTCGCACAACTCGAGGCCCGTGCGGGCCTGAAGAAGCCGCTGTTGCTGCACGCCATTCTCGAGACCGCTCGCGGCGTGGCCAATGTCGAGGAGATCTGCGGCGCATCACCGCGCATGCAGGGAATCTCACTCGGGCCGGCCGACCTCGCGGCGAACCGGCGAATGAAGACGACGCGTGTCGGTGGCGGACACCCCGACTATCTGGTGCGCGAGGATCCACAGGGCGACGATTACCAAGGCCCGCGAACCACCCACCAGCAGGATCTCTGGCACTACACCATGGCGCGCATGGTCGACGCCTGCGTGATGCACGGGGTTCTCCCCTTCTACGGACCTTTCGGCGACATCAAGGACGTGGTGGCGTGCGAGGACCAGTTCCGCAACGCCTACCTGCTCGGTTGCGTCGGTGCGTGGAGCCTGCACCCCGTGCAGATCGACATCGCAAAGCGCGTGTTCAGTCCGCGGCCCGAGGACGTGAAGCAGGCGCAGCGCGTGATCGATGCCATGGGCGACGGCACCGGCGCCATCATGCTCGACGGCAAGATGGAAGACGATGCATCGGTGAAACAGTGCAAGGTCGTCGTCGAACTCGCCCGCCAACTCGCCGCTCGCGACCCGCAGCTCGCCTCGCTCTACGGTTTCTAGAACACTTCCACGAAAGGCTCATCATGAGTTCACTGCGCCCACGTCGCTCGGCTCTCTACATGCCCGCCGCGAACGAGCGCGCGCTGGAAAAGGCAAAGGGCATCCCGACCGATGCGATCATCTTCGACCTCGAAGATGCCGTGTCGCCCGACTCGAAGGAGATCGCCCGAGCCCAGGCGGTGGCGGCGGTGAACAGCGGTGAGTACGGCAAGCGCGAGCTCACCATTCGCTGCAACGCACTTGCAACACCGTGGGGCCACGACGACGTCGCGGCCGCCGCGAAGGCGTGCGTGTCGGCTGTGGTGATCCCGAAGATCAACTCGGTCGCAGAGGTCGACGAGGTGTCGGCCGCACTCGACGCCGCCGGGGCGCCGAAGGAAATGATGATCTGGGCGATGATCGAGACCCCCACGGCGATCATGGACTGTCGTGCAATCGCGGCGCATCCGCGCGTCGCGGTTCTCGTGATGGGCACCAACGACCTCGCAAAAGAACTCCGCGCCGCCCAGGTACCCGGTCGTGCGCCGTTGGTGCACGGCCTTCACATGGCGCTTCTCGCCGCACGGGAAGCCGGCAAGGCGATCCTCGACGGCGTCTACAACGACATCAAGAATGCCGACGGTTTCCGCGACGAGTGCACCCAGGGCCAGACCATGGGCTTCGACGGCAAGACATTGATTCACCCCGACCAGGTCACCATCGCAAACGACGTGTGGTCTCCGTCGGAAGACGAAGTCGCCCATGCCCGCGAGGTGATTGCCGCATTCGACGACGCCCTCGCAGCGGGCAAGGGTGTCGTGCAGTTGAACGGTCGCATGATCGAGAACCTCCATGTCGACAATGCTCGTCGTGCCATCGCCATCGCCGAGGCAATCGCCGAACTCGCCTGATCAGTCACTGATCACGTGTCGACGCCCCTCGGGAGTCGGCTCACAGTGCAGAGCGGAAAAGTGCGAGGGTGCGCTCCCACGAAGTTGCCGATGCGGCCGCGTCGAAGACTTCGGGGCGCGTGTCGTTGAAGAACGCGTGGTGGGTTCCGGGATACACGTGGAACGTTGCGTCCTTGCCGAGCGCACGCAGTTCGCTCTCGGTCGCCTTGATCGCGTCGGGCGCCGCGGTACCGCGGTCGTTCTCGGCATAGTGCCCTTCGACAACCGCTTCGAGGTTCTCCCAGTTGATCGGGGTGTCGGGTCGCATGCCCCCGTAGAACGGAGCCGCGGCGGCAACTGCGTCGGGGCGCTGGCATGCAACCATCAACGTGAGTCCGCCGCCCATGCAGAAACCGGTGACACCCACCTTCGTGCGGCCGGTGCGCTGCTGCAGAAGATCGATTGCGCCGCTCAAGTCTTTGCCGGCGGTTGCGAGGTTCATGCTCATCAACAGCTTGCCGGCGCTGTCCGGTTCGGTGGTGACTTCTCCGTGATAGAGGTCGGGTGCGAGCGCGGTGAACCCCTCGGCGGCGAATCGATCGGCGATGTTCTTGATGTTGTCGTTCAGTCCCCACCATTCCTGAATGACGATGACGCCGGGTCCCGAGTCCCCCGAGAGATACCCCGCGCAGGTTCCGCCGTTGCTCTTGAACTCCACCATCTCACCCATGACAACCGTCCTCGTTTCCCCGGCCAGTCGACTCCTGCCCGAACACGCCCAACATAGACCGACATGTGCCACAGGTTTCTGCCGAACCGAGGGTTCCCCCGAACAAGCCGAAACCACTAGCGTGAAGACCGTGGCAAGCGCATCCCTCCCCAACCCCAGCCTCGACCTCACGCTCACACCGCTCACCGGAGGCGGTCGCACGTTGCGCGAGTGGCTCACCACCTTCCATCTCGCTTCCGTCGTGCTCGACCCCTACACCAACGAGAGCTCGTGGATCCTCGACACCGCGGTGCGCATCATGCGACAGTTCTCCGGCGCCGCCGTGCGCGTGAACTTCATCGTCACCTGCGACGAAGACGGAGCCCGGGCGTTTCTCGGGCCGTATGCCGACGAATTCCTCGTGTACTGCGACCCCGACCGCGCCGCAGTGAAAGCGTTCGGTCTCAGCGAACTTCCGGCCTTCGTGTTGGTGCAGTCGAACGGAACGATTCCGGCCGCCGCGCAGGGTTGGACAGCATCCGACTGGCGCGATGTGTCTGCAGCGATCGCCAAGCTGACCGCATGGTCGAAGCCCACCATTCCCGCCCCGGGCGACCCCGGCGCGTTCCGCGGCACGCCCGCGCTTGTCTGACGCTCTGCCGCCGACACAGCTTCCCGTCGAGGAGGCACTCGACGAACTGCGCCGCGCTCTGTCGTCGCACGGCGACGCCGTTCTCGTTGCGCCACCCGGCGCCGGCAAGACCACTCTTGTTCCCCTTCGTCTGCTGAACGAACCCTGGGTCGACGGGCGTCGCATCGTGATGCTCGAGCCGCGCCGGCTCGCCGCACGTGCCGCAGCACAGCGAATGGCCTCGATGCTCGGCGAGAAGGTGGGCGACACGGTGGGGTTCCAGACCCGCGACGAACGAAAGATCGGCGCAAACACCCGCATCGAGGTGCTGACAGAGGGCATCCTCACCCGTCGACTGCAGAACGACCCGTCACTCGAGGGGACCGCCCTCGTGATCTTCGACGAAATCCACGAACGCAATCTGCCGACCGACCTCGGGCTCGCCTTTCTTCTCGATGCACGCAGGACACTGCAGGCCGATGTGCGTGTGCTGGCAATGTCGGCAACGGCGCAAGCAGAGAAATTTGCCTCTGTGCTCGCTTCGAACGGAACACCCGCGCCGATCATCGTCTCGGACGGTCGCACGTTCCCCGTCGACGTTCGCTACGTGGCACGCCAGAGGGACGACCGCCTAGAGAACGCGGTGACCGACTGCGTGATGCGCGCACTGCGTGACGACGAGGGCGACATACTCGTCTTTCTTCCCGGAATCGGCGAGATCAACCGCACCCAATCGGTGCTGAAAGAGCGACTCCCCGATTCGGTGAACGTCGCCCGGCTGGCGGGAGCACTGCCCTTTGCCGAGCAGGATGCCGCCCTTTCTGCACATGCCGACGGCCGACGGCGCGTGGTGCTGTCGACCGACATCGCCGAGACATCGCTCACTGTCGAGGGAATCCACATCGTGATCGACGCAGGGTTGACCCGCACGCCGCGTCTCGACCCGCGAACGGGACTCACCGAACTGGTGACCGTCACGTCGTCGCGCGCATCGGCAGATCAACGCAGCGGTCGTGCGGGCCGTGTGAGGGAAGGTGTCGCGTACAGACTCTGGAGCCGCATCGAGGATTCGACGCGACTGCCGCATCTGCCGGCCGAGATCACCCAGGCCGACCTCACCCCCCTCGCACTCGACATCGCCGCGTGGGGAACCCCCGCCGGCGAACTCTCCTTCCTCGATGCCCCGCCGCAGAGAACGCTCGCGATGGCACACGACACTCTCGCCATGCTGTACCTGATCGACGACAGCGGGGCCGTCACCCCTCTCGGTCGCGAAGTGCTGCGACTGCCGGTGCATCCGCGCCTCGGCACGATGGTCGCGCGCAACTCCGACGAACCCCGCCGCGGTTGGCTCGCGTGCGTCGTGGCGGCTCTCCTCGAGGAACGGGACATTCTGCGTGGCCGACCGGACACGCTTCCCGCCGATCTTGCGATGCGTGTGCGTGTCGTTCTCGACATCGAACGCCACGATCAAGCCGATCGCGGCGCACTGCAGCGGGTTCGCAATGCCGCCGATGACATCGCGCGTCGCACCGGCATACCCCGTGACACGCCACTGTCGGCTGACTTCGTCGACGCATCGACGGGCACCGTGTTGCTCGCCGCATATCCCGACCGGCTGGCCATGCGTCGCGCAACCCCCGGACAGTTCGTGATGCGTGAGGGCGGTGCCGTCGCTTGCGATGCAAAGGACCCCATTGCCCGCGAGGCATTCGTGGTTGCCGCCGATGTCGATGCACGGCGCGGGTCGACCCGTCTTCGTCGAGCCGCCGCGGTCGATCTCGACGTGATCGCGCTGGTTCTCGGCGACGATGTCGAGGTCGAGTCGCACCTGACGTGGGACAAATCGCGCGACGACCTCGTGCAGAAGGTGGTGCGAAAGGTGGGAAGCATGCGCATCGACGAACGCGACCTCGAACCCGTTCCCGGCACCGCCACAACCGAGGCACTTCTCGAACGGGTCAGGGCCACCCAGATGAAGGTGCTCGGCGACGGCGGCGCACCCGAACTGCGTTCGCGCATCGCGTTCCTTCGGCACCATCTGGGCGATGCGTGGCCCGAGACGTCGACTGAGCACATGATCGCGACGGCTCACGAGTGGCTCTCGCCGTATCTCGCCGGCGCGACATCGAAATCGCACCTCGCCGGCATCAGTGTGTCGATGGTGCTGCAGACCGAACTCGGCTGGGACAAAAGTTCCGACCTCGACGGACTTGCACCGGCGACGTTCTCGCCGCCGAAAGGCAGACCTGTTGCCGTCAACTACGGCGACCCCGACGCGCCCACCGTCGCCGTACGCGTGCAACATCTCTACGGTCTCACCACCCATCCCTCGGTGCTGCGCGGGGCGGTCCCGATTCGGCTGCAACTTCTGTCACCTGCAGACCGACCGATCCAGATCACGTCGGACCTCCCGGCGTTCTGGAAAGGCTCGTGGGCAGACGTGCGAAAGGACATGGCGGGTCGATACCCGAAGCACGACTGGCCGGTCGACCCCGGCGCATAGGGTCCGGGGCACCGCGCGGACATAGCCTTGCCGCATGGCAGATTTTGCGTTCACAGAGATTCTCCCCCTGGGTGACGACACCACCGAATACCGGTTGATCGGCACAGAGGGAGTGTCACAGGTGGAGACCCCGCTCGGCACGTTCCTGAAGGTGGAACCCGAGGCCATCACCCTTCTCACGGAAACCGCGATGCGCGACATCGCGCATCTGTTGCGGTCGAGCCACCTGCAACAACTCGCGAACATTCTCGACGACCCCGAGGCCAGCGCAAACGACCGATTCGTGGCTCTCGACCTTCTCAAGAACGCGGGCATCGCCGCTGGCGGCGTGTTGCCCATGTGCCAGGACACCGGCACCGCCATCGTGAAGGCCAAGAAGGGTCAGTTCGTGATGACGGGCGGCAACGACGAGGTGGCAATCGCGCGCGGCGTCTACAACACCTATCTCACGAGCAACCTGCGCTACAGCCAGATGGCTCCGCTGAACATGTACGACGAGAAGAACACCGGCAACAACCTGCCTGCCGAGATCAAGATTGCAGCCGTCGACGGCGAAGCGTACAAGTTCCTGTTCATGGCGAAGGGCGGTGGCTCTGCCAACAAGAGCTACCTCTTCCAGGAAACCAAGGCGTTGCTGAACGAAAAGACCCTTCTTCCGTGGGTGTTCGAGAAGATGATCACGCTCGGCACCGCGGCGTGCCCGCCGTACCACCTTGCGATCGTCATCGGCGGCACATCAGCCGAGCAGGCCGTCGAGACCGCGAAGTTGGCGAGTGCCCGTTATCTCGACTCGCTGCCCACGCACGGCAGCGAACTCGGCAACGGTTTCCGCGATCTCGACCTCGAGGAAAAGATCCTGAAACTGTCGCAACAGACCGGCATCGGTGCACAGTTCGGCGGAAAGTACTTCTGCCACGACGTGCGCGTGATTCGTCTGCCGCGCCACGGTGCGAGTTGCCCTGTCGCGTTCGCCGTGTCGTGCAGCGCAGACCGACAGGCTCTCGGCAAGATCACGAAAGACGGCATCTTCATCGAGGCTCTCGAGACCGACCCGGCCCGCTTCCTGCCCGAGGTGACCCACGAAGAGTTGAGCGACGAAGTGGTGCAGATCGACCTCACACAACCGATGGACCAGATCCGCGCAACACTCAGCAGATACCCGGTGAAGACGCGCGTGATGCTCACCGGCCCGATGGTCGTCGCACGCGACATTGCGCACGCGAAACTGAAGGAGCGTCTCGACGCCGGCCAGGGTCTCCCCCAGTACATGAAGGACCACTGCGTGTACTACGCCGGGCCCGCCAAGACTCCGGAGGGAATGGCATCAGGTTCGTTCGGACCGACGACTGCCGGTCGCATGGACAGCTATGTCGAAGACTTCCAGGCAGCCGGCGGTTCGTTCGTGATGCTCGCCAAAGGAAACAGGTCGCGACAGGTCACCGAGGCCTGCAGAACGCACGGCGGTTTCTATCTCGGCTCGATCGGTGGCCCTGCGGCGCGTCTCGCACAGGACTGCATCACGAAGGTCGAGGTTCTCGAATACGCAGAACTCGGCATGGAAGCGGTATGGAAGATCGAGGTGCAGAATTTCCCCGCGTTCATCGTGGTCGACGACAAGGGCAACGACTTCTTCGACCAGGTGGGCGGCACCGGAACCCCGGTGCACCTTCACTAGTCGCCGGCGAAACCGGGCCAGTTGCCCATGTATCCGATGAAGAGGTCGCTCAGACCCTCGTCACGGAGCACCGCACGCGGCACCGGAAGTTCGCGCATCGCAAAGTTGGGGTCGTTTCTCGCCTGCTTCGGGAAGTCATGGTTGGTGATCGCCGCCCGACCGACGGCGACGATGTCTGCCCCCGCGTCGATGGCGCGCAACATGTCGGGTGCGGTGTACAACTTGCCCGCCACCGCAAGCCTCGTCGATCCGCGCTCGAGACCGGCGAACACATCGATGAGGTTCCTGTCGGCAAAGTCGTCGTCTGCACCCAACTTGAACACGTCCCACAGCGACATGTCGATCATGTCGACTTGGTTCTCCTCCACGAGTCGCCGGTACACCTCGACGATTTCGGCGGTGCGCATGCCGAATCTCTCGGGCGACAGCCGAACTCCGAGATGAAAATCAGATCCGCACGCTGCCCGGATGCCGTCGATGATCTCGAACAGCATGCGTTGTCGGTTCTCGAACGAGCCGCCGTACTTGTCCTTTCTCTGGTTCAGTTCCGCGTTCAGGAACTGACACAACAGGTAGTCGTGGGCGCCGTGCAGTTCCACACCGTGGAATCCCGCTTTCTCCACCCTGACCGCCGCCGCGACGAAGTCGGAGATTGTCTGCTCGACTTCGGCTGTGGTCATCGCACGCGCACCCATTTTTTCGTCGTCACCGGCGCTCACCGGATCGGTGCCGATGAGATCCTTCGGCGAACGTCGACCCGCGTGGTGCAGCTGCACGATGGCAACGGAGTCGTGTGCACGGATGGCCGACGCGAGTCGCGACAGGCCGTCAATGTGACTGTCGTCGAAGCACCCGAGCTGACCCGCAAATCCCTGGCCGACGGCTTGTACGTGCGATGCACATGTCATGGTCAGACCGAAACCGCCCTCGGCACGCATGGTGAGCCACCGGAACTCGTCGTCTGACAAGGTGCCGTCCGGGTGGCTCTGCTGGTTGGTGAGCGGGGCCAGCATGAAACGATTCTTCATCGCCGGGCCGCGCGAGAACTCCACAGAGTCAAAAAGACTGGACATGGCGTTCAATCCTTGCCGATTGGGGCGCCGATCGCCTCACCCACCGCTGACTCAGTCGTTGATGTCGCCCGCAAGGTCACCGAGCCGCAACTCCCCCTCGCGCGTCTGTCCGCCCCGTGCCATGAAGTTCTCCATCGCGCGACGTGCGAGCGGGTCTGCGATGCGTTCCCCGAACGTCGATCCCTCGGCAACGAGATTCTCGCTGACCCCGGTCTCTGCCATCAGCACCAGCCGCTTGCCCGCGGCCACGGCATCCGGGGGGAAAGTGGCGATCCGATGCGCCATGGCGAGAGCATGTTCGACGGGGTCCGCAACGACACGATTGATCCAACCCCATTTCTCCGCGGTGACTGCGTCGATGTCCTCACCCGCGAGAACGATCTCCATCGCCCTGTGGCGACCCACGGTGCGCGACAGTCGGGTGGTGCCACCACCACCGGGAATGATGCCGAGCGGAACCTCGGGCTGACAGAACACGGCGTCGGGCGAGGCAAAGATGATGTCGGCAGACGCAACGATTTCTGCACCGCCCCCGCCGACGCGGCCGCGCACTGCACAGAACGTTGCCTTCGGCATAGTGCGCAGGGCCTCACCGATCATCTGGAAGTCGTTCGGCCGATCGGGCGATGGCATGTCCTGTGGCATGCGCAGGATCAGATCGACATCGAAATGTGCGATGAAGAACTCCGGATTCGCCGAACTGAACACCACGGCCCGAACGGCGTCGTCTGCGGCGAGTTCGGCCACCAACGGCACCATCTCCCTGTAGAGAACGCGGTCGAAGAGATTGATCGGCGGATTGTCGATCTCGACGTGCGCAACGCCGCCGCCGACGTCGACCCGCATCGTCGTGAGACCGTCGCGGGCCATCAGAGCAGCCCCTTGATCGCCTCTCGCGTCTCGGCAATCTCGTCGGGAGTCGCGCCGAACTCGACCGCGGCGAAATCGGTGACCCCGATGCCGGCAAGTGCGGCGACGCGGTCCTGAACTTCTGCAACCGAACCGGTGATGGCGATGTCAGCCGGGCCGGCGGCTCCTTCTTTGTCGAGCATCGCGCGGTAACTCGGCAGAGTGCCGTACACCGCGAACACCTTTGCCGCGCGTGCGGCGGCGGCTTCCTTGTCTTGCGTGACGCACACCGGAAGTGCCGCGATCACGCGTGGCGCAGGGCGACCGAACTCCTCGGCTGCCCTGGTGATGGTGGGAATCGTGTGCGACGACAACGTGGCCGGACCCGTGCACCATGTCAACGTGCCGTCGGCCATTGCGGCGGTGACGCGCAGCATCTGTTCACCCAGGGCCGCCACCACGACTCCGAATCCGTTCGAACCCTTTGCGGCGATACCGCCGTGCACCTTGTAGGTCTCTCCGTCGAAGTTGGCGGGTTCGTTGCGCGACAAGGGCATCAGCACGCTGAGGTATTCCTTCAGGTGACGAACCGGCTTGTCGTACGACATGCCGAGCATGTTCTCGATCACGATCTTGTGACTGAGCCCGATGCCGAGCGTGAGGCGGTTGCCCGATGCGGCCGCCACCGTGTGGCACTGCTGCGCAATCGCATGCGGGTGGCGCGGGTACGTGGGCACCACCGATGTGCCGAGTTCGATGCGCGGAACTTCCCTGCCGACGATGGCGAGGCTCGTCAAGGCGTCGTGGCCGAAGATGTTCGGCGCCCAGAAACTGGCAAAACCGTCCTTCTCCGCCGATCGCGCTTCGGCGACCACATCGTCCACCGTTCCGTCGTTGACTGCCCCACCGAAAATTCCGTATCTCATGTCATGAGACGGTATCAGTCGGGCTCCGATTCACGAGAGGCTGACGAGCTCGAGCCATTCGGGGCTGAAGTAGTCCACTTCGCCGTCGGGCAACAGGATCACTTTGGTCGGGTTCAGTCGCTGCACGAATTCCTCGTCGTGGCTGACCATGATGATCGAACCTTTCCAGCCCTCGAGTGCGCCGGCGACGGCCTCACGGCTCTGCGGGTCGAGGTTGTTCGTGGGTTCGTCGAGAAGAAGAACATTGTTGCGCCCCACCATCAACATCGCGAGCGCGAGTTTCGTCTTCTCACCGCCCGACAACGAACCGGATTCCTGGAACACCTTCTCGCCCTGCAATCCGAACATGCCGAGCAATGCACGCAACTGGGTCTCGGTGAGAGCTGACCCGACGGGAAGCTCGCGCCGCATGTGCCACAGCAGCGACTGATGCGGATCGAGAGTGTCGTGTTCCTGCGCGAAGTACCCGACACTCACCTGGTATCCCCACTCGAAGTTGCCGATGTTCGCGTCGGTCGCGCCTGCAAGTATCCGCAACAGCGATGTTTTTCCGGCACCGTTCAGGCCGAGCACCAACAAGCGCTCGCCCCGCCCGAGATCGAACGACACGTCCTCGAACACGGGCGGTCCCCCGTAGCCCTTGCTGAGATTCGACGCGGTGACCACGGTGACACCGCTCTGCGGCGGGTCGGGAAACTTCACGGTGAGCGAACGGTCTTTCCTGCGAACCCCCGTCGACTCCGATTCGATGCGGGCGATTCGCTTTTCGATGCTGTGCGCCATGGCCGCTTTGGTTGCCTTCGCACCGAATCGGTCGACCACTTCCTGCAGACGTGCAACTTCCTTAGCCTGCATCACTGCCTTCTTCTCGGCGCGCGCTTCGTCGTCGGCGCGCGACCGTTTGTACTGGCTGTACGTGCCGCGGTATTCGTGCACGGTGCCGGTGTCGTCTTCGTTCGGGCGGTCGAGATGCAGCACCCGGGTGATTGCCTCGTCGAGCAGTTCGAGGTCGTGGCTGATCACGAGCAGCGCGCCCTTGTAGTTGCGCAGGAAGTTCAACAGCCATGTCTTTGCATCGATGTCGAGGTGGTTCGTCGGCTCGTCGAGAAGCAACATGTCGCTTCCGGCAAACAGGATGCGCGCAAGCTCGACTCGACGGCGTTCGCCACCCGACAGAACCCCGAGCGCCAGGTCGAGCCGGTCGGCCTTCAGACCGAGGCCGGCGGCGATGCTCCGTGCCTCGCTCTCCGCCGAGTACCCACCCTTCAGATTGAACGCATCTTCTGCCTTTATGAACCGTGCGACGTTCCTCTCGTCGGCGTTCTCCTCCATCGCGATGCGGAGTTTTTCGAGACGCTGCAGGTCGTCGTCGATGTTGCGACCCGACAACACATGGGAGATTGCCGACATGCGCTCGGTCTCGGGCGACGTGCGGGGGTCCTGCGAGAGATACCCGTACTGCCCGCTGCGAGTCACTTTCCCCGCGGCCGGGTCTGCCTCGCCGCCGAGAACCCTGAACATCGACGTCTTGCCAGCCCCGTTGCGCCCGACGATGCCCACCTTGTCTCGGGCCATCACGGTGAACGACGCCCCCTGCACCACGTTGCGACCGCCCACCTCGACGGTGAGGTTCTGCACCTGCAGCATTACTGACGGACCGTCGTCGTGGTCGCGCCGGCAATCGTGGTGGTGACGGCCTGCGGCACGGTGCTCGACGTGCTGGTGGTCGTCGCATAGGGGATGGTGCCGCCCGGAGCGGTTGTCGACGGCATGACACCACCACCCACCAGAGAGTCATCGGTGTATTTCGATGCGAGGCACTTGCCCGGCACCTCGGGCGCCGAGCCGAGGGCAGAAGCAATCGAGGCCACCAACACGGCGCGGCCCGCATCGGTGGGGTGCACGCGGTCCTTGTTGAGCAGGCCCGGCTGCACCGACGCGGTGCCCCAGTCGAGCACCGACACGTGCGAGTTCTTCGACGCCACGACGCGGATCACGTCGTTCACCTGCTGCATCGAATCGCGGAACAGAGTCGCGGTCAACAACAGTGTCGGTCTCGGCGCGAGGGACTCCACGATGCGCACGAGATCACGTTCGTAGTTCTCCTTGCTTCCGCCGAAGTTGGTGCCGAGGAACACCACCGCCGCATCCCAGCCCTCGTTGATGCGGTCGCGAACCACCGTGCGACCGAACCCGATCATCTGGCCTGCTTCCGCCTCGACGGCGACTTCCCATCCGCTCGGCACGAGAGCCGCGCACATCGCGCCTCCGTATCTGCTTGCCGTGCCGGCAAGGATCGAGTCGCCGATCACCAGAACCCGGTTGCCCGCCGCTCGTGAACCGAGCGTTGCGCCCTCGAGCGACGAGAGATTCGCCTTGACCCCGTCGACCACCAGCGAACCGCCCGCCGAGTTGATGCCGGGAATGCGACCCACGAACTTGAGTTCGGTGAGACCCGAGCCTCCGGCCCCGGCGCACGACGACGTGAGCGCCGCAACGGCGCACAGACCCAGAATCGAACGCAGACGACGACCGTACATGAGCCTCTCAGGCTATTGGCGCAGAGACCGAAGAGGTGGGCAGACCCAGCACCTGTTCGTCCCGAGTGCTACTGAGCACCGCCCCGGCGGGATTGACGCAATTCGTCACGGATCTCTGCGAGCAGTTCGTTCGTGGTCTTTTCCGCCGGCGCATTCGGATCATTGTCGCGGAGCCTGTTGTAGAGCTTCACCACTGCAAACAGCACGAGAGCCACGAAGAAGAAGTTCATCGACGCGGTCGCGAACGCCCCGAGGGGAATGTCGCTGCCGTTGATGGTGACGACCTTCTTCGAGAAATCGGGCTGCTGTCCGCCGAAGATCGCACCGATCAGGCCCCCGAGGATGCCCGGGCTCTTGTCGCTGCCGGCAAACGAGTCGACCACGGTCTTGAACGCGGCACCCATGACGAAGGCGACGGCGACGTCGACCACGTTGCCGCGGTTCACGAACTCCTTGAACTCGGCGACGATGCCGCGCCGGGTCAGCTTCGTGACCTTTTCCTCGACCTTGTTCATGATCTCTGCCATGAACGAAGGTTACTCGGCGCGTTCCTCGAGGTCCTCGAAACGGTCGACGTTGCGCAACGACGGGAACGCGACCCACCACACGCCGGCCACCGCGATGGTCGCGATGCCCCCGCTGATCACCGTTGCCGGCGTGCCCGCGATGCTCGATACCGCACCGGACTCGAACGCACCGAGTTCGTTCGATGCGCCGATGAACACGTTCTCGACCGCCGACACGCGACCACGCTTGTCGTCGGGTGTCACGAGGGGCACCAACGAACTGCGGATGAACACACTCACCATGTCGGCGGCAAACGCCACGAGCACCGCAACGAAGGCGACCCAGTAGACCTTGGTGGTGCCGAGAACAATCGTCGCGACACCGAAGATCGCGACCGCCCACAGCAACGTGCGGCCGACACGTTGGCGCACCGGTCGGAACGACAGGAAGATCGCCATCACCGCGGCGCCGATTCCGCCCGCGGCCCGCAGCCACCCGTAGGCGACATCGCCGACCTTCAGTTGTTCCTCTGCAATCACGGGCAGCAATGCCACGGCGCCGCCGAACAGAACCGCGAAGAGGTCGAGCGAGATCGCGGCCAGCAACACCGGGGTGCGCCTGATGAACACCAGTCCCTCGATGGCGTCGCGCAGTGTCGGGCGTTCCGTCGGCACATCGCTGTCGACAGTCTTCGGAAGCGTGACGAGCGACAGACAGAACATCCCGGCTGCGATCATCACCGCGGCGACGCCGTAGGCCAGCGACGGATGCACCGCGTACAGGAAACCGCTGATGGCCGGGCCGATGATCGCCGCACCGGTCCACGTCGCGCTGTAGAAGGCGATCACACGGGGAAGACCGCCGTCGGGTGCAATCATCGCGGCGATGGGGCGAAGTGCCGGCGCGAGAAACGCTCGGGATGCACCGAAGAGAATCGCAATCAGGTAGATCGGGGTGGCCGATGTGGGGTCTCCGAGGGCGTACCACATCAACAGCAGCGAACACACAAGTTCTCCGCCCTGCGACACGAGCGACACTTTCTTGCGGTTGAGGCGGTCGGCAACGGTCCCCGTCACCAGCACCAGCGCCGCGGCGGGAAGAAACTCGGCGAGGCCGAGCCAACCGATCGAAAGTTCCGACAGTGTGATGTCGTACACGTGCTTGCCGAGCGCGGCAGCCTGCAGCATGACACCGATCGTGAGCACCATGCTCGAGGCGAGCAAGGGTCGGATGCCCTTCGACGTGATGACTTCGCGCGCCGACAGCGCGCCCGGTTGTTCGGTCATCGTGCGGTCCAGCCGCCGTCCACCACCACGTTCTGGCCGGTCATGAAAGACGAGGCGTCGCTCGCCATGAACAGCAGTGCGCCGTCGAGTTCGTGCTCGTGTCCCATGCGCGGAATCGGCGAGTTCTGCATCACGAATTTCTGCGAACTCTCGTCGGTGTCCATTCCGGCGGTCATCTCGCTGACGAACCAGCCCGGGCACAGGGCGTTCACGCGCACGCCCTTTCTGGCCCACTGCACCGCGATCTCGCGCGACATCGCGATGACCGCACCCTTGCTGGCCGCGTAGTTGGCCTGCTTCACGGGAGTGCCGGCAATCATGCCGAGGATCGACGCCACGTTCACGATCGAGCCGCCTCGGTTCGCCACCATGCTCTCTCCCGCCAACTTGCAGAGATGCCAGATCGCAGTGGTGTTCACCTCGATCACCTCGCGGAACTGCTCGATGGTCTCTGCTTCGATCGGAACCTTGTGCGTGATGCCGGCGTTGTTCACGAGAATGTCGATGCGGCCGTACTTATCCATCACGGTGCGGATCAGGGCCTCTCGCTGCGACTCTTCGGCCACGTCGCATTGCACCGGCAACGAGCCCGGCAACGATTCAGCGAGTGCGGTGAGCCTGTCGAGGCGCCGTGCGGTGACGACAACGGTTGCCCCGGCGGCGTGAAGCACCTTTGCGAAGCGTGCGCCGAGACCCGACGATGCGCCGGTGACGATAGCAATCTTGCCGTCGACACGGAACTGTGCGACAGGGTCGAACGATGTGGAATCAGCCATGTGCCGAGGCTATGTGTTCGGGCCCGATGTGTCAGCATGGAGGCGTGAAAGTTCGCGTGGGATACGGCTTCGGGGTGCGCACGCACCTGAACGACGGGGCGTTTCTCGACGTGGTCGACGTTCTCGAACGACTGAAGTTCGACAGCCTGTGGTTGAGCGAACGCATCGGCGGGGAGGCACCCGACCCGTTGGTGGCGATGTCGATGGCCGCCGCTCGCACCACAAAGCTCAAGTTCGGCATGAGCGTGATGGTGCTGCCCGGTCGCAATCCGGTTGTTCTCGCAAAGGAACTCGCAACCCTCGACCGCATGTCGAACGGCCGGTTGCTGCCTGCGTTCGGTCTCGGCGTGGCCGACCCGCACGAGCAGCAGGCGTTCGGAGTCGAGCGCTCGCAACGCGCGAAGATGTTCAACGAGGCCCTTCAGGTGGTGCGCGCGTGCTGGAGCGACGAATCGGTCACCTTCCACGGCGAGTTCTACAACTACGACAACCTTCGCGTTCTGCCGAAGCCGCAGCAACAACCGCCCGAGGTGTGGTTGGGCGGCATCGCCGACAGCGAGCTGAAGCGTGTCGGCAGGCTCGCCGACGGATGGCTCCCGTCGTTCGTGACGCCCGATGACGCGTTGCGCGGATGGCAGACCATCACCCAGATCGCCGCGGACCACGAAAGAGAGATCGACCCCGAGCATTTCGGGGTGTTGATCCCCTATTCAGTGTCGCCGCCACCGCCGCAGGTTCTCGCCGGACTGAAGGCCCGACGCCCCGACCTCGATGACGTGTCGGTGATTGTTCCGCAGGGATGGCAACAACTTGCGTCGGCCATCGAGAAGTTCGTTGCAGTCGGTGCGTCGAAGTTCGTGGTGATTCCGCTCATCGAACCGTCGTCAGTGAACGAATGGACCGATCACCTCGCAGATGCAGCGACACATCTGTTGCCGCTGCAGAACTGATTACTTGTTCTTTGCCGTGGGCTTCTTGAAGTTCGCGCAGAAGTCGATCAACAGACGCGTGCCGTAGGCGGTTGCACCGCGGTTGAGCCAGCCGTTGTCGCCGTCGGCCTCCATCGGACCCGCCATGTCGATGTGCGCCCACGGCGTGTCACCCACGAACTCGCTGAGGAACAATGCCGCGGTGGTGGCGCCGGCAAGCGGGCCACCGATGTTTCGCATGTCGGCAACGTTCGAGTCGAGCAGGGCGCGATACGGGCGGTGGAACGGAAGTTCCCACACCAACTCGTCTGTGCGCGAGCTCGCCGACTTCAACTGGGCGAGAACGCCGTCGTTGTTGCCGAAGATGCCCGCCATGTGCTTGCCGAGTGCACCCATGCAGGCGCCCGTGAGCGTCGCGATGTTCAGCATCGCGTCGGGCTTGCTCTCTGCACCCAACGACAGACCATCGGCGAGAATGAGGCGGCCTTCGGCGTCGGTGTTGTGGATCTCCACTGTCTTTCCGTTGCGCATGGTGAGCACGTCGCCCAACTTCAGTGCGCTGCCGCTCGGCAGGTTGTCGGTGCACATCAGGTAGGCGGTCACCTTGGTCTTCACCTTCAGTGCGCGAAGCGTGGTCATGGTGGCCAGCACTGCGGCTGCACCGCTCATGTCCATCTTCATCGATGCATGGCTCGCATCGCTCGGCTTCAGCGAGATTCCGCCCGAGTCGTACATCACGCCCTTGCCCACGAGCACCACGTTCCCGCGTGCGTTCGTGGGACGGTACTCGAGCTTCACCATGCGCGGCGGCTCGACGCTGCCGGCGTTCACTCCGACCAGGCCGCCGCAACCCATCGCAATGAGTTGATCACGGTTGTACACCGTTGCCTTCAGCCCGCTCGTGCGCGCGAGTTCGACCGCGCGTTCGGCGAGTTGACGCGCCGTGAGGTGCGACGGCGGCGTGTTCGCGAGGTCACGGGCGAGGCACACCGCGGTGGCGGTGGTGATGCCGGCGTCCATTCCCGCCTTCACTTCGGCGGTGCCGGTCGCAGCGATGAACGTGACCTTCGTGAGCTTCGCGAGACCGCCCTTGTCGTTCTTCAATTCGACCCAACGATGAAGAGCAAGTGCCATTCCCTCGACCACCGCCTGCGAGTTCGCCTTCGTGTTGCCGCGACCCACCGAGGGCAACGTCGTCGACACCGAGCCGTAGCGCGAGCACGCACGTGCTGCTGCGGCGGCGATGTTGCGCAGAGCATTCGGATTCAGGTCGCGCACTTCACCGACACCGACCAGCACGGTGACCTGTGAGGCCCCGGCCGACGGAAGTGCGAGCGTCTGGCACGCCTTGCCGTCGAAACCGAGCGCCGACAGTTGGGCGCGACTGTGGCCGAGACCGCTCGGCACTGCGCCGGACGCGGCGACGGGGACGATGACGGCATCAACTTTTGCAGGGGCCGTCTTTGACGTGGTGAACGAGGTACGCATGTCACCACTCTATGTGGCAACCGCAAATCGGCCGTATGCCGACAAATCGACGGGGCGCTACAGGCTCTTCACGGGGCGCGATTCGCCCTCTTGCCAACGCGCCATGGTCCAGAGCAGGTCTGAGAGCCTGTTGAGATACGGCACCACATACGACGGCGGCGGTGCTGCCCCGAAGGCCTGACGCTCGGCGCGACGCACCGTGGTGCGGGCAAAGTCGAGCCATGCCGACACGGGGTGTTCCCCCGGCACCACGAACTCGGTCGGCGGTTCGAATTTCGTGTCGAGATCGTCGATGATCGTCTCGAGACGGTCGACCATCTCTGACGTGACCGCGCTGAGACCGGGGGTCAGTTTGTGCCGGTTCTCGGGAAGCGTGGCCAACTCGGCCATCAGCACGTAGAGATCTTTCATGATGGGCACGACGATTGCGTCGACATCAGAGCCGTGACCGGCGGCGGTGCGCACGAGACCGATGACCGCTTGGGCCTCGTCGACTGCGCCGTATGCGCGGGGCAGAGCGGAGTCTTTCGGCACCCGGCCGCCGTAGAAGAGACCGGTCGTGCCATCGTCGCCTTCCCGGGTGTAGATCTTCTCGCGTGCCACGCCTCTGACTCTATGGGCGGCACGGGTCCAAACGTGGATTTCAGTGAATGTCACACACCGCATCTGCACAACGGAACGGGCATCACCACCCGTCGCGGCAGTAGCGTTGAAGAGTCATGAGTCGCCAGCCCTACCGCGAAGCAATCCGCGAACGCGTCATCGTGTTCGACGGTGCGTTCGGAACCTTCGTGCAGGACCTCACCCTCGGCCCCGACGACTTCGGCGGTGCGTCACTCGAGGGCTGCAACGAGATGCTGTGCCTGACCCGGCCCGATGTCATCGAGGCGATGCACACCGCATTCCTCGAGGCCGGTGTCGACGCCATCGAGACCGCGAGTTTCGGCAGTTTCTCCACGGTTCTCACCGAATACGACATTCCCGAGAAGGCATACGAACTGAATGTGGCGGCTGCGAGCATCGCGCGCCGCGTTGCAGACAAGTTCGAGGCCGATGGTCGACCGCGCTACGTGGCAGGCAGCATCGGCCCGGGAACCAAGTTGCCGAGCCTGGGTCACATTTCGTTCGCCGAACTGCGCGACTCGTATGTCGACCAGGCGCGCGGGTTGATCGACGGCGGGGTCGACCTGTTCCTCATCGAGACCTGCATGGACCTGTTGCAGATCAAGGCGGCAATGCAGGCATGTCGCATCGCGATGAAGGAACGCAACTGCGATCTTCCGATCCAGGTGCAGGTCACCATGGAGACCACCGGGCGCATGCTGGTCGGCACCGAGATCGGCGCGGCGTATTCGGCGCTCGTGGCGATGAAGCCCGACGCAATCGGCATCAACTGCGCCACCGGACCCGCAGAGATGCAGGAGCACCTGCGCTATCTCAGCGAACACTCCGACATTCCGATCAGTGTTCTGCCGAACGCGGGTCTGCCGAGCGTGGTCGACGGCCGCACCCACTACGACCTGACTCCCGAACAACTCGCCGAGTTCCACGCACACCACGTGAAGGATCTCGGCATCTCGATCGTGGGCGGATGCTGCGGCACCACTCCCGAGCACCTCCGTCGCGTCGTCGAAGCAGTTCGGTCGCTCGAGGCAAAGCCGCGCACCCCCGAGTCGGAGCCGAGTGTGACGTCGCTGTACTCCCCCGTTCCGCTCGAGCAGGACAACAGCTTCCTCATCATCGGCGAACGCACGAACGCGAACGGATCGAAGGCCTTCCGCGATGCGATGCTGCGCGAAGACTGGGACACATGCCTCAAGATGGCCACCGACCAGATTCGCGAGGGCTCGCACGTGCTCGACGTGTGCGTCGACTACGTGGGTCGCGACGGCACCTTCGACATGAACGAGATCGCATCACGTTTTGCCACTCAGGCCAGCGTTCCCCTGGTGCTCGACTCGACCGAACCGCAGGTGATGGAAGCAGGTCTCGTGCACACCGGCGGGCGCTGCATTCTGAACTCTGCCAACCTCGAAGACGGCGAAGAGCCGGGCAGCCGACTCGACCGCGTGTTCTCGCTCGCGCGCGACTTCGGTGCCGCGGTGATCTGTCTGCTGATCGACGAACGCGGTCAGGCGCGCGACGTGGAATGGAAGATGGAAGTCGCCCATCGTCTGCACAAGATCGCCACCGAGAAATACGGGCTGCACGCAAGCGACCTGATCTTCGACGCTCTCACCTTCCCCATCGGCACGGGCGACGAAGACCTGCGAAAAGACGGCATCGCCACGCTCGAGGCCATCAAGCGCATCAAGGAAGAGATACCCGGCGCCTACACCACGCTCGGTCTTTCCAATGTGAGTTTCGGTCTCAGCCCCGCAACGCGCCAGGTGCTCAACAGCGTGTTTTTGCACGAAGCACGCGAACACGGCCTCGATTCGGCGATCGTGCACGCCTCGAAGATTCTTCCGCTCGCTCGCATTCCCGAGGAACAGATTGCCGTCTGCCAAGACCTGATCTACGACCGCCGCACCGCCGACTACGACCCGCTGACGCGACTGCTCGAGTTGTTCGCCGGCGTGTCAACCGTGGAAGCAGTGAAGGAAGACCGCAGCGACTGGCCAATCGAGAAGATTCTGCGCCAGCGCATCATCGACGGCGACCGCGACGGACTGGTCGACGACCTCGAGGCCGCCCGCACCGGGGGCATCGCGCCTCTCGACATCATCAACGAGATTCTTCTCGACGGCATGAAAGAAGTTGGCGAGCTGTTCGGCAGCGGCCGCATGCAGTTGCCGTTCGTGCTGCAGAGCGCCGAGACCATGAAGACTGCGGTGGCGCACCTCGAGCAGTTCATGGAAAAGACCGGCGAGAGCAGCGCCAAGGGCAAGTTGGTGCTCGCCACGGTGAAGGGCGACGTGCACGACATCGGCAAGAACCTTGTCGACATCATCTGCACCAACAACGGCTACGAGGTGCACAACATCGGCATCAAGATCGGCATTCAGGAAATGATCGACAAAGTGAAGGAAGTAAATG
Source organism: Ilumatobacteraceae bacterium (assembly GCA_040401975.1). GTDB lineage: Bacteria > Actinomycetota > Acidimicrobiia > Acidimicrobiales > Ilumatobacteraceae > UBA2093. The sequence goes on along the minus strand of JBBANL010000012.1, from coordinate 15,774 downwards.
CCGACGCACTCGGCATGAGCGGCCTCTTGGTGAAGTCGACCATCATCATGCGCGAGAACCTCGAGACTCTGAACGAGCAGAACCTCAGCGACATCCCCGTTCTTCTCGGCGGCGCGGCCCTGACCCGCAGTTACGTGGAACAAGATCTGCGCAAGGTGTACGACGGCCGCGTCTTCTACGGCAAGGACGCCTTCGAGGGTCTCTCGACCCTCGACAAGTTGATGGACATCAAGCGCACCGGCGTCGACGACCCCGACTTCGGCCGCAAACTCGGCACGCGCCTCATCGAGCGCGCACCGAAAGAAGAGGTTGACCCGTCGACGATTCCTTCGCGTTCGCCCGAGGTCGAGACCGACAACCCGGTGTTCACTCCCCCGTTCCTCGGCACCAAGGTGGTGAAGGGAATCGGGCTCGACGAAATTGCCGAGTACATCAACGAGACCGCGTTGTTCCGCAACCAGTGGCAGTACCGCCCGAACGAGGGCGAGAGCGACGCCGAGTTCAAGGATCGCATCCGCCCGTTGCTGCGCGAACAGATTGCCGCCGCGAAGGCCGGCGGTTACCTGGTGCCGCAGGTGGTGTACGGATACTTCGCCGCAAACTCCGACGGCAACGACGTGGTGATCTGGACAGACGAGTCCCGCACGCAGGAACTCGCACGCTTTTCGTATCCGCGACAGAAGGTCGAACCGTATCTGTGCATCGCCGACTTCTTCCGGTCAATCGACAGCGGCGAGAAGGACTACGCGGCGTTCCACATCGTGACCATGGGCGCACCGGTCAGCGAGAAGGCCGCAGAGTTGTTCAACGCGAACAAGTACAACGACTACATGGTGCTGCACGGCATCGGCGTCGAGATGGCAGAGGCCCTGGCCGAGTATTGGCACCATCGCATTCGCACTGAGTGGGGCTTTGTCGATGAAGACGGCCCATCGCTGTCGGGTCTGTTTCGACAGCAGTACCGCGGCGGTCGCTACAGCTGGGGCTACCCCGCGTGCCCCGATCTGGAAGACAACGCAACGGTCGCACGCATTCTCGAGGCGGGTCGCATCGGCATCGACGTGAGCGAAGAGACCGGGTGGCAGTACCAGCCGGAGCAGACCACGTCAGCGATCATCTGCCACCATCCGAAGGCGAAATACTTCGTCGCCCGCGACTGAATTTCAAAGCCCAATACATGCTGTCTTGCTCGTTTACAAGCGCAGATTGTTCGCAATGAGACAATCTGCCGAAATCAGATGTGGCTCAGGAGAATCAGTGACCGAGAGGTTGTGGGTCGAATACCGCAGCCACGAACCGAAAAGAATCAACCTGGATGATTGACAGCGCCAGAGGTGCCGAGTTCATCATCTCCGCGTCAACACCGAGGTAAGCATCAAGGCCTCGAATGACCTCCGCCGTGGATGCGATCGCGATGACGCGGTCCATGCAGTTGCTCCATCCCAAGCCCGATATTCGTTTACCGGCTTGAAAAATCTCCTCTGGATTCGACCACGGAAGTAGCGCCATACCGATGTGAAAATCAATCTTTGGAACGCGGGGGTCGAGATACTGGTCAGAAGGCATTAGAGGATTGTCAGAGTCGTGCCAAACACACTGCACACTTGCCTCGCCAACCCGTTCCCGCCGTGACTGCAGTTGCTCAAGTATGGGAAAACCAGGAGTGATTTCGTGCACGTGCACCATGCCGCCGGGCGACAATCCTCCCGGAGCAGCAAGAACAATTGACAAAATATCTGCAGCGACCGACGCACAGACCCGCTTAACGATTTCGTTACCAGTCATAGCAAGTCTGTTCTGATACAGAGCACCAAGTCCTCATTCGTTTCGTCCACAAAGACAATTGACACCGAATAGTTGCGTCATGATCCTGAGCCCACAATGAAGAGTGGTCTGAGGCAACACACCGTGGCAACGTTCAACGACTCGACGTGACATCGAGTACGACACCACGACAGGGCGATGCAGACGTTCATCTGGTAACCGTGAGAGTGCCTGAACAGCATTGTTGATTGAGTTACCGGTTGTGATCTGGTCTTCAATCAAAACTGCTCTCTTTCCAGGTCCAACCCTGCGTCTGACTCTGTCTGTTTCACCGAACTCGTTCGTGTGTCCGAACGCTGACCACGGAACAGTTGGGTCTGGCAGATAATCCGCCCCTTGTCGCTCGAGTACTTCAGCGACTGGCAGTTCCACTCGCTCAGCCACCAAGTGAGCCAGCCGTCGAGACACTTCACCAGGCTGCCCATCGGAGTAAGGATGTGAGGGAGTCGGCACAACGAAGTGGTCTGAGAGGTCCAATATCTGCGCTGCGACTACATCAGCAACGAAGTCGAGCCCTCCTAGTTCTGGTTCAGGGCCACTGCGAAAATTTCCATTACGGTCATGATTCCCGTAATTCTTGATGGTCCCGAGAGCGCGACCCCATTCGCTCTGATAGTCCACAACGCTTCGCACTTCGGCCTCGATGCCGCCGACGTCCATCTGAACTCGCAGACCAGGGAAGCATCGGCTCAGTCCCTCGAGATAGGCCCGTCTTAGGACCGCATCCCGTCGTAGTTCGGCCTTCGTGACAATTCTTGAATCCACATGGAGAAACGGTGACTCTTGCACAATGCAGGACGCGTGCTCCGGCGTGAGATTGGCGAAAAGAGTGAGTTGATTCTCTCTTCTTGACATCTTTTGGGGAGCAACTCGCAGCGATGCACATGCAAAAGCGACACGCTCCTCATGGTCAAACTGTTCGACAATTTGCTCGGCCCACGCCTCCTCCATCTCATGTGCACTAAAGAGTCCTGCGAAATGCTCGAATTCTCCATTGGCCCAATTGGGTGGGCGTCGATACCGAGGGATCTCTGCGAGTGGCGGAAGGCTCGCTAGAAACGCGCCGGAGATGGCATCAGAGATGTGAACATATTGGCAACCAACATGAGTTGCAATCTCCCGATCGTGATCTCCGTCTCCAACATAGATGCACTCGGGCGGCGTAATTCCACCGAGCTCAAGTTCCTGCAATATTTGAGTCGCCTTCGCGAGACCCTGCCCGCATGACGCCCACAACATTCGAGTGTCAACTCCGAGCAGATGAATCAATGTGGACGCATAGGGTCGTGGGGCCCGTGTCGCGATGGCCACCGAGTAGCCCCTGCAAATCAGTTCGCCTGGAAGGTCTGCCAGTGATTGGTCTGTCACCCATTCTCGACCTCCGAGCCCGGGTGACAGCAGTTGCGATGGGGTGCGCCTGCCCGGGGGCAGGTGTCCAGTTGCTGCGAGTGTCTCGTCTAGGTCGAATATAACTACGGAGATCATTGGTCATCCCAGATAGCTGACAGCTCCCCCACATCATGGAGAACGATGTCGGCGAGCGGCCGACGTCCTACGAGGAGAGCAGCAAGTCGACCTGTTGCCTGAACAACATCGGGTGAGCACCCAAGGGGATCGGTCAGAGCCATGTTCCCTGCGGACTGCGGCTCATTGTCCCACGGTGAGCGGGGACGCGGAACCACCAAGGGACGCCCCTGGGCCAAAGCGAATCGAGCCGTGTGTAGCGTCCCCGAAGGAATTCCACACTGTGCAACAACCACGGCATCTGACGATGCAGCCTGGATGCGGTTTCTCGCGACGAGGCGTTGTGCATTGGGTTCCGTACCCGGTGGCTGTTCTGAAACCAAACCACCGCCAGCCTCGAGGATCCGTTCGGCAAGGTCACGGTTGCTCGCCGGTGTCGGAACGTCCACTCCACCCCCCAAGATGGCCCACGTAGGAGAAGACTCTTCAAGCGCTGCGATGTGGGCAGAGGTATCAATACCCAGCGCAAGCCCCGAAACAATTCCGACACCCCGACTTGCGGCTTCCGCAACGGTCTTGCGGACGACCGACTCGCCGAACTGCGTCGGCTCCCTGGTTCCCACGATGGCGACTCGCCGACCGGTCGGCAACGACCCCCGAACGTAAAGGACGACAGGGGCATCTCGGACCACGGACATCCACTCGGGCCACTCGGGGTCAAATGCACCGATAACAGTGATCCCGTCTGGGACCGTCGCTGGCTCTATCGAGCAGTCAATTCCTCGAAAAGCCGATTTTCCTGCCTCACCGAGCACTTTACATATCTCGGCTTCCGTAGCCTCTGCCAGCGCAGACCACCGATGAAAATATTCTGCTAGAGCACGGGCACGCGAAGGACCGACCGACGGCAATCCCAGGAGACGACGCAAACCGAACGAGGTATAGAGATCGCCATCAGAGGGTCTTGGAATCACCTGCTCATCAAAAAGTGTCACCAACAAAATCATATCGCCGATGCACAAGTGCTTTCCCATCCCTCGAATCATCTCTCAGGTCGGGTTGTATGGCGTCATGAAACGCTCCCAACTTTTCTTCCAAATTAAATGCAGAGAAAAAAGTCCATTGCGACAACTGACACCTTAGCCACGGCAACACGCGTCAATGAACAGGGCTAAGTCGAAACAAGAAGCAACCACAGGCTGTCCGGAGATGGACGGGATGGCGGGCTTTCCACCCCTAGTTTTGGAATGGGGTTTGTGCGGTAAGACCCTGAATCCATTGTGGCTCTCCGCCAGACACAAAAAATTATCGCCAACTGCCTGCATGTCGAGCCTATTCCGACCCAATATCTCATTCAGGCCGCCTTCCGGCAGTTTGTCACGTAGCCACACCCCTATGAAATGATTCTGAGGTGCCGAAGTCTCACCGACACGAGAAAATGCTTGTTGATTTTCTTCGCGCCATCACGCCTTTGCAGCTTGCTGCAGTCCTGTCGTCCCTCTCCCCTGAAGATCTCGCCAATGTGCGAAGGAGCCTGCGCATCAAGCGAACCCTTGACGGGTCGGAGGAATCTGCAGCCGTGCTCCGATCGATGGTGCTCATGGGTGTGCGCAAGGGCTGGCCGGGCCAATTTGCCGAATCAGCGACAGCGGGGCCGCACGCAACGGCAATGACCGTCCTTGGCGAGGATTTCGACAACCCCACTGAAGAAGAAACACGACGCGCAATCGTCGCTGTACTCAACGAACACGGCGCCACACTCACATGTCTTTGGCTCGCATTTCTGTTGTCATGCGAGGTTCGCGCAACGCCTCACATCGTGAAGATTTGTTCAGAGACCCCCGAACTCGATGCACTCATCAACGCCGAGGCACCTGCCGAATCGAGTGCCACTAATTTTGAACTTCTCGAACGTGAGCGCAAGGATCGCTCCGAGCAGCGGGCCTCTGCACGAGAACTGAGACGCAGAAAGAACGAGTCCGACAATCGGTCTCGCGCAAACAACAAACGTTTCAAGAGGTCCCGCATCGCGGAACCAACTTCGGTCGAGAACACCACGCCCACTCCGTCGACCGATGCGCCGACAGATGCGCCGACGCCCACCAAATTGACCTTTCCTCACCTGGGTCGATGGCCAAAGGCAGATCCCCACCATGAACTCGTAGGTTCGGTGGTGAACGCTTATGTCTCGTTCACTTCAAACTGGGCCGAGGGCAAAGTACGACCCGTGGTGGTACTCGCGGTCGAACCAAAACGCGTCATTGTCAAACCGCTCTACTCGCGGCCACGTCACGGTGCCGGACTCTGGCGCGCCATCGAGATCATCGACTGGCAGTCAGCCGGACTCCTGCGAAAGTCATGGGCGGGAGACGAAGTTCATTGCGTGAAAAAGACCAGTGAACCCCACGGTCGTCTCTCTCTCGCCGACTGGAACAGGGTGTGTCGCGGGGAAGTCAACAGAGAGTGACTCGCCCTCTGCGGCTGCACGTACTTCACAGTCAGAAGAGTCGTGCGTCAGGTCGGCTGTGATTTGTTCCAGTTGGTCACGAGCGCCGCGTAGTGGCCGTTCATCGCCATCAACTCGTCGTGGGTTCCGAACTCGGAGATTCCCGCATTAGCCACCACCGCAATGCGGTCTGCGCGCTGCACAGTCGTCAACCTGTGGGCCACCACGATCACCGATCTGCCCGACATCAAGCGGTCGAGTGCGGCCTCCACCAACAACTCGGTGCCGGGGTCAAGGTTCGATGTTGCTTCGTCGAGAACCAACACGGCGGGGTCGACGAGCGCGGCGCGTGACAACGCAACCAACTGACGCTCGCCTGCCGACAGCCTCGAACCGCGCTCACGTACCTGCGTGTCGAGACCTTCGGGAAGAGACTCGAATCGTTCCCTGAGGCCCAGGTCGTCGAGGGCGCGCAACAGTTCCTGTTCGGTTGCATCGGGTTTGGCGATCAACAAGTTGTCGCGCACCGAGCCGTCGAACAGGAACCCTTCCTGCGGAATCACCACGATGCGCCGACGAAGATGCTCGAGCGAAGCATCGCGCAGGTCGACACCGCCGAAGGTCACCGACCCCGACTGCGGGTCATACAGGCGAGCCATCAATTTTGCGAGTGTCGACTTGCCCGCACCGGTGGGCCCGACAAGCGCCAATCGGGTTCCCGCCGGCAACGCAACACTCACATTGGCGAGTGCCGGCTGTGCGCCACCCGCATACGTGAATGTGATGTCGTCGACCACCACGTCGCCGGCGGCGGGCAACGGCGTCGGTGAGTCGCTCTCTCTCACGTCGGGCTCAGCGTCGAGAATGCCGAACAGTTTGTGCAGTGCCGCCGCCGCCGACTGCAGCGTGTTGTACAGCTGCGAGAGTTGCTGCACGGGGTCGAACAGGTTGGCCAGCAACAGCACGAACGCGACCACGGTGCCGAGCGACACCGTGCCTCGGTGCACGAGCCAACCGCCGACACCGACAATCAGTGCCGACGATGCGATGCCGGCGAATTCGATGAGCCCGAAGTACCACGTGCTGACCTTCACGCTGTACATGTGGCTGCGGAACAGTGCGCGGTTGCTCTCTTCGAATCGGCGGATCTGTTCGTCTTCTCGCGCATACGCCTGGATCACGCGCACACCGGTGATTCCTTCCTGCAGAGCCGACAGGTTGGCGCCCACCTTCTCGCGCACCTCCAGATAGGCACGGTTCGAGTCACGCTGGAATTTGACTGATGCAGCAATCAGGAACGGGAACACGATGAGCGTGACCAGCGTCAGCTGCCACGACAGGCTGAACAACAGGATGAACGCCAGGAACAGCAACAACCCGGCCGACAGGAACTGCATGAGGCCCCACTGCACGAGTTCGGCCATCGATTCGATGTCGGCGGTCATGCGCGCCACCAACACTCCCGCCTTTTCGCGGTCGAAGAACGCCATCGACTGCCGCTGCAGTTGTGCGAACACCTTCACGCGCAACAGACGCAGGAACCCCTCGCCCGCCGCATTGAGGGTCACGTACTGCATGCGGCCGATCACATAGGCAATCGCAACCACCACCAGATACGCGACAACGGTGATGTTCAGTGCGCGCACGTCCTTTTCCTTGATGCCCGCATCGATGCCGTGACGCACCAGAACCGGGCCGGCCAGCGTGCACGCCACCGTGATGGTGACCAGGAACAACGCGAGCAACGCCTTGTTGCGGAACTCCCCCGCCATGCGGATGCTGCGTGCGAGAACAACACGCGTCTCGGTGCGGTTCAGTTTCTGATCGTCGTCGATTCCCCCGCGATTGCCGCCGCGTCCGCCACCCGACCACATGGCTATTCACCCGCCTTGTGTGTCATGGCGGCGAGCACCTCTCGGTACTTGTCGTTGGTGGCGAGCAGTTCGTGGTGCGTTCCCGTCGCGGCGATGACCCCGTTGTCGAGCAGCACCGCCCTGTCGGCCAGTTCGATGGTGGCGGGTCTGTGGGCGATCACCAGTGTGGTGCGCCCGCGCATCACGGTGGCGAGCGCGTCGCGGATCTCGTGTTCCTTGGTGGGGTCGACCGCAGACGTCGCGTCGTCGAGCACAAGCACACGCGGGTCGGCAACGATCGCACGGGCGATGGCGATGCGCTGTCGCTGGCCGCCCGACAACGAGAACCCGCGCTCACCGAGCACCGTGTCGTATTTCTCGGGCAACTGCATGATGAAGTCATGCGCACCGGCGAGTTTGGCGGCACGCACGACAATGTCGGAATCGATTCCGGGTTTGGCGAAGGCCACGTTCGCCGACACCGTGTCGTGGAACAGCAACGTGTCCTCGAACACCACGCCGACCGCACGCCGCAGGTGAGACAGACGAAGATCGCGAAGGTCGACGCCGTCGAGCGTGATTGCACCCGACTGCGGGTCGTAGAAGCGCAGCAACAACCGCGTGATGGTCGACTTGCCCGACCCGGTCGCACCCACGATTGCCACTGATTCGCCCGGCTCGATGGTCAACTGCAGACCGTTCAACACCCGCACGTCGGTGTGGCCGATGTCGTAGCCGAACCGCACATTGTCGAACCGCACCGCACCGACGGGTTGTGCGAGTCCGGCTTCGGGGAGTTTCTTCGGGTGTGCCGGGTCGGCGATGGCCGGCTCTTCGGAGAGAATCTCGTTCACGCGCAACAGAGCAGATGCCGCACGTTGACCGAACGCCACGGTCATGCCGATGTTGCGCATCGGCCAGATCAGCATGGTGAGGTAGGTGTTGAACGCCACGAGGCCGCCCAGAGTCATGTCACCGTTGATCACCCGGTGACCACCCAGACCCAACACGGCGACGAGACCGAGCGACGGCAACAGGTCGATCGCCGGCAGGAATCGGCTGCGAATGCGTGCGGCGCGCATCGACTCGCGCTGGATGTCATTGGCCTCCTGCTCGAGCTTCTTCTGCTGCACCGCTTCGGCGCCGAAACCTTTGATCACGCGCACACCCGACACGCTCTCTTCCACCACGTTCGCCAGTTGCGCTTGTTCCTGCTGCACGGCGAGAACCGCCGGGTGGATTTTCGTCGAGAACGACCGTGCCGACACGTTGATGAACGGCAACGGGGCGAGCGCAACGGCGGCCAGCAGCGCGTCGGACGAGAACAGAATCACCACCACGCCGATCACCATCGTGATCTGCGACACGAAGATCGGAATGTTGACCACGAATCCCTGCACCTGTTGCAGGTCGCTCGACGAACGGCTCATCAACTGGCCCGTCTGCGCCCGGTCGTGGAAGCCCACGTGAAGACCCTGCAGGTGGGCGAAGATGCGTTCGCGCAGCATGGTTTCGGTGAGTCGGCTCTCGCGGAACGCGATGAAGCGACGCCATGCGGCGAAGAAACCCGCCACTGTCGCGGCGGCGAGGATCAGGAGTGTCCAGAAGATCAACGAACCCGACTTCTCGATGCCCCTGTCGATGGCGAGTTTGGTGAGCTGCGGCACCGCAACCTTGCCGAGTGTCCACGCAAGACCGACCAGTGCCCCGGTGGCAAGACCGAAGCGCTGCACACGAAGGGTCTGGAGAAGAAGTTTCCAGCCTTCGCGTGTGGGTCGGTCGTTGTCAGCCATTCGTGATCAGTGCGCCGAAGGCGACAGTGACTTCACGGCGTCCCAGTAGTTCAACTCCGGGTCGAACGGCATGATCGCAAGCGACGACGTGGTGACGCCGTTGTCGAAATACTGACGGATGCGGTCGCGACAGTATTCGGGCGATCCGTGCACGATGAGCTGGTCGACCACCTCGTCGGGAATCGCGGCGAGCGCGGCCTTGCGGTCGCCCGCCTTCCACATGTCCCACATTCCCTTCAGTTCGTCACCGCGGCCGAGCCACGCATGAAAGGCCGCATACACCGGCACATTCAGGTACGCAGCAATTGCGAACCGTGCGGCCGCCCGAACAACCTCGGTGTTCTCCGACGGGCACACGAAAATGCGCGCAACGATCTCCTTCGGCGTTCCGCCGGCAGCATCGCGCACCACCTCTGCCACCCGCACCACGTCTTCGGGGCTCAACCAGTTGATGATGGTGCCGTCGGCCTCGCGCGCGGCGAGACGCAACATTCCCTCGCGCAGTGCGGCCACAAGAATCTGCGGCTTTACCTCGGGGCGCACGCCGAGACGGAACCCGTCGATCTCGAAGGTGTCGTATTTCTTCGCGACCTTCTCGCCCGACAGTGCGTCGTTCAGGAAACGCACCACGTCGCGCACCTTCTTGTAGGGCTCGTCGAACGGGATGCCGTTCCATTTCTGCACGATCACGTTGCTCGACGATCCGATGCCGATGGCGAACCGGCCCGGCGCGGCGTCGGCGAGTGTCGCAACCGACTGCGCGAAACAGGCGGGGCTGCGCGTGTACGCGGGCACGATCGCCGTGCCGAGACGCAGACGCGGTTCCCATGCGGCGGCGAGTGCGAGCGGCGTGAATGCGTCTGCACCGTCGGCCTCGGCCGACCAGATGTCGGTGTAGCCCATGTCGGCAAGCTCGATGAGTTTGTCGCGGTGGGTGTTCAGGTGACCCGGCAACGGAACCGTCATTCCCGGCCGCACCGGCATGCCCGGCTGTGCGTGTGCTCCGTAGGCGTTCATGTGTCTCCCCTTTATCTGTTGTGAATCCGTGCGATGCAACTCTGGCTGGCTGTCGCCATCAGTGTTCCGTCTTCTGCGTACATGTGAACGAGTCCGTGTGCGAACCCGCGCGCGACCGCATGCACGCGGATGTCGAGCAACACCCACGTGGTCGGCACGAGGTTCACCACGCGCAACGTGTTGTCGAGCGAGTTGCCGCCCGCATGAAGACCGAGGGCCTGACCCACGCCTCGCGGGACGAAGTCGCCGAGCACGCCGAGAGCCGCCGCGTCGACACCGTCGATCACCTGCGGCAGGCGCGCCCACATGCGCGCGCTTCCGTCGCTGTGTGTGCCGTCGAGGTACTTGCCGAAGCGCCCCTTCACCACACGCTCTTCCATGAAGTTGTGAATGGTCTCGAAGTCGCGCCGGTAGTGCTCCCACTCGGGGCACTCGTCGGGTGGCGGCGCGTCGGGCGCACGCTCGAACTGGGCCGCAATCGGAAAATCGCGGTCTCCGAGTGCGGCGTTCACCGTGATGATCTCGCGCTCGCCCACATGGCCAACCACTCGGGCCTGGGTGATTGCGTTGCCCACCACCGGCACGATCACGTCGATGTCCATCACTTCGTCGGGTCGTGCGTACGAGAGGTACTGCGCCGTCACCCACACCACGTTGCGCCCCGTTGCACCCTCGAGCGCCGAGATCGCGGCGCCGAGTGCACTGCCGCCGTAGAGAAAGTCGCCGCCGGTGCAGAGTTTGCGCTGCACGGGCAGGAACCACCTGTAGGGGTTGTGGGTGGCCTGCAGACCCAGGAACGTGCGACTGTCCATGACCCTTCGACCCTACTCCCGCGCCATATTTCCCAACGGATTGAGCCCGATTCGCATGGGCTAGGTTGCGGAAATGACCGATATGCCGTGGCAGGGCGACGCCTGTTCCCTCGTCGAAGAATTCCGTGCGAAGCGACGCTCGCCAGAAGAAGAAATGCGCGCGACTCTAGACGCGATTTCGCACAGCGAACTGAACGCAGTGTCGTTCGTCGACGAAGACGGCGCACTCGAACGCGCTCGACGTGCCGACACGTCGCTGCCGTTCGGCGGTGTTCCGCTCGGCATCAAGGAACTCGACCCGGTGAAGGGATGGCCCGACACAGAAGCGTCGGTTCCCCTCGCCGATCGCATTGCCGACCACACGAGCATTCACGTGCAGCGCATCACCTCGCTCGGCGGAGCAGTCGAGTTCGGCATGACGACTGCGAGCGAATTCGGCGGCGTGAATCTCACTCGTACCGTTCTCAACGGATCAACCAAGAATCCATGGAACCTCGGCCGCACGCCCGGCGGTTCGTCGGGCGGCAGCGCAGCCGGAGTCGCAGGCGGTCTCTTCCCGCTCGCGACGGCGGGCGACGGCGGCGGGTCGATCCGCATTCCCGCCGGCTTCACCGGCCTCGTCGGACTCAAGTCGACCTACGGACGCATTCCGCGCGGTCCCGGTGCCCACTACGGCAACCTGACGGTCACTGTCGGTTGCGTGTCGCGCAGCGTGCGCGACACCGCGCGCTGGTTCGACACGTGCAACGGCCACGACGCACACGACCCGTTGAGTCTCCCGCGCGTCGGCGGCTGGGAATCAGCGCTCGGCAGTGTCGATGTCGCCGGCCTGAAGGTGGCAATCGTCGACAACTGGGGCGGCGCCGTGATTTCGCCCGCAATGTGGAACGTGCTGCTCGAGTCGGCGGATTTCCTCGTGAAAGAGGCGCGTCTCGTGCGTGTCGATTCGGTCGACACCTCGTTGCCGCGCATGGGCGCCGCATGGTCGATCAGCGGAATGCTCGAAATTGCAGAGGCACTGAAAGACCACTGGCCGGCGTGTGCCGACGTGCTGACCCCCGAGATGCGCGCGGGTCTCGAATACACCGCGGGTCTCTACTCTGCAGAGGCGCGCGCAAAGATCGAGGCACGCCGCGCAGCAGTGAACACACGAATGGCGGAAATCTTCGACGAGGTCGACCTGGTGATCACCGCGACGAATCCCGACGTTGCCTTCGATGCCGAGGGCCCGTTGCCGAGTGTGTTCGGCGGCATCAAGGCAGGCGCCGGCAACAACGGCCAGCTCACGTTCCCGTGCAATCTGCACGGCAACCCGGGCATCTCGGTTCCCGCCGGTTTCGTCGACGGTCTTCCCGTCGGACTGCAGATCATCGGCCGGCACTTCTCCGAACAGGTGCTGCTCGAGCTTGCACACGTTCTCGAACGTGCTCGCCCGTGGCCCCTCACAGCGAAAGGACAACCGCAATGACCACAGGACCACTCGACGGCGTCAGGGTTCTCGACCTCGCAACGATGATCTCGGGTCCGCTCGCGGGCATGATGCTCGCCGACCAGGGCGCAGAGGTCATCAAGATCGAGTCGCCCGGCATGGGCGACATGATGCGTCACCTCGGCACGCAGAAGAACGGCGTCACCGGTCTCTACGCGCTGCACAACCGCGGGAAGAAGTCGATCGTCATCGACCTGAAAGACGAAGCGGGCGCGGAGGTGCTGCGCGACCTCATCAGAAGCGCAGACGTGTTGATCCAGAACTTCCGCCCCGGCGCGATGGACCGACTCGGCTTCGGTTACGACGACGTCGCACGGATCAACCCGAAACTCATCTACGTGTCGATTGCCGGTTTCGGCCACGACGGGCCGAGTGCAAAGCGACGTGTGTACGACAACGTGATCCAGGCGGCGTCGGGTCTCGCCAGCGTGCAGACGGACCCCGCCACGGGAAAGCCGGCTCTGTTCCGTCATCTCATCTGCGACAAGGTCACCGCCTACACCGCCGCACAGGCGATCACGGCGGCGTTGTTCGCGCGCGAACGTGGCGCGTCGGGCCAGCACATCACATTGTCGATGCTCGATGCGGCGGTTGCGTTCACGTGGCCGGACTGCGCGATGGACGTCGCCCTGCTCGACGACGATGTGACACGCCTGCCCACCATCTCTGCGAACTACGTGCCCGTCACATTCGCCGACGGTCACGCCGCGGTGTCGGTGGTGACAGAGTCGGAGTTCCGCGGGTACTGCGCCGCGCTGAGTCGTCCCGATCTCGCCGACGACCCCCGCTTTGCGTCTCCTGCGCTTCGTTCGGAGAACGGCGAGGAATACAGACGCATCTTCAGGGGTCTGGCGGCAGACATGACACTGCAGACATTTCTCGACGGCGCCCTCAAGCACGATGTTCCCGCCGGGGGCATGAACGACCTGCACTCGGTGGTCGACGACCCCCAGATCAGGCACAACGACACGTTCGTGGTGCGCGAACACCCTGCCGCCGGAAAGATCCGGGAGGTTCGCCCCGCTCCGCGCTTCAGCGGCACACCGCTCGACCTGAAACACCCCGCACCCGCGAAGGGCGCGCACACTGACGAGGTGGTCTCTGCCCTCGGTCACGACGTTGCCGCGTTGCGCGACAAGGGCGCAATCGCCTGACGGCTACTTCGAGAGGGCGCGCCCCACGATCTCTTTCATGATCTCGGTGGTTCCGCCGTAGATGGTCTGGATGCGGCTGTCTGCCCACGCGCGCGCAATCGGGTACTCCAACATGTAGCCGTACCCGCCGTGCAACTGCAGGCAACGGTCGACCACCTTGTTCTGCAGTTCGGTGGTGATGAACTTCGCCGCCGCGGCCTGCTCGACCGTCAATTTGCCTTCGCAGTGCAACTCGAGACAACGGTCGACGTAGGCCTGGGCCATCTGCACCTCGGTGTGCAGTTCGGCCAGCAGGAACTTCGAGTTCTGGAAGCTCGCAATCGACTGCCCGAACGCCTTGCGCTCGCGCGTGTAGTCGAGCGTCCAGCGCAACGCCGCCCGCGCGACTGCCACCGCACCGATCGCCATCCCGAAGCGCTCCTGTGCCAGGTTGTGAGTGAGATACCGGAAGCCCATGCCCGGCGTGCCGAGCACGTTCTCGGCGGGAACCTCCACGTTGTCGAAGAACAACTCGGCGGTGTCCTGGGCGTGCATTCCCAACTTGTTGAGATTGCGACCGCGCTCGAAGCCCTTCATGCCCCGCTCGAGTACGATCAACGAGAACCCGGCATGCCCCGCATCGGGGTCGGTGCGGCACACCGTCATCACCAGGTCGGCGTTGATGCCGTTCGTGATGAATGTCTTCGCCCCGTTCACGACCCACGTGTCGCCGTGCTGCACCGCAGACGTCTTCACGCCCGCCATGTCGCTTCCCGTGTTCGGTTCAGTGATGGCGATGGCCGTGATGTACTCGCCCGTCACCATCTTCGGCAGCCATCGCGCCTTCTGCTCGTCGGTGGCGAGCGACAGGTAGTACGGCAACACGATGTCGTTGTGCAGGGTCATGCCGTTCGCACTGCCGATGACCCCGGCATCCGACACTTCTTCCTGCATCACCGCGCCGAACTTGTAGTCGTCGGTGCCGCCGCCCCCGTACTGCTCGGGCACGTGATAGCCGAGGAATCCGTGCTTGCCGGCCTCGAGCCAGATCTCACGCGGTGCGATGCCGTCGGCTTCCCACTGTTCGTGGTTCGGCACGACCTCGTTGTCGAGCCATTGACGGAAGACCGACCTGAACTGTTCGTGATCGGCGTTGTAGACGGTGCGTTCGAAGAACTCCATGCCCACACGCTAGGGGCTGGGTCGAACTAGGCCAGCACCGCGCGGGCGACGAGATCGGTGCCGAAGGCGGTGAGAATCGCCAGATACAACAGCCCCGTCGCTGCCATCACCGCCGAATAGCTCTTCTCGCGCATGGCGGCGCGGGTGACTTCGGTGAGGACCACCGTGGTGATGCTGCACGCAATCCAGAACCACCCGAGCATTCCTCCCCATCCGTCGTCGATCGATCCGTTGATCACACTGACCATTCCGGTGGGCAACAACATCACTGCTATCTCGAACGGCGTGATCCACCGGAGGGCGGTCACCAGTTCGCCGAGAATCGAACGCGGGAGTCCCGGCTGCACGAGATACCAATGCCCCAGCAGCATTGCGTCGCTGACCGCACCGAGAAAGAACGTGCCGACCACGATGCGCAGAACACTCACCGTGGTGTCACCGGTGCCCGATGCGGAGTCGAGTGCGGCCGCGAGCAGACCGATCATCCCGATCACCGGCGCAACGAGGTCCCACCGGGGTTGCGCGCGTCGCAGGGTCAACATGCTCACGACGGCGACGGCTATCGCGCACACCTCGCGCACCATCACCGTGTGCGTGGCGAATCCTGCCGCCGCCCCGCCGGCAGCGATCACCAGGAACGAACCACGCAGCAACCAGCCGTACCCCGCACCCATCGCGTGCTTTCGGGTGGTGTACCAGAGGAAGAACAGACCGCCGGTGGCCCACTGGAGAAGAACTGTTGCTGCGTCGAGTTCGATCAC
>JBBANL010000011.1:0-66124 GCA_040401975.1 Ilumatobacteraceae bacterium | reverse complement strand
TGTACTGCGAGCCGTGGCACTGGCACTCGAACCACTGCGAGCTCTTGCACTCGGGGACTCGGCATCCGAGGTGCGGGCACTTCTGGTAGAGCGCCACGACACCGGCCTGCATTCCTGCGAACACCGGTGCCTGCGCGCCATAGACGGCCTGAGCCTTGCCGAGCGCAGTCTTCGGGTACTCGGTGATCCACGCGCGAGCCTCGGCGAGGTAATAGAAACCCTTGTTCGAGCGGATGTTCGCGATGATGTCGTCGACATTGCCGGCGTTGATCTTCGATCCGAATCCGCCTTCGGCTCCCTTCCACAGGAACGCGAGAACCGATGCACCGAATGCACCGACGCTTGCACCCATCAACGTGACCGCGGTGCGGTTGAAGAACATGCGTCGTGACACACCGAGCGTCTCCTCGTCGGGTGCGACGAACGGCGCGATCTCGACGGGAGCCGCCTTGACGATGTCGGTCGTGCGGGCAGATGCCTCGACTTCGCGCCCTGTCGCCGCAGTGGCACCGACCGTTGCCTTGCGGTCGCGCGAACGGGTCTCGCGCGAGAGTGCGCCGGCCCCGCGCACGTCCGTGCTGCGTGCAGTGGTGAACACGACGATTGCGCCGAACACAATTGCCGCGACAACCACGATGGCGATTACGAATCCGGTACTCATGCCTTTGCCGTTCCTTGTCTGTCGTTACGTCGATAGTTCATTGGGGGTTGAATCACAGTTCGAAGAAGATGCCGTCGCGCCACGGGAAGGTGAAGTTGAATCCCGGGCCGCGGAAGAACGAACCGATGATCGTGAGCACAGCCCAGAACACGAGGAACATCGTCATCATCGATGTCATGAACTTGCGATCCTCGGGCTTGTTCGAAGCGTTGCGATCGAGGTACGGAGCAAGGATCAACGCCACGAGCCCCATTCCCGGCAGGGTCACGCCCGCGATCATCGGATGGAACATGGTGAGCAGTTCCTGGAGGCCGAGGAAGTACCACGGCGCCTTCGACGGGTTGGGCGTGTTGTTGAAGTCGGCGGCCTGCAGCAACGGTGCGTTGACGACCCATGAGAACACGAAGAGGAACGCCGTGAGTGCGAGACCGGCAACGAACTCGACCGCCAGCAAGTGGGGCCACGTGTGAACCTTGTCGACAGGAGCGGCCTTTGCCTCCTGGATCGAACCGGACTTCACCACGGTCAACAGGCGCTGCGTGTGACCACCCGGGCCCGCGCCGACGGGAACTCCGCCGGTGGGAGCCGCTGCAACAACTGCCGCCCCCGACGACGCACCCGCGGCCTTCGTGCGGTCGAGGAGTGCGTCGGGAATGCGGTCGTCGCCGCCGGATGCTGCGTCACCGGACGAACCTGCGGCCTTGTCGCGCGCGGCTTGCGCCCGCTTCAGGAGGTGTTCGGGGATTTCAGTCATGATTCTGTCTCCTCAAATCTCACAGAGGTCCGGAAATTCCGCCGTCCTTGCGGACGCGCCAGAAGTGAATGGCCATGAAGATCACGATCACGAAAGGCAACATCAACACGTGCAACACGTACCAACGCAGCAACGTTTCCGAGCCGATCTCGACACCGCCGAGCAACACGAACCGCACCTGTGATCCGAAGACCGGCGTGTAACCCATCATGTTCGTTCCCACGGTGACGGCCCACAGGGCCAACTGGTCCCACGGCAGCAGGTAGCCGGTGAACGAGAGCAACAACGTCAGTGTCAGCAGAACGACGCCGATGACCCAGTTGAACTCGCGCGGCGGCTTGTAGGCACCGTGGTAGAACACGCGCGCCATGTGCAGGAACACGGTGAGAACCATGATGTGTGCTCCCCATCTGTGCATGTTGCGCACCAGCAAACCGAAGGTCACGGATGTCTGCAACGTCTGGATGTCCTGCCAGGCGTTCGCACCGGTCGGTCGGTAGAAGAACATCAGGAAGATGCCGGTGACGGTCAACAGAATGAAGACGAAGAAACTCAGACCGCCGAGGCACAACGTGTAGCTCACCTTGACCGCATGTCGCTTCACCTTGACGGGGTGCAAGTGATAGAGCACCGAGTTCATGATCACGTACGAACGGTTGCGCGGGCTGTCGGTGTATCCCTTGCGGAAGATCGAACCGGGACGGAAGATCGAGTTCCACGCCTGGCTGCCCTGGATTTGCGAGCCGATTTTCGCGGCACGCTCCTTCAGTGTGGGACGGGGGTTGTCAAGCACTTTTGCCATTGTTCATTCACCTCAGAGGCGCATTCCATAGCCGTAGCCATGGTTGTTGGTTCGGGTATGACTGTCACCGTCCGGGGAAGGCGCGCCGGCCTTGCCGAGGATGATGACTCCGGTCGGGCAACGATCGACGCACAGCGCACAGCGGGTGCAGACGTCGTCGTCGATGATGAAGATCACGTTGTCTGATGGGTCGGCACCGGGCAGTTCCGTTCCTGTCGCCTCGGCGACCGCATCGGGTGTGACCATGTGGATGCACTTCCACGGACAGATGTCGACGCAGCCCTCGCACATGATGCATTCGCTCTGGTCGATGTGAATGAACTGCTTCGGTTTGACGGCCTTGCCCAGGTAATCGGCATCGACCTCGACGAGCTGGTACTCGGTCGACCATTCGGGCATCGGGGGATTTGCGTCGGTGCGTGCCATGTGGGATCAGCTCTTCCGCACCAAAGGACGACCGTATGACGATGTTTCCAGTTCCTTGCCGGTCTTCTCGCCGCGCTTCTGCCACCACACGAAGAGATAGATCATGAGACCGATGAAGTAGACGTGAATCACGACGACGATGATGTCGCGGAGTGCTTCATAGCTGACCGTGAACGGGAAATTTCCGCCGCCGGCCTTGTGCTTCAGAAGGTCGAAGGGGCCGTAGATCAACTTGTCCTTGCGCCATCCGAGGTCGTTGTCCGCGTGGACGATGAACTGGTGGGGCACCACGCCGAATGCGAGGAAGAGAGCGAAGAACACGTAGACGCTTGCCACCATTGCTTCTCCCCATGTGGTGGCCTGGCCCACCGGGCGGCGCTTCCCATACGGAATGACAGCGAGCCCCATTGCAGTGGTCAAAACAAGGGAGAACAAGAAGGCCTGGTTCATTCCGGGCCATTTGAGGATGTCAATCGCGAGCATGGACTGTGTTTCTTCTCCGGTCCTGGTGACCTGACGGTCGTTGGGGCAGGTGCCTAAGCACTAAGAACACTAGCCACCGCCCCGCCCGTTGGACCTATTTCCGTTGGTGCAATTTGGTCACGGCACCCATGCACAAACAGGCCGACAAGTGTCCCGCAACAGTCGAATTCTTGTGCCCTCGTGAATTGTCGCGAGCGTGTTGCGAACCCGATCGGCGTGACCAGCGACCCCTCACACCGGAGACAGATGATTACGGTCTCTGAGGCGTTTTTGTCTATCGTGGAGGGGTCAGACTCCATTTGACGCAGGCAATACGGCCGGTGTCGCGGGGGCTGCGCAGGTCGTCCGAGAGGTAAGAGAAGTGACCGAGATCCCCGAGCACCTTCTGAATCGTTCCAAAGCGCGACGCGAGGCCGCGTCAGGTGAATCGTCATCGGGCTCGACGCCCGCAGTTCCTGCTTCGAGCACGCCCGCCACCACCACACCTGCAACCCCCGCCGAGGCGCCAAAACCGAAGCCCGCCGAGCCGGATCCGCACTATGTCGCCGCCGCCAAGGCGCGCCCGAAGATTCCGTTCTGGGCGATGACCGCCCTGTCGCTGTTGCCACTGTGGGCCCTCGTGTACCTGCTTGCCCTCACACCCGAGGACAAGGTCGTCGAGGGTCCGTTGGCCATGGGCACCGCTGTGTACTCGGGATGCGCCGGTTGCCACGGAGCTGACGGCGCCGGCGGTGCCGGCCAGGTTCTCTATCAGGGCGAAGTGATGAAGACCTTCCCCCACATCGAGGACATGTTGAACTTCGTCTACAACGGAAGCCAGCGCTACGTCGCGGCGGGTCTCGCGACCTACGGCAACCCCGATCGCGATGGCGGCGCCCACAAGCCTCTCGGGTACAACGGCAACCCGATGCCGCAACAGGGCGAGAAGGCCGGCGGAGGTCTTTCCGAGTACCAGATTCTCGCCGTGTCGTGCCACATCCGCTACGACCTGTCGGGCGCCGACCCGAAGAGCGAAGAGTGGGCGGCCGAATACGAGACATGGTGTTCACCCGAGTCGGAGATCTTCAAGGCCCTCGAAACCGGAGCCACTTCGTTCGACACCATCGAGAAGGACTTTGCCTCGCTGATGGAAAAGCCGATCGCAGTCGGCACCGAGCCGCGACTCGGAACCAAGAAGTAGCGACTATCCGTTCACGCACGACACGGAGATGACCGTGTCTGTCGTGAGATTCACGAGCGAAGAGCTCGCCGTGTCGGGAAAGCGCGTGATGAAGTCGCGCAGCGAACTCGTGTCGATGTCGCCGCATTGACGTTTCACGGGCGTCGCAAGTTTGACCACCCAACCGTTTCGCAGAATCCCCTCGTCGCCGTTGGCCTGCATGTCGATCAACCCCGGCAATGTCAGATACTGGAGACCGTCGGCCTTGTCGGCAGGCACCAGGGCGAACCACACCACCGCCTCACCGAGCATGTCTGCGAGGAGCACACAGGCGTTCGGAGTCACGAAGTCTGAACACGCAGGGACAGCGTCGTAGTCGTCGACCATTGTTCCCTCGGGAACTGTGAGCACCCGTTGGTCGTCCAGCAAGAGACGCAACGCACCCGACGACGTGACGCCGTCTCGTTGAGCCCAACCGACGTCGGTGTTCACCGAGACGACACTCGCGGTGAGATCGATCCTGTGCAACACGTCGGTCGGTGTCAACACGGGGTCTCTGTCGAGTGTCGAGTAGATGCCGCCGGCAAGAAACAAAGCCGCAACTGCGATGCCGATGCCCGCGACGACGGAACGTCGGTTCACTGCGAGACCGCCGACAGCGCTTTCTCTGTCCTGCGCGCCATCTCGGTCATCACATCATCGGTGTGCGCGAGCCCGACGAAGAGCGCCTCGTAGGCTCCGGGCGCCATCGCGACACCCGCCGACAACATCGCATGGAAGACGCGTGCATACAACTTCTCGTCGGTTGTCTTTGCCTCGTCGAAGTCGGTCGGCGGTGACGACAGCGCGTCGCCGAAGTGCATGCCAACCAGTGTTCCCACCACCGGGAACTGCGCACGTATTCCGTGTGCGGAACATGCGTCGCGGAGCATCGCCGACAGTGCGCGCGCACGCGCCGACAGTTCCATGTACACATCGGCGGACAGTTGGTCGAGAGCGGCGAGTCCGGCGGCAGTGGCGAGCGGATTGCCCGCGAGGGTTCCCGCATGGAAAACGGTGCCGAGGGGCGTGAGATTCTCCATCACTTCACGACGACCACCGACTGCACCGATCGGCAAACCACCGCCGATGACCTTTCCGAAGCACGTGAGGTCCGGCCGCACGTCGAACTTCGCCTGCGCACCACCCTCACCCAATCGGAAACCGGTGATCACCTCGTCGAACACCAGCAACGCACCGACACGGTCGCATTCGGCTCGAAGTCCCTCGAGAAATCCCGGTGCAGGCGCAACGACGCCCATGTTGGCCGCCACCGGTTCGACGAACACCGCGGCAACGTCGTCGTCGAGAGTCGGAACAACGTTGTACGGCAGCACCCACGTGTTTGCGACCGCTTCCTCGGGGACTCCCGCTGTCCCCGGCAACCCGAGTGTCGCGAGACCGCTTCCTCCCGCGGCCAACAGGCCATCCGTTGCGCCGTGGAAGTTGCCGTGGAAAGTGACGACGCGCTTTCGACCCGTCGCACCGCGCGCAAGTCGCAGGGCCGTGCTCGTTGCCTCGGTACCGCTGTTCATGAATCGCACCCGTTCGCACGAGGGAACTCGTTCGCCGATTGCTTCGGCAAGTTTCATCTCGCGAGGAGTCGGCGCCCCGTACGAAGTGCCGTCGCCTGCCGCAGAGCGAATCGCTTCGGTGATCTTCGGATGAGCATGGCCAAGGATGATTGCTCCGTAGCTCTGCACGAGATCGAGCAGGTCGCGCCCCTCCACGTCCCACACGCGCGCACCTTCGGCGCGCGACACGATGTAGGGCGTGCCCCCCACCGATTTGAAAGCACGGATCGAGGAGTTCACACCACCGGGAATGGCGTTCGCCGACCGAGTGAACACGTCGATGTTCGACGGCATCCCCAATCCGCGGCACACGGTCGGTGTGCATCCGGCGGCACGGCACGTCTCTTCGTTGCAATACGGAATCGTCGACATGTGAGCCCTAGCCGGCCGAGTACTCGGCATACCAGCGCGCGAGATACGTGAGAATGATGTCGGCTCCCGCACGCTTGATCGAAGTGAGATGCTCGAGAGCAACCGCGTCGTGGTCGATCCATCCGTTTGCCGATGCCGCCTTGATCATCGAGTACTCACCGCTCACGTGATACGCCGCCACGGGAACATCGACCGATGCTCGCACGGCAGCGATGACATCGAGATACGACAGAGCAGGCTTCACCATCACGATGTCGGCACCCTGGTCGATGTCCTCGAACACCTCGCGCATCGACTCGCGGGCGTTGCGCCAGTCCTGCTGGTAGCCCTTGCGGTGGCCGCCACCGGCGATCTGCACGTCGACTGCATCGCGGAACGGTCCGTACAGCGCAGATGCGTACTTCGCCGAGTACGCCATGATGGCAACGTTCGAGAATCCGGCTCCGTCGAGGGCCGAACGAATTGCCGCCACCTGGCCGTCCATCATCCCGCTCGGTGCAACGACATGTGCGCCCGCCCGGGCCTGCGCCAAGGCTGCCTTGCAGTACACATCGAGAGTCGCGTCGTTGTCGACATCTCCATCGTCGCCGATGATTCCGCAATGCCCGTGCGAGGTGTACTCGTCGACGCACAGGTCGGCCATCAGCACCATCTCGTCGCCGACCGTGTCCCGCAGTCGGCGAAGCGCGACCTGGGCGATGCCGTCGGGATCCCATGCGCCGGATCCCTCGGGGTCCTTGTTCTGCGGCACGCCGAAAAGAATCACCGCCTTGATACCGAGTGCGCGCAGGGCGACGACTTCGGCGACGAGTGAGTCGACCGTGTGTTGCACCACACCGGGAAGCGAGACAATCGGTTGGGGTTCGGAGATTCCCTCGCGCACGAACAGCGGGGCCACCAGGTCGGACACATGAAGGCGCGTCTCGGCAACCAGTTCGCGCATTGCACTGGTGGTCCGCAGACGGCGTGGGCGCGACTCGGGAAAACTCACGCCTCTGATGTTATTGGGATGTCGGTCCCGTCAGTCGGGGCGACCGACCACTTCGGTCATTGACTGCGCTTCCCGAGAAGTCTCTCGGCGGTCTCGATCATCGATTCGAGAGTCTGGTCGGGTGCCGTTCCGGTGACATCGATGCCGAGCGCCGCGGCAACCTTCGCAGTCGACGGGCCCATGGCAACGACAACGGGTGGAGTCGAGGAAGAGAATGCTTCGTACCAACCTGTTGCTGCGCTGCCCGATGCCAACATCAGAACGTCGGCGGTCACCGCAGGCTGAGCGACATCGGGTGTCGGCCTGAGATGCACCGTTTGGTACGCGACAACCCGCGTCACGCTCCATCCCTTGTCGACAAGCGACACGAACAGCGAATCGTCGGCGAGATTGCCCTGCACCAACAGGACCGTGCCGTTCCCCGTCGGGAACTGCTCGGCGAGAACCTCGGCCCGTGCAGGTACCGCAACAATCGACGGCGTCACGCCCAACGACCGGGCGGTCGCATCACCCACCACCGCGATCGACGGAAAATTTTCCGCGTCGCCGGCAGCGTGCGCGGCTGACACGAACGGCGTCACGCGTTCTGCTCCGTTGGGAGACGTGATGACCAACCAGTCGAACTCGTGGAACCTCTGCAGCACTTCGTCGCGCTCTCGCCCTTCGTCATCAGGTTCGGCGATGGCGATGAGCGGCACCTCCACGACATTCGCGCCGCGTGCCTCGAGAAGCAGTCGGAACGACTCGTTCTGGGACCTGGCCCGCGTGATCACCACAGACCTGCCGCTGAGCGCAGAGGCCATCTCAATTTCCCCGGGAGTCGAGCGCCCGGGTGCACTCGCGTGCCATGTCGGCACCGATCGCCGTGTGATCATCGCCGTCCGAAATGTCGGTCTCGCGCTGCACGCACGACGTCGCGTCGTGATTGGCCATGAACGCACGGAACACGCCGTCGGTCGACAGGTGGGCCCCGACCGGAACGGAACAACCCGCGCCGAGAACCGCAAGAAAGGCCCGTTCGGCCTCGACGGCGCGACGGCTCGGGGCGTGGTCGATGGCAGACAGCAATCGTCGAGTCTCGTCGTCGTCGACACGACACTCGACCGCGACCGAACCCTGTCCGACCATCGGCACCGCAACATCGAGCGCGAGCACCTCCGACACATGGTGGGTCATGTCGAGAATCTCGAGGGCGGCGACGGCCATCACGATTGCACCGCCGTCTGGAATCTTCGACAGACGGGTCTGGATGTTGCCACGCAGATCGACGAAGCGAAGGTCGGGTCGCAGTTGTGCCAACTGGGCCCTGCGCCGGACCGAACCGGTGGCGATTGTGGCTCCGTGCGCAAGTTCTTCGAGTGACGAGCCGATCAGCGCATCGTTCGGAGTGCGACGTTCGCCCACCGCGGCGATCATCAGACCTTCCGCCTGCTGCGACGGTACGTCCTTCGCCGAGTGAACCGCGATGTCAGCTGCGCCTTCGAGCACGGCACGCTGCACCTCCTTCACGAACACTCCCTGACCACCCATCTGGTGAAGAGGTGTCGATGCGTTGATGTCGCCATGGGTGTCGACAAGGACGTACTCCACCTCGAGACCGGGATGCGCATCGGTCAACAGTGCACCGATGTGCCCCGACTGGGTCCGCGCCTGCGCGCTCGATCGCGTCGCAATTCTGAGTACTGCCATGGACGGTTTCTAGTCGAGATTGAAAAGGTCCCGGACTGCCGCAGACAGTCTCTCGCCCTGCGGGGTTCCCGCCGCCTCGCGCAGACGCACCGACGGCGAGTGCAGCAACTTCGCAACGATTCCCCGGGTGATCGACTCGACGATCTCGCGCTGTTCATCGGTGAGATCCGCGAGACGGGTCCCGAACCGCTCGATCTCCGCGGCGCGAATCTGTTCGACCACCTCGCGCAACTGAGCAACGAGAGGAGCCGCCTGTCGCTGCGCCTGGTCGAGCGTGAACCGCTCGACTTCGTGAGAAATGATGTCCTTGACCTGGTCGACTTCGCCTGCACGCTTGTTGATGCCGCGCTCGGCCCACTGGCTGAGATCGTCGAGATCGCGCAGGGTCACCCCCGGAAGGTCGGCAACCGCCGAATCAACGTCACGCGGCAATGCGATGTCGACCATCAGCAACGGGCTCGTCGACCCGCCACGCGTGCGCTGCACCATGGGCAGATCGATGATCACGCTTCCCGAACCCGTGCAGGCAACAACCACATCTGCGCGCGCGAGTTCAGTCTCGAGATCGTCGAATGCCGACACGCGTGCACCCACTTTTTCCGCGAGTGCTTCGCCACGCGAAGCAGTGCGGTTGACCACGGTGACATTCGCGACGCCTGCACGTGACAAAGACGCCGCAACGCCCTCGCCCATTTCGCCCGCACCAACCACAAGGACGCTCTTTCCGTCGAGAGAGCCGATGATTTCCTGTGCCATCTCGACTGCGGCGTGCGACACCGAAGCGGTCGAACGACTGATTGCGGTCTCGGTGCGGGCACGCTTTCCGACTTCCAGTGCATAACGGAAGAGAAGGTTCAGCGTGTTCCGTGACGCACCTTCCTCCATGGCCTTCTCCCACGCGGAACGCACCTGGCCGACGATCTCCGTCTCGCCGAGCACCGCGGAATCGAGACCGGCGGTGACCTCGAAAAGGTGAACGATCGCCTCGTCATCGTGCTGGCTGTAGAGGTGGGGCGTGATCTGGTCGGCACTCATGCCGCTCGTCTCGCACAGAAAATCGCGAATGTCAGAGTACGCGCCGTGGAACCGCTCGACCACCGCGTACACCTCGGTGCGGTTGCATGTCGACAGAACCACGGCCTCGCGTATGTCGTTGCGCACGGTCAGACTGTGAAGCGCCTTCGGCATCGACGACTCGGAGATCGTGAGTTTCTCGAGAAGCGTCACCGGACTCGTCCGATGGTTCACACCGATGACAACTATCGACATGGGGCCCTACGCGCTCACTGACCCGGATTGATCGCCACTTGAGACTGCACGCAGACCATTGTTGCGGCACTGCTCGTGGTAACTGAGTATCTGCAGCTCGAGTGCCAGGTCGACCTTGCGGATATTGACTCCGCGCGGCACCGACAGCACGGTCGGTGCGAAGTTCAGGATCGAGCCGACCCCGGCGCGCACCAAGGCATCAGCGGCCTCCTGGGCCTGTTGTGCCGGCGTCGCGATGATGCCGATGCTGACCGAACGCGACATCACGATCTGTGCGAGTTCGTCGGCGTGCTTCACCCGCACTCCGCCGACGAGCGACCCGATCTTCGATTCGTTCTTGTCGACGACACCGACCACGTGGAAACCGCGTTCCGAGATTCCCGTGAAGTTCGCTAGGGCCTGACCGAGATTGCCGGCACCGACGATCACGACCGGCCACGACTGGTTCAGTCCGAGTTCCCGTTGGATCTGGTACGTGAGGTATTGCACCTCGTATCCGACTCCGCGCGTTCCGTAGGTGCCGAGATACGACAGATCCTTCCTGACCTTTGCCGCGTTCACCGCTGCAAGGTCGGCGAGTTGCTCACTTGAAATCTGGGTGGTGCCTTCGGCTGCGACATCACCGAGGATGCGCAGGTACACGGGCAGGCGGCCGAGTGCAGCCTCGGGAATCTTTCGGCGGGGGGAGTCCGACATCGGCTCTTACGCTATTGCTTCGTGCACACATTCACGAACTCCGTGGGTGGAGCCCTAGCCTTCAGTGGCGTGACCTTGAACACGGCGCTCGCGGCCGCTTCCTCCATCGTGGCCGTGGCCTTCGGTCTCAGCACCCTCGACCGTTGGTTGCGTCGCCGGAGGCCCCACGAACTGGCGTGGACCATTGCCATGGCGCTGTTCGCCGTGGCGGCATTGGCTCTGTGGTGGGCAGAAGGTCGCGGCTGGAGCAACGGGTCGTTCCGGGTGTTCTTTGCATTCGGGGCAATCGTGAACGTTCCGTGGCTGGCCCTCGGAACCGTGTACCTGCTTGCCGGCCCGCGTGCGGGAAACTCGACCCTGCGGGGACTTCTCGTGTTCAGTGGCTTTGCTGTCGGTGTCGTGTTCACGGCGCCGCTTCACGGGGTGCTCGACCCCACCACGC
Organism: Ilumatobacteraceae bacterium; assembly: GCA_040401975.1. Classification (GTDB taxonomy): domain Bacteria; phylum Actinomycetota; class Acidimicrobiia; order Acidimicrobiales; family Ilumatobacteraceae; genus UBA2093. Next base: position 54,767 of record JBBANL010000011.1, on the reverse strand, counting down.
TGCCGAAAGGGAGCGATCATTTCGATCCGCTGCCCCGGATTCTTGCCGCTGTCGGGTCGTCGATTCCTGCACTCGTCATCTTCGGCGGCGCACTGTGGTCTGCGTGGCGCGTCGTCAGGGGGAACAATCCCGCTCTCACCACTGCGGCCGTTCGTCAGGTCAAGTCGTCACGTCGACTTGCTGCGGGCAACGTGTTCATCGCACTCGGTGCGGCTGTTCTGTCGGCAAGTGGTTCGCTTGCCGGCCGCCTCGGCGCCGACACGTCGTTTGCCGTCACGCTTCTCGCGGGAATCGTGATCCTGTTCGCGGGCTTTCTCGTGGCGAGCAACTCCACGCACGCGACTAACGCAGCGCGTAACGCTGCACTTTCCCGCTGACGTTCTTCGGCAGTGCGTCGACCAGGAGAACCTTCGACGGACACTTGTAGCGAGCCAGCTTCGTGCGACAGAAATCGATGATTGCGTCCTCGTCGAGGTGGACACCGTTGCGCGACACGACATACGCCCGCACTGCCTCACCGGTGTGCGGGTGCGCAGTTCCGATGACCGTCGCCTCTGCGATGTCGGGATGCGACGTCAGCACTCCCTCCACCTCGGCCGGGAACACGTTGAAGCCAGACACGATGATGAGGTCTTTTGCGCGGTCGACCATGTAGATGTGACCCGCATCGTCGACGACGGCGATGTCGCCGGTGCGCAACCAGCCGTCCGGCGAGAGCACTCTCGACGTGGCCTCGGGATCATTGAGGTAGCCGGCAAAAATGTTCTCGCCCCGGATCCAGATCTCGCCGCTGTCACCGACAAGCACGTCTCCCCCGTTCTCGTCGACGATGCGCAGTTCGACGCCGGGCACCGGGCGACCGATCGAGCCGGGTGTCCATTCCATGCCGATCGCCGTGGTGACGACCGGCGACGCCTCTGTGAGTCCGTATCCCTCGAGAATCTGCAACCCGAACCGCGCGGCGATCGAGTGCGCCACCTGTTCGGGAAGTTTCGATGCACCGGACAACGCGAGCCGCACGGACGAAAAACCGTCTGCTGTCGGGTGATCGAGTTGAGCGAGAGCCATCCACATGCTCGGGGCACCGGGAACAACAGTGACCCTGCGGTCGATGATCGTCTCCATGGTTGACACCGGATCGAAACGTTGCACCAACACCACGGTTGCCCCGCCCGCGAGCGAAAGTCCGAGCACCACGTTCAGACCGAAGATGTGGAACAGGGGCAACACGCCGAACACGACGTCGGACGCATCGATGTGCTCGGCAACGTTCGCCTGTTGGATGTTCGTGAACAGATTGTTGTGCGTCAACACCGCAGCCTTCGGCGACCCGGCCGTGCCGCTCGTGAACATGTATGCGGCAGGGTGCGAAGGTTCGACCTCGACAATCGGTGCGGGTTCGGCGTTCAGGAACTCGTCGATCGTGTGAGCACCGTCGAGTTCGTGACCTTCGGTTGCGATGACGACCCGCACCGCCGATGTGGTCTGGCTCGGGATCTGCTTCCACATTGCGAACGCCGCCGGTTCGATCACCACCGCCGTTGGCTTCACGGCCTGCATCTCGGCTTCGATCTCCGGCGCCGGACTCGTGGGATTCAATGGCGCGACGATCGCACCGACACCGAGAGACGCCAGGTACGACACGACGAAATACCGACTGTTGCCGCACAGCAACACCACGACGTCGCCTTTCCCGACACCGAGTCGCTGAAGTTCACCGCGCATCGATCCAACCTGGGAGCGCAGAGCCCCGTAGGTGGTCGGGCGACCCCGACTGATGAGAGCAACCGAATCGTCGGCGTGGTCGTCGATGATGTGAGACAGATTCATGGGTCTCCCTAGTCGAGCATCAAAAGGTTCACGATTCCCGCGGCCATGATGATGCCGATCAGAAGGGCAATGGTGAGGGTGGTGGCTGGACGCACGTGTACGACCCTAGTGCTGTTGCCGCAGGGTCACGGGCGAGGTGGTTCCCCCGTCGCCGGCAAAGACCAGAACAGCGTCTCCCGCCGACAGACGCAGGGCCTGCGATGCAGACGACCTGTCGACGGCGAGCGAAATCATTCCGTATGAATCAACCACCGCGCCGATGGCTCCCCCGTCGATCTCGGCGAAATGCGACACGACGCGAGCGCTGCGCACGTCGTCCCCGATGACGAGCCGCAGGACCGGCCCGAGTCGTGCGATGTCATCGGGTCCGACGTTCAACTGACAGTTTCCGTATGTGTCGACCCATGTGACCTCGCAACGGATCCCGTCTCCGTGAACGGGGTGCGTCTCGTCGGTCGCAATCGGCACGAGTCCCGGCATCACACTCGCAGTGTCGATCTCGATGCCGACCTCCTCGAGCGAACCTCCGTTTGCAAGAAACGCCGCAACGGGGGCGAACACATCGCGCCCCGCAAACGTCGTGCCGGGTGCGCCCAGATGCAGTTCCGTGTTCGTCAGTTCGAACGCACGATCAGCCCCGCCGGCCATTGCGATCGCCGAAGCCAACAATCCGTTGTCGGGCCCGAGAAAAACTCCGTTTCCACCGGCAACCTCGACAGCGATCGCTCTGCGCGACGACCCCACTCCCGGATCGACAACCGCAATGATGATTCCCGCGGGCACGTACTGCACAGCTCGTGCGAGAGCAAGTGAACCAGCGCGCACGTCGAACGGTGCGATGCCGTGGGTGAGATCGACGACGCGCGCGTGCGGCGCCATGTCTGCAATCACACTCTTCACCACACCGACGAACTCGTCGTTCAACCCGTAATCGGTGAGCAACGAAATGTGCGAATGCATGCGGTCACGATATTGGTGCGCCGTGGAATGCAGTGAACGAAAACAAGAAAACGAAAGGGCAGGAAAACGAAAAGGGCCGGTGCCAACCCCCCGACGGCACCAGCCCTTTCGGCGCTGCTCATTGCTGAGCGCGACTCCCGGAGTCGGTTTCCCGTCTCCGGTGACCTGTGTCACAAACCATACACCGACCGGTTCGGAAAATCACAAATTGTCGAGCGGATTTTCTAGCTCGACGAGCGACCCATTTCAACGCTCCGAGCGGCGGCGGCGCGCACGACTTTGTTCACGATTTCACGAAGTCCCGCCTCTTCGAACTGGGCGAGGCCGGCCGCGGTGGTGCCGTTCGGCGAGGTGACCTTCTCGCGCAGCATCGCGGGGCTGTCGTCGGATTCAGAGAGAAGGATTCCCGAACCTCTGAAGAGTTGACGCACGAGAACTTCGGCAACGTCATCGGGCAGACCCTCGCCACGGGCGGCGGCCAGAAGTGATTCGGCCAGCAAGAAAATGTATGCGGGACCAGACCCGGCAACGGCGGTCACTGCATCCATCTGCGACTCCGGGACACGCACCACAACCCCGACAGCGGTCAGCAGACTTTCCGCCCAGTCGAGATCGGAATCGCCGGCAGACGTGCCGGCACAGATGGCAGAGACTCCCTCACCGACGAGAGCAGGAGTGTTCGGCATCGCCCTCACGACGGCACACGTCGGACCCGCCGCCGACTCGAGAACCCGAACGGACACGCCGGCGGCGATCGACAGAACCCGGGGAACCCCGAGTGCGGCGACCGACCGGCACACATCGGCCGCGTCGCCGGGCTTCACGGCGACGAGTGCACCGTCTGCCGCCACCGGCACGTTGCTGGTCGTCACTCCGAAGGTCCGTGCAAGGTGCTCCCGCTTTGCTTCATCGATCTCGACGACGCAGATGGACGACGGGTCCCAGCCTCCATCGATGAGACCGCCGACGAGAGCAGAACCCATGTTTCCTCCGCCGATGACGACGAGACGTGCGCGAGACATGCAATTCACACTAACGCTGGGCTCCGAGCAGGAGTGCCGGAATTGTCGAGGGACACCGCGACTGGTGCCGGAGGACTGGTGCCGGAGGACTGGTGCCGGAGGACTGGTGCCGGAGCGGAGCCGGCTTCCCCGACCGGTCCGCCCGGCGCGTTCATGTGCGCGGTGCGTCGGGCGACGCGGAAATTTCAGTCGTCGAAGCGAGAAGCAAACCCGATGCGGATGATGACCGGAAACACGCGCTCGACCGTTGCGTACAAAGTGCCGATCACGCGGTCGAGTTCGGGTTCGTCGACCAGGCGCAGCGGCATCTCGCCGCGCAGGAAGATCGCGTCTTCGACGCCGATCGAAAAATGCGCTCCGACCAGAGATTCGTTGCGACGCAGCACGTGTTCGTACAGCATTTCGGCGTTCTCCTCGGGTGCGGGCATCACATACGTCTCGTAGCGCAGGGTGCGTTGACCGAGCGTGAGCCACACCGTGGTGAACTCTTTCTCTTCGCCGCGCATCCGCACGTACCACCTGCGCTCGCCGATTTCGCCCCGGTCGACGGCCACGATGGAATCGTTTCTCTCCTTCATCGCGAGCAGCCACTGCGTGATGTGACCCTCCAACGAGTCGAGTTCGTGCGCGCCGAAGAGTTCGCTCATGCGACTACTTGCACACGACGCGATCGCGCGCCGTGAGGTCGGCGTACGCACGACGGAGTCTGGCCGCGGCGAAGCTCCACGTGTAACCGCGGGCGCGCTCTGCCGCCTGCACCGACAGACGCGCCGACAATGCCGGATCATCGAGAATGTTGGCAATGTGCCTTGCGAACACGTCGGGCTGCCGATCGGCCACGAGAAAACCTGTTCGCCCGTGTTCGACGATCGTGAGCAGTCCGCCGACTGCGTTCGCCACCACGGGCGTGCCGCACGCAGCCGCCTCGAGTGCAACCAGACCGAAACTCTCGCTGCGGCTCGGGACGAGAACGACGTCGGCTGCCCGGTAGTAGGTCGACAAAATGTGGTGCGGTTGCGGCTCGACGAAACGAACCTGCGCCTCGAGACCGTGTTGCGAGATCAACGACCGGACATGTGCGATCTCGCGCTCGCCCTCGGCTCCGCTTGCTCCGCCGACGATCAGAAGAGTCGCGTTCTTTCGACCGAGCGCCGCGAGTGCCTTCACCGCGACATCGGTTCCCTTCAGCGGTTGGATGCGTCCGACGAACAAGAGCACGGGTCCGTCGCCCAGATCGAGTGCCTTCCGTGCGCCACGCTTGTCGCCGGGTGCAAAAAATGCGTGTTCGACCCCGGGTGCGACGATCTCGACCCGGCCGGGGGGATTTCCGTACAGTTCGATGAACTGACGTTCTTCTTCGGTGCAGCTCACGCAGATCGCATCGGAACAACCGATGATTTCTGTCTCTGCCTTCTCGCGGAGTTCGGATTCGGGGTCACCACCGAGGGCCTTCACCCTGGCAAAAGTGTGGAACGTGCTGACCAGCGGCACGTTCAGTTCGTGTTTCAGCGAATGACCCGCAAGACCGCTCAACCAGTAGTTCGCGTGGATGACGTCTGTTCCTCCCTGTGCGCGGATGTGGCGCAGGACCCCGTCGGTGAAATCTGGGACGACGTCGACGAGGTGATCTTTCGGCATGTCGATTGCACCCGCCGGTATGTGAACAACGCGGTGGTTCGGCTCGACGAGAATCTCGGCGGGAAGGTCGTCGCGCCATGCACGCGTGTACGTGGTGCAGTCGACGCCCGCGTGCGCGAGACCCGACACGAGTTCGCGCACATACACGTTCATACCGCCACCGTCACCCACACCCGGTTGGGCCAACGGCGACGTGTGAAGCGAGAGAACTGCTACGCGACGCATGAGTTCTTCAACCTATCCAGCCGCGCCGTCATTCCCTTCGACAGCGGACGTGGCGGCCTCGTTGCTGGTGAGAAAAGAGCGGTACACCGACAACAGGCTCTGCTTCTGCTCTGGGGTGAGCTTCGTGTCGGATGTGATGGCCTCGGGAACCGAACTCGTCTCCGGCGGGGTGCCGTCGAGAATGCCGGCGCGGACATAGAGGGTCTCGGCCGAGATCTCGAGAGCGCGGGCGATCTGTTGGAGAATGTCGGCGGATGGCCGCCTGATGCCCCGCTCGATCTGCGAGAGATACGGGTTCGAGACACCGGCGGCGCGTGCGAGGTCGCGAATGCTCTTCTGCGCCGACTCGCGCTGCTGACGAATGAACTCGCCGACGTCGTGGATGGCTTCTCCGGGACGCAACGCCATGCCGTCAGTTGTCCTTCACGACGGCGCCGGTTCCGCCCTCGCGCACGCGCTGCACCAACTCGGCCGTCAGTGCGTCGATGCGTTCGAACAACTGATGGCGCTGTTGCGACGACGACTTCTCGAACAACGACAACGCATCGCCGAGTTCGTCGAGCGCCGAATCGTCGAGGGTTTCCATCGACTCGAACTGGAAGTGCGCACTGAGTTCGTCGAGTTCCTTCACCAGCGGATGGTCGGAGGGAACCGTCGTCTCCCGCGGCGGCCGTGCGCTGCCGCCACCGTGTTGTTGACCGAACACGTCGGCGAGTCTCTCGGCGAGTGAGGCAACAGGTTGTTCGCTTCCGCTCTCTCGACGACGCTGCTCGTCGCGAACGAGGTCGAGTCGCCCCTGTGCCAGTCGCCGCACGAACGAGATTGCATCCTCTTCGGCCTGCAGTGCATTGCGTTCGGCGCGGATGTCGGCGACCGAGCGTGGTGAGTCTGCTGTCATTGCATGCCTCCGGAAACGGGCGGAAGTACCGCCACCTCATCTTTGTCGCTCACGGCACTCGAGAGCGGAACCTCTTCACCGTTGACCCACACCTTGCTCATCGCGAGCACCGCGGCGAAACCTGGACCGAATCTCGTGACGGCAACTTCGAGAATCTCCTGCACCGAGTTTCCCTCGCACACCGTCGTTCCGACCCCCGCGGCCTCGCGGGCCTGGGCAAAGAGTCGGAGAGTCGCCATGCACCCGATGGTATCGGTGACGAGTTTGCCGACGGTTCGGTCCGGTCAGGACAGAACGACCGATGCTGCGCCTGCGTCGCAGGTGCCGATCACCGTGAAGCCGTGGTCCTCGAGGAACGACACGCTGTCCGGGTCGACCGACACCAACAACCCGCCCGATGTCTGCGGGTCCATGCAGAGTGCCACCGACGCATCGTCGACGGACGTGTCGAGGTGTTCCGCCACGTATGCGCGATTGCGCGGGTCGCCACCGGTTCGGTGACCTGATTCGGCAATCGCTCGCGCACCTTTATATAGAGGCACTCGCGAAGTGTCGAGATGCAGTCGCACGCCCGAGCGGTCTGCAATCTCCCAGCCGTGACCTGCGAGTCCGTAACCCGTCACGTCGGTGACCGCGTGCACATGTGACGCACGCGCCGACAGCGCTTCGGCGGCGGCTCGGTTCAACATCTTCATGCCGCGCACCACGTCGGCGATGTCGTCGGCTGTACCCCCGGTGGTGACCAGACCCGTGCCTATCGGTTTCGACAGCACCACCGCATCACCGGGGCGCGCACCACTCTTTCTGAAGATCTGCCCCGGGTGCACGACGCCCTGCACGGCGAGACCGAAGATCGGTTCCGGATTGCGGATCGTGTGACCTCCCGCAATGGTGCCGCCGGCAGCCGACACGACATCGGCGGCCGCAGCAAAAATCGCCGCGATGACTTCCGCGGGAAGATGCTCGGGGAATGCGGCGATGTTGACGGCCAGCACCACGCGTCCGCCCATCGCGAACACGTCGCTGCAGGCGTTCGCCGCTGCGATTGCGCCGAAGTCGTGCGGATCGTCGACGAGAGGCGGGAAGAAATCGGTCGTGCTGACGAGCGCCACGTCGTCGGTGAGTTGATAGACCGCCGCGTCGTCGAACGGGGCGAGTCCGACGAGGAGATCGTTGTCGAAACCTGCGGGCATCTGCTTCACGAAGTCGGCGAGCAACGACGCGCCCCACTTGGCTGCGCACCCTCCGCAACTCGTCCATTCGGTGAGCTTGATGTCGGCGGCACTGAAGGACATGTCGCCAAAACTACTAGTTTGAGGGCGATGTCGACCGAGCCAGTTCGCCCACCTTCGGTGGATTCACTCGCGCGAGAGCTGGCAAAGAGTCATTCGCTTCCCCACATGATTCTCGTCGACTGTGCACGACGCGCGGTCGGCGAATCACCGACGTCGGCGGCACATCTCGCCTCGACGTACGCGTCGGAATTCTCGCGGATGTTGCAGACCGACGTCGTGAACGCGACCGGGGTGCTGCTGCATTCGAACCTCGGACGCGCACCGCTTCCTGCTCTTCCGTCACGCCGCGCAAACAACGTGGAATTCGACATGGACTCGGGGGAACGCGGGTCGCGACACCTTGCGATCTCGCGCCTCGTGTCGTTGCTCACCGGGGCAGAGTCTGCAATCGTCGTGAACAACAATGCGGCCGCACTCGTGCTTGTGCTGACCGCTCTGGCACACGGTCGCGATGTCGTCGTGTCCCGCGGGGAGAGTGTCGAGATCGGCGGCGGTTTCCGCATTCCCGACGTGATGGAACAGTCGGGGGCACGACTTGTCGATGTCGGCACCACCAACAGGACCCGTCTCGACGACTATCGGAAAGCAATCGATTCCGCACGCAATGATGTCGCGTTGATCATGAAGATTCATCCGTCGAACTTTTCCATTGAGGGCTTCACACAGGACGTCACCGTTGCGGAACTTGCTTCTTTGTCGGTTCCGGTGGTTGCAGACATCGGCTCGGGTCTACTCGACAGTGCGTGCCCGTGGCTGCACGGACGCATCGAATCAACACCGCCGTGGCTCATGCGCGAACCGGCGGCACGACAGTCGATTGCCGACGGTGCGGCCCTGGTGACGTTCAGCGGCGACAAACTTCTCGGCGGTCCGCAGTGCGGAATCATCGCGGGCCGAGCCGACCTCGTCGAACGGTGTGCACGACACCCGCTGATGCGCGCACTCCGACCGGGCGCGCACACGCTCATGTGGTTGCAGACGACCCTTCTCTCCTACTGCAATCGTTCGGCGTGCGACGAGATTCCGTTCTGGAACATGCTGTCGCAACCGCTGGACGTTCTGCGAGACCGGGCACACCGCATCGTCGAGTCCGTCGGTGCCGGATCGGTCACCGAGACGGAATCATTGGCAGGCGCGGGTTCGGCACCGGGCAGCACGATCCCGTCGTGGGGAATCGAGTTGCCGGGCGACGTGCGTGATGCGTTGCGGGCCCACTCCGTGCCCGTGATCGCGCGCGCATCATCCGGCGTGACTTGTCTCGACCTGCGGACAGTGCACCCCGACGACGATTCGGTCGTCATCGAAGCATTGCGATCCATCTTCCCACGATGACGGTCATCGCAACCGCGGGGCATGTCGATCACGGCAAGTCATCGTTGGTTCGCGCACTGACGGGCATCGAACCCGACCGTCTCGCCGAAGAACAACGCAAAGGCATGACCATCGATCTCGGCTTCGCACACGTGACGACCGGATCGGGAACGGTGCTGAGTTTCGTCGACGTACCGGGGCACACCGACTTCATTCGAACGATGATTGCGGGCGTCAGCGGTGTCGACGTGGCACTGCTCGTGATCGACGCCGGGGAAGGATGGAAACCGCAGACCGAAGAACACCTCGGCATTCTCGAGGTGCTCGGTGTGCAGTGCGGAGTTGTCGCCCTGACGAAGTGCGACCGAGTCGACAGGGCAACGCTCGAACGCCGACACGAAGAAACTGCCGCACGTCTGACGGCGAGCACAATCGCGTGGTCGGGTGTCGTGCACACGTCGGCTCACACGGGAGAGGGTCTCGACGAACTCGTCTCGATGCTCTCGGGACTCGCCACAACGGTCGAGCGTCCTCTTTTGCCCGGTGCGCCGCGCCTGTTCGTCGACAGAGTCTTCACCGTGAAGGGTTCCGGCACGGTCGTGACGGGAACCCTTGATTCGGCGTTGCTGGCACCCAACGACACGCTCATCGTGGCGCGCACGCAGCGCCAGGTTCGGGTGCGGTCGCTTCAGACCCACGGCGAAAACGTCACGAACTGTCGGCCGGGCGATCGCTGTGCCGCCAATGTCGTCGGCGACGGCACCGACGACATTGAAAGAGGTGACGCTCTGGTGAAGCCCGGCACATGGTTCGACACCACGGTATTCGATGCGCGCATCACGGTGCTGCACGGTCTGCGCACTCCGTTGACGCATCGCGGCAGTTTCACCCTGCATGTCGGATCGCACTTTCAATCGGCGACCATCCGCATCATCGACGGCGATTCGATCAATCCTGGAGACACTGCGCGCATCAGGGCGAGATTTCGGGTGCCGTTGCCGCTGCGCCCGACAGACCGATTCCTGTTGCGCGACACCGGCACGAACATCACCGTCGGCGGCGGGACGATTCTCGATGTCGACCCCGTGGCGCGTCTCTCACGAGCCGACCCCGACGGTTCCGTGCGGGCGATCATGGCGGGACGCGGATTCGTCACGTTGCACACGGCAGAGCTCCTGACGGGTCGGCGGCTCGAACCGGTGGTCGGCACGTGGTTTGCCGACGACGACACCGTCGCACAGACGCGCGGTGATCTCATGTCCCGCATCGCTGCGGCACAGTCGATTGCCGTGGCCGCCCTGCAGGATCACGAACGCGATCTTCTTGCGACTCTTCCCGATGTCGTGATCGACGGAGACACCGTACGGCTGCGCGATGTCGACCCGGTGCGGACACACCCGCTGCTCGACGAGATCAAGGCGTGGGGGCTCACAGGACCCAACTCGGCAGGTCTCGACCGGAACATCGTGCGTCAGTTCGTTCAGAAGGGACTCGTCGTCGAGCACGACTCGATTGCGTTTCACGTCGACACGTTGCACGGCCTGCGCGGCCATCTCACCGCGTTGTGGCGGGAACACCCGGAAGGGTTCCTTGTGTCGCATCTTCGCGAGACACTCGGCATCACGCGCAAGCATGCAGTGCCGCTCGCCGAATGTCTCGACAAGATCGGTCTCACGCGACGGACCGGTGACAGGCGGGTCCCGGGTCCTGCGTGGTGACTCGTCTCGGGCGGTGACGAGTCTCGGGCGGTGATGGCGGAGGCGGACGGGAATCGAACCCGCCGAACGGGGTTCGCCCGTTCCAACTGTGTTGAAGACAGTGAAGCCCACCAGGTACTCGTACGCCCCCGCCATGAGGGTACCGTTCTCGCATGGAACGCACTGCTCCTCGCCTGCCAGATGGTCTCGTCGTTGTCGTGAAGCGCGAATGCGCAACATGCCAGATGGTGGAACCGGTACTTGCCGACCTCGCCGCGAATGGCCAGCCGCTCACGGTATACACGCAGGACGACCCGTCTTTCCCCGCTTCCGTGTCGGCCGTGCACGACCACGACCTTGCCGTCTCGTGGCACAACGACATCGACACGGTTCCGACGGTGATGAAGATCGAGAACGGAAAAGAGACAGACCGAACCTTCGGATGGTCGAAGAACGAATGGCGGCGAATCACCGGCATCGCAACCCTGGGTGAGGACCTGCCCGACATGCGCCCGGGTTGCGGGTCGATGAGCGTCGACCCCGATCATGTCGACGCCCTTCGCGCCTTGTTCACCGATTCGCCGGTGAAGGCGCGCACCGTCGAGTTCTCCGACGCCGAGGACGAATTCGAGGCGATGTACGCACGCGGATGGACAGACGGTTTCCCGGTTGTTCCGCCGACCCGCGAACGTGTCCTGAGGATGCTGACCGGCACGACGCGCCATCCGCAGGACATTGTCGCGCTGTGTCCGCCGGACCTCGTGGAACTCACTGTGGAGAAGGTCGCGATCAATGCGGTGATGGCCGGGTGTCTGCCCGAGTACCTGCCGTGGGTCATCGCGGCGCTCGAGGCCGTGTGCAACGACGAGTTCAACATGCACGGAGTGCTCGCAACAACCATGCCGGTCGGTCCCGTGATTGTCTGCAACGGGCCCGGCACCCGCGCCATCGGAATGAACTCGGGCATCAACGTGTTCGGCCAGGGGAACCGAGCCAACAACACGATCGGCCGTGCTGTTCAGTTGACGGTGCGCAATGTCGGCGGCGGGCGACCGGGCGAGGTCGACCGGGCAACGCACGGCAACCCCGGGAAGATCTCGTTCTGTTTTGCAGAAGACGAGGAACGCTCGCCCTTCACGCCGTTGTCCGTCGAGCGCGGCATTGAGCCGGGCGTCGATGCGGTCACGGTGTTCGCGGGCGAAGGGCCGCGTTGCATCGTGGACCAGCTGGCACGCACCGCAGACGAACTCGTGAACACCTACGTCGCGTGTCTTCACGCGGTTCACCACCCGAAACTGGTTCTCGGGTTTGATGCGATTCTCACGGTGAGCCCCGACCACGGCAGGTTGTTTGCCGATGCCGGTTGGACACGCGAGAAACTCGTCGAAGAGATCACTGCGAAGTCGATGAGGCCCGGTTCCGATCTCGTTCGGGGGGCCCAGCAGATTGCAGAAGGGATTCCGCCACATCTCGAGTCGGCGACGTTGCCGAAGTTCCGGCCCGGGGGTCTGCTCGTCACGTTTGCAGGGGGCGGCGCCGGTCTGTTCTCGTCCGTGGTCGCCGGTTGGGCGAACGGTCACATCGGAAGCAACCCGGTGACACGGGTGGTCAGCCCCTGAGTCGGGCCGCATGACATACTGAGTCCAATGGCTTCTGTGACCATCCTCGATCCGACCAACGAGTCGAAACCCGCGACACGGCAGTTGCTCGAGCGCCCCGCGACCATCGACGGACACACAATCGGCCTGCTCGACATCTCGAAGCCGAGGGGCAACGTGTTCCTCGATCATCTCGAGACAAAGCTCATCGAGCGTGGCGCCAAGGTGCTGCGGTTCGCCAAGCCGACGTTCACCAAGCCCGCTCCCGTCGACCTGCGGCACGAGATCGCCACTCAGTGCACTCTGGTCATCGAAGCACTGGCTGATTGAGGCAGCTGCACGACGTGCAGTGTGCACGACATCGCAGATCTGGAACTTCGCGGAGTGCCGGGGGTGTTCGTCGCCTCCGACGAGTTCGTGACGGCCGCTGACGCACAGTCGAAGTCACTCGGCTTCCCCACCATTCGTCGCGTGTTCACGTCGCATCCGATCCAGGACCGCACCGACGACGAGATGCGTGCGCTCGCCGACTCCGTGTTCGACCAGATTCTCGCGGCGATCACTCGATAACTCCGGCGACACCCCGCACGTCGCTGCCGCAAGACGGGCACATCCCGCCCCGTCACTACAATGGAGCGGTGACCACGACGACCCGCATTCTCATGCTGCGACACGGGCAGAGCGAATGGAATGCGATGGGTCGGTGGCAGGGTCAGGCCGACATCGAACTCACCGACCTTGGATACGAGCAGGCACAGCGGGCGGCGGAAAAACTCGGCATGTTCGATGCGATCGCCTCGAGCGATCTCCGTCGTGCCCATCTCACTGCATCGATCATTGCGAACCGTCTCGGGGTGGGTCTTTTGCCCGCCGACGAACGACTTCGCGAAACAGACGTCGGAGAGTGGCAGGGCCTCACGCATTCCCAGATCGAGCGTGACTGGCCCGGATACCTCGACGCCCACAAGCGTCCGCCGGGCTTTGAGAGCGACGAATCCATCGTCACCCGGGTGTCTGCGGCACTTTTCGACATCGCCTCGGGGTTTCCCGGAAGTGAGGTTCTCTGCATCGCACATGCCGGGATCATCCGCGTGATGCGCCGGGCGCACCGCGTGCCCGACCATCGCATCGCGAACCTCGGAGGTTGCCACTTCACGGTGACGACAGGCAACAGAGCCGAGATTGTGATCGGCGACATCGTTGATCTGTTCGAGCACGGCGAACTCGGCGAAGAACTGTAAACGTGTTCGCGCGCTGGCTCGACTCGACCTACGCGCCTGTGGTGCGCGCGAACGTCAACCGACTTGTGTGGGGTCGCCTGGTCTCGAATGCCTGCTACAGGTTTGCGCCGCCCTTCATCGCCGTGATCGCGCGCGGGCTCGACGTGTCGGTGGCAGAGATCGGTATCGCCTTCACGATCGGCGAGTTTGCCGGGCTTCTCTCGCCGGTCATCGGACGCTACGTCGACCGGGCCAACCGACTCGTGTCGATGACGGTCGGCCTCGGGATGATCGTCGGTGCCGTGGTGTTGGCGGCATTGTCGACCAACCTGGCGATGTTCTCGATCGCGATGTTCATGTTGAGTGCGTCGAAGGTGTTGTTCGACACCTCTCTGATCGTATGGGTGAACGACAACGTGCCGTACGAAAAACGCGGCCGCATCGTTGGCATCATCGAGACATCGTGGGCGCTGTCGTTGTTCATCGGTGTCGCGTTGATGGGACTCGCCACCGCTCTCGTGTCGTGGCGTCTCGGATTCCTCGTCGGCGCGGGAGCACTGGTGGTGACCGGTGCCCTCATCACCATGGGCCTGCCGCGCGACGACGCGCATGCCCCCGAACGCCCGCACGGAAAGGGCAAGATTCCCGCGAGGGCATGGCTGATTTTTGCGTCGTCGTTCCTCCTGATGGGCGCGAGTCAATGTGTCAGCATCACGTTCGGGCCGTGGTTCGAGGACGAATTCCGTTTCACCAGCGCAGGCCTGATCGCAATCGTGATCGTGCTCGGGGTGTTTGAGTTGGTGTCGAGCGTCGGCAGCAGTCGCGTCACCGATGTGTGGGGCAAGGAGACCAGTGTGCGCCGCGGGGTCCTCTTGATGGTCGCCTCGGGGCTGGCAATGTGCATCGGCACGACGTCGGCAGGAGTTGCGGTGCCGATGTTGGTGCTGTTCATCACCGGCTTCGAGTTCGCACTGGTGAGCATGTTGCCGCTCGCGGCGAACCTCGTGCCGTCAGCCGGCGGAATCGGTCTCGGTCTCACGGTCGGAGCCGGAACATGCGGGCGAGCCGTCTTCAGTTCGGTTGCGACGCGACTCTACGATTCGACCGGCCCGGTCGGACCCGCAGTCACCGCGACCGTTCTGGCAACGATCACGGTTCTGGTGATCACTGCCTACGCGCGATCCGCGCGGTAGCCGTTGGTGATCGGCATGCGGCGGTCCTTGCCGAAAGCCTTGGTCGACACTCGCACCCCGGGTGCACACTGACGCCGCTTGTATTCGTTGATGTCGACGAGTCGCGCGATGCGTCTCACGGTCGCCTCGTCGAATCCGCGGGCCACGATGTCGTGCACACCCAGGTCGTCGTCGATGTAATGACGAAGAATCGGGTCGAGCACCTCGTACGGGGGAAGACTCTGGTCGTCGCGCTGATCGGGTCGCAGTTCCGCCGACGGTGGCTTGGTGAGCACGGTCTCCGGGATGATCTCGCGGCCCGCCCGTTCGTTGATGCGACGGGACAGAGCGAACACCTGCGTCTTGAAAACGTCCTTGATCACGGCATACCCACCCGCCGAGTCGCCGTAGATGGTGAAGTACCCCACGGCCATCTCGCTCTTGTTGCCCGTGGTCAGCACCATCCAGCCGAACTTGTTGCTCAACGCCATCAATGTTGTCCCTCTGCAACGACTCTGCAGATTCTCCTCGGTGAGATCGGCGTCGCGACCTGCGAACGACGGCTGGAGCATGTCGAGATATGCCTGGAACGACGGCTCGATCGACACGACGCGGTGATCGATTCCGAGCGCGGCAGCAAGAGATGCGGCATCGTCGAGCGAACCCTGACTCGAGTAGCGCGACGGCATCGCGACACCGTGGACATGGTCCTTGCCCAGAGCATCGACAGCGACCGCCGCGACAATCGACGAGTCGATGCCCCCTGACAGGCCGATGACCACGTCGGTGAAACCGTTCTTCGTGACGTAGTCGCGCGTGCCGAGCACCAGAGCTCGATGCACCCTGTCGAGATCGGATTCGAATTCGCACACGACTCCGCCCGAGACGTTTCCGTCGACGTCAATGTCGACAACAGCAAAATCTGAATCGAAGGATTTCAATCGACTCGCCACTGTTCCGTCCGGTGCGACAACGACACTCGACCCCTCGAACACCAGCTCGTCCTGACCGCCCACCTGGTTCACATAGACAATCGGACATCCCGTCTCCCGTGCGCGTTCACCGAGCATGCGTTCACGTTCCTCGTGCTTCCCCTGATGGAACGGTGACCCGTTGAGATTGAGCAACACGCGGGCCCCGTGTTCGGCCTGGGCCTTCACCGGACCGTTCGCGAACCAGATGTCCTCGCACACCGACACCCCGACCGTCACGTCGTTCACGGAAAAAATTCCTGCGGCGCGTCCGTCAACAATCGCGGGACCCGGCTCGAAATACCGTTCCTCGTCGAACACCGAGTAGTTCGGCAACAGTTGCTTGCGGTAGACACCGACAACCGCACCGTTGCGGCACACGGCAACGGAGTTGTGAAGAACTCCCCCGTCTTCCTCGACGAAGCCCACCACCGCGACGCACTCTCGGGTCGCCGATGCGATGCGCTCAAGGATTGTCCGGTTCCCTACAACGAACGAGTCCTTCAACAACAAATCCTCCGGTGGGTACCCGGTGACAGTGAGCTCGGGATACACCACGACATGGCACCCGGTGTCTTCTGCCCGGCGGTAGTCGGCGAGAACCAACTCTTCGTTGAGGACAAGATCGCCCACCGTGGGGTTCAACTGCGACAGCGCCACTCGGAGTCCTGTGGACAACTGCGGAGGCGGAGTTTCGGGCACGCTCTGAGGCTAACGAGCGGAGCAGTTTCCCCCTTGTCCAATAAGGGTTGTGCGCCGCCCCGGACCCGTTTCACACAGCGTTCACATTCGGGAAAAGGGAAAGAAACGGCGAGATGACATCCTTACAGGGCAGAAACAACGGGATTTCCCCCTCAGACAAAGGAACCGCAATGCCCATTCAGGCCGAATACATCTGGATCGACGGTACGCAGCCCACTCCGCTGCTTCGTTCGAAGACAAAAGTGATCCCCGATTTCGCCGGTGCAATCGGCGACATGCCGATGGATGAATGGGGCTTCGACGGATCGTCGACCGAGCAGGCAACCGGTGAGTCGTCTGACTGCATCCTTCGTCCCGTGTTCCACTGCCAAGACCCGATTCGTGGCGGCAAGAACGTTCTCGTGATGTGCGACGTTCTTCTCGCAAAGACCGGTGAGCCGCACCCCTCGAACACCCGCGCCGCATGTGCAGCTGCGGCAGCAAAGTTCAAGGACCAGGAGATGTGGTACGGAATCGAGCAGGAGTACACCATGCTGCGCCTCGACGGAACGCCGTACGGATTCCCGGTCGGCGGTTACCCCAAGCCGCAGGGCCCGTACTACTGCGGCGTCGGCGCAGGTCGCGTCGTCGGTCGTCAGATCATCGAAGAGCACACCCAGGCGTGCATCGATGCGGGTCTTCGCATCTCGGGAACGAACGCAGAAGTGATGCCCGGTCAGTGGGAGTTCCAGATCGGACCCGCAGACGCACTCACCGTGTCCGACCACATGTACGTGGCACGTTGGTTGCTTCACCGCATCGCAGAAGACCACGACGTGGTGATCTCGTTCGACGCAAAGCCCGAGAAGGGCGACTGGAACGGCGCCGGTGCACACACCAACTTCTCGACCCGTGCGATGCGTGAGAGCTACGACGCAATCATCGCCGCATGCGAGAAGCTCGGAACCCGTGTTCTCGAGCATGTCGAGAACTACGGCCACGACATCCAGAGCCGTCTCACCGGCAAGCACGAGACCGCACCGTGGAACAAGTACTCGTACGGCGTGTCGAACCGCGGCGCGTCGGTTCGCATCCCGTGGCAGGTCGAGCGCGACAAGCGCGGCTACGCAGAAGACCGCCGTCCGAACGCGAACTGCGACCCCTACACGGTGACCCGACTCATCCTCGAAACTGTCTGCGGCTGACGCAGAACCCCACAAATTCCAGTGAACGGGGGGCCTTTCGGCCCCCCGTTTCGTTTGACAGGTAGCCCATTGCCCCATGCGGGGGCAGACTGAATAGGTGAGCGACATGCTTGACCAACACCGTGATTACGTGCTCCGCACCGTGGAGGAACGAGGGGTGCGCCTCGTTCGCCTCTGGTTCACCGACGTGCTCGGCACCCTGAAGAGCTTCGCCATCAGCCCCGCCGAACTCGAGAACGCGCTCAACGACGGCATGACCTTCGACGGCTCGTCGATCGACGGCTATTCGCGCACCGAGGAGTCCGACGTTCTCGCGATCCCCGATCCGAACACGTTCGAGGTTCTTCCGTGGGTCGACTCGAAGTCTGCCGAGGCCCGGGTGTTCTGCGACATCTACAACCTCGACGGCACAACCTTCGGTGGTGACCCGCGCCAGGTGCTGCGGCGCAACCTCGACTCCGCCCGCGCCGACGGATACGAATTCCTTCTCGCACCCGACATCGAGTACTTCTACTTTGCTCCCCCGAAAGCCGGCGAGCCTCTGCAACCACTCGACGAAGGCGGCTTCTTCGACCTCACCACGACCGACGTGGCGTCGTCGTTGCGCAAGGAGACCATCCGCACGCTCGAGACGATGGGAATACCGGTCGAGTATTCGTTCCACGAAGACGCACCTAGTCAGCAGGAGATCGACCTTCGCCACACCGACGCGCTGTCGATGGCCGACTCGGTGATGACATTCCGCATGATCGTGAAGGAACTCGCGGCGATGCACAACGTGCATGCCACGTTCATGCCGAAGCCCCTCGAGGGAGTGCAGGGCTCCGGAATGCACATGCACCTCTCGCTCTTCAAGGGCGACAACAATGCCTTCTATTCGGCCGACGACGAGAACTTCCTCTCGGCCGATGCGAAAGCATTCATGGCCGGCTTGTTGCGACATGCCGCGGAGATCACCGCAATCACGAACCAGACCGTGAACTCGTACAAGCGGTTGGTGCCGGGCTTCGAGGCACCCGTTCACATCTCGTGGGCGCGCAACAACCGAAGCGGCCTCATTCGCGTGCCGATTCCGAAGCGCGGGAACCCCAGCGCCACCCGACTCGAATACCGGTCGCCCGACCCGGCCTGCAATCCGTATCTCGCATTTTCCGTGATTCTTGCCGCAGGCATGAAGGGAATCCGCGAGGGGTACGAACTCCCCGCAGAAGCCGGCGCCAACCTGTTCCAGATGAGCGATGCCGAACTGGCAAAGATGGGCATCACTCAGCTTCCCCAGTCGTTGTCCGATGCACTGAAGATCATGGAGACGTCGGAACTCGTGGCGGAGGCGCTCGGTGAACACATCTTCGACTGGTTCCTTCGCAACAAGCGGCACGAGTGGATGGGCTACAAGACCCAGGTCACCCCGTACGAGATCAACCGATACCTGAAGTCGTTGTAGACCGCACCATGACCGCGCCCGACATGATCGTTGTGTTCCCCGGAACAGTGACACCGGATCTGGCGCGCACTCTCGACCTCGGCGGATACCGCTGGAAGGCGGTCTCCGGAGCAGACGAGGCATCGAAGATGGAGCCGCAACACGGATGGATGGGCGCGATCATCGCGTGCGACGAGGACCCCGAATCAGCATGGGCCTTCGCCCGCGCACTGCGCAAGCGTGACAACCCCGTCAACTCGGTTTTGCTGCTTCTGTCCGGTGCACAACTCGGAGACCTCGAACTGCGCGATGACCTGTTCGACGATTTCTGCCTCACGCCGTTCCACCCCAGGGAACTCGAGGCTCGTCTCCGGCACTTGTTCTCGACTGTCGACGGAGGCGCAAGACCCGAGCTTGTCGAACACTCCGGCCTCGTGCTGAACCTCGAGACCTACCAAGCGTCGTTCAACGGGCGCCCGCTCGATCTCACGTTCATGGAGTACGAACTTCTGAAGTTCCTCGCGCAGAACCCGGGCAAGGTGTTCACTCGCGAGATGTTGCTGTCACGCGTGTGGGGCTACGAGTACTACGGCGGCGCACGTACGGTCGATGTTCACGTGCGACGACTGCGCGCCAAGCTCGGCGAGGAGCACGCGAATCTGATCCAGACGGTCCGATCGGTGGGATACCGGTTCGGTCAGGGCCGCTGGGGCGCCTGATCAAGCGGCATTCTGAACGAACGCCGTCACGGAATCGGCGATCATCTGCACGGCGACCGCGGCGAGAATCATGCCCGCCACACGTGCCAACAGAATCACTCCTGCAGGTCGGAAAATCTTCACGACGATTCCACTGAATCGAAGAGCAATCAACGACACCGACAGAGCAACGGCAATTCCCGCAAGCACACTGAGCCACTGCCCCGCACCCTCGGCGCGTTGGAAGAACACGATGGTTGCGACAATCGTTCCGGGACCTGCGAGCAACGGGGTGCCGAGCGGAACCATCGCGACCGACGTGCGCTGTTCGGGCGTGGCCGCCTCGTAGCTGTTTTCGTGGCCCTTGCCGTAGAGCAGCTGCAGAGCAACCAACAGAAGCAGCATTCCCCCTGCGCCCTGCAACGCCGGAACCGACACGTTCAGATAGTCGAGGATGCTCTGGCCGCCGATGGCGAAAATCGAAATCACCAGAAATGCCGTGCCAATGGCGAGATAGGCCGCCCTGTGGCGTTCTTTCTGAGTGAGGTTCTGCGTGACCGACAGGAAAATCGGTGTGTTGCCCGGAGGGTCGAGGATGACCAACATCGTCACGACAACTTCGCCGAAAAGATTCACGTGGCGAGGCTAGTCCCCGGCTTCAGCGCAGTGCGTCCATCAGCATCAAAGCCGCGAACACGAAGAAAGCAACGGCTGAACCGATCTTGATGGCTTTCTCGGGAAGCCTGTCGCCGAGTGCCTTGCCCACCACGATTGCGAGAGCGTCCGCTGCCACCATTCCCAGAGTCGATCCGATCCACACCCCGACGAGTCCTTCCGTCGTCGCCAGAGTGACCGTGGCAAGCATGGTCTTGTCGCCGAGTTCGGCGAGAAAGAACACGGTGCCCACCGACATGATCACGTGTCTCGAGGTGAGATGCGTGCTCTTTTCGTCTTCTTCCGAGAGTTCGTCGCCTTTGAGAGTCCACACACCGAAACCGACAAATGCCAGTGCGCCAACGATGTTGATCACGTCAGTCGGCAACGCGCTGCCGACTGCACCGCCGATGGCGACCGAGATCAGGTGAACCACCGCTGTTGCCAAGGTGATCGCGACGAGAACCGGCCACGTCTTGAATCTCGTGGCAAAGGCAAGCGCCATCAATTGGCTCTTGTCGCCGAGTTCGGCAACGAAGATGACACCGAAACTCAGGAACAACGCCGACATCATCTCGCGTTCAACTTCTGCATGTCGGCTGCAAGGCGGGCGTGATTCTTCATCATTTCGTCGACTCTTGTGCTCACCAGGTGTCCGTCACGAACGATCACACGACCGTGCACAACGGTGTCTCGAACGAACGTCGGGCCGCAACGTAACCACCCCTCTATGGGGTCGGCAAGCGCACCGGCGAACTGCACGCCGGTGAGGTCCCACACGGCCAGGTCGCCGACTTGTCCGATCACAATCTGACCGATTTCGCCGAGACGACCGAGACAGCCCGCACCACCGATGGTCGCAACCTCGAGTGCCATTCGTGCATCGGCCGCGTCTGCACCGTTGCGCAGTTTTGCGAGCAGCATCGCCTGTCTCGCCTCGAGCCACAACGATGCGGAGTCTGCGCTCGATGAACCGTCGACCCCGAGCCCCACGTGCACACCGGCTCGTCGCAGATCGACGATGGGCGAGATTCCCGACGCAAGAATCAGATTCGACGACGGACAATGTGCGGCACCGATGCCGGCCTTGCCGAGCTCGATGATCTCTTGGTCGTTCGGCATCACGCAGTGAGCAACCCAAGTGCGGTCTGTCAGCCAACCCACTTCTCTCAGATACTCGAACGGGCGACAGCCGAACGTGGCAATCGAAAAATCGTCGTCTTCTGCGTTCTCTGCGAAGTGCGTGTGCAGGCGCACGTCGAGCGACTCGGCAAGTTCGGCCGAACGAATCATGAGATCCTTCGTGACACTGAACGGAGAGCACGGAGCCAAAGCGACACGTGTCATTGCCCCGAATGACCGATCGTGATGTCGCTCGACAGCCTCCCGCGACAACGAAAGAATCTCGTCGTCTTCCTGCACGACGTCATCGGGTGGCAGACCGCCGTCTTTCTGCGACAACGACATCGACCCGCGTGTGGGGTGAAACCGGATGCCAAGGTCTTTGGCCGCGGCAATCTCGGCCGACAACAGATCACCTCCGTTGCGCGGATGCAGATACAGGTGATCGGTCGATGTGGTGCAACCCGACAGGGCCAGTTCTGCCAGACCGATCCACGCAGACACATGTGCCGACTCTTCGTTGAGCGCACGCCACAGCGGGTACAGAGTCTGCAGCCAACCGAACAACGGCGACGATGTCATGGGCGGATACGCACGTGTCAGGTTTTGGTACAGGTGATGGTGGGTGTTGATGAGACCCGGCGTCACCAAACAACCGGACGCATCGATTTTCTCCTTCGCTTCCGGCAGCGGGTCGATCGAAGTGCCGACACCGCTGATGAATCCGTTCGTGACGGCAACCCACCCTCCGGGTATCTCACGCCGGTCGCTGTCGACGGTGGCGACCAGCAGAGCGTTGTGAACGACGAGGTCGGCTGTCATCGAGAAACCGAAGAATGTCTAGATGTTCGTGTCGAGCAGTTCGCTGCCCTCGTGACGTGCTTCGGCGTCCTTGTAGAGAAGATGCCCGAGTACGCCGGCCAGAGCGGCGGTGGAAAGTCCGACGACGATGGGGAACGCCAGCAGGATGATCGCGATGATGATGGGACCGGGCATCTGACTACTTTTTCTTCCGGGCCGACGACTTCTTCGGCGACGACTTCCTGGCTGCAACTTTCTTCGGCGCAGATTTCTTTGCTGCGGCCTTCTTCTTCGCAGGTGCCGCCTTCTTCGCGCCGGCAGGCAGATACGCCCACGCCTCGATCTCCACCGCGCCGCCGAACGGCAGTTCCTTCACGCCGATGGTCGAACGTGCCGGTCGGGCTTTCCCGAAATCTCGTGCGTACACCTCGTTGAACGACGCGAAGGTGTCCATGTCGGTGAGGAAGCACAGTGTCTTTGCAATGTCGTTCACTGTGGCGCCCATCGATGCGAGTTGCGCCTTCAGATTCACGATGGCCTGTGCCGTCTGGGCGGGGACACCGCCCTTCACGAGAGCGCCGTCTTTCATGCCGAGTTGACCGGACACGATGACCCAGTCGCCGGCACGGACAACTGGTGTGTAGGGAGGTTGAGCAGGTGCAGCCATGTCCCCAACCTTACGCCAGCACCGCCACGACATACCATTGATGACGTGAACTCCCCCATTTTCAGCCGTCGACACTTTCTCGTGCTGTCGGCGGCGGCGGGAGCCGGTGCGGTGCTCTCTGCGTGCAGTGGCGGTTCTTCGGGAGGCTCGCCCATCGATGCGAACGGAACGCTGCAGGTGGTCAAGCGGTTCCCCCAGGATGCTCTCGTTGCCGGAAAGGTGCGGCTGCCCGTCTCACTTGCCGACACCACGGGAATTCTGTCGAAAGATGCAGGGGTGAACTTCCCCGATCTGCTGACTGCCCGGGTCGTGAACCCCGAGAACGACGACATCATCATCGAGAACGTGGTTGCAGAACGTCACGAGCAGAATCTCTCGGTGCCGTACTGGCCGTTCTCTTTCACGCTCGACACGGAAGGCATTTACCTCTTGAAGGTTGCGGAGGCACCCGAGTCAGACGTGTCGTTCCAGTTGTTGTCGCGCGATGCAGTTGTGATGCCGATCATCGGAGACCCTCTGCCGCCATTCGACACACCGACCACAGACAACCCGAGAGGTGTCGACCCGATCTGCACGCGAGCCGGTGAGTTCTGTCCGTTCCATTCGATGACACTGACAGAGGCACTGAAGAAGAACCTGCCGGTGGTGTATCTCATCGGCACACCCGCGTACTGCACGACGGGAACCTGCGCGCCGGGGCTCGATGCTCTCATTGATGTCGCATCGTCGTTGGCGGACAAAGCCGTGTTTGTGCATGCAGACGTGTACGCCGACAAATCGGCAAACAAGACCGCACCCGCTGTGCAGGCGTACAAACTGAGTTACGAGCCGGTGTTGTACATCGCCGACGAGACCGGCGTGCTCGTCGACAGGCTCGATGCCGTGTTCGACGAGCGTGAGATACGCGACGTTCTCGCCGCGAACGGAATCAGCTGAACGACTTACCGCAACCGCACGAACGGGTTGCGTTGGGGTTCGTGATCGCGAAGCCCTGCTCGGTGAGAGAGTCTTTGAAGTCGAGACTTGCACCCTCGAGCATCGGAGCCGAGGCTGGATCGACGACCACTTTCACTGCGCCGAACGTGAGCGTCACGTCGTCGGGGGCGATGTCAGAATCGAAGTACATGTCGTAGGAGAAACCCGAACATCCACCGCTCTTCACGGAAACACGGAGAGCGACGTCGCCTGCGCCCTCTGCCTCGATCAACTGTGCAACCTTCTGTGCTGCGGTGTCGGTGAGCGTGATCATGGGAACCTCCAAGACGTGGAACCTGTTGCTCCCAATACTACGCATGAAGGTCGCGTTTCGGCGAGCGCCCCTACACTTCACGATGTGAGTCAGCGAGTGCCCCAGCCGCCCACTGAAGACGAGGTGCGCAACCTGCTCCGGGCGGTCATCGACCCCGAACTGGGCGACAACATTGTCGACCTCGGGATGGCCGGGACCATCACGATTGCAGACGGTGTCATCACCATCGGGGTGAAGCTGACCATCCGGGGCTGCCCCCTGCGGGCCCAGATCCAGAAGGACATTCGGTCGCGTCTCGAGGTGCACCCGTGGGTGCAGAAGGTCAAGATCGACTGGGGTGAAATGACTTCAGAGGAAAGGTCGAACGTGATGACCCGCGCGCGATGGAAGGCGCGCGAGAATGCAACCGACACCGCGGTGCCGCTGTCGGCACGAGTCCTCGCCATTGCGAGCGGCAAGGGCGGCGTCGGCAAGTCATCGGTCACCGTGAACCTCGCGGCCGCATTGGCGGCCGCCGGCAAGACCGTCGGGGTGCTCGACGCCGACATCTGGGGTTTCTCCATTCCCCGCATGCTTGGCATGCCCGACCGACTCGAAGCCGAGCGAATCGAAGGCAGCGACAAGCCGAAGATCATCCCGAACGAACGCCGCGTGGGTGAAGGTGTGTTGAAGGTCGTGTCCACCGGAATGCTGGTGGAAGACGAAGGCACCGCACTCATGTGGCGCGGTCTCATGCTGACCAAGGCAGTCGAGCAGTTTCTGAACGACGTGCACTGGGGACACCTCGACTATCTCGTCATCGACATGCCGCCGGGAACCGGCGATGTGCAGATGGGGCTCGCGAGAATGTTGCCCCGTACCGATCTTCTGATCGTCACCACACCGGCGGTGTCGGCACAGAAGGTCGCCATCCGCGCCGCCGACATGGCGCGTCGCAGTTTCCTTCGTGTTGCCGGAGTCATCGAGAACATGAGCAGTTTCGAATGTGACCACGGCGAGCACTACGCGCTCTTCGGAACCGGCGGCGGCCAGGCACTTGCCGACGAAATCGGGGTTCAATTGCTCGGTCAGGTGCCGATCGAACCCACGGTCGCGGCGGGAGGCGACGCAGGCGAGCCGGTGGTGCTGACCGGCACCGGCACCGCAGCGACGGTGTTCTCCGCGATTGCGCGGCACATCATCGACCAGACTCCGTCGAACGACGACATGGCGGGTTGTTCGGCACGCGACGAAGACGCCGTCGTGGGCGTCACAGTGCGTCGTACCCGGGATCCCCGGGCATAGCGATACCCACCACGCGACCGTCGGAATCAATCTTCAATTTCGGGAGAATGGTCTGCGGAACGCCGACTTTCGCGGCCGCAGCAAGAACCTCGTCCGTCGTTGCGTACGGCAGCAGGAACTCGATGTTCGCCTTTGTCGGGGGCATCAGCATCAGGTCGCGTTCGTGTGCCCGGTCGATTGCCTCTTGCGGGCTGATCCAGAAACTCTCGATCGTCTCGCCGTCGTCGTGGAGGGGTTCCTGGGCGGCCGGTGCGCGGGCAATGAAGAATCTCGTGTCGAATCGTCGACGCTCGCCCATCGGGGTGATCCAGTGGCTCACATAGAAGATTTCGTCGGTGGCAAGACGGAGATTTTCTCTCTTGCACAACTCGAGAAGAGCAACCGAACCGTCGTGGATGTTCTCGCGTTCGGCCGAGAACCTGTCGGCGACAGCGGGGTCATCAAAGCGAACGACACCGCCGGTGGTTTCGTATCGCGCCAACAGGACGCCTGCTTCCTCGAAACATTCGCGAATGCACGCAACCCAGTACGCGAGTCCACCCGAATGGATGCCGAGCAGGGCGCTCGCATGCTCGTCGGTGAGACCGTCGCAGAGTTCGGCAATCTCGTCGACACCGTCGACGTCGTCGACCTTCCCACCGGGGAACACGAACATGCCGCTCGCAAACGCGGCGTTGAACGTGCGACGCAACATGAACACCTCGACCCCGCCGCCATCTGCGTCGCGCACCAACAAGACGGTTGCGGCCGGTTTCACCGGAACTTGTGTCGGGTCGAAAGGTTCGTCTGTCTGCGCTGTCATGCCCCCGCCTCGCCGTCATGGGGGTCGACATCGATGACGTCTCCCGCACTCGGCAGGTACCCCTGTCGTTCCACCCTATTCCCGGAGTGTCGAATGTTGATCACCGAAGTGACCCTTCGCGCACGCCGCACTGCGATGCGCGCAACAAACGCCCGAACCGGGGGCAACAACAAGATGATCCCGGCTGCGTCGGAGAAGAAACCGGGAGCCAGCAGCAGCACTCCCGACGCAAGAATGCAGACTCCGTGCACGATCTCCCTGGTCGGTTCGTGGCCCGACCGAACTGCGGTCATGAACTGTCCGTACACGCGGACTCCCTCGCGTTTCACCAGCGACGTTCCGACGAGCGATATCACCAACAACATCGCAACCGTCGGGAGAATACCGAACTCCTGACCGACCTGCACGATGAACCACAGCTCGACGAGCGGCACGAAGACGACGCAGGCGGCGATGAGCAGAAACATGGTCAGCCGGGTCTGCGCCCTTCGCGGTAGTCGCGTGCTCCACCTTCGAGGGGTTCGACAATGAGAGTGATGCCGTCGATGTCGGTGACGCGCATCTGTTGGCTCGCCGCGAGGGGCGTTGCACGGTTCGTGCGCGCGCGCCACTGTGCGCCGTCAACGAGCACGATTCCCTCGGGTGCCACTTCTCCGACGGTCACCCCGGTGGTGCCGACGAGATTGGTTCGCCCGATTGTGGGCGTCGCAAACCTGGTACGGGTCATCGACGGCATGCCGACGATGAACGTGAGGGCGATTCCGACGATGCACACGCTGAGTGTGAGCCATGACGGTCGCAACGAAAGCCCGTCGACCGAACGGAACATGATGAACGAAGCAATCACGTAGAGGAACAGCCCGGCTCCGGTCCAGAATCGCGGCACACCCACCTGCACGTCGACGGCAAACGCGACCATTGACAGCAAGAACAACGCCACCCCGAGACCGTTCATCGGCAGGGCACCGATTCCGAGGCCACCGAGAATGAGGGTCACCGCGCCCACGAGACCGGCGATGCCGATTCCCGCGGTGAAGAACTCGAAGATCAACAGAGCGACACCGATCGTGAGCAGGAGATACGCCGAGGGTGGGCTCGCAACCGTGTGCAGCAAACGCGGCATCAACCCGAGTTTGAAGAACCGAACCGTCGTCGCCTCACGGGTGACCTGGCCTTCTGAGTCGAGTGCGTCGACCACCGTGTCGAGCGTGGTGCCGCGCGCCGAGATTCCGTCGAGGGCGAACAACATGTTGCGCAGAACCGGCACCCCTCTGTCGTCAGTGGAGAATTTGAGGATTCTCTGTTCGCGCGCGTCGAGAAACCCGAGCGTGTCGTCGTAGATCGCATCGTCTGCCTGTTTCGAGCCGAACGAGATGACTTCGTCGTCGACTGTCAACAAAGTGCCGGTGCGTCCGATGCGCGCACCCGGTGCCATCGCCGTCACATCGGCAACGGCCAGCAACTGCGCCGGCAGACCGTAGGCCCGCGCACCACTCGGCCCGACCCAGACTGCGACGGGAACCTTGGAGGAACGTATGACCTCCATGACCTCGGCCATTTGATCGCGGCCGATGACCGCACCCTTCGAGTTCAACTGAAGGATGACAGCCTGTGATCCATTCGACTGGGCCCTCGCGATTGCCGACTCGATGTTGTCCGCAACGATGCGATCGAACAGCCCGCTCACTTCCACGACATCGACAGGATCCAGATCCTCTGCACCCGTCGCTGCGCTCGCGGATCCTGCCATGAGACTTCCGAGAGCCGGCACGGCCAAAAGTGCGGCCAATCCGCACATGATGCGTCGTTTTGCGCCTACCCTCACTTGTCACTCCTCGCGTTATGGAACCACACCACTTTTTCACGGCACAGCGTGTGCTCATAGTTGCGGGCAAGGGCGGGGTCGGAAAATCCGCCGTTGCCGCGGCATTGGCACTTGCGTCGGCGCGTGCCGGGCTGCGCACCCTGCACGTGTCGCTCGATGCCGAATCTATTGAGATTCCCGACCTCGACCTTCTCGAACGGGTCACCGTCACCCCGGGACGCGCCCTGACCGACTACCTCAGTTCCAAGGGAATGGGACTTCTGTCACGCCAGCTCGCCCGATCGGGAATCGTGGAACTGGTCGCCACGACGGCACCGGGACTCGACGACCTCCTGGTGCTCGGTCGCATCAAGGCCTTCGAGAAGGAAGACCGCGCCGATCTGATCATCGTCGACGGACCGGCGGCAGGTCACGCAACCGACTTCGTGCGCGCTCCGATACAACTGAAGCGCGCGATCAGCACCGGCCCGATCGGACAACAGGCCGACGAAGTGCTCGACATGCTGGCAGACCCAAGTCGATGTCGACTGATGTTGGTCACGACACCCGCGGTCACCCCCGTGACGGAGACCCTCGATGTCGCAGAAGAAGTCTGTTCGACGGTGAACATCACGCTCACGCCGGTGGTTGTCAACAAGTGTGACGACCCCGTGCCGGAGATCGTCACTGTTCCGCACGAGCCGTATCTCGCGGAGGCTCTCGAGTACGCAACACAAAGATCGCGCGCGCAGCAACAGGCAACCGACCTCCTTCGCCGATCAAGATCGGAACAACTCTTCGAATTGCCGCGCAGGAATTCGACCGGATCGATGCTCGTCGGGGAACTTGCAGACATTCTCGCCGCATGCATCGAGGTTCTCCCGTGACGGCGTCACCGGTGCACTCGACCTGTGTCGATGCTCGGGTGATCGTCACGTGCGGAACCGGCGGCGTCGGGAAAACGAGTGTCGCCGCCGCATTGGGACTCAATGCGGCGCTCGCGGGGCGACGCGTCGTCGTTGTCACCATTGACCCTGCGCGTCGTCTTGCCGATGCCATCGGTCTCGACGGTGCACTCGGCAACGATCCGCAACGTGTCGAGATCGACGCGCCCGGGGAACTGTGGGTCTCCATGCTGGATGTGCGCGAAACCTTCGACAATCTCGTGAGAGAGACATCGCCGACGCCCGAACGCGCCCGGGAAGTCATGGAAAACTCCTTCTATCGCAATCTCTCGCGATCGATTTCCGGAACGCGCGACTACATGGCGGCGGAACGTCTGCACGAACTGCAGGCCGACGGTCGCTTCGATCTGGTGATCGTCGACACTCCGCCGTCGCGCAATGCACTCGACTTTCTCGAATCTCCCGAGCGTCTCGCAAGATTCCTGAAGCATCCGATCGTGAGACTACTGATGGCACCGGGCAGGGGTGGCTTGCGGTTCGCGAGCGCCGCGATGACACCGGTGCTGAAGGCCATTTCTTCGGTGGTCGGATCGGATGCACTCACCGGGGTCGCTGCATTCCTCAGGGCAATCGACGGCATGGAAACGGAATTCTCCCGGCGAGCACTTGCGGTGGCGTCGACTCTCCGGGGTGACGGCACCCATTTCGTTGTCGTCACGGCTCCTTCGCCCGATGCGTTGCAGGAAGCAGACCACTTCGTGTCCGAACTCGCCCGTATCGGGATATCGCTGCGCATCGTCGTCGCCAATCGGATGCCCCCGAGATTCGGTCCGCACTCCGCGCAGGAGGAACTCTCGCTCGCAGAATCAAAGACCGGCAACCCGGCCCTTCTTCACGCTCTGGTCGCCGCTCTGAACGACGACGCCGAACGAGCGGAACTCGGAATCACCGACTTCGTGAGGCGCACCCGTGTTCGGTTCCCCGCCGTGCCGATTGCTCGGTCGACCGAACTCGCAGAAGACATTCACTCGATGGATTCCATCAGCGTTCTCGCCCGTCAACTCGCCGACGATGAGACCCGGCAGTAGAGTTCCCTGCGTGCATATTCTGGTAGCCACCGACGCCCAGTGGGTTCTCGACGAGGTCACGGCTGCGCTCGATTCGCCGTCCACCTCGTTCACGGTCATCTCGAACGGTCGCGATGTCGCACGCGCAGTGCGCCAGCAGACACCCGACATTGCGATTCTCGACATGCAGGTCGGCACCATGGGTGGCATGGCCATCACCATGGATCTCAGACTCGACCAGTCGAGCGGGGCACTTCCCAAGGTTCCGGTGCTCATGCTTCTCGACCGCACCGCAGACATCCACATGGCGCGACGCAGCGGCGCCGACGGATGGACCATCAAACCGCTCGATGCACTGCGTCTTCGCAAGGCAGTACGCGAGATCTCGTCGGGCGGCTGCTACGCCGAGGGAATCCCGACACCGGTTGTCGAAGACACGGACACCGAGGATGCAATCCACGAGTCAGGTCCGGAAACGGCAGATAGCCTCGCATAACACCACGGGGTGTGGCGCAGCTTGGTAGCGCGCGTCGTTCGGGACGACGAGGCCGCAGGTTCAAATCCTGTCACCCCGACCATTCAGCCTTCGGGTGCAGCGGCCCGCTGCACCGCGATCACTTCACGAGCAGTTCGGCAATCTGCACTGCGTTCAGCGCGGCGCCTTTCCTCAGGTTGTCGTTGCTGAGGAACAACGCCAGGCCACGGTTGTCGTCGACGGTTTCGTCCTGGCGGATGCGGCCGACGTAACTCGGGTCCTTTCCCGCCGCAAGCAACGGCGTCGGAATGTCGACAAGCGACACCCCCGGTGCATTTGCAAGCAGTTCGTGTGCGCGGGCCACGGTCAACGAACGGGAGAATTCTGCGTTGATGGCGAGTGAGTGACCCGTGAACACCGGCACTCTCACGCAGAGCCCGGAGACCCGCAGATTCGGGATCCCGAGAATCTTTCGGCTCTCGTTGCGCAGTTTCTTTTCTTCGTCTGTCTCGCCGTCACCGTCGTCGACCATCGAACCGGCGTACGGCAACACGTTGTACGCGATTGTGCGGACGAACTTCTTCGGTGACGGCGACACGACTGCGTCGCCGTCGAACGTAAGCTCTGCCGCACGGTCGACCATTGCGCGTGCCTGCACGTCGAGCTCCTCGACACCGGCGAGTCCGCCGCCGCTCACCGCCTGGTACGTGCTCGCGACCATCTTGATGAGACCTGCTTCGTCGTGCAACGGCTTCAGCACCGGCATCGCGGCCATCGTGGTGCAGTTGGGGTTCGCAATGATTCCCTTCGGCGCCTCGCGGACAAGGTGACCGTTGACCTCGCTCACGATCAACGGAACCTCGGGGTCCATGCGGAACGCACTCGAGTTGTCGATCACCGTGACCCCTGCAGCAGCAAATTTCGGTGCGAATTCGCGCGAAGAGGTCGCTCCCGCCGAGAACAGCGCGATGTCGAGACCCGACGGATCTGCGACGGCGGCATCCTCGACGACGATCTCTCCTCCCCGCCACGGAAGAGCCGACCCGGCAGAACGTGATGACGCGAAGAATCTCAGTTCGGTGATCGGAAAGTTGCGTTCCTCGAGCAACGTCCGCATGACGCTCCCGACCTGACCAGTTGCTCCGACGACTCCTACGCGCATAGCCCCCGAGGCTAACGGCAACGTGCAATCAGCCACCAATGACTTTTGTTGGCGACATCCAGATCGCGTTGGGCCACAACGGCACCGTCGAACGACACCGACCGTTGCGGTCGACCCGGGTGATGAAGAATCGCGACGTCGTCGAGATCGACATTCGCTGCGTCCAGCAACGACAGGACACGCCGCGGGTCGAGCCGGTTGGCCTGCCAACCCAGACGTGTCGACCACCGCCATTGCGACAGACGCACACCGACAACGGGCAACTTCCACAGCATTCTCATCACGGCCCCCGCGGGAACCAGAACCACGTCGGCGGGAACCCAGGTGCGGTAGTTCAACGCCACGACGCCGCCGGGCTTCACCACCCGGAACGCCTCCGTGGTGAGTCTCATGGCGTCGCTCGCCTTGCAGTGCTGCAAAGTGATGTACGAGAACACGGCGTCGACCGAATCGTCTCCGAGATTGATGGAACTTCCGTCGGCGATGTGGAGCGTGCGAAGAGTGTTCACACGACCGAAACGCGACACCGTCTCGCGGCACCTTTCGAGAAATGCGGCATCGACATCTGTTGCCACCACCGAGGCGAACGTCCGCGACAGCGCCGCGGTCATGCGCCCGATTCCGGAACCGATCTCGAGCACCGACGACCGCGGTGCAAGATCGACCCAGCCGAAACGGTCGAGATACACGTCGACCTCTGCGTCACCCGTCTTCACGAACTCTTCCAGAGTCAGTGAAGAACCTGTCTGGTTGTTGAACACCCAGCCGGTGTCGCGCACGACCTCATCGGCGTTGCGACGCATCTCGGTGCGCGTTCCGGCAGCACGCCACGGGATGAGCTGCCGACGCAATGCCATTCTTCGAGTATGGCAGGCGGGCTACTTGCGTTCGGGCAATGGGGCCGAATACGCAGAGCCCGAATCGAGCCCGAAAGCCGTGTGCAGTGCGCGAACGGCCATCTCCATGTCGGAAGCCGACACCACCACCGACACGCGAATGGTGCTGGTGGAGATCATGTGGATGTTGATGTTGTTGTCGGCGAGAACACGGAACATCTTTGCGGCAACGCCGGGGCTCGTCTTCATGCCGGCACCCACGAGCGACACCTTGGCGATGTCCGATTCGTGCGACACGCCCTGTGCGCCGATCTCCTTCGAGACGCGCGAGACGATCTCTTCGGCGACCTTCATGTCTGCTTTCGGCACGGTGAACGAAATGTCGGTGAGTCCGTCTTTCGAGGTGTTCTGCACGATCATGTCGACGTTGATGTTCGAATTGGCGAGGTTCTCGAACAAGGCGGCAGAAATGCCGGGGCGGTCGGGCACACCGAGAACGGTGACCTTCGATTCGGTCGCGTCTTGAACGACACCGGAAATGATTGGCTCTTCCATGGAGGACTCTCCTTGTGACGATTCGGCGCTCACCCATGTTCCGTGTTCCCAGGTGAAACTCGACCGAACATGAATGGGCACGTTGTGATTGCGGGCGAACTCGACCGACCGCAGTGCCAGCACCTTGCTGCCGACACCTGCCATCTCGAGCATCTCGTCGAACTGCAGGTGCGACAACTTGCGCGCCTGCGGAGCGATGCGTGGGTCAGCCGAGAAAACCCCGGTGACGTCGGTGTAGATCTCGCACACGTCGGCATTCAGCGCAGCAGCGAGCGCGACGGCCGTGGTGTCGCTTCCGCCGCGTCCGAGTGTGGTGATCTCGGAATCGGTCGACACACCCTGGAACCCGGCGACGACCACGACTTTCCCCTCCGACAGGGCATCCCGGACGCGATCGCCCTTCACCTCGAGAATCTTGGCCTTCGTGTGAATCGTGTCGGTAATGATGCCGACCTGTGACCCCGTGAAGCTGACGGCGTCGACACCGACTCCGGCGAGCGCCATCGACAGAAGGGCCATCGAAATTCGCTCTCCGGTGGTGAGCAACATGTCCATCTCGCGACCGGGATGCACATCGGAGACGGCGTTGGCCAGGCCGAGCAGATTGTCGGTGGTTTTCCCCATGGCCGACACGACAACCACGACATCGTTCCCGTGGCGGCGCGTGAAGGCGACATGATCTGCGACCGACTTGATGCGGTCGGGATCGGCGACTGAGGTACCGCCGTATTTCTGAACAATGAGAGCCACCGCTGTCCAAGGCTACCCCTGTGCGACTAACCTGCCGACTTCGTGGGAACAGATAAACGAGCACGTCAGAAGGCCAACCGCGACAAGGCACGGCAGGAGCGAATCCGCAGACAACGGATGAACAAGGTGCGCAAGCGCGGCTTGATTCTCGGAATCGGAATTCCCGCCGCCGTCATTGCATTGTTCATGATCGCCAGACTCACCGGCAGCAACGACACTGCGGCGCCGAGCGAAACATCGGCACCGTCGGCGTCGAACCCGAAAGGCATCGTCGAAGGCGCGACCGAATGCCCGAAGACCGACGGCACACAGGAGAAGGTCACCTCGTTCACGTCGTCGATGAAGAGGTGCATCGATGAGACGAAGACCTACACAGCCACGTTCGACACGTCAGAGGGCGAGATCGTCGTGGAACTCGATACAGCGGGAGTGCCGGGCACCGTCAACAACTTCGTCGCGCTCTCGCGATACGGGTACTACGACGGATCTTTGATCTTCCGCACCGACCCGTCGATCGACATCATTCAGGGCGGTGGCAAGACGAACACCGACAGCCCCGGCTACACGATTCTCGACGAGGGTGGCCCCTTCAAGTACGCAGAGGGTGACCTCGTCATGGCACGGGGATCCGAACCCAATTCGGGCGGCGGTCAGTTCTTCTTCGTCACGGGCCCCAATGCCTCACTCCTCGACCAGCAGGGCACCTATGTCACTTTCGGAAAAGTGACAAAGGGTCTCGATGTCACGAAGGCGATCATGGCTCTGCACAAGGCCGACGACAGCGGCCTCGGAGGGGCACCCAGTCGCACGGTCACGGTCAATTCGGTCACCATCTCCGAGAAGTGACCTGCTGCGTTCTTCGGAACGCGACGTCGATTGTTAGCCTCGCCGAATACTCAATCGGGAGGTTCACATGAAAACCATCGGAATCTGCGGCTCGGGAATCATGGGTTCCGGTCTCGCCGAAGTTGCGGCAAAGGCCGGCTACACGGTCATCGTCCGCTCACGCAGTGCGGCGACCGCGCAGGCAATGATCACCTCCATCGAGAAGGGTCTCGACAAGCAGGTCCAGCGCGAGAAGATCACTGCCGACGACAAGGCGACGATTCTCGGTCGTCTGTCTGCGACCGACAAGATCGGCGACCTGGCCGACTGCGATTTGGTCATTGAGTCGGTCGTCGAGGACCTCGACGTGAAGAAGGCGCTTTTCGCGGAACTCGACAAGGCGGTCAAGCCATCGGCGATTCTGGCGACGAACACCAGCACCCTGCCTGTCGTCGAAATGGCAATGGCGACCGGGCGACCCGACAAGGTGTGCGGCATCCACTTCTTCAACCCCGCAACCGCGATGCCGCTGGTCGAGGTGGTCCGGCCCATCACCGCGTCGGACGACACCATCAACGCAGCCAACGAATTCACCGCCAAGTGCGGCAAGAACGGCGTGCAGGTGAAGGATCGCGCCGGTTTCATCGTGAACGCTCTGCTGTTCCCCTACCTGAACAACGCAATCAGAATCTGGGAGACGGGCACGGCATCGATGGAAGACATCGACACCGCGATGAAGGGTGGATGCAACTTCCCGATGGGTCCGTTCGCACTGCTCGACCTTGTCGGTCTCGACACATCGCTCGCGATTCTCGATGCTCTCTATGCAGAGTTTGCCGACCCGAACTATGCGGCGGTGCCCACCCTGCGTCGTCTCGTTGCCGCCGGCAAACTCGGTCGCAAGAGCGGCGAGGGTTTCTACACGTACTGAGACACATAGGGTTGGTGCCGTGAAGACACCGACGGAATGCAGGTGGGATTTCCCGAAATCCGACACCTGGCCGGAACGTGACTTCCTGTTCCCCGGGGCCGACATGGAACCCGACACGCTTCTGTACGCCTACGCGCACGGGATGTTCCCGATGAAAGCAGACGGTGAACTCTGGTGGTGGTCGCCGTGTGAACGGGGCATCATTCCGCTGGATGGCTTTCATGTGTCGCGCACATTGCGCAAGAGGGCACGTCGATTCACGTGCACGGTGAACAAGTCGTTTCTCGGGGTGATGAGAGGGTGCGCCACTTCGCACGACGACGGCAACTGGATCGACGACGACTTCCTCGTCTCGTACGCCATGCTCCACGCCGAGGGGCACGCGCACAGCGTCGAAGTGTGGAACGCGTCGGATGAATTGGTCGGCGGCGTGTACGGAGTGCGCGTGAACAACTTCTTCGCGGGTGAATCGATGTTCCACAAGGAATCAGATGCGTCAAAGGTCGCGCTCATGCATCTCGTCGAGTTGATGCGACTCGACGGCATGGTGCTTCTCGACACCCAGTGGCTCACCGACCACCTGCAAAGTCTCGGTGGTGTCGCGATACCCCGGTCGGACTATCTCCGACTGCTGAGTTCGGCAGTGGCCGACTGAGCCGCCGACGGTGCATTTTCGCCCCCACCGTCGCCATACTTGACCCCGTGACAAATGCCAGCACCCCCCACCGCGATGACCCGTGGTTGATGCGCACCTACTCGGGTCACTCCACCGCTGCTGCATCGAACCGGCTCTACCGCACGAACCTCGCCAAGGGTCAGACCGGGCTCTCGATCGCGTTCGACCTTCCCACGCAGACCGGATACGACCCCGATCACATTCTCGCCTCCGGTGAAGTGGGCAAGGTCGGTGTACCCGTCGCCCATCTCGGCCACATGCGCACGCTTCTCGATTCGATTCCGCCGGGCAAGATGAACACGTCGATGACCATCAACGCAACCGCGGCGTGGGTTCTTGCTCTGTACGTTGCGAATGCCCGTGAGCAGGGAGTGTCGTCGCAGGAACTTCGGGGTACGACCCAGAACGACATCGTGAAGGAATACCTGTCGCGCGGCACGTACATCTTCCCGCCCGCGCCGTCGAAACGACTGATTGTCGACATGGTCGCCTGGTGCGCACAGAACGCGCCGAAGTGGAACCCCATGAACGTGTGCTCGTACCACCTGCAGGAAGCGGGTGCGACCCCGGTGCAGGAGATCGCCTACTCGCTCGCCACTGCCGTCGACGTTCTCGATGCAGTGCGTGACAGCGGCCAGGTCGACGGTGACCAGTTCGACCAGGTGTTCGGTTCGATCTCGTTCTTCGTGAACGCGGGCATCAGGTTCGTCGAGGAGGTGTGCAAGATGCGCGCTTTCACCGAACTGTGGGACCGAATCGGTCGTGAGCGGTACGGCGTCACAGATGCAAAGGCTCGTCGATTCCGCTATGGGGTGCAGGTGAACTCCCTGGGGCTCACCGAGGCACAACCGGAGAACAACGTGCAACGCATCGTTCTCGAGATGCTCGCCGTGACGCTGTCAAAGAAAGCGCGTGCGCGCAGTGTGCAGTTGCCCGCATGGAATGAGGCTCTGGGTCTCCCCCGCCCGTGGGATCAGCAGTGGTCGTTGCGCATGCAACAGGTTCTGGCGTTCGAGTCCGATCTGTTGGAGTACGACGACATCTTCGACGGCTCCACGGTGATCGAATCGCACACGGCAGAACTGCGCGACGCGGCGTGGGCCGAGTTTGAGGAGGTTCTTTCTCTCGGCGGTGCCTTCAACGCGGTCGACGAACTCAAGGGCCGTCTCGTCCGATCGATGGCCGAACGCACACGACGCATCGAGTCGGGCGAACAGGTCGTCGTCGGCGTGAACGCCTACACCGAGAACGAGGAGAGCCCGCTCGCGACGCCCGGCAACATTCTCGTGGTTGACCCTGCAGTGGAGACCGAAATGATCACCGACGTCGAGAAGTGGCGCGGCGAGCGCGACAATGCACGCGTCGATGCCGCACTGCAGCGCCTGCGTGCGGCTGCAGAGTCGGGCGAGAACATCATGGAGCCGTCGATCGAACTCGCAGAGGCCGGTGGCACCACCGGCGAATGGTCGCAGACTCTGCGCGAGGTGTTCGGCGAGTTCCGCGCACCGACAGGTGTCGGTGCGGCGGTCGGTCGACGCACCACGGCGCTCTCCGACGTCGCGGAATACGTGCGGTCCATTCCGGGTGGGCCGCCCCGGTTTCTCGTCGCAAAGCCCGGCCTTGACGGCCACTCGAACGGTGCCGAGCAGATCGCGGTGGCAGCGCGCGATGCAGGAATGGAAGTTGTCTACAGCGGCATCCGTCTCACGCCCGAGCAGATCGTGGCGAGCGCCCGCGACGAGGACCCGGATGTCGTCGGTCTCTCGATTCTCTCCGGTTCCCACCTGCAACTGGTGCCCGACGTGGTGCGCCGCCTGCGGGCCGAGGGAGTCGACGCACCGGTGATCGTCGGCGGCATCATCCCCGAGGAGGACCGCGCGCGCCTTGCCGGTGAAGGGGTTGCCGCCGTGTACACCCCGAAAGACTTCGACATCGCCCGCATCATGCGCGAAGTCGCCGAACTGGCTGCCGCCCACCGGGGCAATTAGTCGCTTTTTCGGGGAATGACCACCCCCGATTCACGGTTCTACTGGAATGAGCATCTATTCCACCGACATCGCCTCTCTCGACGGACAGGCCGGTGCACTCTCTCCGCTCGACGGGAAGGTCACGCTCGTGGTGAACGTCGCGAGCAAGTGCGGTCTCACGCCGCAGTACAAGCAACTCGAACAGATCCACACTCGCTACAGCGAGAAAGGTTTCAGTGTCATCGGTGTGCCGTGCAACCAGTTCCTCGGACAGGAACCAGGCACATCGGAAGAAATCGCAAAGTTCTGTTCGACGACGTACGGAGTCACGTTTCCGCTCACCGAGAAGATCGAGGTGAACGGCGACAACCGACATCCTCTCTACGATGCGCTGACGCCGGTGGCCGACTCCGAAGGTGAGAGCGGCGACATCAGATGGAACTTCGAGAAGTTCCTGGTGAACCGTCAGGGCGAAGTGGTCGCTCGGTTCCACCCGAAGACGATGCCCGATGCCCCCGAGGTCATCGCGGCAATCGAGAAACTGCTCTGAGGGTCAGTCGGCGCGTTCGCGCGAGATGAATCCGTCGAGCGCAGCGCCGCTCTCGAAACTCGTGATCAACGCATAGCGCGGAAAATCGTGGTTGTGAACGACCACGTGCCACAGGCGCTGCGTGTCGACCACGAACCGTGCGCCACGCGGCAAGGGAACGCGACGCTCCGTTGAGGGATCGGGAAGTCCGTCGGGTCCGTTGTCCATCAACAACATGTAGCTGTCCGGGCTGTCGGTGAGTTCGAGCCACGAACGCACGACCCAGCCCTCGTTCTCGGGATTGAATCTGTTGTTGTCATCGCGGTGAATCGACCGGATCGCCTGCTCGCGGTTCTGCGGCTCGAGTTTGATGATGCGCACGCGACCGAAGTTTGCACCGATCGACGACACGTAGTTCTTCAGGGTGGGCGCAAGATCCGCGTTCGATGTCCAGATTGCGTCCTTGTCGGTCTTCCCCTTGTCCCAGAACCCGCGACAATCGAGTTCTCCGTCGGCCGATGCGAGGGGAGCAAAGTTCGTGTCACCACCGCTCTTCCAGTCGAAGTACTCGAGCGACTCCCACTCGTCGGACGGCACTTCGAAGGGTGCCGGCTTCAAGCCGACAAAACCGGTGTCGGCGAGACAATCGAGACGAACATGCGGCGTGTGCAACGGAATCGCAACAGACCAATGTTCCTGGGTCGGCCAGAACGTCGCAGTCATGTCTTCAGTGTATGGAAAAGAACCGGTCGGACGCGGTCACGGTGGCATTGTGGTGGTTGCTCCGATCGGCACGAAGCCGTTGCTGGGCGGGAGCAACAACTCGGTTCCGGCGGCGACCCGATCGGGGTTCTTGATCTTGTTCAACTCGACGAGTGCGGGCGCGCTCAGGTTGAACTTCTGCGCGATGGCAAACAACGACTCCCCCGATTGCACCACATACTTGCGAAGTTCTCCCGCCACCGTCGTGGTGGTCGCGACGGTTGTCGTGGTGTCGGCGCTTCCGGTGTCGTCGGAATCCGAACCGCCACCTGTCAACAGGCCCGACAGCACGGCAAGCAAAACGAAGACACCCGTGCTCCACACCAGATACATGTGGAGTCGGGTACGAAGGAACATCACGCTCATGTTAGGTCGGTGTGCCATCTGTCGGGTGAGCGCCCCACTGCACCGTCGGGCTTCGTGCTGCCCTAACCTCGATGCTCGTGACAGTCGAGATTCGCTCGTTCCCCGGAGCCCGTCGGCCGGACAGAACCCGTCGCGTCGATGCCGACGGCGTGGGCATCGCCGTTCACGAGTGGGGCAAAGAGACCGACCCGGTGGTGTTTCTCGTGCACGGCGGTTCCGACTTCGGTCGGACATTCGATGTTTTTGCCGGAATCATCGCCGATGCAGGCTGGCGGGCAGTGGCGTGGGACCACAGAGGACACGGCGACAGCGACTATTCCGCTCTTTACAGCTGGGATGCCGACATCCGCGACGCTCTCGCGGTGATGACGAGCACAACGTCGTCGCCGGCACCGGTCATCGCCCACTCGAAGGGTGGAGCCTTGATGATGCAGCTCACCGAGGCAAGTTCGTACCGCATCTCGTGCATGGTCAACATCGACGGCATGCCGAGCAAACGACGCATGCCGGACGTTCCCGACCACGACCAATCCAGACTCCTCGCGGGTGAGATCGGTTCGTGGCTCGACTTCCGACACGAAACCACGACCGCCTACCGCAAGCCGGGAACGCTCGAGGAACTCGCCCGACGACGCGCAAAGATGAACCCGCGCCTGTCGATCGAATGGCTCGAGTACCTGGTCACCGTCGGTGCGCGTCACGACGAAGACGGTTGGCGGTGGAAACTCGACCCCACCATGCGCTTCGGCGGCTTTGGACCATGGAGGCCCGAGTGGAGTGCATTGCGAATGGTGTCCCTGCCGGTCCCGTTCCTCGGATTGCTCGGCACAGAAGACGAACCGATGGGTTGGGGCGCGCGCGCGCGGGATGTGTTGCCGTGGATCCCCCAGGGAGGACGCCTCGAAGTGCTCGACGGTGTCGGACACTTCATTCACATCGAGGAGCCCGAGACGGTCAGCCGAATGGTGCTGGAGTTCATCTCGTGAGCGTCACGCACCTGCAGCACAACCGCGTCTCTCTCGCGCTTCACCGAGTGAAATCGGGAGAAGGCCGGGCGTTGCTCTTGCTCCACGGCCTCGGAGAAGATGCGAAGAACATGTCGCGACTGGCGGTGGACTGGATCGGGCCCGTCTGGGCGCTCGACTTCACCGGCCACGGGGAATCAACAGTGCCGAGAGGCGGTGGATATTCGGCAGAGATCCTGATGGCCGATGTCGACATCGTTCTGCGGCACATCGGTGAGGCCACGATTCTCGGTCGGGGTCTCGGTGGTTATGTCGCATTCTTGATCGCAGGGGCACGACCCCAACTGGTGAAGGGTGCGGTCATCATCGACGGCCCGGGGCTCGCGGGCGGTGCGATCCAGGTGACTTCGTCGTCGGAGATTTCCGTTGCGGCACGCACCGGCCAGACTCCCGACCCCTGGGCGCTCATCGAATTGTCGCGCGATGCACGTCCGCCGAACTACGCGGTGACGTTCGTCAGGCTCGCAACGTCGGGTTCGTCGTTGGATGAACCGATTGCGGTTGCCTGCAAAGTGAACCCGCCCTGGGTCGAGGCAATCAGTGCAGAACCCGGTGTCGTAACGGGCGTGTCGATGCAAGAAGCTCTCGACATGTACGCCGCCCTCTAGACGTCGCGCGACGTCACTTTCTCGGCGAGCACGACAAGACTCTCACGCGCCGACGGATTCATGTTCGACGACGCGACCGATTGCAGTGCCTCGTCGCGCATCGACGAGATGATTTCCTCGGTGCGAGCCAGTGCACCGGATTCGACGATGACCCGTTGCAGATCCTCGACGTCGCCGACCGTCAACGACCCGTCGCCGAGACGACCGAGAATCGCGATGTGATCGGGATCTTTCGATTCCATCGCGAGCGACACGAGAACAGTCGGTTTCCCCTCGCGAAAGTCGCCGCCGACCGGTTTCCCCGTGAGGGATTCGTTGCCGAACGCCCCGAGAACATCGTCGCGCAGCTGAAACGCCACCCCGAGAGCGAGCCCGTAGTCGCTGAGCACACCGAGCAGGTCCCGTCCGCGCGCTGCGTCAGCAGCCATGGCGCCGATGTGCAACGGTCGTTCCACGGTGTATTTGGCGGTCTTGAAACGTGCGATGTTCTGTGCGTTCCCGGTGTCGAACAGTCGGTTGGCGGCGGCGACAGTGTCGAGATACTGACCCGCGTTCATCTCGAGTCGGAGGTCGTTCCAGAACGGGCGTGCGTCCACCGGCAACCCCGCCATCAGCACATCGGCAAGCGAATACGCGATGTCGCCGATGAGAATCGCCATTCCCTCGCCGTGTCGCCTCGATTCCCCCGCGAGGCCGTCTTCGCGGTGAATCCCCGAGAGGCGGCGATGGGTTGTCTCGTGACCCCGTCTGGTGGCCGCATCATCGATCACGTCGTCGTGGAACAGTGCGAAGGCGTGCAGCATCTCGATGGCCGCACCGAACGAATGATGCTCGATGTCGTCGTCGTTGCCGCCTGCGGCAACCCATCCCCAGTGCAGGAACTGCGGTCTGAGACGCTTCCCGCCAGAGAGCACCATCGTCTCGAGTTCGTCGAACACGACCGACATCGAGGGCGACACCGCCTGCCAACGGTGCCTCTGATCGTCGATCACTGCGTGCAGGGCACGCTCGACGTGCACCCTGATGTCAGAGGGCATTCTCACTCGTCATCGTCGTCAAAATCTTCTTCGTCGTCGAAGTCGTCGTCTTCATCGAACTCGGCATCGTCAAAGTCGTCTTCAAGTTCTTCCTCTGCATCATCGATGGTGAGGGAGGCGACAAGAGAGTCAACCGTGAGCTGGGTCGCAGAGATTCGGTCGTTGCACCACTTGATGAGATACGACGCCCGTTCGACTTTCTCGGAGAGCACGTCGATGTCGATGGTGTTGGAGTCGAGTTCGGAAAGAATCGACTCGACCTCGCGCATCGCCTCGGCGTAGCCCTTCGGTTCTGCTGAATTGGTCTTCTTTGCGGCCATTACGTTGTGATCCCTTCCACTTTCCCAGTGATGACGCCGTCTGTCACGGACACCGTGATCAGGTCCCCGGTTGCGACGTTCTCCTTTGATCTGACGACGTTTCCGTCGGCATCGCGCACGATGCTCCAGCCTCGCGCCATGGTGACGGCAGGGTCGAGCAGTCGAAGTGCGGAAGCATGCATGGTGAGCACCTGGTTCTGGCGCGACAAGGCGTTCCGCGGCCTCGTCTTCAGCCGCTCGAGCGCCATCACCAGTCGACCACGGGCGCGGTTCAGGGAGTTCTCGGTGAAGAGCCGAAGTTCACGTTGGGCATCCCTGAGACCTTCGGTGAAGTCGTTCACGATGCTGACGACACCGTTCGCGAGGTCGGTGGGCGTGACGAAGTTGGTGTGAGCCATGACATCGGCAATGCTTTCATCGATGTCGTGCCCGATTCCGGTGAACACCGGATGACGACAGTTGGCAACGGCGTGCGCAACGCCTTCGTCGTCGAACGCCCCGAGTTCGCCCTTCGAACCTCCCCCGCGCAGGAGCAAGACGATGTCGATGTCGTCGCGACGCGAGAGAGTCTTCAGTGCCGCCACGATCTGGGACGGGGCGTCGTCACCTTGCACCCGCACATCGACGAATGACACCGTGAAACCGATCTTCGATTTTCTGAGAATCTTGTGCGCATCTGCCCATCCCGCAGCTTGCGTCGACGAAACAACGCCGAGACGCAAAGGCACGAGAGGAACAGGCCGGCGCTTGTTGATTCTGTGGACGCCTTTTTCCTTGAGTGCCTTCAGAAGAGCGTCGCGTTTGGCGGCAATGTCGCCGACCGTGAATTCCGTGTCGACGTCACGCACCTTGATGCCGAGTTTTCCGTACGGTGCAAAATAATCGGGATACCCGAAGACCCGAATGCGCACCCCGTCCTTGAGTTCGATGCCGTGGATGCCGAGTTTCTTCTGGATTGCGTTGAGCGGGCCGGCGAAGATCGACAGGTTGACCTGCAACTTTTTACCTGTGGAGTCATCGATGAGCACGGGATACACGTGGGGATTCGGTCTCTTCAGACCCTCGATTTCGCCTTCGATCCACACCCCCGCGTCGAAGGTGGCCGAGAGAAGATCGTTGACCACGTCAGCGAACTGGGGAACAGTCAGCGACGGCACCCCGTCGACGTATTCGATGTTCCGGGCCATGCGACTACTTTACGGAGCCGCCGTGGCACTGCCGAAAGAATCGCCTGCGCGCACCTGAGATGCATACGCACCGTCGAGGGCCATGAGCTCGGCGTGGGTCCCCTGTTCGACGATCGATCCGTTGTCGATCACGACAATGCGGTCTGCATCCTGGATTGTTGTGAGTCGGTGGGCAATCACGAGGGCCGTTCTGCCGTGCAAAGCCGCGTCGAGAGCCTCCTGCACAAGAGCCTCGTTCTCATTGTCGAGATGGCTGGTTGCCTCGTCGAGAATCATGATGGCGGGATTCTTCAGCAACATTCGAGCAATGGCAAGACGTTGCTTTTCGCCACCCGACAGTCGATACCCACGCTCGCCGACGAGGGTCTTGTATCCGTCGGGCAGGGCCGCGATGGTGTCGTGAATCCTCGCTGCTTCGCAGGCGGCAACCACCTCTTCATGTGTCGCGTCCGGTCGCGCATACAGAAGGTTCGATTCGATCGATTCGTGGAAGAGGTGCGGATCCTGGGACACGACACCGATCGCATCGTGCAGCGAATCACCCGTGAGGTCACGCACGTCGATCCCGTCGATCTTGACCGAACCGGATGTCACGTCGTAGAGACGCGGAAGCAACGAAGCCAAGGTGCTCTTGCCGGAACCGCTCGCACCGACCACCGCAACGGTTTCTCCCGGTGCAATGTGCAGTGTCACACCTTTCAGCACGTCGACATCAGGGTCTCCGAGATGACCACCGGGAGT
Source organism: Ilumatobacteraceae bacterium (assembly GCA_040401975.1). Classification (GTDB taxonomy): domain Bacteria; phylum Actinomycetota; class Acidimicrobiia; order Acidimicrobiales; family Ilumatobacteraceae; genus UBA2093. The sequence goes on along the minus strand of JBBANL010000011.1, from coordinate 9,816 downwards.
CTCGAGAGATGCCACCGACGTCGATGATGCAGACGGGTACCTGAACACGACATCGTCGAACTGAATGTGGCCCCGCGGATCGACCAGATCGACCGCACCCGGTCGATCGACGATGGCGACAGGTGCATCGAGCACCTCGAACACGCGGTCGAACGACACGAAGGCGGTCATGACCTCGACCCGCGCATTCGTGAGTCCGGTCAACGGTTGATAGATGCGGGTCACCAGGGCCGCCATCGCAACGAGTGTCCCGGTGCTGATGGTTCCCGACACCACCATGTGGGCGCCGACTCCGTAGATGGCGGCTGCACCCATCGCACCGACCAGACCGAGCGCCACGAAGAACACCCGCCCGTAGAGAGCCGACTTGATGCCGCTGTCGCGAACGCCCCCGGCTCTTTCGGCGAATGTGTTCACCTCGCGCTCACGGCGTCCGAACAACTTCACGATGATTGCGCCGGCAACGTTGAACCGCTCGCTCATCTGGGTGTTCATCTGGGCATTGAGTTCCATCTGCTGACGCGCGATGGAGCCGAGTTTCAGGCCGACCCGTTTGGCCGGCGCAATAAAGAGAGGCAGCACGACGAGCGCGAGAAGAGTCAGCCTCCATTCCAGGACCACCATCGCGGCAAGCGACGTGACCAGAACGACAACATTCGAGACAACGCTGCCGAGAGTCGAGGTGACCGCGGTCTGTGCCCCCACGACGTCGCTGTTGAGACGGCTGATGAGTGCCCCGGTCTGCGTGCGGGTGAAAAAAGCAACGGGCATTCGCTGCACTTTGTCGAACAGTGCGACCCGCAGGTCGTAGATCAGCCCCTCGCCGATGGTGGAACTCAACCATCTCTGCACGATTGCGAGCACCGCGTCGCCGATCGCGGCCAACACGAGAAATATCGCCAGCGTCGTGATGAGGCCCCGGTTGTCGTCGACAATCGCCCTGTCGAGAATCGCACGAAAGAGAAAGGGAGGCACGAGGGCAAGCAGTGCCGACAGCACGATCGCGCCGAGGAAGCCGAAGATGTGCCACTTGTACGGCGCAGAAAACTGCCAAGCGCGCCGGAGAGAGTCGCGTTTCATCCGGGCGCCCTTCACGGCATCTGCATCGCCGGGGAGGAGCATGTGTGGACCCATTCGCACCCCGTTGAGGCTACGGGCTGAACTGCCCGTAGTGTCTCAACTCGTGCGTCGTCACATCATCTCTCTCGCCGCGGTCGTCGCCTTGCTCGTTTCCTGCAGCAGCGCAACAACCGGGTCGACATCCAGCGTGACAGAGACCCCCGCAACCGGCGGGTCGATCGAATGGAAAGACTGTGAGTACGACCCCATGACTCGATGCGCCGACTTCGAGGTTCCGTTCGACTACGGCAATCCCGACGTGGGCACCTTCACCCTGAAACTGGTGATGCACCCTGCAACAGTCACATCGAAGAGAGTCGGTTCGATGCTGGTCAACCCGGGCGGACCGGGCTTCGGCGGCACCTATCTCGCGGAGTCCGTCGATTCATATTTCGGCGAAGACGTCGTCGAGGCCTTCGACATCGTCGGCTTCGACCCGCGGGGCACGGGGGATTCGACTCCCGCGGTCGACTGCGTCGACGATTACGACCCGTACTTCACGTACGACCCCTCGCCCGACACCACCGATGAAAAACAGGCAATCGCCGATGCGTCTCGGGCCTTTGTCGATGAGTGCGTGAAGAAGAACGAGGCGATACTCCCCTACATCTCCACGAACAACACCGCTCGCGACATGGACCGTATTCGAGCAGCTCTGGGAGAAGAAAAGATCACGTACTTCGGTTTCTCCTACGGAAGCGAACTCGGTGCCACATGGGCCACCATGTTCCCCGGAACGGTTCGCGCCGCTGTTCTCGACGGTGCATCCGACCCGAACTCTGACTATGTCAAGGGCGGAATCGACCAAGCCCGGGGATTCGAGACCGAACTCACGAAATTTCTCGCGCAATGTTCTGCCGAAGTCACTTGCATGTTCCACAACAACGGCAATGCCGAGGAAGCCTTCGACGAACTGCTGGAGAGCCTCGACACGAAACCGCTGTTCGCAGAGCAGGGTCGGGTGCGGGTCAACCAGGGAGTCGCGCTCACCGCGGTTGCCCGGGCGATGTATTCGTCATCACTCTGGCCCGGTCTCGAAGAAGCCCTGCGAAGCGCGCAGAAGGGCGACGGATACGGGCTTCTCCGGATGTACGACGAGTACTACCAACGTGAGTACGACGGCACATACGGCAACGAACTCGAGGCGTTCAACGCCATCATGTGTCTCGATGATCCGGGGCCGAAGACGGTCGAAGGCGCCGATTCGTACATCCCCGAGTTCAAGAAGGTCGCACCACGTCTGTGGTCAAGTTTCGCGGCCGGCTACGTGTGCGCTTTCTGGCCGACAGAAACCGACCGTCGAACAACGATCACGGGCGATGATGCGGGACCGATTGTGGTGATCGGCACCACAGGAGACGCCGCGACACCACTGCAGAGTTCCCGGAACATGGCAAAGGCCCTTCAAGACGGACGATTGATCGTCGTGGACGACAATCGCCACACCGGGTACGGCGCAAACCAGTGCGTCGTCGATCTTGTCGACGAATATCTGATTTCTGCAGAGATCAGTTGGACCGAAGAGAACTGCTGACCCTCGGAAACCCGACCAACCGAATCACGGCCGACCCGAACGCGGCGTGATCTCTAGCGCGAACCGTGAGAGTGGTTTGCAGGGGCGAACTGATCGAACCAGTTCGGGTTGCGTGACTGTGCGTAGATGCGACCGGGACCCGAGATGTTGAACACGAGACCTTCGCCGGACTTGATGGTGTTCATCCAGCCGCTGGCGGCCTTGCTGAGAGTCGCTGTCACGGTGCTCTGCAGTGCAACAAGGTGTCCTGAGTCGATCACCATGGTTTCACCTGCGGCGAGATCGTGAATGTCGAGTGCGCCGTAGCAATTGAGAACAACTTCGCCCTGCCCCTGTGCCATCACCACGAAACCACCCTCGCCGCCGAACAGGTTGCCGAACCCCGCCCATTTCGAATCAATTGCGACATCGTTGCCCGACGCCAGCCATGCACTTCGCGTCAACACCCACGGTGCTTCCGGCGTGACCGGAAGTTGGATGATGTCGCCCGGAAGGCCCGGGGCGAGATCGACCCATCCGCCCTGGGGCCCGGCGGTGAGTGTCGACATGAAGAACGAATCACCCGCCATCACGGCCCGCTTCAACGACTTCAGCAAGCCGCCTTCCATCTTTGATGTGAGTTCAACCCCGGCAGACCGGGCCACCATGGCACCGGACTCGACCCGGATTGATTCATTCGGGTCGAGCGAAACCCGGGCGATTGCGTATGCGGGAGCGTGACGAAGAGCGATGTGCATGACACGAATCTAGACCCACCCGAATCGCTCCGAAAAACACTCGCTCTCCTTGCGCCCACAGGTGACGGTGAAGCGCGTGGTTATTGTGACCACCATGGCCAATACGCAGCAAGACGGGACAACGCCCTCTCCGGGACGTCGCAAGCGCGTTGACGGCCTCAAGACCATTGCCCGGATCTTGCAAGCCGCTGAAGAAGAAATGGCCGAGCACGGATTCGTGAAATTCAGCGTCGATGGAGTCATCGAACGTTCGGGAGTTGCCCGAAGTTCGGTCTACCACCACTTCGGCGGCAGAGACGGTCTCATCTCTGCCGTCGAAACTGCCAGCACCATGAAGTCGCTCGAACGAGGCACCGCAGAATTCGAAAAAATCCTCGATGAGTTGACATCCGGCGAAGAAGCGTTCGCCCTCATCGAATTGGGCATTCGGATGTTTCGATCGTCAGAAAATCGACAGCGACGACAGCGACGGATCTCAACTCTCGCAGCGGCCCAGAGTGCCCCCGCGATCCGCGAGGTCCTCGCAAAGGAACAAGTGCTCGGTTCGGAGAATCTTGCGCGAGTTTTGGCAAAGGTCAAAGAACGCGGTCTCGCCGATCCGGCAGAACCACTGCTCGGACTCGCATACGTGATTCAGTCTCTTCTCGTGGGTCGAATTCTGGTCGACATCTCCGACGACGAGGACCTGGACCAGCAGTGGGAAGACGCCGCCTTGTCAACTCTGAGACTCATGTTGAGGCCCCTTCCCCCTGTTACTTAGATTCCACATCTACTTGTACTCTAAATACAATTTGGGTATTTTGGGCTGGTGGAGATTGCCCCAAAACCAACAGACAAGCGCCTTGTGTCGGCATCTCCGTCGCTCTGGCGCGCGGCACTACTGGTGCTCATGGGCGGCATCTTTCTCCTGTCGCTGACTGCCAGACCTGCACACGGGGCCACACCGTCGGTTCTCTGTATCTCTCGCACTGGCGCTGTGAACGCACCCGCCAAAGGAAACACGTGCGGCAAGTCAGAGGTAAAAGTTGCAACCGCGAGAGCCACGTCAGGGACGATGTGCATCACATCCACGAAAACTCTGCGTTACAAGAGTTCCGGTGTGTGCCCGACCGGCATGGTTCCGACTTCGTCGAAAACATCCAGGAGTTCGTTGGCGACATGTGTCAAGACGTCAACACGTCAGATCTACTGGAAGACCACAGTTCGTTGCGCCAGAGGGTTCTATCTCTCTTCTCTGCCCGTCAAGCGACCATCTGCCATCACGGTGTCCACCTTGGTTCCAGTGACACCAGCAAGCGTGTCTCCAACGACCACGGATGCGCCGACAACCACAAGCACATCAAGCACTTCTTCATCGACATCAACCACAAGCACATCAAGCACTTCTTCATCGTCATCGACTACGACTTCGTCGACCACAACAACGACCAGCTCCACAACAACAACAACAACAACCACAGTTCCGACAACCACATCAAGTTCCGTGCCTCCTTCACTCATCGTGAATTTCATGTCCGATGTCTCGACAATTTCCCAGGGCGAATCTCTCTACCTCTACGCCTTGTACATCGGATCAAGTGGCGTCATCGACCACGGTGTGGGAAACATCTCGAGCGGAGCGACGGTTCTGGTGAGTCCGACCGTGACCACCACATACACACTCACGGTCAGCAACGGGGCCGGACACACCTCGACCGCGACCTTCATGGTCACCGTCAACCCGTCGACAACGACCACAACAATTCCCGCATCGACCACCACCGTGCCGACCACCACCACCACTGTTGCCCCATCAAGCATCGCCCACTTCATTTCGGGGGTTCTCACCCTCAACCCGGGAGAATCGACCTATCTCTGGGCTTCATTTGTGGGCTCGAGTGCCAGCGTTGATCACGGAGTCGGTCCGATCAATAATGCGACTGCAATCGACATCAGTCCGACCGTGACCACCACATACACACTCACGGTCAGCAACGGAGCCGGACACACCTCGACCGCAACGCTCACAATTACGGTCAACTCTGCTCCGCCCTCGACCACCGTCCCCCCATCAACCACCACGACGACGGTCCCCACCACAACGACCAGCTCTACAACTTCCACGACGTCCACCACGACGACTCTTCCCCCGCAGAACTCGGTCTCGATTTCCGCGCAACCGTCCTCGGCAACCGTCTTGCTTGGCAGCTCGCACACGTTCTCGGTTACTGCGTCCGGAGCGGGCACTCTCTCGTATCAGTGGGTTCTCGACGGTGTCTACGTTCAAGGCGCAACATCAAGTTCGTTCGTTGCCGAATCTGCAGGGAGTTACGAAGTCATCGTCTCCAGCACACTCAACGGCAACTCCGTGAGCACAACATCGAATGCCGTCACTCTCTCGATCAATGCGGGGACCATCACCTACCATCCGTCGGACCTCTACGTGACGAGCGGTCAGTCGAAACTCATCGGCGTCGGGATGAGCGTGAACGGATCGATCTCGGTGACTTATCAGTGGTACCTCGACAACGTCGCAATTGCGGATGCGACCCAACAGACCTTCTCCGCCGGTACGGCAGGCGTGTACCGGGTGCGCGTCACCAGTTCACGCAACGGCGCAACGTTTGTTCAGTACAGCAACACGGCCACCGTAACCGTCGTGCCGGCCGCGTCAATCACGGACTTTGCTCCATCCGTCGCCACCATCTACCAGGGGAACTCGACCTCATTCACCCCGGTGTTCAGTGGCGGAACAGGCGTGATTGACCCAGGCGGCATTTCTGTCACCAGTGGCCAGACCGTGTCGGTGTCGCCGGCCGTGACCACCACTTACACACTCAATGTGACCAACCAAGCAGGGAACAAGACCGGGCGCTCGGCAGTAGTGACAGTGACAACCGGGACGGTGACAAACAGTGCCAACAATTCGAGCATCAGCCGGCGCGTCGGCAGTTCATCAGTGACACTTTCCGACGGAAGAGTTCTCGTGTTCGGAAAAGGTGACTATCAAACTGCAATCACGGATGTGTACGACCCTTCAACAAATCGGTTCACCCAAGTGGGTGACATGAACCAGAGTCGGGGCTTCACGCCCGGGGTGTTGCTCGCCAACGGCAAAGTATTTGTGGCCGGCGGCTCGTGGTACAACAACACCCAATGGTCGGCGCGGGCCACTGCCGAACTCTTCGACCCGACAACCAACACGTGGTCGTACACGGGGACCATGGCAACGAGCAGGCGCAATCATTTCATGGTGCGGTTGTCCGACGGCCGGGTTCTGATTGGTGGAGGGCTCTCCGCCAACAACTCCGCGCTCACAAGCGCGGAGATCTACGACCCCACCACAGAGACGTTCACACCGACTTCGAATGCTCCGAGTGGCCGATACGACGCCACCGCTGCCCTCTTGCCGAACGGACAGGTGATTGTCTTCGGCGGATACGGCAACAACTCGACACTTCGTTCAGCTCTCGTCTACGACGTCAGCTCGGATTCGTGGTCGACTCTCGGGTCAGAGATGAACAGTCCCAGATCGCAGGCCGTTGCCGTCACCCTCAGCGATGGGCGCATCATTGTCGCGGGTGGCTGGAACGGTGGATACGGCGTGTCGACGATGGAGATTTTCGACCCTTCCACTAACACGTTCCAAGCAGCAGCCGCACTCCCTTCTTTTTGGCACGGCCGAGGATCAATGACCGCTCATTTGCTCAACAACGGCAAGGTGGCGTTTTTCGGCGGACAAGACGGGCTTGGAAACATCTCGAACGAGATAGTCCTCTACGACCCGAACACCAACAAGATCACCACCGAGGCAAACGGAATGACCGTGTACAGGTCGGAACATTCATCGGCGCTTCTCAACGACGGCAGGGTCTTCATCATCGGCGGAAACCTCTCGAACACAGCGAATGCCGACCTCTACAGCCCCTGAGGTCTGCAATTCGGGCACTAGGAATTCGTTTTGCTCACCGGGTTTTCCGTACGGGGATGCAACAGAGCAACCAATCCCGCCGACGCACTGCAGGCGGCAATGAAGTACCAACCGCGTTGAAATCCGTGCAATCCGTCGGAAGTTGACTGGATGGTCACCACCAGGGCGACACCGACCGCAGAGCCAATCTGCCGGGACGTGTTGTTGATGGCACCGCCGAGGGAGAACAACGTGGGCGGCAACGAATGAACCGTCGCAGCGGACAGAGTCGGAAACGTAAGCCCGATCGAGACTCCTAGAGCAAACATCAACGGAAGCCATCTGGTCCAAGGAGTCGGATCAGCCTCGAAGAGATGCGAGCCTGCGTAGACAAGACTCGCGAACAACAACGGCCCCCACACCAACAGCCTTCTGAAGCCGATCCGCGAGATGTGGCGACCTATGGAGAATGACGTGACCGCGACAATCACCGGCGCGAGAGCGGAGTACCACCCGGCCTCGAGAACGCCGTAATTCCACACCGATCTGAGAAACAGGACATTGTTCAGAATGTTTGCCGAGAATGCGGCGCCGAAGAGAAAGGTCGAGACATTCGAGACAGAGAAGGAACGAACCCTGAACAATTGAGGGGGCATCAAGGGAACCGGGTGGCTGCGTGTTCTCCAGACAACAAGAACGCCGAACGCCACGGCCGCGGCGAACAAGCAGAGAACGAGAGAATCAGTCCATGCCTGTTCTTCGGCTCTCGAGATGCCCCACACCAGTGACGCCACCGACAAGGTCACGAACACCGAGGCACCGATGTCGGGACGCGGCGAATCGATGCGGGGTGTCTCCTTCACGTACCTGAACGCCAACAGCACGGCGACGGCACAAATGGGGACGTTGATCCAGAATGCGGAACGCCAACCGAATGTCGAGACAAAGAACGCACCGAGAGTCGGACCCGATGCGACGCCCAACGCGCCGATCGCACCGTTCCACGCCACAGCCTGGCTGCGCCGTTCCAGTGAGAAAACAGAGAGCAGCAATCCGAGCGATGCAGGAGTCATGATTGCGCCGCCGACTCCCTGAACTGCGCGACCCACGATCAAGAGCCCCATCGACGAAGCCAGAGCGCACAGAAGCGAGCCGGCCAGGAAGAGCACAGTGCCGAATTGGAACAGTCTCTTTCTGCCGATGCGGTCCGCCAATCGTCCGGAGACCACGAGCAATGAACCAAAGAGAATCGAGTAGGCCGTCACGACCCACGAGATTGTTCCGCGGCTCGCAGTGGGAAATTCCTTCGCGATCTCCGCAAAGGCGACATTGACTATCGAAAGATCGAGCGTGGAGATGTACGCGGCAATCGATGTCACGACGAATGTCGGCCATGGGCTGGTGGAGGTTGAGGATGGCGCTGTCGTCTGATTCATGATTTCCCCTTATGGTACAAAAACTGTATCATCAGCGCATGACAAGTTCTCGTTCAAAGAAATCGGTGAGCGCCCCCCAGCGCAGTTACGACCTGAACTGCCCCATCGCCAAGTCACTCGACCTGATGGGTGACCGTTGGACCCTGTTGATTCTCAGAGATCTCTTCATCTCCACGTCCTGCCGTTATGTCGAGCTGCGACGCAGTCTCGACGGCATTTCACCGACGCTTCTGTCCCAACGTCTGAAAGACCTTGTGGAACATGGTCTTGTCGAACGACTCGAAGAGAACGGGGATTCACACGTGACATACACGCTGACAAAGCGAGGTCGAGAGACCAAGCCGATTCTCGTGGCGTTGGCTCAGTTCGGACTCCCTCTCATTGACGGGAGAGTTCCGGACAAGGCGTGGAAGACATTCACAAGAAATCACGCCTGAACAAGAACGACCCGGCCGAAGCCGGGTCGTCGTGGCGGAAGAGGTGGGATTTGAACCCACGGTGGCTATTCACCACAACGGTTTTCGAGACCGTCCTATTCGGCCGCTCTAGCACCCTTCCGTCTTCGATTCTAACGGCGGGTCAGCGCAGACGGCTAAAAAATTCCTGCAACAACGCTGAGCACTCTTGCCCGAGAACCCCGTGCTCAACGGGTGGATTGTGGTTCACGCGCGGGTCGGACATCACGTTGTAGAGACTCGCTGTCGCACCAGCCTTCAGATCGGCAGCCCCGTACACCAGTCGTCCGATGCGAGAGTTCACGAGAGCACCCGCACACATGATGCACGGCTCGAGTGTGACCACGAGGGTGCAGTCATCGAGACGCCAAGTTCCGAGAGTTGCACTCGCGTCACGCAGGGCGAGCACCTCGGCATGCGCGGTGGGGTCACCCGTGAGTTCTCGCTCGTTGTGCCGTCGGGCGATGATCTCGCCGTTTCGCACGACGACCGCCCCGACCGGAACATCGCCGGCCGCAGCCGCGACCTTGGCTTCCTCGAGGGCAACGCGCATCGCGTCTTCGTTCGTCATCGGCACAAACCTACTGACGACTGGCGGAAGAGGTGGGATTCGAACCCACGGAAGCTTTCACTTCACACGCTTTCC
>JBBANL010000010.1:0-74030 GCA_040401975.1 Ilumatobacteraceae bacterium | reverse complement strand
GAAGGGCGAAAAAGTGGCATGGCCGGGCTTCGGCTCGTTCAGCACCACTGCTCGCAAGGCACGTACTGGTCGTAACCCACAAACGGGTGCGGCAGTTACAGTACCGGCCTCGACTGCGATGAAGTTCACAGCGAGCTCAACATTAAAAGCTCAGCTGAACCCAAACCGTAAGTAACCACTTACCCAACGAGAGGAAACTCAAGTGGCAGCAAAGAAGAAGGCAGCAGCCAAAAAGGCTCCTGCACGCAAGAAGAAGGCAGCAGCCAAGAAGGCTCCTGCACGCAAGAAGAAGGCAGCAGCCAAGAAGGCTCCTGCTAAGAAGAAGAAGGCCGCCAAGAAGGCAGCCCCTGCAAAGCGCAAGAAGGCCGCCAAGAAGGCAGCCCCTGCAAAGAAGAAGGCCGCTGCAAAGCGCAAGCCTGCAAAGCGCAAGAAGGCTGCGAAGAAGAAGTAATTCTTCTTCGCTCTTTCGAGCGAACCAAACCAACCGGCTCGGAGTGTGGAAGAGAGGGGCGAAAGCCCCTCTCTTCTCTTTTTGTCTGGTAACACTTTGACCATGACCGAACCAGACGATGTGGTGGTGCGCGATCTTCGGGCCGAAACGGGCTCCCTGCGCGACCTGCTCGGCTCGCTTTCCCCGCACGAGTGGAACAGACCGACGCCGGCTGCGGGATGGAACGTCGCCGACCAGGTGGTTCATCTCGGTCTGTTCGATCGTCGGTGTCTGTGGTCGATGGTCGACGAACAGAAATTCCGCGCCGATCTGAAAGAGATGATGGCGCTGGGCGGAATCGACGCCCTGCATGATCGTCATCGGGGGATGTCACCCGCCGAACTGCTCTCGTGGTGGGGTGACGGAGTCGAAGCACTGCTCGACGCGGCCGGATCGGTCGACATGAAGAAGAGATGTTCCTGGTACGGCCCGTCGATGTCGGCCAGGTCGATGCTGACGGCCCGATTCATGGAGAACTGGGCACACGGCCTCGACATCGCTGACGGTCTCGGCGTGACACGGGAAGACACCGATCGCATCTATCACGTGGCTCACATCGGAGTTCGTGCCATGCCGTTCGCATTCGCGACGAACGGTCGACAGCAGCCGGACGGCGATGTCTTCGTCGAACTTCGTGCCCCGAGCGGAACTGTGTGGACGTGGGGGCCGACCGACGCCGGATCATCGGTACGCGGCACCGCAACGGGTTTCTGCCGCGCGGTCACGCAGCGTCGTCATCTGAACGACTGCGGGCTCGCGATTGCAGGCGAGCCGGCATCGCAGTGGATGTCGATTGCACAGGCGTTCGCCGGCCCGCCCGGCGAGGGGCGCGCCGAAGGGCAATTCGACTAGAGCCTGTTCATCAGGTGAAAAATCTCTGCCGCGGCGACTCCGTGCGGCGAGCCCAGGTCGGCCATGCGAGTTCGCATGCGTGCACGGAACACCTCCATGCCGTCTTCGTCCGTGGCTTTCATCGTCGACTCGAACTGGCTCTCGTGTCGTTCGAGAGCGGCGAGCTTCGTGTCGACAAAACCCGAGATGTCCTCGACATGGTTCGGTTCGTCTGCTTCCCACAGCAACAGAGCATCGGGCCGGTGGTGGGTGACGCCGAACTCCGTCATGTGGTGCTTCAGGAAATGCGGGTCGCGGGCGGCCACGATTGCATCACACACGTTCAGTCCGGTGTTGCGGTGATCGGGGTGCAGTCTGTAGCGCTTCCACGGGTCATGCGACAGCACGACGGTCGGCCTCAGTGTGCGGATCGCGAGGGCGATTCTGTCGACGGCTTCACGTGAGTGCTCGAGTTCGCCGTCGACATAACCGAGAAACGACACGGATCCCGTCGCGCCGAGAGCGCCGGCTGCATTTCGTTGTTCGCGTTCGCGCGCGGTGACGAGCGCAGCTATGTCGGCGTCGGGGTTCCACGTGCCCTTCGACCCGTCGGTGCACACGAGGTGGTGAACCACGGCGCCGTCGGCCGACCACTTGGCGAGCGTTCCGCCGCAACCGAACTCGACGTCGTCGGGGTGGGCGCCGATCGCGAGCACGATCGCCGGGGTGTCGAGATTCGACGTGAAGGAGTTCTGTGTCCGGGGTGGTTGACCGGGTTCGTTTGCGCTCATGGTGTCGTGCTCTTTCGTCGTGTGAGTTCGGTGAGGTCGTCGGCGGTGTCGAGATCGAGTGCGAGGTCGTCATCGTGGATCACGGTGCATTCGAGGCCCGCAGAAGAAGCAAGTTGCCGGTGGTTGGCACAGCTCCCGGGGCCGTAAGCGGTGGTGAAAGCCGAGGCGATGGGGAACGACAGCACATTGGTTCCGTCGTGGTGGCGGTCGGTGACGATGGTGACGCGATTCTCGACTGCCACGTGCGACAGCGTTCGGGCAAGGGGAAGGTCGGCATGGGCCACGACCAGATGGTCGAACCCGTCGGCCCGTGCCTGCTCACGTCCGGCGGCGACCGCATTGTCGAGCCCCGGCGTTTCGCACGTCACCACCCGCGCACCGAGGTCGCGCGCCCACGCGGCAACTGCAGCATCGGAACACACCACGTAGACGGGGTGCGGAGCCGATGCGCGCACGACTGTGGCTGCGCACTCGCGCGCGAGAGTCTCGCGTTCGGACGGTGTGAGGGTGTCGCTCAGTCGGCCCTTTGCGACGGTGAACGACTTCACCGGAATCACCACTGCCACTTGCACGGGCTCAGCCTACGAACCCTGCTCGGCGGTTCGCCTACGCTGTCGGAATGGCATCGATGCACATGGCCGTCATTGGCGCAGGGTCATGGGGAACCACGGTCGCATCGTTGGCGGCGGCGAACACGCCGACCACCCTGTGGGCCCGTCGCCCCGAGATTGTCGATGCGATCAACACCCGTCACGTGAACCCCGATTACATCGGCGGGGCAGCGCTGTCGCCCGGGTTGCGGGCGTCGGGGTCGCTCGAGGACACCGTGGGCAATGCCGACATCGTCGTGATGGCCGTGCCCTCGCAGGGCTTCCGTCAGGTTCTTGCAGAGGCTGCTCCGCACATTCGCCCGTGGGTTCCGATCGTGAGCCTGTCGAAGGGGCTCGAGTCGGGGTCGATGATGCGGATGTCGCAGGTTGCGAACGACGTGATGCCGGGTCATCCGGTTGCGGTCCTCACGGGTCCGAACCTCGCATCGGAAATCGCAGTGGGTCAACCCGCGGCCAGCGTCGTCGCGATCGACGACGCCGTCATCGCCACGGCACTGCAGGAACTTTTTTCGAGTCCGACCTTCCGCGTGTACACGAACCCCGACGTGGTGGGGTGCGAGATCGCGGGCGTCGTGAAGAACGTGATCGCCATCGCGTCGGGCATCGCAACCGGCATGGGTTTCGGTGACAACACGAGAGCCACCCTCATCACACGCGGTCTCGCCGAGATGACCCGACTGGCGATGGCTCTCGGCGGCAAGTTGGAATCGCTCGCCGGTCTCGCCGGCATGGGCGATCTGATTGCCACGTGCTCGTCGACGAGTAGCCGCAACACCTCGGTCGGCATTCGTCTGGGCCGGGGCGAATCGTTGGACGACATCGTTGCGTCGACGTCGATGGTTGCCGAAGGCGTGCGAAGCTCGAAGGTGGTGCTCGAGCTCGCCCGGCAACACGGTGTCGACATGCCGATCACCGAACAGGTCGTCGCCGTGTGTCACGAGGGAAAACCCGCGGCGGAGGCACTCGTTGCTCTCATGTCTCGCCGTGCACGTCCAGAGATCAAATAGCCGCATGTCGCACCGGCTCATCGGCAACCGCGGCGCATCGTGGCGCGGGGAGGTCACCGAACACGGCACTCTTTTGCCCCCCGACGGTCGTGCGCTCGCGTGGTTCGTCGCGGCAGACGACAGGTGGTACACGCCCGAGACGGAGGTGTCGCTACGACAGAAGTGGTACGCGGGATTTCCGGTGGCAGAGACCCGTCTGAGGGTTCCCGGCGGCGACGTGATCCAGCGCATCTACGCAGTTGCCGATCTCGGCGGCATGACGGTGATGGAATTCGAGAACGACTCGCCGATGCCGATCGTGGTCGCCGTGACCCGCAACGACATCCTCACCACTCGAGAACCCTCGACACAGACACCGCTGGGCATCGATCTCCCTGCCGGTTCGATCGTGGTGCCGGTGGGGCACAAGTCGACCACCCGGGTCGCCCTTGCGCACTCGAACCCGCACAGCGGTCGGCTGCCCGACGACACGCCGAACCATCAACAGGTGGTGCGCGGTTGGGAAGCCGCGTGTGACGTCGCCGGACGCATCACCCTTCCCGACCACACGATTGTCGCGGGGGTGGCGCGCACCCGCAGTGATCTTCTGCTCGGTGTGGGTGCAGACAATGCGGCAGTCGAACTGGTGAGACTCGGCGAGACCGGGCCCGATTCGATCCTTCACGTCGTCGACGAGGTGCAGGGACTTCTCAAAGAGGAAAAGCGCGCAAAGGTGTTGCGGTGGAGCACCAAGCACAGGTTGCTCGCTGCGGCGTGGGCATGCGTCAAACTCGGCGACGACACTGCGGCGGGCGACATCGGAGGCGCATGGTTGCGTCTCGCCGACAGACCGTCGCAGGATCTGCCCGCGCAGATGCCCGCGGGCCTCGAGGGTGTCACCTGGGTCGAGGAACTGCTCGCGTCCGGGGCGCCGAGCGGGGGCGAGTGCAGGGTTCTTGCCCATGGAACTCCCGAACCGTGGTGGGGTTCGTCGTTCGATGTGCACGCACTGCCCGCAGACCCGTTCCGAACGGTGAGTTATGCAGTGCGGTGGCACGGAGCCCGACCTGCTCTGTTGTGGGAAGTGGCGGGTGCGCCGGGGCTGGTCCTGTCGCACCGCGACTGGCACACCACCGACGCGGCAGGCGAGGCGCTGTTGCCCGCGATGCCGGAATCGCGCGTGTGATCGTGTCGCGCCGCGCTAGCGATCGGTGAACATCTCGAATGCGTCACCCACGGAGATCTCGCCGCACACCGTGACCATCGCGTAGATGCGACTGTACGGCCCGCGTTCGTGGCTCATCGCCATGAAGTCCTTGTTCTCGAACCAGTCGTTGTTCTGGCTGCAGGGGATCGCGAACGACGTCATGAAACCGCGCACGGTTCCGCATCGAAAATGCGCGCCCGGTCGGAACGCCCCGGCGGGAATTCCGCTGACGGTGATGTTCTCGCCCGCGAATCCGGGTGCAATCGGGTGGCCCATGGCGCGCAGCGAATCGATGGCGTCGGTGCTCCAGATGCACAGCGCCTGCCACGGGCGCCCGTGGTGGGCCCGTGCGGACTGCACGTCGCCCTCGACACCTTTCCAGCCGATGCGCGCGTGATCGATGGGCTTTTTCGGGAGTCCCTTCGATGCGTGCATGTGGGCCACGGTGCCGGTGTGTTCGTGACTGAGCATGCGCATGGTGGGGAAGAAACGCCACGACGCGGCGAGCAGCGATTCGATCTGCGGGTCGGTGAGTTCCGGGTACTTTGCCGTGAGCGATTCGGTGAGTGATGCAAACGCGGAGTCGACATTGTCGAGCGCGGGAAGCGGCACACCGGCGAGCGAACACATCTCTGCGAGGAAACCGCGCGCACCCGCCAGCCATCCCTCGGGTATCTGCGACTCGTGGGTGTGATGCGACCACGTGCGGTCGAGAAACATGAGGGTCTTCTGTGCGTCCTGCGCGGTGTAGACGTGGTTCCCCACGGAGATCGATGCTCGACGCGCCATGAGCGAAGCCTACGCTCGTTGACATGGCGCGACCCGAACCATCACTCACGGTGGAACGCGGGTTCTTCGCCGGTGGCGCGCGAATAGTGGCGGGGATGGACGAAGTGGGTCGCGGTGCAATTGCGGGCCCCGTCACGATCGGTGTCGTTACTGTCGATGGGTCGGTGGGGGAGATACCGAAGGGCCTGCGCGACTCGAAACTGATGACTCCGAAACGGCGCGAGGCGATTCTGCCCGAGTTGTTCGAGTGGGCACTCGAGTGGGCGACCGGCTCGGCGACGGCCGATGAGATCGATGCGTACGGCATCGTGTCGGCATTGGGCCTCGCCGCAAGTCGCGCGCTCGGTGCGCTCGGCGTGACCCCCGACATTGTTCTGCTCGACGGCAACAATGCATTCCTCGTCGAGGAGCCGAACGGCCCGCGCATCGTCACACGAGTGAAGGCCGACCAGGACTGTGCGTGCGTGTCAGCCGCGAGCGTGATCGCAAAAGTCGAGCGCGATGCCCTGATGACCACCCTGCACGAGCGCTTTCCGCAGTACGGGTGGGCGGGCAACAAGGGATACGGGGCAAAGGTTCACACCGACGCCATCAAGACGCACGGGCTCACCGACCTGCACCGCAGGTCGTGGAATCTGTTGTAGCGCCGCGGCGCCACTGACCTACTTCGTGGTCGAGACCTTGATGTCCTTGAAGGGCGAACGCGAGTCGATGCCGGGTTCTTTCGGGAGACCGAGCACACGCTCGCCGACGATGTTGCGCATCACCTCGTCGGAGCCGCCCGCGATGCGCAGACCCGGGGTTCCGAGCACGAAGTTTGCCCACGCGTAGGTGCCCCATTCGCCGCTGTCGGCGATGAGCTTCGGTCCGAGCACGTGCGACAGGAACTTCACGAGGCGCGCCTGGTTGTTCACCAACACCATCTTGCCGATCGAACCCTCGGGTCCGGGCAGCTGTCCGGCCTTGGCCTTGGCGGTCGTGCGGCCGGCGTTCATTGCGGCGATGCGGTAGTTGATGACGATGTCGGCCAGTTCGGTGCGGATCAACGGATCGTTCTCGAGTCCGTAGTGCTTCACCATGGCGATGACGCGGGTGAGCAGGTTGTTGTCACCCGAGTTGTTTGTGCCGATCGATGCACGCTCGTTCATGAGAGTCGTGAGCGCGACGTTCCAGCCGTTGTTCACGTCGCCGAGACGCATGTTGTCCTTCACGCGCACTTCGTTGAAGAAGATCTCGTTGAAGCTGGCACCGCCGGTCATCTGCTTCAGCGGGCGAACCTCGACGTTCGGATCCTTGAAGTCGATGATGAACGCGGTGAGGCCCTTGTGCTTGGGCAGATCCCAGTCGGTGCGGGTCATGATCTCGCCGATGTCCGAGTAGTGCGCACCGGTGGTCCACACCTTCTGGCCGGTGATGACCCACTCGTCGCCGTCTTTGACAGCCTTGGTGGTGAGCGACGCGAGGTCGGAGCCGGCGCCCGGTTCGGAGAACAACTGTGCAGCGATCATCTCGCCGCGCCACAACTTGCGCACGTAGCGGTCGCGCGCTTCCTGCGAGCCGTGGTCGAGGATGGTGGGGGTGACCATTCCGAGGCTGATGGCGAATGCGCTCTGGTCGGCGACGCGGTAGGTCGACTCGATCTGGCTGAAGAGTCGGTCGTAGGCGGGCGGCAATGCGCGACCGCCGTATTCCTTCGGACCCGTGATCCAGCCGAAGCCTGCGTCGAACTTCTTCTGGCGCCACTTCTTTGCATCCTCGGCGTTGGCTGCTTCCTGGTCGCGGTCTTTCTCGCGGTAGAAGTTGTCGGAGCCTTCGCCCCACACGAACGCCTTCTCCACGGGTCGCTTCTCGGCGTTTGCCTCGAGGAATGCGCGGGCTTCTTTTTCGAACTCTTCGATGGTGATGTCGGCCATAGATGTCCCCTGTGAACAGGACCCCGGGAGGTCTCGGTTGGTACTGCGTACGGTACCTGCCGTTCGGATTAGTGGGCGAAGCCGGGTGCCGTTGACTAGCGTGACATTTATGGGTCAGCCAGTAGCAGTGGAGCAAAAGGCCGGCGGTCGTGCCGCGGTCGTTCGATTCGAGACCAACAGGTCGCTCACCGGCATGGGGCACGAACGTTTCACATCGGTGGCAGAGGCCAGGGGCACCCGATCGGCGGCCGTTGTGGCCCGTCGATTGCTTGAATCCGGCCAGGTGTCGTGGGTGCACGTGTACGGCAACATCGTGACTGCCGAACTCGCATCGGGCGCCTCGCAGTCGGGTCTGAACGACATTGTTCGCGACCTGTATCAGTACTGGAAGCCCGGCATGGCCCCGCCGAGTGTCGAGGAGCTCATGGCGCAGATGCCCGCCGAGGCTGCTCCGGCCGCGGCCCCTGCCGGTGATGCCGGATCGGGTCTCGATCCACGTGTGCCGGCGCATCTGTGGGAGCGCAGTCGTGTCGGCCGTGAGCGCTGGAAGGCAAAGCAGGGCTGACCTTCGCCTGCTGATCGGGTCGAGTCACGGCCCGGAAACATACGAACATGTGTTCGCTATGGTGACGGCATGTCGACCGTGTCCGTTCCCGCGCCATCTGATCTCCCCGGTTCGTTGGCGCCCCATGTCGGAACAGGTGCGGTCGAAACGGGGGCACAACTCGCCGAACGCATGAGAGTGCGTGCCGCCACCGGGTACGGCCCGCTCGTTGTCCCCGACGCGATTGCATCGTTGTTGCCGACCCGCGGTCTCGAGCGCGGTGCGGTGTACCGAGTCTCGGGTGATGCGCATCTGTCGTTGTTGTACGCACTCGTCTCTGTCGCAACCGGCACCGGATCATGGTTGGCGCTGGTGAATCTTCCGCAGGTCGGGTTTCTCTCCATGCACGAATCGGGGGTCGCCCTGCACCGCACCGTGTGTGTCGACATCGGTGACCAATCGGCGTGGGTCAACACGGTGGGTGCACTGGTCGATGGCTTCGACATCGTCGCTGTGTCGACCACCAGATGTTCTGTGTCCGATGCACGACGCATCGTTGCCCGCGCAAAGGCTCAGTCATCCGTCGTTGTCATCGTCGGCGATGCAGGTGCGTTCTCCGTCGACTACGACATGTCGGCGGTCACGACCGACTGGCACTTCTCCACCCACGCATCGTCGCGTGATGTTCGCGTGTCGATGGGGGGTCGGCGTCTTCACGTGCAACGTTCGTGCCGCATGTCGCTGCCGGGGGCGGTGTCCGCCGGGGTCTCGCCGTGAGTCGCACCGTCGCCGTGGTGTTTCCCGCATGGTCCGGGCATCACGACAACGAGGTGCATGCCTTCACCGCGTTTGAAAGTGTCGTGCGACGGGTGGGCGAGGTGTCGCCACTCGTCGAGGTCGAATCCGTCGGCACCATGGTGATGTCGGCACGCGGGCCGACGAGGTATTTCGGTGGAGAAGACGCAGTGGCCCGGCACCTGTCCGATCTCTGTCGCATCGAGAACATCCCGTTCGGTGTCGGCATTGCGGACGGTCGTTTTGCGGCGATGGCGGCGGCACATCTGTCGGTGTCACGGGCACAACCGTGCATTCTCTCCTCATCGATCACCCGGCAGTTCATCGATGCGCTTCCCGTGCAGTCGGTCGGTCGCATCGGCGCGGTGTCACCCGACGTGGTGGGTTTGTTGCAGAGGCTCGGTCTCTCCACCTGTGGTGCAGTGCGCGAAGTGGGCGAGGCGGCACTCATCGACCGTTTCGGCGCCGAGGGTCGCACCGTGTGGACTCTCGTGTCGGGCGGCGAGGTGCGTTCGTTGTCACCGGGCGCACCACCCTCCGACTACGCACAGTCCCGCGAGTTCGAGCCTCCCCTCGGTCTCGCGACACACGTCGTGGCCGCGGTGCGCGACACCGTCGCACTGTTGATCGATGCGCTGACTGCGCACGGCATGCAGTGCGTGCGCCTGCTCGTCGAATGCGAAACCGATCACGTCGAGACGTCGGCGCGCGTGTGGGGCGACCCGCGCGGCTTCGACACGGCTGCGGTGCTGCAGCGCATCACGTATCAACTCGACGGTTGGCTGGTTTCCGACGATGCCGATCCCGATGCGCCCACCAGCGGAATCGTGCGGGTGCGTCTGGTGCCCCTCGAGTGTCGCGAGGCGCTCGTGGTGCAGCCGGTGCTGTGGGGCGGGCACGAAGAGAACATCGAACGTGCAGCACGCGCGGCCACCATGGCACTGGCGGTGCACCGCGACGTGTCGATCACGGTGCCCCAGTGGGAGGGCGGCCGTGACATCACGCAGGTGTATTCGCATGTGCCGCTTGCGATGGTGAATCTGTCGAACGTCGACGCATCTCGGCAACGTGTCACCGACGGCAGGGGAGTCGCCCGCGACTGGAGCGGTGCGGTGCCGCGACCCTCGCCTGCATGTGTGTTCCCCGAGCCGCGCGAGGTGCGGGTGGTCGACCACGACGACAATCCGGTGTCGGTGTCGGGTCGGCACGAACTCACGCAACGACCGGCGTTCGTCGAGGTCGAGGGGTATCGCTACCGGGTCGAGCGCATCGCAGGACCGTGGCCGGTCGAGGAACGCTGGTGGGACACCCGTCGACGGAGGCGTCATGTCCGTGTGCAGATGCTGGTGCGCACCCATCGACACACGACGAGGGTGTTCCTGCTGAGCCTCGAGCATTCCGTGTGGAGACTGCTCGCGCGCTACGACTGAACGCACGCGACTGTTGTCGTCGTTTTGCGCGGTGTGTCACACTCGTGCCGTGACATTTCCCGTCGACGAGCTCGTGCGCATGGTCCGCGATCATCGCCCCGTCGACCAACGGGAAGAAGAGTCGATCACTCTGTTCCTTCGCGACGTGCCGCGCATCGTCGATCCGTTCGACGAAGATGCAGGTCTTGTCCATGTCACCGCATCGGCAATCGTGGTGAACGATGCAGGGGACAAAGTGGCACTTCACCTGCACAAGCGACTCGGAATGTGGCTGCAACCCGGCGGGCACATCGACAAGGGGGAAGATCCGTCGGATGCCGCCGTGCGCGAGGCAACCGAAGAGTTGGGTCTGCCGGTGCGTCATCACGCCGATCGACCGGCGTTGTTGCATGTCGATGTGCACCCGGGTCCGAAGGGGCACACGCATCACGACGTGCGGTTCCTGTTGCGCGCGCCCGAAGTGCCGTTGACTCCCGCAGAAGGGGAGAGCCCGGATGCAGGGTGGTTCACGTGGGACGAGGCCGTTGCCATCGCCGATGCCGGCCTCGTGGGGGCCCTGCACGCCGCCCGCGCGGTGCTTTTGCCCCAATAACGGCAAAGGTTTCCTCTGCCCATGCGAACATATGTTCGCTACGCTTGACCCATGGGGTTCGACAATCCGCCCATTCCCTGGAGCGAACTTGAGGCACGACTCTCGAACGGTCGCGCCCCGTCGTCGCCGGCGTGGAACGCCGGAGGAGACGGCCCGGCCCTCGGTGCAAAACGACAACCGTTCCGGCCTGCTCTGCAACCGCGTGCGGGGTCGGTGCCGTACGCGGAACTGCACTGCCGATCGAATTTTTCGTTTCTCGAGGGCGCATCGCATCCCGAGCAGCTTGCCGAGGTCGCGTCTGCGCTCGGATTGAATGCTCTCGCTCTCACCGACCGCAACGGTCTCTACGGAATCGTGCGCTTCGCCGAGGCGGCGCGTGCCGTGCAGTTGCCCACGGTGTTCGGCGTGGAGCTCGACTGTGCGGCGGCCGGTGACATCGTCGTGCTGTCGCGCGGGCCGTCGGGATACGCGCGCATGGCGCGTGCGGTCAGCGAGGGACAACTCGCAGGGCGCAAGGGTGCGCCCGTGTTCTCGTTCGAAACGGTGGCACACACGGTGCGTGATCACTGCGCAGTTCTCACCGGCGGGTCGCAGGGTGCGGTGGTGCGCGCACTCGAAGAACACGGGCCCGGCGTTGCGGAGCACACGTTGCGCAGGTTGGTCGATTGTTTCGGCGCGGACAACGTCTTTGTCGAGTTGTGGGACCACGGTGACCCCGTCGACTCGGTGCGCAACGACCAGCTCGTGCACATGGCCGCCCGTGCGAATGTCGAGTGCATCGCCACGAACAACGTGATGTATGCGGTGCCGTCGCAGCACCGACTCGCCACCGCGCTCGCTGCCGTGCGCAACAGATGCGGGCTCGACGAGATCGACCACCGGCTTCCGGCCGCAGCCACCGCGTACCTGCGTTCGGGTGCGGAGATGAAGCGACGTTTCGCCCGGTATCCCGGCGTCGTCGAGCGAACCGCGTCGTTGGCGTGCGACATCGCGTTCGACCTGTCGTTGGTGGCACCGCGTCTGCCGCCGTTCCCGTGTCCCGACGGTCTCGACGAAATGGCGTATCTGCGCGAACTCGTGGCGCACGGTGCGCGGCGTCGCTACGGAGACAAGCCCTCCGACGCCAGCGAGGATCTGTCGTTGCGTGCCCGGGCGTGGCGCACCATCGAGCACGAACTCGACATCATCGACACGCTCGGCTTCGCGGGGTATTTCCTGGTGGTGTGGGACATCGTGCGTTTCTGCGAAGAACGAGCGATTCTCTGTCAGGGCAGGGGGAGTGCGGCGAACAGTGCGGTGTGCTACTCGCTCGGCATCACGAAGGCCGATGCGGTGTCATTGGGTCTGTTGTTCGAACGCTTCCTGTCCCCCGAACGTGATGGTCCGCCCGACATCGACATCGACATCGAGAGCGGCCGTCGCGAAGAGGTCATCCAGTACGTGTACGAACGTCACGGCCGTCATCATGCGGCTCAGGTTGCCAACGTGATCACGTACCGCTCGCGCTCGGCGGTGCGCGACATGGCGCGTGCGCTGGGGTATTCACCGGCACATCAGGATTCGTGGAGCAAACAGGTCGATGCGTGGGGAACCGTGGCGGTCACCGCGTCGCAGCACGACCACGACATCGCGCCGTTGGTTCTCGAGATGGCCGCCGAGGTCGAGAACATGCCGCGTCACCTGGGCATTCATTCCGGGGGCATGGTGATGTGCGACCGGCCGATCATCGAGGTGTGTCCGGTCGAGTGGGCCCGCATGGAGAACCGCAGCGTGCTGCAGTGGGACAAAGACGACTGCGCGGCGATCGGCCTCGTGAAATTCGATCTGCTCGGTCTCGGCATGCTGTCCGCGCTGTCGAATGCGGTGCGTCTCGTCGAACGACACCGCGGACACCGACTCGACCTTGCCGCGATTCCCCAGGAAGACGAGGTGTACGCGATGCTGTGCCGCGCCGACACGGTCGGTGTCTTCCAGGTCGAGTCACGCGCGCAGATGTCGACGCTTCCGCGCCTGCGTCCGCGCAAGTTCTACGACCTCGTCGTCGAGGTCGCTCTGATCCGGCCCGGCCCCATCCAGGGTGGCTCCGTGCATCCGTACATCAGGCGTCGAAACGGGGAAGAGCCCGTCACGTACCTCCACCCGCTGCTCGAGAACTCACTCGGCAAGACGCTCGGTGTCCCGTTGTTCCAGGAACAACTGATGCAGATGGCGATCGATGTCGCCGGTTTCACGCCGAGCGAAGCAGACCAACTGCGCCAGGCGATGGGCTCGAAACGTTCCATGGCGCGCATGAAGCGGTTGCAGCACCGACTCTATGAAGGCATGGCCGAACGGGGCATCCGCGGGGCCGTGGCCGACGAGATCTTCGACAAGATGGCTGCGTTCGCGAACTACGGGTTTCCCGAGAGCCACTCGGTGAGTTTTGCCTATCTGGTGTACGCCTCGTCGTACATCAAACTGCACGAGCCCGCCGTGTTCTGTGCTGCCTTGTTGAACGCACAGCCGATGGGATTCTGGTCGCCCCACACTCTGGTGCAGGACGCTCGTCGTCACGGCGTCGTCGTGCATTCCCCCGACATCAACGCGTCGTCCCACGATGCAACATTGGAAGAATGCAGCGAGTCGTTCGGCGGTCTCGCGGTGCGATTCGGCATCGAATCGGTGCGCGGCATCAGTTCCGGTCTGGCGCGCATCGTTGCCGAGCGAGGCCCGTACGGCTCGCTCGAGCATCTGGCAACGACCGTTCCCGAACTGTCGAGGGCACAGCTCGAGGCGCTGGCGACCGCAGGTGCGTTCACCCACAGCTTCAACGACGACCGTCGGCACACCCTGTGGGCGGCGGGTGCGTACGGTCACCCGAAAGACCATCTGCAGGGCATCTTCGGCGTGAACACCCGACCCACCTTGCCCGGCATGCAGCCGGTCGAGGAGGCCATTGCCGACCTGTGGGCGACGGGAATCTCACCCGACGGGCATCCCACCGTTTTCCTGCGCGACGAACTGCAGAAAAAGGGCGTCGTCACCGCGGACCGGCTCGGTGAGGTGCCGCACGAGACCAGGGTGCTCGTCGCCGGTCTCGTCACCCATCGCCAGCGACCCATGAGTGCGCGTGGCGCCACGTTCATCAGCCTCGAAGACGAAACGGGTCTCGTCAACGTGGTGTGCTCGAAGGGGTGCTGGGCACGTCACCGGGGAGTCGCCCGTGATGCATCGGCATTGCTGGTGCGGGGTCGCGTCGAGTCTTCGAAAGGCGTCGTGAACATCATCGCCGAATCGATCATGCCGTTGTTCGTGCCGGCGACCGTGTCGAGCCGCGATTTTCGCTAGGCAGGCCCCGTCAGTTCGTCTGCACGATCGAGAACGGCGTCGAGGGAACACCGTCCCGCACGATCACGTGCAGGTACGACGCGAGATCCGGTGGCGAGAAGTGATCGGATCCGTCGTAGGCGAGAAGGTCGGCAATGCTCCACCAACGATGTTCGTGAAGGTTCTCGTTCCGCAGCTCGTCAACCGACAAGTGCGGCGCCGGATCGAAGCGTTCGGTGCGCACCATGTACACGGTCTCTTCCTGGCCGTCCCACGCACGGCCCTGCGCGTCGGTCATGCGGAAATGGTGCACCCTGTTCCACACCACCGGACCAATCGACGCATTCGACAGCCCTGTCTCCTCGCGCAGTTCGCGGTGCAGGGCATCGACATGGTTCTCTCCTTCGTCGATGCCGCCACCGGGCAGCACCCACCACGCACCGGCGGGAAACACGAGTTTCACCATCAACACGCAGTCGTCGTGGTCGATCACCAGGCCACGGACCGCCGGGCGGATGAGTCCGGCGTTCACTCCTGCGGTGTCTCGCCGAGGCCGTCGTTGAATATGCGGTAGGTGTCGTAGATGTCCTTGCACTTCTGGCACATCGGCACCTGCTTGGGGTCGCGGGACGGCACCCACACGTGCCCGCACAATGCTTCGAGCGGCGTGCCGTTGATGCGGGCCTCGAGGACCTTCGCCGCGGCGTTCTCGCCCGGCAGGGTCTTCACGATGTGCGCCACGATCGGTTCCCCGGTTTCGGGAACCTGTTCGGTGTCGGGAAGAACCTCTGCGGGTCTGGTCTTCAACGGAGTCGCCATGCCAACAGTCAACCATGTCCGTCGCTGTCGTACACTCGGCGCATGCCGCTGTACGAATTCAAGTGCCGCACGTGTGACTCCGTGTTCGAGGAACGACGTCCCATGTCCGAGGCAAACAGCCCCGCCACGTGTCCCGACGGGCACGACGGCGCCGTGCGGATGCTGAGCGTCTTCGCATCGGTCGGCACGTCGGGTGCGGTCGCGCCGAGTGCTCCGTCCGGCGGTGCGTGTTGCGGCGGCGGATGCTGCAGTTGATCCGATGACGGTGTTCGTCGACGAGTGCAGATGGTCGCACCGCGATCACGTGTGGTGCCACATGGTGAGCGACTCGTCACTCGGTGAACTGCACGAGTTCGCGAGAGCGCTCGGCATCCCCGAACGCGGGTTCCACGGCGATCATTACGACCTTCCGCGTCACGTGCGCGACGAGGCAGTGAGACTCGGCGCGGTGGAAGTGTCGAGCCGCGACATCGTGCGCATCCTCTCTCGCGCCGGTCTGAGGCTCACGGCCGACCAGCGACGACGCGCGAGACACGCGGCCGGGCACGACCGCGCAGTCTGAGTCAGACCATCGTCGCGATCGCGATGATGCAGAGCGCCATTGCGATCACCGGGGCCACCACGGTTGCGACCGGGGTCGAACGAGAGCGGTGGGGTTGCAGCATCACGAAACCGACGGCTGCTCCCATCAGCGCACCGCCCAGGTGTCCGCCGATCGAGATGCCCGGGATCGTGAACGTGATCAACAGGTTCAACAACAACGTGGCACCGATTCCCGTGCGCAGCGGATTCACCCCGCGCTGTTGCAATCCGACGCTCGCCGCCGCCATCAACCCGAACACCGCACCGGACGCACCGCCGGTGAGTCCGTTCGGTGTGAGCGCGAGCGCACCGACTGCACCACCGAACATCGATGCGAAGTACAGGAGCGTGAATCTCGCCTGACCGAGCGCAGGTTCGAGCAGTTGACCGAGTTGCCAGAGCAGCAACATGTTCATGCCGACGTGAATGATGCCGAAGTGCAGGAACCCCGACGTGACGACGCGGTACCACTCGCCGTCGGCGATGTAGGGAAGCGAGAGCCCGAGGTCGAACTGGTTCTTCGTGACCGACCCGTTTGCCGTCAGCGTCCACAGGAACACGAAGGCATTCAGTGCGATCAACACCCGGGTGGCGAGGATCGGTTGCACGGCGTTCCACCGGCGCACACGTTCCCGCGCAGGCGGCCGTGCAGACCTGACGCAGTCGGCACAATGCGAACCCACCGGCGCAGGCGTGAGACAGTCGTTGCACGCGGGGCGGTCGCACCGTGTGCAGTGGCGACCAGTGGCGACGTTCGGATGTCGTACGCAGTACTCGAGAGACGGCGGGGGAAGCGTCACGAACTGAAGTGTACGTTCGTCGACCGCGCGAATCAGTGCGGCGCAGTTTCGGCTTCGTCGCGATGCGCGAGATACCACTCGACGGTGCGGGCGATGCCCTCTGCGAAGTCCATGTGGGCGCGCCAGCCGAGGAGTTCGGCCGCGCGCGAGGGGTCGATGCGCCGTCTCGGTTGACCGTCGGGTTTCGTGGTGTCCCATTTCAATTCGCCGGTGAAGCCGGTGACACGCGCGATGGTCTCTGCGGTCTCACGGATGGTGATCTCGCGGTCGGAACCGAGGTTGATCGGCTCGACACCCTCGTGTGACTGTGCGGCGAGAACGATGGCCGCCGCCGCATCCTCGACGTAGAGGTACTCGCGACTTGCACTGCCGGTTCCCCACACATCGATGTGCGATGCGTTGTTCTCCTTGGCCTCGACGCACTTCTTGATGAGTGCCGGAATCACGTGCGACACGGAGGGATGGAATTTGTCGCCGGGTCCGTAGAGATTGGTGGGGATCAGGTATGCGAACTTCTGCCCGTACTGTGCGCTGTTCACCTGGGCGTGCACGAGATGCGCCTTCTTCGCGATGCCGTAGGGAGCGTTGGTCTCCTCGGGGTAGCCGTCCCAGAACGACTCCTCCTTGAACGGAACCGGAGTGAACTTGGGATACGAACAGACCGTTCCCAGAAGCACGGTCTTCTCGATCCCGGTTGCACGCGCTGCTTCGATGATGTGGGTGCCCATCATCAGGTTGTCGAGATACAGACGTGCGGGGTCGACGAGGTTGTAGCCAATTCCGCCCACCCGCGCGGCGAGGTGAATCACATGGCTCGGCGCGAACTTCTGCAGCATCTTCTCGGCGACGCCCGGCACCACGAGATCGAAGTCCGCGTGGGTCGGGGCCGAGACCGAGGCTCCCTCGTGTTCGAGGAGTCGCACGACGACACGACCCAGAAAGCCGTTGCCACCGGTGACGAGAACCTTTCGGCCCGACCAGAAATCTGACATGGATGCCATCGTAGGACGCGAACAGACAGAATGAAGGGGTGCGCGTTGCCTACACCCTCGAACAGTGCTGGCACCGCGTGCCCGGCGGCACCGCCGTCGCCGCTCTCGAGGTGGCGAGACAGATGGGGTCGGTTCCCGGTGTCGAACTTGTCGGAGTTGCAGGGCGCCATCGACACGCCCCGACTGCCGGATTCGAACCGTCCATCCCGGTGGCGGCACTGCCCGTCGGAGGGGCACTGCTCTACGAGTTGTCGACGCGCTTCAACTGGCCGAAGATCGAGTCGGTGGTGCACGTCGATCTGGTGCACGCGACCACCATCATCCCCCCGGCGACGTCCCTGCCGATGGTGGTCACCCTGCACGACGTCGCATTCCTTCGTCATCCCGAGTTCTTCACGAAACACGGAAACGCGATTTTCCGGAGGAGTCTCGACATTCTCCGTCGACGTCGTGCCCATGTTCTCTGTTCGTCGAAGGCAACCATCGACGACTGCGCCGGTGCCGGCTTTGCAAGCGACGTGCTGCACCATGTTCCCCTCGGTGTGACGGTGCACCACGTGAGCGACACCGACAGAGAGCGCGTGCGCCGCGCACACGGTCTGCCCGCCGAGTTCGTCTTGTTCGTCGGCACGAAGGAACCGCGCAAGAATCTCGCGCGGCTGATCGAGGCCCTGTCGACGATGCGCGACGCCCCGCCGCTCGTCGTCGCAGGCATGGACGGTTGGGGCGACGACGTCGTGACGCATGGCCACGACGTGCGCACCATCGGTTTCGTGCCGACAGCCGACCTTCCCGCGCTGTATTCGCTCTGCTCGGTGTTCGCGTTTCCCTCGGTGTGGGAGGGGTACGGTCTGCCCGTGCTCGAGGCGATGGCCCACGGTGCACCGGTGGTGACGTCGCGCGGCACATCCACCGAAGAGGTTGCCGGTGGTGCGGCGGTTCTCGTCGACCCTCTCGATGTCGCATCGATTGCAGACGGCATCGTGCGTGCACTCGAAGATGCAGACGGTCTCCGCATCAAGGGTCGCGAACGGGCCGCCGCACAATCGTGGTCGCTCACCGCAGAACTGACTGCCGCCGCGTACCGATCGACGCTCGGGGATTCCGAATGACCCGCCGCGTTGCGATGAATCTTCTCTGGTGCGTACCGGGCGTCGGGGGGAGCGAGGAGTATCTCGTGCGGCAACTCGCCGGGTTGTGCGAGATCAGCCACGACTATGTCGTCGAGGTGTTCGCCCCGCGCGGCTTTTCGACCCGGCACCCGGATGTGGCATCGAACCACGAGGTTCACGAGGCGCCGTCCGACTGTTCTCGTCGTGCCGTGCGCATCGCACTCGAGCACACCTGGCTCGCCGCACGCACGCGAACTTTCGATGTCGTGCACCACGGCGGGGGAACACTTCCGCGAGGTGGAGGATCCACCACCGTGTTGACGGTTCACGACGTGCAGTGGACCGAATACCCGCAGTACGTGTCTCCGGTGAAACGCCGGTATCTCTCCCGCGTCGTGCCGTCGTCACTTGCGCGCGCCACACGGGTCGTGGTGCCGACACATTTCGTCGCCCGCACTCTCGTGGAGAACTTCGGCGAGACGCACGAACATGTCGGCGTGGTGCGCCACGGGATCGAGACATCGCTCGCCGACGACGCGACCCCGGAGGCAGAACTTCGCCGACGGTTCGGTCTCGGTTCTGGTCCGGTGCTCGTGTTCCCTGGAATCACGCACCCGCACAAGAACCACGAGTTCCTCCTGACCCAGATGGCGACGGGGAACGACTCGTGGCGCGATCCGTCGTTGCGCGTGGTGTGCGCCGGATCCGCCGGGTCGCACGAGAGCCGTGTGCGCGAACTGGTCTCGCACCTCGGCCTGTCGGAGAGAGTGGTGATGCCCGGTCGTGTGTCGGCGCGCGACCGCAACGGCTTGCTGAAGACGGCCGACGCGATGGTGTTCCCGAGCGAGTACGAGGGTTTCGGCGCCCCGGTGATCGAGGCGATGATGTGCGCGACTCCGGTGATCACAAGTGACAGGGGAAGCCTCCCCGAGGTGGTGGGAGACGCAGGTGTGGTCGCGCCGCTCACGGTCGATGCGTGGAACGGCGCACTCGGGACTGCTCGTGCGCGACGTGACGAACTCGTCGAGGCCGGTCGTCGACGAGTTCGCGGATTCACCACCGCCCTGTCGGCAAGCGATCTCGTGCGCGAGTACGACCTGGCGGTCATCGAGGCCGGAAGATGACGCGGCCGCTCGTCGTTCTGGTGCCGCACTTCGCACCCGACACCGCGCCGACCGGCGAGGTGATCACGCGGATCGTCGACGAGTTCGTGGTGCAAGGCAGGCGCGTGCACGTGGTCACCGCGCTTCCGTGGTACCGCACGCACGCCATCGAGGAAGGCTGGACCGGCCGACTCGTCCGTCGCGAGAAGACCGACTGGGGTTCGATCATCCGTGTTCACCCGTTTCCGGGCAAGAGCAAGAGGAATCTCGTTCGTCGTGCACTCGGTTTCCTCGGCTTCAGCGTCGTTGCGGGAGTGTGCACGTTGTTCGCAGGAGGCATTCACCGCAGACCTGCCGCGATTATCTCTATGTCCCCTCCGTTGACGCTCGGTCTCACGGGTTGGTTGGCCGCGCGGTTGCGTTTCTCGAAGGCGGTCTTCAACATCCAGGATGTCTTCCCCGATGCGGCCGTCGAGACAGGTGCCATCACGAACAGAAAGGTCATTGCGTTCGCGAAGTGGCTCGAACGTGCGAGCTATCACCGTTCCGATGCCGTGGTGGTGCTCTCCGACGATCTGCGCGGGAACGTGACGGCAAAGGTGTCGCCGAAACACACGGACAAGGTCGTCGTCATCCCGAACTTCGTCGACGCCGACCGGATTGCTCCCCTCGACCGGGCCACGGCGTACCGCACGGACCTCGGCATCGGCGACGAACCGGTCGTGATGTATGCGGGAAACGTCGGGTACTCGCAGTCGCTCACGTTGATGATCGACGCAGCACGCGAGTTGCCGTCGGTCACGTTCGTGATCAACGGAGACGGTGCAGCCCGCGCCGAACTGGAGAGCCTTGCGCGCGACGTGCCGAACCTCAGATTCTCGGGTTACCAACCCCGCGACAGGGTCGGCGAGGTTCTCGCGTCGGGAGACATCCACGTGGTGCCGTTGCGCGCGGGTCTCGGTGCCGTGAGTGTTCCCTCGAAGACCTACAGCATTCTCGCCGCCGCACGACCGGTGATCGCCGCCATCGACGCCGGCACCGAGGTCACTCGCATCCTGTCGGCGAGCGGTGCCGGAGTCACCGTTGCTCCCGATTCACCGAAAGAATTCGTCGAGGCTGTGAGAACCATGGTGTCATCGCTGCAGTCGGCCCGCGACATGGGTCTTCGTGGACGCGAATGGGTGGAAACACACGTTTCTCCTGCGGCGGTGGCGAATTCGTACTTGTCGCTCATCGACTCGTTGTGACTCGAGGGGCACCCCCGTCGGGCGCCCAGCAGGTAGCCTTTCTTCTTCGTGGCTAGTGGTTCATCAGCAAAAAAGGTCGCCCGTCTCGCACAGAGAGGCAAAGGCAAGAAGGTTCGCTTCCAGGGCGGATCGGTGTTTCCTGCCGTCATGACCGTTGTCGTCGTGCTGGGCCTCGCCCTCGTTGCATATGCACGCCAGTCCGAGCCGGACACCGGCTCCACCGCATCGGCAAGCGAGATTTCCTACGCCGCCTACGGCTTCTACAAGTGCGACGGATTCCTGGGCAACCTGGTCGCCCCCGAGGACCAGGAAGTCGACAACACGCAGTACCGATTGACATCGTCGACCCCGGGCGTCATGGAGTGGCGACCCGCGGGACTGCCCAGGTACCGCGCGAAGCTCGGCGTCTTCCTCGATGCCTACGGCATTTCGCTCGACACCAAGGAACTCACCTTCCCGCAGAACCAGAACAACGGTGAATCGTTCAAGATGAGCGACCTCAAGTGCAAGGACAGCGACGGCAAGGAAGTCGATGCCCAGGTTCAGGTCATCGTGTGGGAGTCGTACGACAACCAGAACGACAACAAGAAGTACATCACCGACTTCCGCAACATCAAGATCGACAAGGACGGCATGGCGGTCACCATCGCGGTCGCCGCGCCGGGTGCAGACATCCCGATTCCCGCATCAGCGTCCGAGTTGAAGGCTCTCGCCGACGCCAACGACGCGGCGACAGGCACCACCACGACGACCGTCGCAGGGAACGCCACCACGACGACCGTCCCGGGCTGATGCACGCTGTCGTTCTCGTCGGGGGATTCGGAACCCGACTCAGACCGCTCACCTTCAGCACCCCGAAGCCGTTGCTGCCCATCGCCAACGTGCGGCAGCTCGAGCACCTCATCGCGAACCTCGCGACCGCCGGCGTCACGCACGTGGCCCTTGCGCTCGGCTTCAAACCCGAACCATTTTTCGATGCGTTTCCCGACGGGGTGTGTGCCGGGGTGGAACTGCACTACGCAGTCGAACCGGAGCCGCTCGACACGGCCGGAGCCATTGCCTTCGCGGCGCGTGATGCGGGAATCGACGAAACCTTCGTGGTGATGAACGGCGACATCATCTGCGATCTCGATGTTGCCCGTCTCGTCGAGTTTCACCGCTCGCACGGAGCCGAGGGCACTCTTCACCTGACCCCTGTCGACGACCCGTCGCAGTTCGGCGTCGTCGAGACCGACGTCGACGGCTGGGTGACGCGCTTCGTCGAGAAACCCGCCCCGGGGGAAACCACCAGTTCCGTGATCAACGCCGGCACGTATGTCCTCGAGCCGCGGGTTCTCGACCGCATGCCCGCGAACCTGAAACTTTCGATCGAACGCGTCGTCTTCCCGCAGATGGTGAACGACGGGACCCTCGCCGCAATGGCAACAGACGACTACTGGATCGACACGGGTCGACCCGACACGTATCTGCAGGCGAACCTCGATCTCATCGACGGAACACGTTCGAAGATCCTGTCGTCGGTGGGGCCTCGTTGCGACATCGATTCGTCCGCCTCGATCGTGCACAGCGTCGTGGGAGAGGGAACAACGATCGGCGCACAGTGCGTCATCACGGAGTCCGTGTTGTTGCCGGGTGCACGCATCGGCAGACGCGTGCGTCTCGACAGGTGCCTGGTGATGGGCACCGTCGGCGACGACGCGACACTCACCGATTGCGTGGTCGGAGCAGACGGAGTCGTGCAACCGTCGAGTGTTCTGAGTGGCGAAAAAATTCCCCCGCCTGAATTAGCGTCATAGGGATGGCGAACCGGAAGATCCTCGTGTGCGGCGGTGCGGGCTTCATCGGTTCCCACCTGGTCGACCGACTCATGGCCGAGGGTCACGAGATCGACGTGGTCGACGACCTGTCGTCCGGCTCGCTCGCAAATCTTGCCGAATCACGCAACGCGTCGGGACGCTTCAAGTTCCAGAACATCTCGGTGCACTCGGGAGAATTCGCCGAATTGGTCGCTCTGCGCCGTCCCGACATCATCGTGAATCTCTCGGTCTTCACGCCGTCGCACGCGCATCTTGCAGGTGCGATGTCGAGCCTGTCGGCGTCGGTGGCGGTTCTCGAAGCGGCCCGTCTCGGTGGCGTGTCGAAAGTCGTCACCGCGCTGCCGGCCCGGTTGCTCTACGGAGAGTGTCTCGCCCGTGACCTGCCCATCAAGGAAGGCCACATGAACGATGCGCGGTCGAGCGAAGAGGTCATGGCCCGCGCGGCGTCGGACATGCACACCGTGTACCGCGACCGACACGGCGTCGAATTCACGGTTCTCGCGATGGGGAACGTGTACGGTCCGCGACAGCGCGCCGACGACGGGGTCATTGCCGCGTTTCTCGATGCACTCGAGTCGGGGAGAGCGCCGATTCTCCACGGCAGCGGGAAACAGACGCGCGACTTCGTGTACATCGACGACACCATCGACGCCATCGTGCGTTCGCTCGACCGTGCCGGCGGGCTCGTGATCAACGTCGGCACCGGTGTCACGACGTCGTTGCTCGATCTGTGGGCGGTGATGGCGGGGGCGTCGTCGCCGGTGCCGCGCACCGCGGCCGCCAGGCCGAACGACATCGTTCGACTCGGACTTTCTCCTGTGCGCGCGCGCATCCAACTCGGGTGGTCGCCGTTCACGCCCCTCAAGGAGGGCCTTGCCTCGTTGCGTGGACCCGGGTCGGATTAGCGGAAGAGATCCTCGTTCGGCGGACGAACGATCTCGTCCATCGACGACTCCCTGAACCACGAGGGATCCGCCCCGCGAACGATTGCCACCGGCACACCGGTTGACTTGCCCATCACGAGTTCGGCAGCAGATGCGAGTTCGTCGGCGACGGCAACCTCGGTCACCTGCATGACACGACCGAGCGCATCCTCGGTGCCCCGCAGGTCGACGACGCCGGCGATACCTGCGACGCCGATCGCGACATCGGTGAGACCCTTTCGCCACGGTCGACCGAAGGTGTCGCTCACGATGACGCCGACGGACACGCCGAGCTTGGCCCTGACGATGTCGCGGATGCGACGTGCCGACCGGTCGCTGTCGAGCGGCAGCAACGCCGCATATCCGCGTTCGACGTTCGAGAGATCGATGCCGCTGTTGGCGCACACGAAACCGTGCTTGGTTTCCGTGATGATGAGGTCACCGCGACGGCGCACGATGCGCACCGCCTCTTCTTCGACGAGAACCTTGTGCGACAGGGGGTCGTCGGGGTCGATGGGAACCAACCGGTTCTCGGCTTTCGACACGATCTTCTGTGTCACCACGAGCACGTCGTTGTCGCGCAACGGGCCGTTCGGCTCCGATGCACAGGCTTCGGCGATGATGTCGCCGAGTTGCATCCCCGGGGTGATCTCGCCGATTCCCTCGACGCTCCATGCCATCAATCGGGCCATGGGATTCCTCCTTGTTGCGGTGTCGAGCGCACGGTGATTCTCGCGAGATTCGCGGCAACCCCGGGTCTCGACATGATTGTGTCGGTGACGACGCACTTCACTCCCTCGCGTTCGACCGCAGGGGCGAGGTGGGCGTCCTGTTCGTCGATGACCAGGGTTGCGCACACCGGTGCGTACATCCGTGCGACTCCGACCACGGTGGGTTCATGACCGAGTTCGGACAACATGCGGTCGGCCGGACCCTTGAGTGCGGCTCCCGCGACGATCGGTGACACTGCGACCACGTGCTCGCGACGTCGGGAGAGAATCTCATCGACACGTGACAACGCACGGATCGGCCCGATCGAGACGATCGGGTTCGACGGAGCAATCACCACCGTGTCGGCGGACTCGAGAAGTGCGTCGTCGACGAACGTTGCACTGTCTGCACCGACGAAGTCGACGCCGCGAACGGGCACCGAATGCCGCAGCCTGACGAAGTACTCCTGGAAACTGACGCGGGAGCCGTCGATGTCGACCATCGTGCGGACCGTGTCGTTCGACATCGGGAGCACTGCCACCGGCACGTCGAATGCCCGCCGCACCTCGTCGGTGACGTGGCGAAGTGTCGCTCCCTCGCGCAGTCGGGCGGTTCGGTAGAAGTGGGTGGCGAGATCGGTGTCACCGAGGTTGAACCAACGCGGCGCGGCGCCCGAACCTTCCGGCCTCACCGATTCGAACCTTTCGAGTGCATCCATTGCCCGCCAGGTTTCGTCGCGCAGTCCCCATCCTCGTTCGGGATCCATCGCCGAGGCGAGGGTGTATGTCACGGTGTCGATGTCGGGCGATATCGAGAGACCGTGCAGTTCGGTGTCGTCGCCCGTGTTCACGATCGCCGTGATGTGCCGGGGCGGCGCAACGCCGAGGAGGCCCGCAAGAAAACGGGCGGCTCCGACGCCGCCGGCGAGCACCACAATCATGTCTTCAGGCTAGGGGTTCGGGTTGGTGCGGGTTCACCCGGCAGAGCATGCCCCGGTGGTACCGTCATTCGGTCACATTGTGCACGAATGAGGTCGTACAGATGCCCCGCGCTTTCATCACCGGAATAACAGGTCAAGACGGTCAGCACCTTGCGGAGTTCCTCCACTCGAAGGGCTACGAAGTTTTCGGCATGTTGAAGGGCCAGAACAATCCCCGTGCCCTCCAGATTCGCGACGAATTCCCCTATGTCGAACTGGTTCCCGGCGATCTTGCCGATCTCACGAGTCTCGTGTCGGCGCTCGAATACGTGAAGCCCGACGAGGTGTACAACCTCGGCGCCATCTCGTTCGTGGCGATTTCCTTCGGTCAGGCCGAGCTCACCTCGAACATCACGGGTCTCGGCGTGCTGCGCATGCTCGAGGCCATCCGCATGGTCGGCGGCACGCAGAACAATCCGATTCGCTTCTATCAGGCGTCGTCATCCGAGATGTTCGGGAAGGTCCGCGAGGTGCCCCAGAGCGAACTCACCCCGTTCCACCCGCGGTCGCCGTACGGCTGCGCCAAGGTGTTCGGCCATGACATCACGGTGAACTACCGCGAGAGCTACGGCATCTACGCATGTTCGGGAATCCTCTTCAATCACGAGGGTCCCCGTCGCGGACTCGAGTTCGTCACCCGCAAGATCTCGAACACCGCGGCCCGCATCAAGCTCGGGGTCGAAAAGGAACTCGTGATGGGCAATCTCGATGCGAAGCGCGACTGGGGCTACGCAGGGGACTACGTGCGCGCAATGTGGATGATGCTGCAGCAGGACGAACCGGACGACTACGTGGTCGCAACGGGCGAGACGCACTCGATCGAGGAGTTCCTCACGCTCGCGTTCCGCGAGGTCGGTCTCGACGACTGGCGCAACTACGTGCGCCAGGACCCGCGTTTCTTCCGCCCGGCCGAGGTCGACCTGTTGATCGGTGACCCGAGCAAGGCACGCGAGAAACTGGGTTGGGTTCCCGAAGTCGATTTTCCGTCACTCGTCAGCATGATGGTGCAGAACGACCTGGCGCTCGAGTCGGCGCGACTCAGGAACTGATCACTCGAACGGCGTGTCGATCACGCCGTCGAGCATGGTCTCGGCATCGGGTGTGATACCCGCCGCGATGCGCGAGCGCAGTGCAACTGCAAAAATCACGAGGGCCGTGCTCGATCCGGCGACGAGGCCGTACTCGACTCTCAGGTACAGGTCGTTGCTCGACCACGCCGTGACCGAGAGGAACATCACCACGGCACTCAACCAACCGATGGCCACCCATCTGTGGCCCCGCAGCGCGATCACCGCCTGTGCAACCGCGATGCAGAGCATGTACAACCCGCTCGCGAGTGCCAGAAGCGTGAGGGTGCGTCGGTCGAGCCCGCCGTCGTACATCACGTCGAGTGCCCACGGACCCACGGCAAACGAGCCGGCCGTGCCGAGAACGGCCACCCCCGCAACGATCTTCAGCAGCAACGAGAGTCCCTGCACGAATTCCTTCAGGTCTCCCTTGGCGGCGAGCCGAGCGAGTCGCGGCAGCAACGACGCCTGGATTGCCTGGAAGAGAAAGAGCGGGATGCGCGACAACAACACTCCGTTGCCGAACGCGGTGACTTTTTCTGCCTCGGATGCGTTCGCGAGTACGTCGACTCCGATGGGGCCCGCATTCACGAGTGCGGCGGCCATCACCGATCCGAGAAGCAGCCACGAGAGATTCGGTGTGAGTTCTGCGTAGTCGGCCGGTGGGCCATCCTGCGATTTCAGTTCGCCGCGCGTCGCCACGAAGAGAACCGCGACCACCGGCGAAAGTGCGACCGTCATCGCGTACGCACCGACCGAAGTGACATCGAGTTGCCACAGCACGACGCACGCGATGATGCGCGTCGCGCCGTCGATGCCGAGGATGAGTCCGTACGCAGTGAACCGACCCGAACCCGATGCGATGCCGCGGGCGAGATGCATCGGGGCAAACGCGAGAACCGTGATGATCAGAGCCGCGGTCACTGTCCAGTAGCCCTCGAACATGTCGCCGGTGAGCCACGGGGATGCCACGAGCGTGGCCAGCACGACGATCGCCGTCAGACCACCCGCGAGCGGGAGCATTTTCTGAACGACGGGCCTGCCGCCGTGGTTCAGTGCGCGACGGTGGGCGAGTGCGCGACCGAGCTCCTGTTCCACCGGAAGCAGGAATCCGGGAACCAGTGCGAAGGTCGTGAACCACAACGCGACAATCGGCTTGAAGTCTTCCTTGCCGAGAGCCAACTGTCCGACCTTGAAAAAGGCGTACGCGGTGATGCCCGCAATGAAGAGTCCGATGGCGACCGGGATGGTCCCCTCGGGGAGCGGAGCCTTCGAGGATGACTCTGTATGAACGGCGCCCGACACGGTGGCTCAGGCTAGTTCTGTCGGGGTTGACGCAGTCGGAACCCCGACGTTTTCTCTGTTGTCGAGAGAGTTACTGAGCCGTGTTGAATCGCGACTTCACGGATTCGACCAGTTCGCGGCGACGAACCTGGATCTTCTGGAATCCGAGAACTGCGAATCCGACCGCTGTGTAGCCGACTTCGGTCGCCTGCTTGACGACCGGGTTCTCGAGAACTGCCGACGGGGAGAGGCGGCGAAGGTCGACCGAGGTGAGGTCGATGGAGTGCAACTGCGGGAGAGAAATCTTCGGCAGATCGATCTTGCTCAGGGTCTCGCGACCGGGGAGGTCGATCTTCGGAAGAGTGATTTTGGGAACTGTGATCTTCGGGAATGAACTCATGGGAAATATCGTAGGGGTATGTGCTTGCTTTTGCTAGCACTTCATCGCCGGCCGTGTGTCACATGGGCAGAAAGGTCTGCCCCGAGGCCGTTTGGGCATGGCACTAGCCTCGCGGGGGCGTGACCGAACCTGATGTTTCCACGCCAGCACCCCCCGTGGTGGCCGTCATGGTCATACATGAACCGGGCGACTGGCTCGCCGAGTCTCTGCGGGGTCTGGCCGACCAGGACCATCCGGGTCTCCAGACCCTGTTGCTGTTGTCGGGCACCAGCGAGACCCCCGGGGCGAGGGCGACGCTCGATCTCATCGAGTCGGTCCTGCCCTCGGCGGTGGTGCGGTTTCTCGGGTCGAATCCGGGGTATGCGGCGACCTGCAACACCGTGCTGAATCTGGTCCAGGGCGACAGCGGATTCTTCTGCTTCCTTCACGACGACGTGGCGCTCGCCCCCGATGCGGTCTCGCGGCTGGTCGAGGAGTTGTACCGATCGAACGCAGGCGTGGTCGGGCCGAAACTTGTGCACTGGGGCAACGCGTCGATGATTCAGTCGGTCGGAAGTGCGGTGGACAGATTCGGCGTCGAGTTGCCCTACGCCGACGACGGCGAGCTCGACCAGGAACAACACGACGCGGTGCAGGACGTGTTCGTGCTGCCGACCTCGTGTCTCATGGTGCGCGCCGATCTCTTCCGAACCCTCGGAGGATTCACTCCTGACATTCATTCGTCCGGCGTCGATCTCGATTTCTGTTGGCGGGCGCACGCCACGGGGGCACGCGTCGTGATCGTTCCCTCCGCAGTGGCACGTCACCGCGAGGCGATGGGCGAGCGGACCGACTCCGACGACAGTGACACGGTCGATCTCGATTCCGAAACCACCCGTGTCCGCACGGTGGCGGCACTGTCGTCACGCGGTCAGTTGATTCCCGTTGTCGTGCAGATGGTTCTGTTCACCGTCGCGCGCGCGGTGCTGCTCGTTGTCACCGGCCGGGCCCGTCGTGCCGGGGCCGAACTGCGGGCGGTCGCGACGCTGCCGTTCGCCGTCGGTTCCATTCACGACCGACGCGAGAAATTGAGCGAGATCCGCACGGTCGACGGCGACGAGATTCGTGCGTTGCAGATTCTCGGGTCGGCTCACACGAGCGCATACTTCCGTCGTCGGGCGCGACGCGCGGGTCTCGCACAGGCACTCGCAAAAGACGACGCGCGGGAGCCGACGCCCCGTGGTGCCTATGTGATGTGGTTCGTGTTCGTTGCATTGATGATCATCGGATCACGTTCGCTTCTGCTGAACGGGTCGGTCTCGGTCGGACAGTTCGTGCCGTTTCCCTCGTCGGTGCCCGACGCATGGCAGTCGTATGCGTCCGGTTGGTGGGGTGCCGGCTTCGGTCAGGTGTCGGCGTTGCCGACCGGAATCGCGCTAGTCGCGACGACGACCGCAA
The DNA here is from genome assembly GCA_040401975.1 of Ilumatobacteraceae bacterium. Taxonomy (GTDB): domain Bacteria; phylum Actinomycetota; class Acidimicrobiia; order Acidimicrobiales; family Ilumatobacteraceae; genus UBA2093. Next base: position 44,472 of record JBBANL010000010.1, on the reverse strand, counting down.
CGCTCTTTTCCCAGTCCGGTCTCGCGCACACGCTCGCAATCGTGGGTCTTCCGGTGGTCGGCTGGCTGGGGGCATGGCGGTTTGCGTCGGTCGTCGGCACGCGCGGTGGCCGCATCGCCGCGGTCACCGCGTACGCGGCGGTCCCGTTGCCGTATGCATCGATTGCCTCCGGACGCTGGGGCGCGTTGTTGTTGTATGCCCTCATGCCGTGGATGGTGCATCTCATGCGCATGCTCGTCGGCCACGCCGACGTGCACTCGGCGATGACCAGCGAAGCGATGGTCGTCGTCTCGTCATCGACATGGAGGCGCTGGTTCGCCGGGCTGTCGCTTCTGTGTGCGGTCGGATTCGCCTTCGAGCCTGCATTGGTGATGATCGTGCCGATGACCGGGGTCGTCATTGCGGTGACATCGTTCGCCCAGGGTCTCGCGTTCAAGTGGTCGGTGAGGTGGGTCGGTGTGTCGTTCGCGTCGAGCGTCGCGGCGGTGCTGTTGAATCTTCCGTGGTCGGCGACATACGTGCGCGGCGGATGGTGGGAGGCGCTCACCGCGGCTCCCGTCGACGGCGGACGCAACCTCGGTCTGTGGGGCCTCGTTCGTTTCTCGGTGGGGGATTTCTTCGGTTCTGCATTGTCGACAGGTCTCTTCGCCGCGGTGATCGGCGCGGTGCTCCTGGTGCGCGGAGCACGGGCGAGCTGGTCGTTGCGGGGGGCATCACTCGTCGCCGTGGGGTTGATGGTTGCGATCCTCGACGACTCGGCTCTGTTGCCGGCACATCTCGCCGAACCGGCGGTGATGTTGGTGCCGGTGGCGTTCGGTGTGTCGATGTGCGCATCGACCCTCGGGTCTGCACTGGCCCTCGATCTCGGACGCGGGAAGTTCGGTTGGCGCCAGCCACTCGGCGCACTCATCGGCGTGGTCTTTGCCGTCGGACTCGTTCCCACGACGTTGAACTCGATCGACGGATCATGGAACCAGCCGTCGATCGCGCTTCCGCAGCTTCTCGAACAGCTCCCATCGGAGAGCGAGGTCGGCAACTACCGGACCCTGTTCATCGGCGACCCGCGGGTGTTGCCGGGCGCGCCGCTGAATTTCGGATGGGGTGTCGGGTATTCGGTGGTGAACGGTCCGTCGGCGCGCCTCGACGAGATGTGGGAGGTGCCTCCCACGCGCGCTCGCGACAACGCAGTCGCGGCCATGTACGGAATCGTGCGCGGCCAGACCGCGCGGGCCGGACGCTTGCTGGCGCCACTCGCGGTGCGCTACATCGTCGTGCCGATCGTCGACGGCGGACAATCGACCCGAGACAATCCGATTGCACTGCCCGACGGCGTGATCGAGGCGCTGTCCCGGCAACTCGATCTGAAGCGCAGGTTCGCATCCCCCGATCTCGTGGTGTTCGAGAACACCGCATGGATTCCCGTGCGTTCGCGGTTGGGAGAAGCGGGTGCGACGAGCAGCGCATCGGCCGGCGCCGAATCGATGATCGCCACCGACATCTCCGGCGCAGCGACGTTCCCTGGCGTCGGGTCGCCCGTCGATTCCTCTGAGTTGTCGGTGGAACCCGGAACCGTTCACCTTGCGGTGCCGTTCACGTCGAGATGGACGCTGTCGGTCGACGGAGCAACGGTGCCGGTGCGACCGGCATTCGGTCTCACCAACGCATACGACGTCACCGCATCCGGCTCGGCCCGACTTTCGTATTCGACATCGGTGTTGCACCGCGTGCTTGTCGGCATGCAGGTGGCTGCCTGGGTTCTTCTGCTGTTCGTCGCGACGTCGCGGCGTCGAGCGCTGCGACGACAGCGTCGAAGGGTCGACCACAATGATCTGCCCGCAGAGCCGGCTGTCGTGATGGGAGAGGCGGGCGGCGCATGAACATCGTCAGGCGTCTTCTTGCAACCGTTCTCATCGTGGGAGTCGTCGCCGGCGTGTTCGCCGTCGATCGGCAAGGCGGCGAGAAGTCGGCCGGTGCGTCGCTTGCTCTCGTGGAACTCGGCGGGTTTCCGCAGGCGCCGGGCGGCTCACGAATCAGCACGTCGTGGTTCTGTCCCGGAGCAGCGGCGGGGGACGGGCTCGATTCGGCGAACGTCGTGCTGTCGAACCCGGGGGACATCGAGTACGCGGCGTCGGTCAGTTTCCTGAGCGCGGATGCCGCGGTCAACTCGACCGTCGTCGTGCCGCCGCGATCACAACTCGAGGTCGACGTTCTCCGCGGCCGCACTGTCGGGGTGGTGGTGCCGGTGGTCGAGATCATCGGGTCGGTCGGCACGGTGGAACAGGAATTGATCTACGCCGCGGGAGACGTGACCTCGCAGTGCGTCACGCAGACCTCCGACACGTGGTTCTTTGCCGATGGTTTCACTGCGGAGGGCTCGACGCAGCGCCTGGTTCTCGTGAATCCGTATCCCGACACCGCGGTCGTCAACGTCGCCGTCACGACGAAAGCCGGGCGCCGCACCCCGACCGACCTGCAGGGCGTCGTGTTGCCGCCGCGCTCGGTGAAGAGCGTGTCGTTGTCCGACGCGGGCGCGACGAACGAATCGCGCATTGCAGTCGAGGTCGTCGCTACAACCGGTCAGATCGTTGCGTCGAGAATGCAGCACTACCTCGGCGGCGGTCGACTCGGGTATTCGACGACGGTGGGAGTCCCGTCGGCGCTCGGCGAATGGTGGTTCACATCGGGACGCACGGGGCCGCAGGTCACCGAGGAACTCGTCGTGTTCAACCCGTCGACACGAGCGGCACAGGTGAACGTGTCGTTCTTCGGCATCGGCATCACGAACGGCGTGCCGATCGACCAGCCGACCGATGCCGCGCTTCCGTCGCAGGCGGTCGACATCCCCGCCGGCGGCATCGTTGCGATCAACACCGACTCGATCGCGGATCTCCCCAAGGGAGATCACGCCATGGTGGTGTCGTCGCTGAACTCCGCGCGACTGGTGGTGGAACACGTGTTGAGCCAGCGCACCAGCTCGAGCGCCTTCACGGCGACAGTGAACGGGATACCCGCCGGCCTGCTCGGGACCAAGTGGCGGATTCCGGCCGGCCTCGGCAAGGGGGCGCGTAATGCAATCTCGATACTCAACACCACCTCTCTCGACGGCACCTTCACCCTGTCGGCCGTCGGGCCGGGCGGTGTCGTCGACCTCCCCGGGTTCATCGATGTTCCGCTGGGTGCCGCATCGTTGATGAGTCTCGACGTACCCGACGGCGTGTCGGAGGGTGAGGTGATCATCACCGCGACCGTGCCCGTGGCGGTCCAGCGACGCACGACCCGCGGCCACGGACTCATCGGTTTTGGAATCGTCGGAGCCTTGCCTGTGAGAATGAAGTGATGGAACGCGTCGTCTTCGTCGCTCTCGCCGTGGTCGTGGCGCTCGTCGTGTCGGCGCTCCTGCGGCGCAGGCGGCCCGATGCGCCGACGCAGGGCGGGTTCCACATGCCGACACAACTCGACCGCGGCGATTTCGATTCGTCGGATGCCCCGTGGCTCGTCGCGGTGTTCACGTCTGCGACGTGCAACACCTGTGCCGACGTGGCGAACAAAGCCGCCGTGCTCGCATCACGCGACGTCGCGGTGCAGCGCATCGACTATGTCGACGATCCGGCCCTCCACAAGCGATACAACATCGATGCGGTACCCACGCTCGTTGTTGCAGATGCGCGCGGAGTCGTGCGCAACGGATTCATCGGTCCCGTGAAGGCACAGGACCTGTGGGCGGCGGTTGCCGAGTGTCGTGCCCCGGGTTCGACGCCCGACCCGTGCGACACCCGCCGGGCGAACGCCGTGACCGACTAGGCCTCGGAGGGCGCGGGAGACTCGAGGGCTTCCTGCACGAGACGTCCGACGGTTGCTCCGTCGATGGTTTCGTCGTCGAGCAGTTTCTCGGCAACGAGTTCGAGTCCCTTGCGGTGCTTCGTGAGCAGATCGTGTGCACGCTGTTCCTGCTCGTGCAGGATGCGCGAGATCTCGTCGTCGAGCAGTTTCGCGGTGGAGTCGCTGTATTCACGTCCGCTCGTCATGAGATCCTCGCCGAGGAACACCTGTTGCTGGCCGTTCCACGCCATGGGGCCGACCTTGTCGGACATTCCCCATTCGCGCACCATTCGACGCGCAATCGACGTTGCCTGTTCGAGGTCATTGGCGGCGCCGGAGTTGAGGTGACCGAACACGATTTTCTCTGCGACGCGCCCGCCCATCGCCTTGCAGATGAGATCCTCGAAGAACTCGCGTGAGTACGTGTGACGCTCTTCGGGGAGGGTCCACGTGACGCCGAGCGCCATTCCCCGCGGGAGAATCGTGACCTTGTGGAGCGGGTCGGAGTGGGGGAGAACCGTGGCGAGAACGGCGTGCCCGCCCTCGTGAATTGCCGTGGCGCGCTTCTCCTCGGCAGAAAGCACCAGACTCTCGCGACGCGCGCCCATGACCACGCGGTCACGCGCGTTCTCGAAGTCGATGCGTTCGATGTTGGCCGAACCCCTGCGCACGGCGAAGAGTGCGGCTTCGTTCACGAGGTTGGCGAGATCTGCACCGCTCATTCCCGGGGTTGCCTTTGCCATGGTGTCGAGATCGACATCGACTCCCATGCGCTTGTCGCGTGAGTGCACCTTGAGAATGGCGAGGCGTTCCTCGAACTCGGGCAACGGAACGATGATCTGACGGTCGAAGCGACCCGGGCGCAACAGGGCGGGGTCGAGAATGTCGGGGCGGTTGGTGGCCGCGAGAATCACGATTCCCTCGGTCGTTTCGAATCCGTCCATCTCGGCGAGCATCTGGTTGAGGGTCTGCTCGCGCTCGTCGTGGCCTCCGCCGAGACCTGCACCGCGCTTGCGGCCGATCGAGTCGATCTCGTCGATGAAGATGATCGCCTTGCCCATCTTGCGCGCCTGCTGGAACAGGTCGCGCACGCGGCTTGCACCGACTCCGACGAACATCTCCATGAAGTCCGAACCGGTGACCGACAGGAATCCGACCCCGGCCTCGCCGGCCACGGCACGTGCGAACAGGGTCTTTCCGGTTCCCGGAGGGCCGACGAGCAGGATGCCCTTCGGTACGCGCGCGCCGATTTCCTTGAACCGTTCGGGCATGCGCAGGAAGTCGACGACCTCTTTGATCTCGAGCTTCACGCCGTCGTATCCGGCGACGTCGGCGAACGTGGTCGACGGCTTGTCGGCCTGGTACGCCTTTGCCTTGCTGCGTCCGACCGACATGATGTTGCCGGCCTGGCCCATCGCGCGCCGTTGCATCCACACGAAGAAACCGACGATGAGGAGGAAAGGAAGGATGATCGGGAGGAGGCTCGTGACCCAGTTCGGTTGCGGGGTCTTGAAGTCGTAGTCGACGCCCATGTCCTTCAGGAGTTCTTCGTCTGCGTCGCTCATGTTGACGGCGCCGGTGGTGGAGAACTTGCCGCCGTTGTCGAACTCGCCCGAGATGATGTTCGTCGCGTTGTTGATGGTGATCGATGCAACGTTGCCCCGCTTCACCTGGTCGAGAAACTCGGTGTACGAGATTTTCTCGCCGGTCGACGGTGCGAATGCCTGGCTTCCGAACGCGAGCACGACAATCGCGGCGACGATCGCCCAGATGGCCCACTTGGGCATGGGCGGCTTCGAGTCGGGCGACTGTTTGTCCTGGCGCAGACCCTTGAACGGATTGCGCGGTGACGGCTTGCCGGGGGGAGGTGGCGGAGGGGGCATCTCGCTCATGGCCTCATGCTACGGGTGGGTGAGGCCGCTCATCATTCGGTATCGCCGATTTTGGTCACGGTGATGACTACCGTTTTTCGCATGGCAAGGCAGTGCACTCGACAGGGGTGTGTCCACAGGGCGTCCGTCACCTTGACCTATCAATATGCACGTTCGCTCGTGTGGCTCGACGACCTGAGCGCCGAGCGCGACCCGCATGCCTACGACTTGTGCGAACAACACGCGGGTCGCCTGAAGCCACCTTCGGGGTGGCACCTCGAAGACCGCCGACAGCGAGTACACGTGTACGACGCTGGTCGTCTCGCTGGCTGAGCGCCATGGCGCACCCCGCTGTGGCGAAAGGTCTGGCTGTCCTGCGGGTCATGCTTCTGTGGTTCACGGGGTACGTGGCGGGCTCGATGGCCTCGCTGGTGGCGCTGTTCGCAACCGGAAGAGCCGGAACCACTGTCGACGAACTGCCCGTCTGGGTGATCGGCGTGAGCGTGACCGCCATGTGGGGTGTGTACCTCGCTGCGTTCCCGCGACTGTTGCCGTTCGAGGAACAGCCGCCGTCACGCACGTATCGCGGCTGGTTCTCCGCACGTGACTTCTATGTGGGGGTTCCCGCCGGGATTCTCGGTCAGTTGGTTCTCGTGAATCTCGTGAACTGGCCGTTGTCGAAGTTCTTCCCCGACACCTTCTCCTTTGACGATGTGTCGCAGCGTGCCGAAGATCTCGCCAACACGGCGCCCGGCGCATGGATGGTTCTCCTCGTGATCATCGTGGTTGTCGGGGCGCCCGTGGTCGAAGAAGTCGTCTACCGCGGGTCGCTGCACACGAACCTGGTCTCGGCCGCCGGCACCGTGGTCGGGTTGGTGCTGACCGCTGCGGTGTTTGCCGCGATCCACCTCGAACCGGTCGAGTTTCCGGGACTGTTCGTGTTCGCCCTGCTGCTGGGTGCGTTGCGTCAGTGGAGTGGCACACTTGGCATGCCGATTGTGACCCACTTGGCCTTCAATGCAACCGGATTGATTCTCGTCTCACTCTTCTAGGAAAGAACCTCGATGGACACGAAAGACACCCACGTCGACGCGGCGGGCGGAGACGACGGCACTGCCGTGTCGGGCACGGGAGAAACAGAAACGGTCGAGTCGGAGTGGGTTGCCACGTTCAAGGCGATGAGCACGACCGCCATCGTTCTCGGCGCCACGTTGATCGTTCTTTCGATCGTTCATCCGGACTTGATCCTGCGCAACAACACGCCGACGGGCGGTGACATGGGCGCCCACGTGTGGGGGCCGGCGTATCTGCGCGACGTTCTCCTGCCGCACTGGCGACTCACCGGATGGAGCATGGACTGGTATTCGGGTCTGCCCGCGTATCGCTTCTACATGGTGGTGCCCGCGCTCGCCATCGTGCTTCTCGATGTTCTCCTGCCCTACGGCATCGCATTCAAGATCATTGTGGTCGCGGGTCTCGTCGCATTCCCGTGGTGCGTCCATTTCATGGGGCGCATCGCACGGCTCGCGTATCCGCTTCCCGAACTGATGGTCGTCGGCGCGACGCTGTTCCTCCTCGACGAGAGTTTCACCATCTACGGCGGGAACATCGCATCGACGATGGCCGGCGAGTTCTCGCACTCCATTGCGCTCGCATTCGCAATGGTGGGTCTCGGCCTGTTCTCGCGCGGGCTCGACGACGGCAAGCATCGCGGGTGGGCGGCCATCTTCATCGCATTGTCCGCGCTGAGCCACGGCATCGTGCTGTTGTTCGTGTTCGGTGGTGCCGCGGTGATGATGCTTCTCCGGTGGGACCGTCAGCGTCTCAGATTCGGTCTCACGACGATCGGGTGCGCGGTGCTTCTCTCTGCTTTCTGGGTGGTTCCGTTCCTCGGGGGACACGCCTTCATGACCGACATGAAATACGGCTCGGAACCGGGTGGCGGTTCGTTCACCTCGATGTGGGAGATGTATTTCCCGTTGTCGACGACATGGGACATCGTTCTCGTGCTGTTGTCAGTCGCCGGATTCGCCGGTTCGTGGGTGCGAAAGAGGCATTTCGGCATCTGGATGGGCGTGTACATCGTGGTGTTGATGATCGGTGTCAAGGTGGCCCAGGGCGGACTCCCGGTGATCGGTCTTCTGTGGAACCCGCGGGTGCTCCCGTTCCTCTATCTGTTGCGGTACATGCTCGCGGCGATCGGTGTGTACGAAGTCGCCGTGTACGTGCGTCGACTCATCGCGCTCGAGCGTTCCCCGTTGTCGGTTCCGACCGCACCGGGAACACGTTTCGGCACATCCACGCTGTGGGTGTTCGCACTGTTCTGCCTGGTGGTGATCGGTGTGCGCTACCAATCGCTCCCGTTCGCGAAACTCACCAGCGACGCGAACGGCACGTCGTATTCGTGGGGGCCCGTCGATTTCCCCGCGGCACGCGCATTCTCCGACGGGTGGGCGCGTTGGAATTTCGAGGGCTACGAGGGCAAGGCGTCGTACGGCGAGTACCACGACGTCGTGCAGACCATGGACGGGCTCGGCAAGAACCCCGAACACGGATGCGGGCGCGCTCTGTGGGAGAACAACTCGGAGTTGAACAAGTACGGCACCACGATGGCGCTCATGTTGTTGCCGTTCTGGACCAAGGGCTGCATCGGATCGATGGAGGGTCTCTACTTCGAGGCGGCCGGCACCACGCCATATCACTTCATCGCCGCAGCTGCGCTGTCGAAGCAGAGCAGCAATCCGGTGCGCGAACTTCGCTACGACAACAACGATCCCGTGCGCGGCGTGCGCTACATGGAACTCCTCGGCATCAAGTACTACATGGCCTTCACTCCCGAGGCGGTCGGGAAGGCCGACGCCGTCGAACAGTTGCAGAAGGTCGCCACGAGCGGACCATGGCACATCTACGAACTCGCCGATCTGCCGATGGTGATGCCGCTCGACGTGCAGCCGGTCGTTGTCAACGACAGGCCCGGCGACCGGCGCGAGAGATGGCTCGAGATCGGTTCGTCCTACTTCCAGAACACCAACGAGTGGGCGGCGCTTCCCGTCGACAGCGGCCCCTCTGATTGGCAGCGCATCGACGTGAAGGTCGACGGCACCCGACAGGTGGGCAACGAAGGCGAACCCGGACGCCAGGTGGACGTGGTGGTGCCCGCGCAAACCATCGCCGAGACCGCTCTCGACACCGCGACGGTGTCGAACGTGAAGATCGATGACGAATCGGTGTCGTTCTCGGTCGACAAGATCGGTATTCCCGTACTCGTGAAGGTGAGCTATTTCCCCAACTGGAAGGTGAAGGGTGCGTCGGGAATCCATCGCGCCGCGCCGAACATGATGGTCGTGGTCCCGACGTCGAACACGGTGACGATGTCGTACGAGCCGTCGAATCTCGACCAGTCGGCCTACCTGCTGACGTTCGCGGGAATCGCGTGGGTTGTCGTGATGTTCCGCCGACGTTTCCGTTACGGAACGGCGCTTCCGCCGTTGGGGGCTGACGATGCCGTCGCATCAGCCGACGTCGGGAACACCACCGATAGCGTGTGACGACGATGAGCACAGACCCTGCCGTCCTTGACAGAATCGTCAAGGCATACGACGTGCGGGGCACGACTCCCGACGAAATGAACGACGATGTCGCGTTCGCTCTCGGGGTGTCGTTCGCAGACTTCGCCCGTGCAGACACGGTGGTCGTCGCCCGCGACATGCGGGTCACCGGCGAGTCGCTCGTGGCTGCCTTCTCCGACGGCGCAATGACGAGGGGTGTCGACATCATCGATCTCGGTCTCGCGAGCACCGACCTCGTGTACTTCGCGGCCGGCGTGCTCGATGCACCGGGGGCGATGTTCACCGCGTCGCACAACCCGGCCGAATACAACGGCATCAAGTTCTGTCTGTCGGGTGCGCGCCCGGTGGGAATCGACACCGGACTCGCAGACATTCGTGACGCGGCGAAGAGGATCCTGGGCGGAACAGCCCCCACGGTGGCCCCGACCAGGGGAACCCGCACCGAACGCGACATGCTCGACGAGTTCGCCGACCATGTCGTGTCGTTCATCGACACCTCGACGTTGCGGCCGATGAAGATCGTTGCCGACACTGCCAACGGCATGGGCGGTCTGATCGTGCCGGTGGTGTTCGATCGTCTGCCGATGATGCAACTCGAGGTCATGTATCCCGAACTCGACGGAACCTTCCCGAACCACCCGGCAGACCCGATCCAACCGGCGAACCAACGTGATCTGCAGGCCCGCGTCGTCAGCGGCGGTTTCGACATCGGGCTTGCGTTCGACGGTGACGCCGACAGGGTCTTCGTCGTCGACGAGACCGGTCGGGGGCTCTCCGGCTCGAGCACCACCGCGATTCTCGCCGCCGGTGTTCTCCGTGCGAACCCGGGTGCGACGGTTCTGCACAATCTCATCTGCTCGCGCAGCGTTCCCGAGGTCATCCGCGAGAACGGGGGAATCCCGGTACGCACGAAGGTCGGCCACAGCAACATCAAGCAGGTGATGGCCGACACGGGTGCGGTGTTCGGCGGCGAACACAGCGCGCACTACTACTTTCTCGACAATTTCCGTGCCGACTCCGGCATCATCGCGACGATGTTCATGCTGCAGGAACTCTCCCGCGCCGGTGTGCCGTTGTCGGAGTTCCGCAAGCCTTTCGAAAGGTACGAAGCGAGCGGAGAGATCAACACGAGCGTGTCCGATGCGGACGCGGTGATGAAAGCGGTCGCGAAGGCCTACCACGGCCGTCCGCAGGACTGGATCGACGGGCTCACCGTCGACTGCGGCGACTGGTGGTTCAACCTTCGCCCGTCGAACACCGAACCGCTCCTGCGTCTGAATCTCGAGGCCGCCACACGCGACGAATGTGACGACCATGTCGCAGAGGTTCTGTCGCTCGTAACATCCGTGTAGCCAAAGGACACCCAATGACCATCGACAAATCCCTTCTCGCAATTCTCGCCTGTCCGGAAGACAAGGGCCCGCTGTGGCACATCGAGCCCGAGGGAATCCTCTACAACCCGAGAACCCACCGCGCGTTCCCCGTGATCGACGGCATTCCCGTGATGCTTCTCGAGGAGTCGACCGTGGTGAGTGACGTCGAACACGCTCGCATCCAGGGAATCATCGATTCGGCAGGCATCAAACCCACGTTCGGCGCCTGAGACTTCGGTAAGGTGGAACACCGATCGGGCTGACATGAGTGGCGCCAGCAGGCCCCAGCCTCGATCACGTTGACGCTCGCGCACAACGCGCAAGCCGATCTCCAAGGAGTTTCCATGTCCACCATTGCCGCACGCCGCGATTACCGCGTGGCCGATCTCAGCCTTGCCCCGTTCGGTCGCAAGGAAATCCACCTCGCAGAGCACGAGATGCCCGGGTTGCGCTGGCTGCGCAAGGAGTTCGGACCCTCGAAGCCCCTCGCCGGGGCACGCATCTCCGGATCGCTGCACATGACAATCCAGACCGCCGTGCTGATCGAGACGCTCGTCGAACTCGGAGCCGAGGTTCGGTGGGCCAGTTGCAACATCTTCTCGACACAGGACCACGCCGCCGCCGCGGTTGTCGTCGGTCCGAACGGCACCGAGAGCGACCCGCAGGGAGTGCCGGTGTTCGCATGGAAGGGTGAGACTCTCGAGGAGTACTGGTGGTGCACCGAGCAGATGATGACCTGGCCCGACGGCGGACACCCCAACATGATTCTCGACGACGGCGGCGACGCCACGTTGCTCGTTCACAAGGGTGTCGAGTTCGAAAAGGCAGGTGCGGTGCCGGATCCGACGTCGGCGTCGAACCCCGAATTGGCGATCGTGCTCGGACTCCTCCAGCGTTCGTTGAAGTCAGAGCCGAACAAGTGGACCGAGATGGCGCGACACATCAAGGGAGTCACCGAGGAGACCACCACGGGCGTGAAGCGTCTGTACAAGATGGCAAAAGACGGCGAGTTGCTGTTCCCGGCCATCAACGTGAACGACTCGGTCACCAAGAGCAAGTTCGACAACCTCTACGGCTGTCGTCACTCGCTGATCGACGCGATCAACCGCGCCACAGACGTGATGATCGCGGGCAAGCTCGCGGTTGTGTGCGGCTACGGCGACGTCGGCAAGGGATGCGCGCAGTCGTTGCGTGGCCAGGGCGCGCGTGTGATCGTCACCGAAATCGACCCGATCAACGCCTTGCAGGCCGCGATGGAGGGATACGAGGTGAACACTCTCGAGTCGGCTCTCGGCACCGCCGACATCTTCGTCACCGCGACCGGCAACGAGGCAATCGTGACGGCAGAGCACATGGAGAAGATGAAGCACAACGCAATCGTGTGCAACATCGGACACTTCGACAACGAGATCGACATGGCCGGACTCGGTCGCAGCAAGGCGACCCGTGACGAACTCAAGCCGGGAACCGATCTGTGGACCTTCCCCGACGGTCACTCCGTGATCGTGCTGGCAGAAGGACGTCTGGTGAACCTCGGTTGCGCCACCGGGCACCCGTCGTTCGTGATGAGTTGCTCGTTCAGCAACCAGGTCATCGCACAGATCGAGTTGTTCAACAATCTCGAGAACTACCCGACCGGCGTGTACGTGCTGCCGAAACACCTCGACGAAAAGGTCGCACGCGCGCACCTCGAGGCACTCGGGGTGAAGTTGACGCAGCTGACCGACGAGCAGGCCGAGTATCTCGACATGGATCCGTCGGGCCCGTACAAGCCCGATCACTACCGCTACTGAGACTTCTTTCGAGGGAGAGCCGTCGGGTCACCCCGGCGGCTCTTCTGCATTCACTGCTCGGTTGCCTCGCCCTCGGCCAGCGCTGTTTGGGTCGGTGACATGCGGAACAGTCGCAACGTGACCTGAACGAGCGGGCCGATGCCGAAGGCGAACACGAATGTTCCGACCCCGAGTGAACCGCCGAGGAAGATGCCGATGATCATCACGGTCACCTCGACCACGGTTCGCGCGAGCCGCACACTGATGCCGTATTTCGCGTTGAGGCCGAGCATGAGACCGTCGCGCGGCCCGGATCCGAGTTCGGCTCCGATGTAGAGACCCGAACCGAGCGCAATGCACAGCATTCCCGCCGCCATGAAAGCGACCTTCACGACCGGCGAATCGGGTGACGGAAGTGCATCCTGCACGACATTCTCGACGAGTCCGATCTCGACGGCGTTCAGGATCGTGCCGATGCCGGGCCTGATGCGCAACGGGATCCACAACAACAGAACAAAGAACGCAACGATGATCAGAACCGTGCCGAGACCGAGCCCCGACCGCTCCGAAATGCCCTGGTGAAAGACGTCCCACGGGGGTACACCGATGTCTGCCTGCACGAAGAAGGCGATTCCGCTGCCGAACCCTGCAAGCCCGAGCACACATCGGCTCAGCCGCTCGACGAAACGTTCGTTCAGCGGCCGGGTCGATGTCCGGGGGGCGGGGGAAACCATGGGAATACACCGTAGTGATGTTGTCGTGGTCGACGGTGTCCCATTGTCGAACGCCACCATCATCTGTGCGCGCGAATTCGACGAGTCCGTCCGGAACATCGTCGCCGCGCTGAAATACCACGGGAACAGACGCAGTGCCGGGGCGCTCGCCGCGATGTGTGTCGATGCGCTGTCGTCGACGGACGTCGTCGACGTTCTCACGTGGATTCCCACTCTCGACTCTCACCGCGAGTCGCGCGGCTTCGATCACGCAGAACTCATCGCGCGCCACGTCGGCGCACTGACCCGCACCAGGGTGCGTCGACTGTTGAGGAGAACATCGGCCGGTCACCAGACGGGTCGCACCCGCGTCGAGAGACTTGCCGGGGTCAGTTTTGTCGCGCACCCATCGGTCCGCGGGCGTTCGGTGTGTGTGGTCGACGACGTGTGCACGACGGGTGCCACGCTTTCTGCGGCCGCGCACGCCCTGGCCGATGCCGGCGCGACCCGGGTGACATGCGTGGCGGCGGCCGGAGTTGCAGAAAAATCATTCCGCAAGTGGCAAACTACGGAGCGTGGCACCCAGAGACGGCACTGATCAGCGGTCGTCGGCCGAGCGCATTCTCGAACGGGCCATCGCAGTGATCGAACAATCGGGCGAGGCCGCCATCCGCACCAACCCCATCGCATTCGAATGCGGGGTCACGCCTCCGATTCTCTACCGGGCATTCGGCAACAGGGACGGTCTCGTCGTTGCGGCCCAGGCAGAGCGGTACCGACGTTCGACAGCCGAGTCGGCCGAATACCTCTATCGATACATCGCAGAAGCGACGTCGCGCGACACCCTGCGGGGGAACATCTCCCGTGCCCTCGACTTCATCTTCGGTGACAGCCGTGCGGCGAACAGGCGGCTGCGTGCAGAAGTGGTCGGCTCTGCAGTGTCGCGACCGAAGTTGCGACAGGAGATCAGGCGGATCGACCGCGAGTACGCAATCGAGATCGCACACGCGTACCAGCCCGCCATCGAGAAGGGCTGGATCCAGAAGGATCGGAACCTCGAGGTCGTCGCAATCTGGGCCCAGGGAATCGTGAACATGCGGTTGATGGTCGATGACTCCGACGACGCTGACTCCCGCGCCGTGTGGGACTCGCTCTCCAAAGCGGCGATTCTCGACGCGATCTTCGGTTAGGACAACCCGGTCAACGACCGCGCGGTTGCGATCGCGCCTGTTGAGTCCTCTTCCACCAGCACTCCGTGCATTCCGACTGCGTTGGCGGCGGCAACATTCGCGTGGAGGTCGTCGAGGAACACGGTGCGCCCGGGCACCGCGCCGATTCGCTCCATCGTGAGGTGGTAGATCGCGGGGTTCGGCTTGCGCATGCCCACCTCGTGGCTGTCGACGATGGTGTCGAACACTGCGTCGAAGTCCATGAGAGGCCACCACCATTCGCGGAACTCCTTCACGTTGTTCGTGAGGATGCCGATGGGAAACCCGGCGTTCTTCAGGTCGTGGATGAACGTCACCATGTCGTCGTTCAACTGGAACGCGAACGACGGACCCCCGGATGTCGGCGGGCGCTCCGCGGGAACCGATGCAACGACTCCCGCGTCGTCGAGTTTCTGTTTCGTGAGTGCGCGGCACTCGGCGAGGGTGATCTCGCCGCGCTCGACGCGGTGCCACGGGTGGTCTGTGTCGAGGTGATGAGGACCCATCACGAGTTCGGCGATGTACGCCGGGTCGTGATCGGGGTATCTCCGTGTGAAATCCCGGGGACCACCGTTCTTCATGATGACCCCACCGAGGTCGAAAATGACTGCATCTGCACGTCGTTGGTCCATAACGACGATTCTTGCGAAGTTCCGCGCAGAGAGACGAACTGGCTGGCGAGAACCGCACGGGTAGGCTCTCCCACTGCATGAAAGTTCTCGATCGCGTCCTTAGGGCGGGTGATGGCAAGCGGGTGAAGGCCCTGCAGGGCCTCGTCCCCGACATCAACGCCCTCGGCCCCGCCATGGCGGCGCTGACCGACGAAGAACTGAAGGCCAAGACCCCGGAGTTCCGTCAACGGCTGGACGCCGGCGAGACTCTCGATGATCTTCTCGTCGAAGCGTTTGCCGTGGTCCGCGAGGCCGCGCGCCGTGTCATCGGGCAGTACCACTTCGACGTGCAGTTGATGGGCGGCGCGGCGCTGCACTTCGGATGGGTCGCCGAAATGAAAACCGGCGAGGGAAAAACCCTCGTCTCGACGCTTCCCGCGTATCTCAACGGTCTTTCGGGTAAGGGCGTCCATGTCATCACCGTGAACGACTATCTCGCACGGTTCCACGCCGAATGGATGGGTCGCATTCATCAGTGGCTCGGTCTCAGCGTCGGTCTCGTGATCCCCGGCTTCCGTGACACTGCCCAGCAGAAACGGGAGGACTACGCCTGCGACATCACGTACGGCACCAACAACGAGTTTGGTTTCGATTACCTGCGCGACAACATGGCCGGGTCGCTCACCGAGAAGGTGCAGCGGGGACACAACTTTGCCATCGTCGACGAGGTCGACAGCATCCTCATCGACGAGGCGCGCACGCCGCTCATCATCTCGGGGCGTCTTGCCGACGCCGCCACGATGTATTACAAGTTCGCGTCGATTGCCCGCACTCTTGCGCGCGATGTCGATTACGAGGTCGACGAAGCGAAGCGAATCGTGTTTCCGACGGAAGCGGGCGTCGAAAAGGTCGAGGCAGAACTCGGTCTCGACAATCTCTACGACGCCGTCCAGCAGAATCTCGTGCACCAACTCTCGGTGGCGCTGAAGGCGAAGGAGCTCTACCGGCGCGATAAGGACTACATCGTCGACGGCGGCGAAGTGAAGATCGTCGACGAGTTCACCGGACGCATCCTCGAGGGTCGTCGCTGGAGCGAGGGCATTCACCAGGCAGTCGAGGCGAAAGAAGGCGTGCGCATCAACGAGGAGAACCAGACCCTCGCCACCATCACGCTTCAGAACTATTTCCGCATGTACGACAAGCTCGCAGGCATGACCGGCACCGCGCAGACCGAGGCCGCCGAACTCGTGAACACCTACGACCTCCAGGTCGTGCCGATTCCCACCAACCGGCCGAACATCCGCATCGATCACGCCGACCTCATCTTCAAGTCGGAGGTCGCCAAGTTCGGTGCGGTCATCGAGGACATCGTGCGTCGCAACGCCGAGGGACAGCCGATTCTGGTCGGCACCATCAGCGTCGAAAAGAGCGAGTATCTCGCGCGCGAACTGACGAAGCGCGGCATCAGACACGAGGTGCTGAACGCCAAACAACACACGCGAGAGGCCCAGATCGTGGCCCAGGCCGGTCGACTCGGCGCGGTCACGGTGGCCACGAACATGGCGGGTCGCGGCGTCGACATTCTCCTCGGTGGCAACCCGGAACTGCTCGCGAGACAGCAGGTTCTCGCCGAAGGCGTCGACGCCTCGGTGATGGTGGATGAGTTCGCGCTTCCCGCGCCGCTCGAACAGTTGCATCCGGATTTTCAGGCTGCCCGCGCTGCGGCGCTCGCCCGGTACGCCGAACTGCTTCCCGTGTTCAAGAAGCAGTGCGAAGAGGAAGGCGACCGCGTGCGTTCGCTCGGGGGCCTCTACGTGCTCGGCACCGAGCGTCACGACAGTCGACGCATCGACAACCAGTTGCGCGGTCGATCGGGTCGACAGGGCGACCCGGGTGAGAGCCGTTTCTATCTCTCGCTCGACGACGAACTGATGCGATTGTTCGCCACCGGCGCCCTCAGTTGGGTGATGGGCCGCGCACTTCCCGAAGACGAGGCAATCGAGGCCAAGATGGTCACCAAGGCCATCGAGAGGGCCCAGACCACCGTCGAACAGCGCAACGGCGAGATTCGCAAGAACGTGCTGAAGTACGACGAGGTGATGAACGAACAGCGCAAGGTCATCTACATGCGCCGCGACCAGATCCTCTCGGGTGCAGACCTCAAGTCGGCTGCCATGGAATACCTGGCTGAGGCGGTCGATGCGCTGATTTCCACCCATTGCGTGTCCGAGGCGAACGACGAATGGGACATCGACGGTTTGGCCGCCGAATTGCGGACCTACTGGCCGGCGCTCGTCACCGAGGCCCAGATCGAGCAGTGTCTCGACACCGATGCGGTCTACGACCTCGTCATGGCGGATGCGAGCGCTCACTACGTCCGTCGCGAGGCCGAACTCGGCGAGGAAGTCATGCGACAGATCGAGCGTCAGGTGATGCTCAGCATCATCGACCAGCGCTGGCGCGAGCACCTCGAGGAAATGGACTATCTGCACGAGGGCATCAACCTCCGCGCGATGGGGCAGAAGGACCCTCTCACCGAGTGGCAACGCGAGGGGTACGAGATGTTCGGCCAGATGATGGTCGGCATCGCCCAGGATTTCGTGCGCTACGTGATGCACGTGCAGGTCATCAACGAAGAACAGCCCGCCGTGCGCGTGCAGAACCTGATTGAGACCAGCAGCGACGACTTCGACACCGACGGATTCACCTCGGCCGCACTCGCCGGGGGCGATGTCGACCCCGAGTTGATCCGACCCACGGACGACGCACCGAAGAAGCCGGTCGTGAAGGACGTGAACGACTGGTCGAACACGCCGCGCAACGCCCCGTGCCCGTGCGGGTCCGGGCGCAAGTACAAGGTGTGCCACGGCGCGGCGTCGTGAAGCACCGAACCGGACATTGCTGCGATGCGTGATTTCACATCTGACCTGCGCGATCTGGCGCGACGACTCGACGAGGCCAAGGGCTACCTGAAGATCGACCAGTCGCGTGCGCGTCTGTCCGAACTCGAGATCGAGATTTCGCGGCCCGACCTGTGGGACGACCAGGATCTCGCCAAGCGAATCAACAGCGAGTACTCCAACGTGAAAGGCGACGTCGACGAGTACTCGTCGCTCGTGTCGCAGGTCGAGGATCTCGAGGTGTTGCACGAACTCGCGCGCGAGGTCGACGACGCATCGCAGGAATCCGACATCGAATCCGGGATCGCGCACGTGTCGTCGGCTCTCGGTGTGCTCGAGATGCGCAGCCTCTTCACCGGCAAACACGACGAGGAAGACGCGATCGTGCAGATCAACGCCAAGGACGGCGGCGTCGACGCCCAGGACTGGGCAGAGATTCTGCTGCGCATGTTCACTCGTTGGGCCGAGCAACGCGGCTTCGCCGTCGAGGTCGACGACATCAGTCAGGGAACGGAAGCCGGGATTCTGTCGGCTGAGCTCACGATCAAGGGTCGTTATGCCTATGGCCTCATGACATCTGAGCGCGGCACCCACCGGCTCGTTCGCATCAGCCCGTTCGACAACCAGGGTCGTCGACAGACGAGTTTCGCCACGGTGCAGGTGTGGCCCGTGATGGACGCCCCCGACATCGAGGTGAACGAATCGGAGATCCGCATGGAGGTGTTCCGTGCATCCGGTGCGGGTGGTCAGCACGTGAACAAGACCTCGTCGGCGGTGCGGTTGATCCACGAGCCCACGGGCGCGGTGGCGAGCAGTCAGGAAGAGCGCAGTCAGCTGCAGAACCGCGAGAAAGCGATGACGCGCCTGAAGGCGATGATCGCGGCGAAGATCGAGGAGGAGCACCAGGCCGAGAAGGACCGCATCGCGGGAAAGACCGCGATGGTGGGGTGGGGAAGCCAGATCAGGTCGTACGTGTTGCAGCCGTACCAGATGGTGAAGGACCACCGCACCGAGGTCGAGTCAGGAAACGTCGCGAGTGTTCTCGACGGAGATCTGAACCAGTTCATGGAAGGTTTCCTGCGCTGGCGCAGGGAGTCCGAGCAGACCCAGTAAGGGTTTTGCGACCGCCCGTAACGGTGTGTGAGCCGTTGCTAGGTTGGGGTTCTTCATGATTCGTCTCGAGAACGTCTCCAAGATGTACGGCTCTGAGATCGCAGCCGTGCGCGACGCATCCTTCGACATTGCGAAGGGTGATTTTGTGTTCCTCGTGGGGCCGTCGGGTTCCGGCAAGAGCACCTTGTTGCGCCTCATGAACCGCCAGGAACGCCCCGAGAGGGGCAACGTGTGGGTGGCGGGTCGCAACATCAACGAGATGGCGAGCAGCCAGGTGCCGTACCTGCGTCGCACGATGGGGAATGTCTTCCAGGACTACAAGCTGCTGCCGAACAAGACCGTCTTCGAGAACGTCGCGTTCGCCCTCGAGGTCATCGGCAAGCCGAAGCACGTGATCGCCCACCAGGTTCCCCAGGTGCTCGACCTGGTCGGTCTTGCGGGCAAGGAAGACCGGTTTCCCCACCAACTGTCGGGCGGCGAACAGCAGCGCGTGTCGATTGCGCGCGCGTTCGTGAACCGCCCCCTCATCCTTCTCGCCGACGAACCGACCGGCAACCTCGACCCGGCGACGGGCGAGGGCATCATGCAGTTGCTCGACGCCATCAATCGCACGGGCACCACCGTCGTGATGGCCACCCACGATCACCGGGTGGTGAACGCCATGCGTCGGAGGGTGATCCAGCTCGACCGCGGCGTCATCGTGCGTGACCAGGAGCGCGGAGTGTACGAATGATCCAGAGACTCTCGTACGCAGTTCGCGAGACCATCGCGAGTTTCCGCCGCAACGTCACACTTTCGGTTGCCGCGGTGATCACGTCGGCAGTGTCGTTGCTGTTGGTCGGTGCGACGTTCCTCATCCAGCGGTCGTTCGACAACCTGCTGGTTCAGTGGCGCGGCGATGTCGGCATGATCGTGTTCGTGCGTCCCGACGTCGCACCCGATGCACTCGCTTTCATCGAGGACAACCTGAAATCACAGCCCAACGTGATCGATCTCGACAAGCTCGAATACCTCGACAAGACGGCGAGTTACGAGGAAGCCAAGCGGGTCTTCGCCGGTGATCCCACCACATTGAGCCTGTTGTCGGTCGAGACGATCCCGTCGCAGTTCAAGGTGGTGCCGAAAACCACCGATCCCGAACTCGTGCGCAGTCTCGCGAACCAGTACCGCACGCTTCCGGGCGTTGCCGGTGTGTCTCTCGCAGAAGACGAATTCGATGTGATCTCGACCCTGTCCGGCTTCGTGCGCACGGTCACGATCGCGATGTCGTTGATACTTCTCGCCGTTGCGGTGATCCTCATCTGGAACACCATCCGCACGGCGATCTTCGCGCGACGTCGCGAGATCGAGGTGATGAAACTCGTGGGTGCGACCGACTGGTTCATCAGGGTTCCGTTCATCCTCGAAGGTCTGATCCAGGGACTGCTCGGCGCGGTGGTGTCGTGCGGCGGACTGTGGACCCTGAACAAGGCGTGGACCTCCGGTGTTGCAGGTTTCAAGCCCGGCACGGGCGTGAGTTCGCTCGTGGTTCCCGGCTCGTACGTGAACGGCGTGATGATCGTGTTGTTGATCATCGGCGCCGTGGCGGGCGGCGTCGGTTCGGGTGTTGCGTCGAGCAAGTTCCTCGACGTCTAGTTCCGTCGCGTGTGCCCACGGACCCGTGGCTAGGGTCTCCTCATGGATTTTCAGGACATCGCCTATGAGGTGAGCGACGGCATCGCCACCATCACGCTGAACCGACCCGACAAGATGAACGCATTCACGGGTCGCATGATGCACGAGATCATTGCGGCCCTCGATGCAACCGATGCCGACGATTCGGTGAAAGCGGTGATCTTCACCGGGGCGGGCCGTGCGTACTGCGCGGGAGCCGACCTTTCGTCGGGGGGTGACACCTTCGCAAAGGGCGGCAGTGATGTGCAGACACGCCAGGGAGTCCCGCGCGACGGAGGCGGTCTGGTCGCCCTGCGCATCTTCGAGAGCCTGAAGCCGGTGATCGGTGCCATCAACGGCGCCGCGGTGGGGGTGGGCGTCACGATGACCCTGCCGATGGACATTCGCATCGCGAGTGACGGTGCAAAGTTCGGTTTCGTCTTCGCCAAGCGCGGCATCGTGCCCGAGGCGTGCTCGTCGTATTTCCTGCCCCGCATCGTGGGGATCCAGCGCGCCACCGAATGGGTGTTCACGGGAAGAGTGTTCGGTGCCCAGGAAGCGTTCGACGGCGGTCTCGTGCGCAGCGTGCACGCCGCCGACGATCTGCTCGGTGTGGCGCGCGGACTGGCTCGGGAGATCGCCGACAACACCGCACCGGTGTCCGTCGCCCTGTCGCGACGCATGCTGTGGCGCATGCTGGGTGCATCGCACCCGATGGAGGCGCACCGCGTCGATTCCCGGGGAATCATGGAGCGCGGTCGCAGCGCCGACTCGCGCGAAGGCGTCACGAGTTTCCTCGAGAAGCGCGCCGCCGTGTACCCGGACCTCGTGAGCAACGGTCTGCCCGACGTGTTTCCCGACTGGGAAGAACCGCAGTTTCACTGACGCATGAGCAACGACATGGCGGAGAAATCCGTGTACGAGATCTGCGGCGGCGACTTCTTCGTGGCCCTGGTGAACGCTTTTTACGACGGAGTCGAAACCGACGTGGTTCTCATGTCGATGTACCCGGACGGGTCCGACACCATCGAGGCGCGGAGGCGCCTCACGATGTTCCTCGTTCAGTACTGGGGAGGACCCCACGAGTACATGGAACAACGCGGCCACCCGATGCTGCGCATGCGGCACAACCCGTTCGCAATCGACGCATCTGCGCGCGACCGGTGGCTCACGCACATGGCGGCGGCAATCGAGGGCACGATGCACCTGATACCAGACGACCATCGTGACGATGTCGTCCGGCAGTTGGCGAACTACGTGGTGAACGCCGCGGAGCACCTGCGCAATCAGTGACCGCTCGGTCCGAGCGAGTACAGCGCCACGGCGGCCGCGACTCCGACGTTCAGCGAGTCGATGTCGTTGTGCATCGGGATGCGGACCCTTTCGCGTGCGTCGCGCATGGTGTCGGGGCGAAGGCCGTCGCGTTCGCTTCCGAGAAGAACCGCGATCCGCTCGTGCGGTTCGACGTCGACAGAATGCAGGTCGCCCGCCGATGCGTCCGGAGTCAATGCCACCGTGCGAAATCCGTGTCGATGCAGCAATGCAACAACTGATTCTTCGTCGTTCACCCTGATGAAGGGCAACGAGAGCGCGGTTCCCATCGACACGCGCAGCGCGCGTCGAGCGAGTGGGTCCGTGCTGCCGTGCGACAGCACCAGGCCGTCCCACCCGAGAGCAACTGCGCTGCGGACGATGGCACCGAGGTTCGTCGGATTGTCGACCGCCTCTGCAACGACGATGCGCGTGACGGTCTCGAGCAGATTCCCCGCGTCGACGAGTGCGGGTCGCACGAAGAGTCCCATTGCGCGCAGCGGCACGCCGAGCCCCGTGACGTCGCGGCGCAGGTCCTCCGATCCGCAGAAAATGTCGGTGTCGGTCAGGCGCGAGGCGAATGTGTCTGCCATCATCTCGTCGCACAGAAGCGCCCGCGGGGTGCAGCCTGCGGCAAGTGCACGCTCGACCACGAGGTCGCCTTCGGCCACGAAGAGCCCCGCGCCCACCGTCTCGAGTCGGTCGGTGCGACTGGCCAATTGACGATCGCGCCACCGGAAGGGTTGGAGGCGTTCGTCAGTCGGTTCGGTGACCGTGATGATCATCGGATCGTCAGTAGTACCAGGGGAACGGCGACCAGTCGGGGTCGCGCTTTTCCAGGAAAGATTCCCGACCTTCCGCCGCTTCGTCCGTTCCGTAGGCGAGACGGGTTGCTTCGCCGGCGAAGACCTGTTGGCCGACGAGTCCGTCGTCGACGAGGTTGAACGAGAATTTCAGCATTCGCTGTGCGGTCGGGCTCTTGCCGTTGATTTCGCGCGCCCACTGCAGCGCCACCTTCTCGAGATCGTCGTGGGGCACCGACTCGTTGACGGCACCCATGGATTTCATTTCGTCGGCGGAGTACTCGCGCCCGAGGAAGAAGATCTCCCTTGCGAACTTCTGGCCCACCATGCGCGCGAGATACGCAGACCCGTAGCCGCCGTCGAACGAAGCGACGTCGGCGTCGGTTTGTTTGAAGCGCGCGTGTTCCTTGCTTGCGAGAGTGAGATCGGACACGACGTGGAGGCTGTGCCCGCCGCCGGCGGCCCAGCCCGGCACCACGCAGATGACGATCTTCGGCATGAATCGGATCAGGCGTTGCACCTCGAGAATGTGCAGGCGGCCGGCGCGCCCCCGCTCGACCGTGTCTTCGGTGTCGCCTTCGGCGTATTTGTAGCCGTCCTTGCCGCGGATGCGTTGGTCGCCGCCGCTGCAGAACGCCCAGCCGCCGTCCTTGGGCGAGGGTCCGTTGCCCGTGAGAAGCACGCAGCCGACGTCGGTGGTCATGCGTGCATGATCGAGCGCGGTGTAGAGCTCGTCGACAGTGTGGGGCCGGAACGCGTTGCGCACTTCGGGCCGGTTGAAGGCGATGCGAACCGTGCCCTGGTCGACCGCGCGATGGTAGGTGATGTCGGTGAACGAGAAACCGGGGACTTCGCGCCATGCGGCCGGGTCGAAGAGGGGAGAGATGGTCACGCCCCCATTGTTCCATGTCTTTCGCGCAAAAGTTCCGTGTCGTCCGCCATAACCTTCACGTTCGTGACTTCGTGGGCTGACTTCTGCGTGCGGGCACCCGACCTGGCCGGCAGGATCCGGACCTGTTTCGGGCGTCATCCGCACCATGTCCTCGGGACCATCGACTCGCACGGGGCGCCGCGACTCAGCGGCATCAACGTCTTCTTCGACGACGACGTGCTCTGGTTCGGCAGCATGCAGAACGCGCTCAAGGTTCGCGACATCGAGCGTGATTCCCGAGTGTCGGTGCACTCGGCGCCTTTGTCTGAGACGCTCGACGGGGGAGACGCACGGGTGAGCGGCCGCGCCGTGAGGCTCGACCCGTCGCGGGTTCTCGGCTGGCGACCGGAAACCCCGGTCGACGGTGTCTTTTTCGAGATCGAAGTGGACCATGCCCATCTTGTCGAGGTGGTGGAGCAAGAACTTCTGGTCACCGTGTGGGATACCTCGCACGGAGTGCGTATTATCAAGCGCTCATGACCACATTGCTTGCATTCTCCGGATCGCTCAGGGGCGATTCGTTCAACACGCGCATATTGAACGCGCTGCCCGCTCTCGCGCCGGCCGGCACCACCGTTGCCCGGTTCGACATCTCCGGGTTGCCTCTCTACAACCAGGACCTCGACGCAGAGACCGTGCCCGACATCGTCGCGGCGTTGCGCGCGGCGGTGGCAGAGGCAGACGGTGTCATCATCGCCACACCCGAGTACAACCACTCGTACTCGGCCGTCACGAAGAACCTCATCGACTGGGCATCGCGTCCTTTCATGAAGGGTCCCATCATCGGAAAGAAGTCGATGGTCATCGCCGTCACACCGGGGCCGGGCGGAGGAGCGCACGCAGCCCAGGCGACGGCAGAGGTGCTCGCCTTGTTGGCGGGAACCGTGGTGGCACAGGTGACCGCCGGAGCAGTGCACGAAAAGATCGATGCAAACGACACGGTGACCGACGCGGACTTCGCCGCGCAGCTCCGCGCCGGTCTGGCTGCGTTCTAGTCGTTACCAGGTGTCGATCATCGGGCGCTTCTTGCCCGGTCGGTGCCGCCACGTTCGCGTCTCGCCGATCACCGCAAGGATGCGGTGACGTGTGTCGGCCGGGTCGATGACGTCGTCGATCTCCACGTGGCTCGCCATGTTGAGTGCGCTTCCGTTCTCGTAAGCCTTGGCGATGAGGGTCGCCTCGAGTTCAGCGCGTTCCTTTTCGTCTGGGACAGCGTCGAGTTCCTTGCGGTATCCGAGACGGACGGCTCCCTCGAGACCCATCCCGCCGAATTCGCCGGTGGGCCACGACACCGTCATGTCGTTGGCATGGAAACTGCCGCGCGCCATCGCCTGTGCCCCGAGGCCGTATCCCTTGCGCAACACCACGGTGACCCACGGAACGGTGACGCTCGCCGACGTGACGAACATGCGACCGAAGTGACGAACCTGCGCCGAGTGCTCCGCGTCGGGGCCCACCATGAAACCTGGAGTGTCGCACAGGCTCACGATGGGCAGGTCGTAGGCGTCGCACAGTTGGATGAATCTGGCCGCTTTGTCGGCGGCGTCTGCATCGATCGCACCTCCGAGATGGGCGGGGTTGTTCGCAATGACGCCGACCGGTCGCCCCTCGATGCGCATCAGCACGGTGAGGATGCCGATTCCGAACGTCGGTCGCAACTCGAGTGCAGAGTCGATGTCGGCAAGCGAATCGATGACGGTGCGCACGTCGTAGACGCGGGTTCGTTGTTCGGGGACGAGGTTGCGCATCACCGAATCGTCGTGCCGGGCAAACGATTCGACCGGGCCCTGGAAGTACGACAGATATTTCTTGGCCACGGCAACGGCCTCTTGTTCGTCGGCCACGCGGATGTCGACGACACCATTGGATGTCTGCACCTCGATCGGTCCGATGTCGGTCGGCTTCACCACACCGAGACCGCCGCCCTCGATCATCGCCGGTCCCGCCATGCCGATGTTCGAATTTTCGGTGGCAATCACGACGTCGCAGCATCCGAGAAGGGCGGCGTTGCCGGCGAAGCAGTAACCCGAGGTGATGCCGACGAGCGGAACGAGCCCCGAGAGTTGCGCGAAGTAGGCGAATGCGAGACAGTCGAGACCCGCGACCCCCGGGGAGTCGGTGTCGCCCGGTCGCCCGCCGCCGCCCTCGGCAAAGAGGATGACCGGAAGTTTCTGCCGTTCGGCAACGTCGAAGAGACGGTCCTTTTTGCGGTGATTCAGGAAACCCTGGGTGCCCGCGAGCACCGTGTAGTCGTACGACGCCACTGCCACTCGTGCCGCATCGCCCGGGAACAACGCCGAGTTCACCGTGCCCAGCCCGCCCACGAGGCCGTCGGCCGGGGTGTTGGAGATGAGGTCGTCGACGGTTCTGCGTCTGCGTTGTGCCGCAATGGCGAACGATCCGTACTCCACGAATGATCCGTCGTCGAGCAGGTCGGCGATGTTCTCGCGGGCGGTGCGTTGACCTCTTGCATGTCGCCGGGCAACTGCATCGGGACGCGCATCATCGCCGGTGAGCCGGCGACGTTCGCGGTACCGCGCCAGATCGCCGCGTTCTGCCGACGGCGACGCATCCGCAACGGATCCCGGGGATGAGGCGGCGAGAACCACCGGAGTGATCTCGAACAAGACCTGGCCGGCCGCGATGGTGTCTCCCTCGGCGACATGCACGGCGGCGATGATTCCGTCTGCGCCGGCCTCGACGGGATGCTCCATCTTCATCGACTCGATGATTGCAATCTCTTGCGCCGCGCGGACTTCGTCGCCGACTTTCACCGACACCTTGAAGACGGTGCCGAGAAGCGGTGACGTGACGGAGTGCTGCTTCTGGGTCATGCGAGATTGTCTCACAGAACCCCGAGCAGGAATCTCGTCGGACGCGATGTCGGCTCCACTAGGTTCGGCACGTGCTCGTCGTCGTGGTCGCAACGTTTCTCGCGTGCTGGCTGGTGGGTACGCGTCTCCGGGTGTCTCACGGTCTGCTGTCGGTGATCGACCGGTACGTGATCACCGTTGCGTTGCCCGCCGTGATCATCGCCACGATGACCCGGGTCGACATCGGTTCGGCGACGCTGGCCCCGGCGATTGTTGCGTGGGCGGCGATGTTGCTGTCTGCGGTCGCGGTCGCGGGTCTCGGTCGTGCGAGACGATGGAGCAGGTCGACGACAGGGGCATTGCTGATGGTTGCGGTGCTCGGGAACACGAGCTTTCTCGGTATCGGTGTCGTGAGGGCCCTGCTCGGTGAGGATCATGTCGCCGCCGCCATTTCGTATGACCAACTCGGAACCTTCCTCGCGCTGGCCACGTACGGGTCGTGGGTGGCGGGCACCTACGGCAACGAACGCGTGGGTGCGCGCGGCATCGGGCGACGGCTCGTGTCGTTTCCGCCCTTCCTTGCGCTGGTGGCGTCGTTCGTGTTGCGCGCGGTCGAGTTGCCCGATGTCGCAGTCGACGTGTTGGCGGCGGTCGGGAAAACCGTCGCGCCGGTCGCGATGGGGGCGCTCGGACTTCGATTCAGGCTGCGGGTCGCGCGTCGGGCGATGATTCCCTCGCTGTGGGGTCTCTCGGTGAAGATGGTGATCGTTCCTGCGGTGGTCGCCCTGGTGGCGGTCGCGCTCGGGAACCGCACCGATGTCGTCTGGGCGGCGTCCGTGATGCAGAGCGCCGCACCTCCGATGGTGACCGCGGGTGTGGTCGCGGTGAACGCAGGCCTCGACGACGAGGTCGTGTCGTTCATGGTGGGTGTCGGGACTCTCCTCGGTTTCGTTCTGCTTCCCGTCGTGAGTCTGGCGTTCTGACTACGGTGTGGGAATGACGTCTCCCAATTCGTCGGCGCCCTTCAGCAGGGCTCTCAACTCGTCCCGCTTTCTTGTTCTGATCGCCGTCGTCGGACTCGCAATCACCACCGTGGCCTCGTTCGGGTGGTCGGTGGCGAAATCGATCCAACTCATCATCGACCTGATGCAGGGGGAGTGGCGCACCGACATGAGCGTCGTGCGACTTCTCAGCGTGATCGACATGTATCTCATTTCGATCGTGCAGCTCATCGTGGTCATCGGACTGTACGAGCTGTTCATCGCCGAGCTCGACGTGCCCGAGTGGTTGCGTGTCGACTCGCTGAACGACCTGAAGAAGTCGATCATCGATGTCCTCGTCGTGTTCATGGCGGTGAAGGGCATCGAAGGGCTCCTCAAGAAGTCCGAACCGCTCGATGCACTGATCTTCGCGGGCGCCGTCGGCATCCTGATCCTGGTGCTCACGCTGTTCAGATGGCAGGCGTCGTTGTCGAAAGGCGCCCACGGCTGACCCCGGCGGTTGTCGGCAGGGTTCGCGACGTTCGGAGACCAACCGCATGATTTCGTTCATTCAACGCCTGGAAGACCTTGCGACGCAGAACCCCGACGCGGTCGCAATCACCTGCGACAACGATTCGATCACCCGTGGCGAACTGATGCGGCAGGGGTACAGCCTCGCAGCGCTTCTCCATGACTCGGGCACCCGAGAAGGAGACATGGTCACGGTGGCCGTGCCGAACAGCATCGATTTCTTCATCGCATACGTCGCCGCCTGGCGACTCGGTGCGACCCCGCAGCCGATCTCGTCGCGTCTGCCGCAACGCGAGCAGGACGCAATCATCGAACTCGCGAATCCGTCGGCGGTCATCGGTGTCGACCCGGGAACCTACGAGGGACGCACATGCATCCCGTTCGGGTTCAGGGCCCCCGAACGTGATGCGTCGCACCTTCCGTACCTGGTCTCGGCCGCGTGGAAGGCGCCGACATCGGGCGGAAGCACGGGTCGACCGAAACTCATCGTGTCGGGAGACCCCGCGTCGCTGAATCCGGATGCTCCGGTTCCGTTGCTGATGAATCCGGGCGGATGTCTCGTGATGCCCGGTCCGCTCTACCACAACGGACCGGCGGTGTGGAGTTGCCAGGCACTGTTGCACGGTCTCCAGGTCGCACTTCTCTCGCGTTTCGATGCGGCCCGCACGCTTGAGGCAATCGAGACGCACAGGGGAACGGTGCTGTACATGGTGCCGACGATGATGAAGCGCATTCTGCGTCTTCCCGACGACGAGCGATTGGCTCACGACCTGTCGTCGCTGCGCGTGGTGTGGCATCTCGCAGAGCCGTGCCCCGAATGGTTGAAGCAGGCGTGGATTGACTGGCTCGGTGCCGAGCGCATCTTCGAGTTGTACGCCGGCACCGAGGCCCAGACGGCCACCATCATCAGCGGCCCCGAGTGGCTCGCCCATCGCGGGTCGGTGGGCAAGGTGGTTCCGGGAACCGTGATGATCACCGATGACGACGGAAACGAGTTGCCCGTCGGCGAGATGGGCGAGGTGTGGATGCGCAGCCTTCGCGACACGCCGACCTACAGGTACGTCGGGGCAGAGGCGCGCGTCCGTGACGGCGGGTGGGAGTCGCTCGGCGACATGGGTCGCCTCGACGAGGACGGATACCTCTATCTCGGTGACCGTGCCGCCGACATGATCCTGTCGGGCGGAGCAAACATCTATCCGGCCGAGATCGAATCTGCGATACAAGAGCATCACGCCGTGAAGTCGTGCGCCGTCATCGGACTGCCCGACGATGACAAGGGGAACACGGTGCACGCCATCGTCGAGGCATCGACGGATGAGATCACCGTCGACGACCTGAAGTCGTTCCTCGGTGAACGACTCGTGTCGTACAAGGTCCCGCGCACGTTCGAGTTCGTCGACTTCGCCCTGCGCGACGATGCGGGCAAGGTCCGGCGTTCGGCTCTGCGCGCCGAGAGGCTCGGCGCAAACTGAGTCAGCAGGCCGCTTCGGCGACGTACGAGGTCATCGACAACGAACCAAGCGTGCGTGAGTGGTTGAACCTCGTGATGTCGCTGCCCATCTCCGCCGCGATGCCCGCAACGTAGGCAAGGGGCAGGAAATGTTCCGGCGTCGGCACGGCAGCCGTCCAGTCGGAATCCGACGTGAGCGAAGAGATCGATGCGGGGTCTGATTCCATCGCCGCCGCGACCGCCCGGTCGAATCGGTCGGCCCAGTCGAACCCGGTGTCGCCGGCGCTCCAGTTGATGCGCGAGAGGTTGTGCACCACGTTCCCCGACCCGAGCACCAACACGCCTTCGCGCGACAACGGGGCGAGCGACCTGCCGAGGCGAATGTGCTCCGCAATCGGCAGCCGCGCGTCGATCGACAGTTGCACGACGGGGATGTCGGCATCGGGATACATGTGCGCGAGCACCGACCAGGTTCCGTGGTCGAGCCCCCATTGGTCGGTGTCGAGAACCACGTCGACAGGACGCAGAAGTTCGGCCACGCGACCGGCAAGTTCGGGGCTGCCCGGAGCCGGGTACTGCACGCGGGACAATTCCTCGGGAAAGCCGGAGAAGTCGTGAATGGTGCGTGGCGACGGCATGGCGGTGACCGCCGTGGCATTGACGTACCAGTGGGCCGAGATGCAGAGAATCGCTTCTGGTCGCGGCAGTCGTTCGGCGAGCGACCGCCACGCTTCGGTGAACATGTTGTTCTCGAGAGTGTTCATCGGGCTGCCGTGGCCGATGAAGACGCTCGGAATCGTCGTGACGGTCATCGACATCCGACTGTACCCAGACCGCGACGGCGTCATCGCTACGGTTGATGGTGAATGTTGTCAATGCTCGTCTCGATCATCGATGCCGTCGACAGGCGCGTGTGGGAGTTCTTCGCCGAGAATCCCGTGCTGACCGGCGTTGCGGAACTCGTGACGCAGGTCGGCGTGGCACCCGTGTTGCTTCCCCTTGCCGCGGCCGTCGGCGTGGCAGTGTGGCGGTCGACAGGCTCGTCGTACCACTCGGTGCTTCCGTTCGTGAGCGTCTACGTGACGTCGGCCGTGGTGTCGTCGATGAAGGAATGGACAGATGTGCCCCGCCCGCCGCGCGAGATGTGGCTGGCGACCGCCGGTTCTGCGAGTTTCCCCTCGGGTCACGTCGGCAGCACCACGGCATTTCTCGTCGCGGTGTACATCGTTGTGTCACGTGAATTCCCTGATCGGGCGAAAGCGGCGATGTGGGCAGCGATTGCCGGATCGGCAGTGATGGGGTGGACACGCCTTGCGCTGAACGTGCACTGGTTGTCCGACGTGATCGGCGGGTTCGTCGCGGGTGTGGCGGTCACCTTCGCCGTGACCAGGATTTTCGACGGCGTCAGATCTCGACGTGAGAGCCGACTTCGAACACCCGGTGCACCGGGAGATTGAAGAATCGGCTGGCGCTGTCGGCGCCGCGGTTGAGCAACACGAAGAGATGTTCCTGCAACGGATTCATGCCCGGCGCCTTGCCGGCGATGATCGACTCGTGACCGATGAAGTAGGTCATGTCGTCGAAGTCGAGTTCGAGTCCGGGGTGTCTCATCGCCGCGAGCGTCGCGGGCACATCGGGTTCGTCCATGAAACCGAACTCGAGCTCCACCTGGTACACGCCGGGGCCGACCTTTGTGACCGTGGCACGTTCTTTGATGTCGACTCGCGGAAGCGACGACACGTCAACCGCGACGATCAATGTGTTCTTGTGGAGCACTTTGTTGTGGCGCAGGTTGTTCACGAGAGCGGGCGGGGCCATGCCGAGATCCTTGAACATGAAGATGGCGGTTCCGTTGACTCGCTTCACATCCTCGGTGGCATCGAGCACGTCTTCGATCTTGCGCTCGCCGCGTCGGATGCGCGCGGCAACGAGTGCGCGACCACGCCGCCATGTCTGCATCTGCACCATCAGGATGATTCCGACCGCCAGAGCGAACCATCCGCCATGGGGAATCTTCACGACGTTCGCCCCGAGGAATCCGGCCTCGACCACAAGAAGCGGAACACACAGCGCCAGCGCCCGCCATTGTTGCCATCCCCAACGATCGGTGAGCACTCGGTAGAAGATGAGAGTGGTGATGGCCATCGTCATCGTGACGGCGATTCCGTACGCAGCGGCGAGATTCGACGACGACCGGAACCCGAGAACGAGGCCGATGCACGCAACCATCAACACCCAGTTCACGAGCGGAACATAGATCTGACCCGAATGAGTGTGCGAAGTGTGGCGGATCTTGATGCGGGGCAGGTAGTCGAGCTGCACTGCCTGTGCGGTGAGGGAGAACACGCCCGAGATGAGGGCCTGTGACGCGATGATCGTGGCCATGGTGGCGAGGATGACAACGGGCAACAGGAACGAATCGGGCACCATCGAGAAAAAGATGCTGTGCACGTCCTCTCCGTGCTCGGGGTCGAGCAGGTAGGCGCCCTGTCCCCAGTAGTTCAGAACGAGTGCAGGCAGAACCATGCCGTACCAACCGAACATGATGGGTCGACGTCCGAAGTGGCCCATGTCGGCATACAGAGCCTCGCCTCCGGTGACCACGAGGAACACCGACCCGAGAGAAAGGAACGCCTTACCGGTCTCGTGGGTGAAGTACTGATAGGCGTGGTACGGGTTCACCGACTTGATGATCTCGGGGGCATCGAAGATGTGCATCAGGCCGAGGATTGCCATCGTGGTGAACCACACGATCATGATGGGACCAAAGACCCTGCCCACGGCCCCGGTGCCGCGTCGCTGCACGAGAAAGAGGCAGAGCAGGATGGCGATGGCGATGGGGATCACCCAATCGGCAAAACTCGTCGACACTTCCTCGAGACCTTCCACCGCGGAGAGCACCGAGATCGCGGGGGTGATGACTCCGTCTCCGTAGAGAAGTGCCGTGCCGAACACGCCGAGGGTCACGAGGATCGCCCCGTTCTTCAGGGTCTCGCCGCGCGCCGGCATCACCTTTGCGGTCAAAGCGAGGATGCCGCCTTCGCCGTTGTTGTCGGCGCGCATCACGAACATCAGGTACTTGACCGAGATGATGATGATCAGCGACCAGAACGCGAGCGAACAGATGCCGAAGACGTTGATCTGGTCGACAGTCATCACGTGCGACTTCTCGGTGAACGCCTCCTTGAACGAATAGAGCGGGCTGGTTCCGATGTCTCCGTACACGATGCCGAGAGCGCCGAGGGCGAGAGCGAACGTGCCCACCTGGGACGCGTGACCGTGCCCGTGATCGTGTTCGTGGTGGGCTTCGTCCGGGTGCGATTCCTCGGCGAGTTGTCGCGCGTGCTCAACCGATTCGCGGTCCACGGTGTTGTCTGATCCCACAGGTGTCAAAGGCTAGTTGCCGCCGACGCAAACGACGGGGTGCCCTCGACGTTTCGTGAGGGGCCGTGGGCTACAAGGCGTCGATCGCCTCGCGGAACCTGGCGCTGCGCGATTCGTAATCGCCCATGTGTCGCGGGGTGGGCGCACCGGGGCTGAACACCACATGATCACCGCGTCTGCTCGCCTCGAAGGCCGGGCGGACCGCGTCGTGAACATCGTCACCGGCCACGGGAATCACGGGGCACTTGGTGGTGAGCAACGAGGAGTTCATGCGACCCGAGTATCCGCCGAGGACAACGATTGCCCGCAGATTCTCGGAGTTGTTGATCGCCTCGCAGAGGTTTCCGTAGTCGACGTTCCTGTCGTCCCCGCCCATGATCAGCACGAACGGAGCAGAGTCGAAGCGATCGATTGCGGCGACGACGCCGAGCGGGTTGCTCGCAAGGGCATCGTCGACGAAGTGACGGTCGTGCTTTGTCGCAACATGCTGCTGTCGCGACGGAAGCGGGCTGGTGTCGTCGAGCGCCGACAGAACGTGCGCGAGCGTGAGCGATGCGTCGGCGGCGAGTGCGGCATTCATCGCGAGTTCGAGATTTCGCGGAAAAGTGGTGTTGCCCATTCTCCCGATCACTGCCTCGCCCTCGGGTGTCGCCAGGGCCACACGAACCGAGTGACGTGAGTTGTCGAAGTGTCTGCCGGCGATGCCGAGCCTCTCTGCGTGGGATGCCACGACCGTGTCGGTCGCGTGGTAGATCATGTGGCGAAGTTGGGGATGCGCAAAGAGGTTGGTCTTGTCGACGTGGTACTGCTGCAGTGATCCGTGCCAGGGAATGTGATCGTCACCGAGGGTCGTCAGCACGCCGATGGCCGGTGAGACGGTGCAGTCGCTTGCCTGGTAACTCGAGACCTCGACAACCACGAAGTCTGCGGAATCGTCGGTGTCGGTCACGGCCCTGCCGATGTTCCCCGCGAGTTCGACCGAATGTCCCGCGTGACGAAGAATCGTCGCGATCAGGGTCGAGGTCGTGCTCTTTCCCTTCGTGCCGGTCACACCGATGATGCGCGACGGATCCTGATCGGCGAGCCACAGCGCCAACAGTCCGGACGACGGGGCAACCAGGAGTTCTTCCCTGTATCTCGACACGCCGGGAGAACGCACGATGAAATCGGCATTCCACGTGTTCATGTCCTCGACGGACAGCAACGGCACTCCCATGTCTCTCGCCGCGGAAACCGTGGCAACGTCGGTTGTCGGGGCATCGCTGACGAATGCCACGGTGCACCCCTGGCGCCCGAGAATCTCCGCCGCCGCCCGACCCTCTCGCGCCCCTCCCCACACGAGAACGCGCATGTCGACCAAGTACGAAAGGTTCACGCAGGTCCCCCGAGGAATGCCCTCATTTCGCGGGTGAACAGCGAGTCGTCAGCGGTCTGGTGCGTTGTCTCCGGCGCGACCTGCACCGCAAGTGGCATCAGTGCCCGGATCACGGTGTGATCGGCCCATCGCGGATCGGCGCCGAGCATCGAAAGCGACTGGCGCGCTTCGTTCACGTCGGCAACGCATTCGAAAGGCTTGTCGTCGTCGGACAACAATGCGCGAAAGCCCTCGACATGGCTCTCTTCGGCGAGCAGGTCGACTCCGAAGATGGAGACCATTCGTTCGGGGGAGAGATACGGCGAAAGCGAGAGGAACACCCCTCTGCACTTGGGGCAGTCGTTGCACCAGCCGTTGCTGCGCTTCGAGGAATCGCGCACCATCGCCCTGTTGCAGCTCATGAATTGGTGGTGGAGCGGCTCGCAGTTCCGGGCGAATGCGCGCGAGATGTCGCTGTCGGGAACATGGCGCAGAACGGAGAGATACGAGACGGCCGAACCCGTGTCCCGGACCGCTGCCGCCATCAGCAGTTCGTACTCGTGTGACTTGCTGTACTGGTGGTTGACCTCGAAGCCGTCGACGATTCGCGTCGGCCGCGATGCAGATTTTTCGTTTGCCATCACCACGCTCGTGTGTCCGGTGAGTTCCGCCACGATCAACGACACGAGAGAGTTGATTGCGGTGACCGGCACATGTCCGTTCGGCGCGCCCGATTCGTTCATCCGGATCAGCGCCGGGTCGATCTCCCTGGTCACCGAGAGATGATCGAGGCCGCAGGTCGACGCAATCTTCCTCGCGTGGGGGTTGTCGCCGACGGTGAACAGCGTGGGCGACAGGTGGCGAAGGGCCGAGGCCACGACGCACGAGTCGCGACCTGCGCCGAAGGGAATGAGCGGACGCTGCGGGCCGTCGTACGGCGGGGCGGGATGCGCTTTCGCCCGGAAAGTGTCCTTGAAGAGAAACGGATCCAACGGATGCATCCCGTTCGCGACGGCGAACTCGCGCATGCCGTGGTCGTAGGTGTGCTCGATGAGGTCGAGCCCCGAAGGTGACACATCGAGCGAGGGGAACGCGACGGTGGTCGGGGCGAATGCCTTGGCGTAGCTGACTCCGGCGACGACCGACAACAGGTCAAGCAGGCGACCGACCACGGGAGTCGGCGTCACCGGCATCGGAAAAGTGAGAATTTCTCGCAACGTGAGGTCGTCGCACCCGTACGACAGTGAGACAGAGGTGCCATCGATGCTCCAGCCGTTCACGATGAATCGTGCCGTCATGTGCGCGTCCTCACCCCACCAGCCTAAGGCGACGTCACGATGCGGAACCTGCACATTGCGACATTTGTCACCTTTGGGCAATGATGGGGGCGTGATTCAGCATTACATCGCCGCACGTCAGGAACTCGATGCACCCGGTTCGCCCTTCGCCACGACAGTGGCCGAGGTGCGCGGAGTGCCCACGAAGGTGTTCGCCGCCGCGCCGCCGCACATGCGTGCGCTGTGGGAACTGAGTGCGGTTCACGGTGACAAGGACTATCTGGTCTTCGAAGACGAACGTTTCACGTACAACGAGATTCACTCCCAGGTGCGGGTGCTCGCTCATCACCTGAAGAGCCACGGCGTGGGTCGGGGAACACGGGTCGCGGTGTCGATGCGCAACTATCCCGAATGGGTGGTGAGCTACTGGGCGACGGTGTCGCTCGGTGCGGCACTCGTCGGAATGAATGCGTGGTGGACACCCACCGAAATGGAATACGCACTGAACGACAGTTCGCCGACGGTGTTGATCATGGACGGTGAACGCCTCGCTCGGTTCAACGAGATCGCGAACCCCGCACCGATGCACATCATCGTCACGCGCAACACCGCGCTTCTGCCCGCCGGTGCCCTGACATGGGGCGACGTGCTGTCGGGCAACGATCCCGGGTCGCTGCCCGAGGCAGACATCGACACCGACGACGATGCGACGATCTTCTACACATCGGGAACCACGGGGTTCCCGAAGGGCGCACAATTGACCAACCGCGGTTCGGTTGCGAACATCCTCAACATCGCCGCGATGTCGGCGGCGACCGCTCTTGCGGAACAAAAAGCAATTGCCGCCGGTGACGTTGAGGCGCCGTCGGCCCCGTTGTTGTCGGGCTCGGCCGTGATCTTCGCGCCGACACCGTTGTTCCACGTGACCGCCTGCAACTGTCTGTTGCACCCCGGGACTCTCACCGGCGCAAAGGTCGTGATGATGTACAAATGGGACGCGGGTCGCGCTCTCGAGCTCATCGAACGCGAGCGGGTGACCACGTTCTCCGGTGTGCCGACAATGGGGCGTGAGTTGTTGATGCACCCCGACTGGGAAACGCGTGACACGTCGTCGTTGCAGTCGATGGGCGGGGGCGGTTCGGCCGTGCAGCCCGACCTCGTGCACAAGATTGCGGGAGCACTGAAGGGCGGTCAGCCCGGAACCGGTTACGGAATGACCGAGACGTGCGGCATCATCACCGCCAACTCGGCGCGTCTCTACATCGAGCGTCCCGAGAGCTGCGGTCCGCTGGTGCCGACTCTCGAGGGGAAACTCGTCGACGAGGAAGGTCGCGACCTGCCGCGTGATCCGAACACCGTCGGCATCCTGTGCGTTCGCGGAGCGGTCACGATCGCGGGTTATCTGAACCGCGAGGAGGCGACGCGCGAAACCATCAAGGACGGTTGGTTGAACACGGGCGACGTTGCGCGCATCGACGAGGACGGCTTCGTGTACATCGTCGACCGCGCGAAGGACATGGTGATTCGCGGCGGCGAGAACGTGTACTGCTCCGAGGTGGAAGCCGCCATCTACAACCATCCGACGATCGCCGAGGCGGCGGTCTTCGGCGTGCCCGACGAACGACTGGGGGAGGAAGTCGGTGCAGTTCTGGTTCTGCGCCCCGGAGCCTCTCTGTCAGAGGACGAACTGCGGACATTCCTGTCGGCCACCCTTGCCAAGCACAAGATTCCCGCGAAAATCTGGTTCCGCGACGAGCCGATTCCGCGCAACGCCACCGGCAAGTTCCTGAAACGGGAACTGCGCAAGGAACTCATCGGGGAGTAGGAACTTTCGCCAACCCCGGTCGGTGCCGCCTCCAGAAGCGGTACTTTTTCGCCCCGGTTGCGTAGCCTTGTGAGCCTTATGCCGAATCTGCCCACCGCCGCCTTTTCCATCACGCTCGACTGCCAGCTCGACAACGTGCCCGGCGCCCTCGGTCACCTGTGCACCGCAATCGGTGACGCGGGTGGCAACATCGGCGCGCTCGACGGCTTCGATGTGCGCGGACCCGTGCTGCGCCGCAACCTCGTGGTCCATTGCCGCGACGAGGCGCACCAGCTGCAGGTGGTGGAAGCAGTGAAGAAGGTCAACGGCATCACGTTGATGGATTGGTGGGACCGCACCTTCCGCATGCACGAATCGGGCAAGATCCACGTGCTCTCGACTGCACCGGTGAACGACAAGGAAGACCTGTCGATGGCGTACACGCCCGGGGTAGCCCGCGTGTGCACGGCGATCGAGAACGACCCGGCGTTGTCGCACAGGTACACAATCCGCAAGAACACAGTTGCCATCGTCAGCAACGGCACCGCGGTGCTCGGGCTCGGCGACATCGGTCCCGAGGGAGCGATGCCGGTGATGGAGGGCAAGGCCCTGTTGTTCAAGGAGTTCGGCGGCGTCGACGGTTTCCCCGTGTGCATCAATGCACGCACCGCAGACGAAGTCGTCGAGTTCGTCGAGCGCATCTCGCCCACGTTCGGTGGCATCAACCTCGAGGACATCGCGGCCCCCGAGTGTTTCGAGATCGAGGAACGCCTTCGCGCCAGTCTCGACATTCCCGTGTTTCACGACGACCAGCACGGCACGGCCGTGGTGGCTCTCGCCGCTCTCTGGAACTCGCTGAAGATCACCGGCAAGAAGATGGAGGATCTCTCGGTGGTCATCGCAGGTGTCGGTGCCGCCGGTGTCGCAATCGGAAAGATCCTGTTGAATGCCGGCGTCGGCGAGGTCATCGGATGCGATCGCCTCGGCGCCATCTACTCGGGTCGCGGCGAGATGAACTGGGCAAAGGAATGGTTCGCAGAACACACCAACCAGTCGCGCAAGATGGGCACGATCAGCGACGTCATGAAGGGCACCGACGTGTTCCTGGGGGTCAGCGGACCCGATCTGATCACGGCCGCCGACGTGCGGTCGATGGCAAAGGATCCCATTGTGTTCGCGATGGCCAACCCGAACCCCGAGATTCGCCCCGAACAGTGTGACGGCCTCGCGGCAGTGATGGCGACAGGCCGAAGCGACTATCCGAACCAGATCAACAACGTGCTCGCATTCCCCGGCATCTTCCGCGGTGCCCTCGACGCGAACGCAACCGACATCACCGAGGGCATGAAGCTTGCCGCTGCGGTTGCGATTGCCGATTCGGTCACCGACGCCGAACTGTCGCCGAGTTTCGTCGTGCCGTCGGTGTTCGACAGGTCCGTGGTGGCCCGCGTTGCTCCCGCCGTCTCGGCTGCGGCCATCAAGGACGGCGTCATCCGCAAGTCCTGATCCGCGTCAACAGCGACCAGAAATTCAGAGAGCCCGGCGTGCATGCACGCCGGGCTCTCTCGTAGGTCGGGAAATTTGTGGTGATGGTTACTTGAGATCGAAGCGATCGAGAGTCATCACCTTGCTCCATGCGGCGACGAAGTCGCGCACGAACTTGTCTCGCATGTCGTCCTGTGCGTACACCTCGGCAAGAGCACGCAACTGCGAGTTCGAGCCGAAGATCAGGTCGTTGCGGGTGCCGGTCCAGACAACCTTGCCGCTCGAACGGTCGCGACCTTCGAACACCTCTTCGGACTTGTCGGTGGGAACCCACTCGTAGTCCATGCTGAGGACATTGACGAAGAAGTCGTTCGTGAGTGCACCGACCTTGTCGGTGAACACGCCGTGCGACGATCCCTTGTGGTTCGCGCCGATGACACGAAGGCCGCCGACGAGCACCGTCATCTCCGGGGCTGTGAGGTTCAACAGGGTGGCCTTCTCGAGGAGAAGCTGCTCTGTCGTCTGCATGTGGCCCGGGCGCAGGTAGTTGCGGAAGCCGTCGAACGTCGGTTCGAGGTACGACACCGACTCGACGTCGGTCTGTGCCTGGGTTGCGTCGCCGCGACCACCGACGAACGGAACCGTCACGGTCGTTCCCGCAGCCTTGGCCGCGGTCTCGATGCCGACGTTTCCGCCGAGAACGATCAGGTCGGCCACCGAGAGACCGGTGTCCTTGCTGAGCGACTCGTACACCGAGAGAACCTTGGCGAGTTCCGCCGGGTCATTCGCTTCCCAGTTCTTCTGTGGCTCGAGACGGATGCGCGCACCGTTTGCTCCGCCGCGCTTGTCGGTTCCGCGGAACGTCGATGCCGACGCCCACGCGGTGCCGACCAATTGCTGCACGGTGAGGCCCGATGCGGCGATCTTTTCCTTCGCGGCGGCGACATCCTTGTCGGACGGAGCCTTGGTTGCCGGGATGGGGTCCTGCCACACGAGTTCCTCGCTCGGAACCAACTTGCCCACATAGCGCGAGCGGGGTCCCATGTCGCGATGGGTCAGCTTGAACCATGCACGAGCAAACGCGTCGGCGAACTCTGCGGGGTTCTTGTGGAAGCGTTCCGAGATCTTCCGGTACTCGGGATCGAACTTCAGCGCAAGGTCTGCAGTGGTCATGATCGGTGCGTGTGACACCGACTTGTCGTGTGCATCGGGCACCGAGCCGGCGAGCTTGCCGCCGGCGGGAATCCACTGCTGTGCACCTGCGGGGCTCTTGGTGAGTTCCCAATCGTTCTCGAGGAGAATGGTGAAGTAGTCGTTGTCCCACTTGATCGGGTTCGTGGTCCACGCACCTTCGATGCCGCTCGTGATGGTGTCGAAGCCGTTGCCGGTTCCCTTGGAGTTCAGCCAACCGA
Organism: Ilumatobacteraceae bacterium; assembly: GCA_040401975.1. Lineage (GTDB taxonomy): Bacteria > Actinomycetota > Acidimicrobiia > Acidimicrobiales > Ilumatobacteraceae > UBA2093. Next base: position 4,335 of record JBBANL010000010.1, on the reverse strand, counting down.
GACCCATCGCCTGGATCGGTGCGGCTTCCGGTTCGGGGCCGACGAACTTGTTCGGGTCACCGTTGCCGTGCGCCTTGCCGAAGGTGTGTCCGCCGGCCACGAGTGCCACGGTCTCTTCGTCGTTCATCGCCATGCGAGCGAACGTCTCGCGCACGTCGCGCGCCGACAGCAGCGGGTCCGCCACGCCGTTCGGTCCTTCGGGGTTCACGTAGATGAGACCCATCTGCACCGCGGCCAGCGGGTTCGCGAGTTCGCGGTCGCCGCTGTAGCGCTCGTCGGCGAGCCATGTGGTCTCCGAACCCCAGTAGGTCTCGTCGGGTTCGTACACGTCGGCACGGCCGCCGGCGAAACCGAAGGTCTTGAACCCCATCGACTCGAGGGCGACATTGCCCGCGAGGATCATGAGGTCCGCCCACGACAGCTTGTTGCCGTACTTCTTCTTGACGGGCCACAACAGGCGACGAGCCTTGTCGAGGTTTCCGTTGTCGGGCCAGGAGTTCTGCGGAGCGAAACGGTGCTGGCCTGTGCCTGCGCCGCCGCGGCCGTCCTGCACGCGGTAGGTGCCGGCCGAGTGCCACGCCATGCGGATGAAGAACGGGCCGTAGTGGCCGTAGTCGGCGGGCCACCACTCCTGCGAGTTGGTCATCAACTCGGTGAGATCCTTCACGACCGCATCGATGTCGAGCGAGGCGAATTCCTTCGCGTAGTCGAAGTCCGCGTCGAGCGGGTCGCCTGCGTCGGGGTTGTTGTGCAACACCTTGATGTTCAGTGAGTTGGGCCACCATTTGGTGTTTGTTGTTCCCATGTCGGCGGTGGTGAGTGCACCACCGGAGAACGGGCACTGTGCTTCGTTGCTCATTTTTTGCTCCTTGTGTGTTTTTGTGTGTTGGTTGTGTTGGTTGTGTTGGTTGAGGACGCGGTGCACGCGGGGCAGTGGCCCCAATACACCACTTCGGCTTCGTCGATCTCGAAGTTGTTGTCGTTAGATGCGTGGAGGCAGGGCCTGTACCCAACGGCGCAGTCGACGTCGACAACAATGCCACAACTGCGGCAGATCAAATGATGGTGGTTGTCGTCGACGCGGTCTTCATAGAGTGCCGGCGATCCGATGGGTTGGATACGACGCAGAAGTCCCTTTTCGACGAACGCGTTGAGGGTGTCGTACACCGACTGCCGGGAGATGGTCCCGAGGGACGACCTCGCAGCGTCGAACACGTCGTCTGCGGTGGCGTGGGGGTGCGAAGCGACCGCACGGTAGACCTCGAGACGTTGCGCGGTCACGCTCAGACCGTTCCGGCGCAACAGTGTCGACAGCTCTTCCATCACGGACAATGGAACAGGTAAAAATCTGGGATTATTCCAGAAAGGACATGACCTCGGTCACATCGCGTGCAGACCGGCACCTCGCCTACATCGAGTCATTGCCGCCCGCGACGGCTGTCTTGCCGGCGGCATCCCGCACCGTCACACGGTACACGACGGTGAGGGGACGTCCCGGGTACGAGCCGTCTGCAAGCCTCACGTTGTTGCACATTCGTACGGTGGTGTAGGTGCCGCTCGCCGGGTGATTCGATTCGGAGTAGTCGAAATCAGCCCCGTGCATGATCTCGAGGGTTGCCGCAACCGCCGAGGTCGACTTCCATGTGACTGTCATCGTGCCGTTCACTCGGTTGTTCGCTGTGTTGGCCGGTGGACAGTCGTCGGTGTACGTGACCGTGACAGCAATCGGGGCAGTGGTCGTGGTGGAGGCTTTTTTCTTTGCGACCGTTGTCGGGGTCGGGGTCGGTTTCGCTGTGGTCGAGGTTTCGGGAATCGTGTCGAACGTTGTCGATGACATCGCCGGCACCGTTGTGTCCGACAACACGGATGTGGAGTCGTCCCCGCCCACTGCCAGACCTGCCACGAAAGCACCGGGAACGAGCACCAGTGCCGCCGTTATCAGGAGGGCTCGCTTGGGGATGCGGAGAGTGACGTGGTCGGCGGACATGCAAAAACACTAATGAATGTGCAGGAGAGTATGTGTGTCGATGGGAACGGGGAATTCCCGGGTGTTGCCTTGTCGCAATGAAGCCACAAAGAATCGTCGTTGCGGTTGCGTTCTCGCTCGCCGTAACCGCATGCACCCGATCGGCGACCGGCCAGATGCCCACTCTGGACATGTTGTCCGACTCGTTGCCGACAATCACCGACATGCCGGGGGAGTGGAGGGAGACGCAGCGTCAGGTGTTCAACGAGCGTGGCCCGGAAAATCCCTCGATTGACCCGTCGATTTGGTGCGCCGATGCGGCCGAGGTCACGAAGTCCCTGGTCGGTCTCGCGGGAGACTCGGGGGCCGACGTGGAAATGCAGGCAGTGATGGCCGGCGACACTCCGCGTCTCATGAGGTTGCAGGCGTGGGCCAACGACGACGTCGAGGAGTATTTCCGTGACGCAAAGGAAGCGGTGCGGATCTGTGACGGCAAGTCGGTTACCGACTCCGAGGGCGCCACGGTTAACTACGACGTGATCGCCGGTCGCGACATCGGCGATGAATCGATCTCATGGAAGCAGACTCGAGTCCCCTCGGCAAACGCACAAGGCGACAAGATGTCGTCGAGCAGCAGAACAACGATTGCGCGCTTTGGCTCGATCGTGATGATTCTTCAGATGGGCGACATGGCAGGGGCGGGAGATGCGGACTTGATGCCCGAAGACGACTGGTGGGACATCGTCGAACTCGCCGGCGGGAAACTCGATGATCTCGACGAGCGGGTGCACGACTAGCGCACGGAATCACGTCTGTCGGTGCGGGGCAGGTGCAGATCGAACCGGACCGCGAGGGCCCGCAGCACCACGACGATTGCGACGGGCACCCACACCCGAACGACGTCGGACTGCTGCGAATTCCACAGTACTGCATGCACGATTGCCCCCATGAGGCCGGCCACTGCGTACACCTGACCCACGAACACGATCGGAGTCTTGCCGGTGAAGACGTCGCGAATCACGCCGCCGCCGACGCCGGTGATCACGCCCATGAATACGGCGATGAACGACGACGAACCTCGGTCGAGTGCGATGATGGTGCCGAGCACCACGAACGCGCCGAGGCCGACCGCGTCACTGGCGAGGTACCACGCTTGGTTGCGCGGGTCGATGCGCCAGGGGAGTCTCAACATCACGAGACCCACCACCACCGTGGCGAGTGCAACGACCACCGGCCATTCGTCCTGCACCCAGGTGACGGGGAGATTGCCGATGAGAATGTCGCGGATCGTGCCGCCACCGATCGAGACGACCACGGCCAGAACCGTCGCGCCGAGCCAATCGAGGCCCGCTTCGGCGGCGGCCAGCACCCCCGACGTGGCGAAGGCGATCGTGCCGACGACGGCCACGACAAGGAACACGCCTTCGTTCGTCGCAACCTGCCGCGCAATCACACGGCAAACACTAGTGACGCCCGTGGACGGCCACGGTGACTCGTTCGGGTCGTCAGTTGAGCCAGAGAGGATTCTGGACAAAGCGCTCGACGACCACTTGGTTCGAATACGCCCACGCAAGTTGGGTTCTGTTCGTGAAGCCGTCGCGTTGCAGCATTGCGCTGACCCGGTTGCGCACCGTCTGGGACGAAAGGAACAGGCACTCCGCAATTTCATTGTCGGGGATGCCGATGCGAATCAATTCGATGATGTCCCGATCGATCCCGTTCTCGGCAATCGGCGCGTTCATGTTGACAGGTGTCGGCTTTCTGACCGTCTGCCACAGGCTGTCTTCGTGAAGAAGAGATTGGCCGTTCCTGACATTCTCGATTTTTTCGACGAGGTCGTCGCTCGATTCCCCGTTGTGGACCATGTCGGTGAAGCCGTTCAGGGTGGCCCTCACTTTGGTGACGTTGTCGAGGCGAGGAACCGTGATCAACGTTTTCGCCGCATCTGAATCGGTGTGTCGGAGAAGAGACATCAATATCGGGGCACCGATGACCAACCACTTTGAGTCAACGACCAGCACCTCGGGAGGGCGAGTGGTGAATGTGTCGCGCAAATGCGCCGGACCGAGTCGCGAGTCGAAGGGAGCAAGACTCCAATGGGGGCGGAGTTCAGTGACTGTGCGAATCAAGTCTGGGAACTCTGCGATCACTGCATCGTCAACAGAAACGTGCATGGTTGGACAAGGTACACAAGTTCGCGTCGAGAGTGAATGAGTAGAAATGTCCCGACACTCATGAGTGACATCGAGCCATGGGAACCGAGCACCGATCATTCTTCGTGAAGTGATGCGAAGACCTCGGTGTTGTTCTTTTTGCGTCGCCGCTGTTCTGTTGTCTGCACCAGAGAAAGAGACGACAATGAATTCACA